>DASYYZ010000170.1:0-243302 GCA_035946735.1 Terriglobia bacterium
AAAGAGCAGCTTTTGAAAGAAGAAGCCAGACTCAAGCGGGTGCGAAAAAACAAGCGAGCCAAAAAGCACGCTTAAACGCGCCTGTCACGCTCTTTCACTTTAGCTCTGTCGCATGGATTAGCCAAATATATTCTTACCCAATTTTCGATCTCGGTAAGTACGAAACAGGACATCCTGGGCATGCATGGCAAGGTATCAGAGAGACAAGCCACACGACAGATCTTCTGATAGATCAAGTCCGTACGATTTTCTATGAGCAAACGCGGGGCGAAATTCGGGGTGTTTCTGCGCCATGGCGGGTGCGTGAAATGGGTACTCGCGTGTCTGCTGGCCATTTCGGCACTGGCGATTTGCCAGGATTCGTCGGATTCCGACCAGAAGACGAATCCGCTGGGATCCGGCAAGAAAGTTATCTCCCAGGGGACGGAACTCTACAACCTCTCCTGCACCGGGTGCCACGGCGTCAACGGAGCGGCAGGCGAACGAGGTCCCGCGCTGGCGGGTGAGCGGGATTATGTTCGCGACACCGACGCGGAAATCTTCGCCACCGTTAAAGACGGAATTACCGGCACGGGAATGCCGCCGTCGGGCCTGCCGCCGAACGACATCTGGAAGATTGTCGCCTATATTCGCAGCCTGCGGGCCACGGCCTCGGACGCTTTCGTTCCCGGCGATGTTGCCCACGGCGAACAGATCTTCCGGAACCAGGGACGTTGCGGCTCCTGCCATATGGTCAACGGACGGGGCGGAATTCTGGGACCGGATCTTTCCAACATTGCCGCCGAGCGCACGTTGCAGCAGCTTCGACTGGCACTGACGCGACCCAAGCTGACAATTCCAACGGGCTACCAGCCGGCCGATGTAGTCACCAGCACCGGCCGCCACTTCTCCGGCATCATTAAAAACGAGGATAATTTCTCGGCCCAATTCCTTGACAACAACCAGCAACTTCAGCTTTTCAGCCGCGACGAGCTGCGTGAAATCCACTACAAAGATTTATCGCTGATGCCTGCCCGCTACGACAAGACTCTTTCACCCACCGAGTTCCAGGACCTGCTCGCCTTCCTCAGCCGCCTCGAGCGTGCCCGGGCGGAGCAAAACAAAGAGGATGCGCAATGATGAAACTGGCCTGCCTCTTCCTTTGCGCTGGAACACTTTTCGCCGAGGAGCGCCAGGTGACTTTCCAGGACCTGAAGGCTGCCGACGCCAACAACTGGCTGTGCTATTCCGGTTCGTATGGCTCGCAGCGCTATAGCCACCTGAAGCAGATTAACACCACCAACGTGCAGTCACTCGTGCCCGCCTGGATTTTCCACGTGACCAAGGAAGAAAGACTCGAGAGCGTGCCCATCGTGGTAGAGGGGGTGATGTACTTCACCCAGGCCGTCGGAGTAGTGTATGCGGTAGACGGACAATCGGGCCGCTTGATCTGGACTTACCGCTATCCGTTCGGCAAGCCGAGCTGGCCGAACCGCGGTGCCGCCGTGTACCAGAATCGGGTCTACTTCACCACGCAAGACGCCTATCTAGTAGCGCTCGACGCCAGAACCGGCAGCTTTCTCTGGCGATCGAAAATCGCCGAAGCGAAGGACGGCTACAACGCGCCCGCCGCGCCGCTTGCCCTGAACGGCAGGATCGTGACCGGCGTGGCACCCGGCGACTTCGGCATGGTTGGCATGTTGAAGGCCTTTGATGCGGCGACGGGTAAGGAGTTGTGGCACTGGAACGTAGTCCCGGGCCCGGGAGAGCCGGGACACAACTCCTGGGCCGGCGATTCCTGGAAAACCGGCGGCGGCGACACGTGGCTGACCGGTAGCTACGATCCGGAACTGAACCTGATTTACTGGGGAGTCGGCAATCCAGCGCCTGATTTTAATGGCGACGTGCGCCAAGGCGACAACCTCTACACCGAGTGCATGGTGGCCCTTGACGCCGACACGGGCAAGCTGAAGTGGTTTTTCCAGTTCACTCCGCACGACACGGCGGACTGGGACGCAGTTGAGATTCCCGTCCTCGTCGACCACATTTTTGACGGCGAGATGCGCAAGCTGCTGGTGCAGGCCGACCGCAACGGCTTCTACTACGTGCTCGACCGGACCAACGGCAAGTTTCTGCACGGAAGTCCTTTTGTTCGCAGCTTAAACTGGGCCACCGGTTTGACCGCGGAGGGACGCCCGATTCGGGTGCCGGGCATTGCACCTTCAGTCCAGGGCACAAGAGTTTGCCCCTCGTGCACTGGTGCCACTAACTGGATGTCGCCTGCGTACGATCCGGACACGGGCTATTTCTATCTGGAAGCCATCGAAGGTTGCCAGACGCAAATCAAGGCTTCGCAGAACTTCAAGCCCGGGGGCTTTCCTTTCAATGGCACCGGTGCAGTGGACATTCCCGACGAGCCGTTGCAGGTCTACATTCGCGCCCTGGAACTGACCACCGGCAAACTGGTTTGGGAATACAAGGTGATCGGCTCGCACGATTATGGCGCCGGAGTGCTGGCGACCGCCGGAGGACTGCTGTTCGCCGGCAGTACGGAAGGCAGCTTTATGGCGTTCAATGCCCGTACCGGCAAGGTGGTCTGGCACTTTAATTCCGGCCAGCCGATTTCGGCGTCTCCGATGACATACTCCTTCAACGGTAAGCAGTACGTGGCGATTGCCGCCGGCTCGGACGTGATGGCCTTCAGGCTTTTCGAGAAGTCCCAATGAGCGAATCGAGCTTGTCCTGCAGAGACGTCAATCCGATTTACCCTCCAAATCATCGATTTGCACGAATCTGTCTCCCGTAGGCTCCAAAAACTCAATCTTTGCAAGCCAGAATCTGGTACTGAAGCGTTCTCTGTATGTCGCGCCGCACCCAGGGAGTAGTGTCTAAGGTCGTCGGCTTCTAGAGACTGCAGACTTAGATTGGAGATGGAAGAAAAGCTCACCTTGAAGCATAATGCCGTCGAGTGTCCATTCACCATGGGTTCCGGGTGGCTTGGCATTTTATGCAGATCGCGCTGATCGCGCCCAACTTGTTGAGGAAGGCTGGAGACCACGACATGCCGATTTGGCTATCTGACCGGTTGTGGACGGAAATGCTGTGTGGGGTTATGATCTTGCCCAGAGGTAAACGAATCAAAGCGAGTTGGCGGAATTCTGAAATCAGGCGACTTTGAGGCGCAAACCCCAAAAGAGGAGAGCCTTTATGCGGCGCAGGAGTTTCTTTGTAGCATCCGCTGCGGCTGGACTCTCGATCTATGCGGAGCGGCGGGCAGCAAAGCTCGTTGGAACGGGGCGATATCCCCAAGCGGGTCTTCGGCAAGACTGGCGAGCGATTGACGATCGCCGGCCAGGCTGGAGGCCGATTTTCCTTGTGCGGTTACGAAGAGGCCAAGGCCGTCACGATTCGCGCTTACGAGCTTGGGGTCAATTACTTCGACACCGCCCGGATTTACTGGGAGGGGAAATCGGAACAAGTCTTCGGCGAGGTTTTGGCGCCCTTCCGAAAACACATCTTTCTTACAACGAAATCTCCTCAGCGTTCGCGCCAAGGTGCGGAGGCAGACCTCGAGAAATCCCTGCGGGCCTTGAATACTGACTATGTAGACCTCTCGCAGATTCACCAGGTCTCTACGATGGACGAGGTGCAGCAGATCTTCGCGACCGGCGGAGCCATTGAAGCTTTTGAAGCAGCCAAGAAAGCCGGCAAATGCCGCTTCATCGGCTTCACGGGCCACCACGACACAGAGGTTCATCCGGCGATGCTGAAAAGGTACGACAAGTACGACTCAATTCTGATGCCTCTGAACCCGGCCGACCGGCCGGGCGGCAGCGGGTGGTCAAAGTCCCAGTTCAACAACACGGGACGGCTGGCAGCCCAAGCAGGATTCGGACTTTTCCACCCCGAGCCGGATTCTTACTTTTACCTGGATAGGGATCTTGCGCTGGATATGATCGGCATTGCCCCACAAGTTGGCACCACCAGCTACGACCGGCTATCGGAGTTGCATCCGGAACGATGGCTCGCCCATCCCGATGGTCCGGCGATGCTGCTGTTCCATGACCGGGACATCGCTCTGCAGCCAGATTTCGTGGAACGCCTCTTAACGGCCTTGCCCGCGAGTTACCAGACTCTGAGCGTGAACAAATATATTGGGATTCTCCATGCGCAAATCACGTCATTAGCTACTGATAGCTGGCAGTTCACTTTCGACTTTGATCCGCATTACTGCGCCTACTTCGAAAGACATTCGTCTTCCTGGAAGTTGTGGCTTTCGGATCCCTTTCGCGAGAAGCTCAAAACTCTTCAGGATCTCAGTCTGTCGGTGGACCGCCAGCCGCCCAGCAGGATCAAAGCGTCTGACTTCCTTCGTGGCACAGCGGCGACCATTGATCTCCCCGCAGGACTGCCGACCCACGGGTGGGAATTGACAGCAGCCAGATGAGGGCGGAGGCAGCATTGGGAATTAACATCCGCTCAGGCAAAGGTTGCCAGATCCTGAGATTGGGTTCAAGACCGTGAGTATTGGGGTTCTCAAATATCCTGGGCGGACTTGATTTGAGGCTGGACGTTCATGGCGAATGAACTTTCGATTCCCGTTGTGGAAAGGGCAGCGGCTCCGGCCACCAAGCCAGTGACCGGGGAGGTATCTCCTGCCGTCCCCGTGCCCGAGCGGCTCGCCTCGCTCGACGCTTTCCGCGGCTTCATCATGTTTTGGATTATCGGCGGAGAAGGGCTCATGGCCGGACTGCAGGCCCTGGGCCACAATCGTCTCATCGACGCCATTGTCCACGAGCTGAATCACACTCCCTGGCAGGGGCTCAGATTTTATGATTGCATCTGGCCGAGCTTCATGTTGATGGTGGGAGTCTCAATTCCACTGTCCTTCGCGAAGCGCTCCTTGACTCAAAGTTATCGTCGGCAACTGGTTCATGCGTTGAGGCGCACAGTGGTTCTTTTTTTGCTTGGCTCGCTTCGGGAATCCGTCTCACTGGGCTCGCCATACCTCGTCGAGCTCAGCAGCGCTCTGCAACCGATTGCCATTGCATATTTCGTGGCCTTTCTGATGGTGCGGAAGCCGTGGAAATTCCAGGCCACGGTGGGCATACTGATTTTGGCCGGCTACGCCCTTCTGCTTACCTTTGTCCCTGCCCCTGGTATCCCGCCGGGCACCTACGAATTGAATCACAACCTCGTCCACTCGGTCGATATCGCCCTGCTAGGGCAGAAGCATTGGGACATCTGGCCCTATGCGCCCGAGGGTTGGGGCACTGTGTTGAGTACGATCTCCACCATTTCAACCACCATTCTCGGCCTACTGATCGGCGACTTGCTCAGGAGCGGGCGCCCGAAGCCGAAAAAGGCCATGATGATCGGAGGTGCAGGACTTTTGTGCCTCGCCGCGGGCTACGCTCTGAGCCTGTTTGTGCCCGTGGTCATGAAGATGTGGACCACTTCCTACGGCCTCCTCTCGGCCGGATGGGCTTGCCTGATGTTTTTGCTCTTCTACTGGGTTGTGGACGTGCGAGGTTATCGGTCCTGGAGCTTCCCGCTTGCGGTCATTGGCGCAAATGCCATTTTCATCTATATGCTCACAAGCCTTGTCCATCTCGGTTCGATGGTGGGGACCTTCACGAAGGGCATCGCCGGCTTGCTGCCTCGCTCCGGACAGCTCTTTCAAGAGCTCGCGGTGCTGGTTGTTGAGTGGTTGATCCTGTTTTGGATGCACAGGCGGAAGATCTTCATTAAGGCCTAACGGGAAAGACGTGGGTTGAAAATTCCGCCGTTTCGCTAACGCTGTCACTGCTTATGAAATCCTTAATGATGCGTCCTATCACTTCGGCGGTTTGCGCGATCTCATTTTCGCTTGTGGCCGTGCAGGCGGGCGCGGAGCATAGCCCGATTCTGCCGCAGCCTCAGCAGACCCACTACGGCACGGGTTGCCGCTCGAAGGTCTGGGCGTTCGCTCGCCGCGCGACGCCTAACCTGAAGATCAATACGCTGCCGAGGCGTTGGCCGCGTGCCTCACACATGATGCAAAGCGCCCTCCTGCTTTTCCCCAAGACGAACCCGGGATGAGGGCGATTGTCCTAAGGCGCACCGGCGCCCTTGACCCGTTGCCACTTCCGGGCGAACGTCCAGGTCCCGAATCGCGTGAGGGCTGCACAGTGCCGCCAAGGTAGAACCCTGGCACTACCGGCCAATTACTCCGCTCGCAGCGACTCCACGGGGTTCACACCCGCCGCGCGGCGAGCGGGGAGGTAGCTGGCGAGCGCTGCCGTCGTGATGAGCCCGAGCGCCACCGCAGCGTAAGTTGGCGGATCGACAGACTTGACCCCGAATAGCAGGGACGACATCAGGCGGGTCAGTGCCGGCGCGGCGGCCAGCCCGCAGGCAATTCCCACGCCGGCCAGCCCCAGAGCATGGCGGACGAACATCGCTACAAGCTCCTGGTGGCGCGCGCCCAGCGCCATGCGAATGCCGATCTCTCGCCGGCGCTGTGACACCGAGTAGGCGATAACGCCGTACAGGCCAACGATACCAAGCAGCAGCGCCATTCCCCCGGCGACAGCCAGCATCACGAGAGTGAACGAAGTGCGCGCCATTGACTTCGTGTAGTAATAGTCCAGCGTGTGGGCATCCGCCAGCGGAAGATTGGGATCCACCGACCATACGGCCCGCCGGACCTCGTTCATCAAACTTTCGGAGCCGGCGCGCGGGCTGCGAATAGAGAAGGTCACGTAGCGCCGCACATCAATATCGTTGCTTTCGAAACGCGCTGCCAAGATGGGCCAATACACCGAACTGGGAGCTTCCTTATCTACGCCATCGTCGTGAACGTCCCCGACAACGCCGACCACCTCTCGCCAGTCGTCCTTGGTGGTTGAGCGGATTTGTTTGCCGAGAGCGCTCGAAGGCTCGTGCCAGTATTCGCGCGCCAGCTTTTCAGACACGATCACCACCGGAATCTTATTGTAAATATCGCTCCAGGTGAGGTCGCGGCCTGCGACCAGCGGCGTGCCCAGGGTTTTGAAATAGCCGGGTGCGACGAACCGATAGCGGGCTAGCGGCACTTCACTTGGAGTATCGGCACGGTCCTTCGCCAGGACTGGATCGCCCCATTCGTTACCATCCATAGGAACACTCATGGAGATGCCGACGGAGGAGACGCCCGGAATGGCCTCGGTCTTATGCGAAATCTGCTCTTGGATGCGGATCACGCGTTCGGCGTCTTTCACCTGTGTTTCGGGAATATCGACACGGAATGTCTGGATTTCCGCAGGCGCAACGAAACCGGGATCGACTTGGGTCAGGGTGCGGAAAGTGCGAATCATGAGTCCTGAACTGATCAGCAGGATGAGCGCCAGCGCCACCTGGACGATCACCAGCACGCTGCGCGATCGATGCCGCTCGCGGCTTTCGCTCACGGAGCGTCCGCCCTCGCGCAGGCCGGTTCCGAGGCGCCTGCTCGCATACTTCAAGGCCGGAATCAAACTGAACAGCAGGCTCGCGACCAGTGATGCGGCCAGGGCGAAAAGCACCACGGTCCCATCGACGCCGATTTCATCGAGGCGGGGCAGACCCGTGGGCGCCATGGCGACGAGGAGGCGCAAGCCAGCATACGCCAGTCCCAGGCCAGCAATGCCGCCTACCAGCGCCAGAATGAGACCCTCAAACAGCATTTCCGCAGCGACGCGGCCTCGACTTGCGCCCAACGCGGAGCGGATGGCGAGCTCCTGCTGGCGTCCTTCCGCCCGGAGCACAAGCAAGTTGGCCACGTTGGCGCAAGCGATCAGCAGCACCAGGCCAATGCCACCCATCAGAACCCATAACACTTTACCTACGTCGCCCACCACGTCTTGCTTCATGGTCCTGAGGCTCGGGCCAACGCGCGCGTCGTCGAACATCTTGACGCTGTAGCCCGGCGGCGGCGGAAAACTCCTTTCGACGATGGGAATCATCCGCGCCACGTCCGCGCTGGCCTCGGCCAGAGTGATGCCTGGCTTGAGCCTGGCGACGGAGTCAAAGCTATATCGCCCGAGAAAGGTCTTGGCGCGGTCGAGCTGCAGGGGAAGCATCACCGCAAGGTCGGGCCCGCCGAAACCGAAATCCTGTGGCAGCACTCCGATGATTTGCCGCAATGTTCCATCCACCGTGATCACTCTCCCGATTACGGATCGGTCGCCGCCGAACTTGCGGAGCCAATAGCCGTAGGTCAGCATCACGGTTTCCGCGCTGCCTGGGGAATCATCCGCCCGTGTGAAGGAGCGTCCAAGAAGGGGCGTGACACCCAGAATTGGAAGTACGCGATCGGTCACGTCGAGGCCGCCCACGTGCTCCGGCTCCGCGAGGCCCGTGACGTTCACCGATTCGCCTGTAGAGAGGCCAATGTCTTGGAACGTGTGGCTCTGGTCGCGATAGATGAAGTAGTCCGCCGGCGATGGATTCAGATCCTTTATGTTGAGCCCGGGAGCCGTGAGCCAGACGGCGACCAGCTCCTCCGGATGGGGATAGGGCAGAGGCTTCAGCAGAACGCCCTCGACCACGCTAAAGATGGCAGTGTTCGCACCGATGCCGATGCCAAGCGTCAGCACCGTGACTGCCGTGAACATGGGCGCACGACCGAGCCTCCGCAGAACCTGCCTGAGTTGAGTCGCCAACAATCCCATAAACTTGCCTCCCGAACGTGATGAACGTACTTCCGGGTGAAACAGCCTTCATGGGCGTGCGTAGCAATTAGCCGCCCTGACGCTCAATACGTTAAGAGACAAACACGGGTTCCAAGGGATTTGGCTTGAGGCGGCCTGCATATCGGCGCGAGCGTCGGGGCCTTTTGACTCCGCAGCTCGCCTCCTACGGGTTTTGTCGGTGATGACGGCGAGCCGCTGGCTTCGAAGAGCCGAATTGTATCTGGCAGCGCCTCGTCGCAGAAGGACAAGAGCTTCTCGCGCGGGACACGACGCGCCTGAAAATCCTTCACCGCTGAGATCATCCGCGCGCCGGTTGGACAATAGCGGCTTCGAGCATGGCGAGCGGGATCTCTGCGGTCTGAACATAGAAGCTGGCATGTTTAGGGATTGCTGAAAGCGCAATGGAGTCCAGCCGCACGACCATTTGTTGGCACTCCACGGCGGCGATCTGGTAGTAGAGCACCTGGAAGCTGTCCGGATCGACGGATTTCTGTGCGCCGAGAGCGGCAATCCTTCGCAGCGCCAGTGCGGCCAATTCGGGTGTGACTTCTACGAGAGCGAACTCGCAACCGCCGTCCCAATGTTCGTAGCTGCTGGAAACCCTTAATGCAACTCTCATGACTCTTCCTCCCCACGCGTCAGGGGGACAGTGGTCAGCCCGTCTGCCGAGCTTGGCTGCTCGGTCGCCGTTGGACCGGAGCTGAAAAATTCGTGCGCCACGCTCCAGCGAACCGGCCCGTTCGACTCCGGAAACCGGATGCGTTTCTGCCTCAGCGCCCGCCCGATCCATTTGAGGAACAGCTTCTTGGTGCCGGTCACCAGCACCGGCGAGCACCCCAGCCCGACCAGTGCGTGCAGCGCGTCGTGGCGTCGCAACTCCTCTTTGAACCAACCGGCCCAGTCCGGCACCAAGGGCAGACCGAAGTGTTGCGCAATGCGGTAGAAGATGAACGTCGGGTCATCATCGCACAGCACGGTTCGCTTGCCTTCCGGGTCGGCCCCCGCACTCGTTTTTGGCCACGTCGGCCGACACGGCGATGAGGTGGCGGATTGGCTTACGCCCGGCAATGGAGATGGTCCCGCGAAAGCACTGCGCGTCCTCTCCGAGGGCCACCGTAATCGGGTCACTCCCCGTAGCCTCCACGGTGAAGGCGCTGTGTTCATTGACGCCCGCCCAGACAGCCCCTACGTCAGAGTCGCTGCCCAGGGCCGACAGGAGGTGGGCTTTTCCATTTCCCTGTCTCTCAATCTCACCGACGAAATGATCCATCCGAAGCCTTACTCGCGTCGTGGTATCTTTCGTCCTCTTGGTGTACTCCAAGACTCCGAAGCGCTGGTGCGCGTTTTTCATGATGCCTTCCGCTCTGCACGAGACGACACGGACAGAGTTGTGCCGCCCTTGACTTTCTGGCGGCTGTGGAATATAGGTAGGGCTTCTAGGTATTATATGGGCGAAGAGAAATCGGAGTTCCTCAAGGGAACGCTCGACATGTTGATCCTGAAGGTCGTGGCGCTGGGGCCGATTCACGGCTACGCCATTGCGCAAAGGATTCAGCAGATTCCCCGCGATTTCTTTCAACTCCAGCAAGGCTCGCTCTACCCGGCTTTGCATCGCCTAGAGGATCGACGCTGGCTCAAAGCGGAGTGGAAGACGACTGAGACCGGCCGAGACGCAAAGTTTTATGGGCTCACCCCAAAAGGCCGGAAGCAGTTGGAGGCCGAGGTCGAAGATTGGGGAAAGCTGACCGATGCCGTCGCTCTGATTCTTCGAACGGCGGAGTGAAGAGACCAATCACAAATGAGAAGTGGCACGCGACAAACGCGAAGACGTAGGGCTGACAGGGCCGAGCTGGAGGGTTTATGCGCTGGTACCAGCGCTTCTTCCGCAGAGGACTTACCGAGAAGCATCTCGACGCCGAGCTGCGATTCCACCTGGAACAGCAGATTGCCGATTATGTCGCGGCCGGGATGAAGCCCGAAGAAGCTCGACGTCGGGCACGACTCGAATTTGGTAGCTTGGATCAAATGAAGGAAGAATGCCGCGACGTTGGCGCTGCACACGTTGTAGAAACATTGATCCACGACATCCGCTACGCTCTACGACAGCTCCGCCGCAATCCGGGATTCACGGCCGTGGCGGTGCTGACGCTCGCGCTTGGAATCGGGGCCAACACCGCGATTTTCAGCGTGGTGGATGGCGTGTTGTTGGCCCCGCTGCCTTACAGCCAGCCGGAGCGGCTGGTGATGGTTTGGGAATGGAATCTGCACCTTAAACAGGTGAAGGAGCCTTCATATCCTAATTTTCTTGATTGGCAGCGCGATGCGCGCTCATTCCAGGAGATGGCGGGGTGGAAATGGCACTTCTATGATCTGACCAGTCCCGGCACGCCTGAGCACGTTGCCAGCATGGAAGTTTCCTCGGGCTTCTTTAGGATGCTCGGTGCGAAGCTGGCCCTCGGGCGGGAGTTCTCGCCGGAAGAAGATAGGCGCGGCGGCGCGCCCGTGGCGATCATCAATGATCGCCTTTGGAAAGATCGATTCGCCAGCAATCCGAAAGCGCTCGGGGAGTCGGTGACCCTGAACAAAGTTGAGTACACGATCGTCGGAGTGCTGCCGCCGGGGTTTAATTTTTATGGCGACACCAATGCGGCCAAGGTTTATACACCTTTGGGACAGGGGGACCCGCTGATCCTCAGCCCTCGCGGGGGCTATGGATGCCTCGCCCTCGCAAGACTGAAACCGGGAGTGAGCATCGCTGAGGCCCAGGCGGACATGAGCACGATCCAGAATGGTCTGGATCAGCTTTATCCCGAAGCGAATAAGGGCATGGGGACGGAAGTGGTGTCCCTTAAAAAGCAGTTCGTTGGGGATGTGGGGGGAACGCTTCTTCTTCTGCTGGGCGCAGTGGGGCTGGTCTTGTTGATCGCGTGCGGGAACGTTGCCAATCTCCTGTTGGCTCGTTCCGCAGCCCGCGCGCGGGAGTTCGCCATTCGTTCGGCGCTGGGGGCCAAACGCGCGCGGGTGGTGCGGCAGTTGCTTACCGAAAGCATCCTCCTCTCACTTGCCGGCGGCGGTTTGGGGCTGTTGGTGGCCGTATGGGCAGTCAAGCCGGTGCTGGCAGCGATGCCCGGAAGCCTGCCCCGAAGCGGCGAGATTGGTTTGAATGTTCCGGTCCTGCTTTTTGCCCTCGGAGTCGCCATCGCTGTGGGCGTTCTTTTCGGATTAGCCCCGGCTTTGAAGAGCTCGAAATCCAGCCTGCAGGATGTGCTAAAGGAGGGCGGTCGAACATCGACAATCGGCCATCACCACCTGCAAAACAGCCTGGTGATTTTCCAGATGGCGCTCACGCTGGTGTTATTGGCGAGTGCGGGCCTGTTATTCCGCACCATCCGCAACCTCTGGGAGAGCAATCCTGGCTTTGAAGCGCAGCACCTCATTACTTTCCAAGTAGAATTTCTGCCTTACCTGACCAAAACACCTTTTATCATGCGAACGGCATACGAGGAGATGCTGGATCGGATCCGAAATATTCCCGGCGTGGAATCGGCGGATTTTACTTACAACCTTCCTTTGAACGGATGGGAGAATAACGCCTACTTCTGGATCGGCTCGGAAAAGCCCGCGGTTATTCAGTCGGCGCCGCAGATGCAGGAGTATAACACCGGCCCGGATTATCTCCGCACCATGCGAATACCGTTGCTTCGGGGCCGCTTCTTCACCCCGGAAGACAACAATTCGGCGCCGTGTGTCGCCGTCATTGATAGTGTTATGGCGCACACGTATTTTCCTGACCAGAACCCCCTGGGCCAGATGCTGACTTTTGGATGGACACCCCCATTGGGTCCCTGCCGGATTATCGGGGTGGTGGGTCACGTGAAACACTCGGGCTTAGGTGACGAAAGCGGGTACGTCCGCGCCGAGAGTTACTATCCGCTTTACCAATTGCCGGATCAATGGGTGACCGCGTCGGAAGGGTATCGATCCACGACAATCATCGTTCGAACGCCCCTGGCGGTGGCCGCGGTGATGCCTGCGATCAAGAAGGCGGTCTATGGAACAGGCAGGGAACAGCCGGTTTACAACGTCAAAACCATGCAGGAAATTGCCTCGGACTCGATGGCATCGCAGCGCTTCCCGATGATCCTGCTCGGGGCCTTTGCGGGCCTGGCGCTGTTGCTGGCGTCAATCGGAATTTACGGAGTGATTTCCTATTCCGTCACCCAACGCGCGCACGAGATCGGTATTCGGATGGCGCTCGGGGCGGAGCGGCGGCACGTCTTGCGCATGACGATCGGACAGGGCCTCCGGCTGGCAGTGGCTGGCCTCGCACTCGGCGTGGCGGCGGCATTGCTCCTGGCGCGAACGCTCTCGAGCTTCTCAGGGCTGCTGTACGGAGTCAGGCCCGGCGATCCGTTGACGTTTGTCCTGGTTTCGCTGGTGCTAACTGCTGTGGCTCTCTTGGCCAGTTACATTCCCGCCCGCCGTGCGACCGAGGTCGATCCCATGGTGGCGCTCAGGTACGAGTGAGTCCGACGGAGCCTTTGGGGCAACCGGATGCGAGGCCAGTCATGCAGGGCGGCCTGAACAGCGTGTGCGGTTCCCGTGCGACCACTTCTCCGCCAACGCCGGACACTCCTTCAGATCCATCACTTGAGCGTCGCAACGCGGCCAGTGGCGTAGACGAGTGTCAGCTCGTTCGAGAACCGCTCTTTCTCTCGTATCGTGATGACCCCTTGCTCGTCTTCTTCTGTTGTCTTGTCGATGACCTTGACCGAACACCAGGTTGCGATGTGCCGGTTCTCATCGGAGCCGAAAATTCCGTTCAAGAGCCCGCTCACAGCCAGGAGAGCCGTGTGCCCGGCGTGCAATGGGGTCAGCGGCCGTCCGACCGGGCTCGGCTCAAGCGCAAACAGCACCCGACCCGCTTGACGGTAGGCCGGTGACCGCGCCAAAAGGTCTTCGATTTCGTCGAGCGGCAACCCTCGATAAGCCAGTGCTACCGGCCGGGCACGGCATAGACCACATCCCGTTCGGATTCCAGTGTCGGCAACGGGCGGTCGCCCCTCGCAAGGCCGCTATACCAAAGGCGTGCCCGCGTGATATCGCTGTCCTGCAGTCGCTCGCGTTCCCGCCGGGCACTGCGGATGGCCATGACCGCGACCTGCTTGTAGCGCACACACAGCGGTTCCGTTAGCTCGTAGACACGGGCCTCGCGGAAATGAGTGGCGAGAACCGCGCTGCACTCAACCAAGCGCTCGCGCGGAATGACCAGTATCAGGACGCCGCCCGGCTTGAGCCAGCGATACGTGTGGCTGAGGAAGACCTGCTCCATGCGTTGATTCTGCCCCGACCCTAACTCACGGTCGTACGGCGGATTGAGATAAAGCAGCGAGCAACTCTCAACCGGACAGTGGGTCTCAAGCGCGTTGCCCTGCAGCGTGCTTGGTCCCTTCTCGCGGGCCTGTTCGGCGCGGTACGAATCCAACTCGATGCCGTACCGAAGCACCGGGGCGCCGCTCGTCATCGCCGCAAAGGCGACACCGTCGCCGACGCACGGATCGAGCGCAGCGCACGATGTTTCCGGATAGCGAAGGAATCGGCGAATCCGGCCTGCCTCGGCGACTGGCAGAGGGTAGAATCCCAGTTTGAGCTTTCCCGCAAGCGCATTTTTCCTCGAGCATCAACAATTGAGTTGTCGTCGTCCTCGTCGTGGCAGGCGTGCTTCGGCGCTCGGCAAGAATCACCGAGTAGGGCCGGTTGGAATAACCCTGTATGCGGAGTTTTCTGTTCAGCGGCGGGCCTACTTCTCTGGAGTGCTGGCGGTGGCGCGGCTAACCCCGTGAACCTCGGGCGGGGAGCAGTCGACGAGTCAACTACTTGTCGCCGGGGGGCGCGGGTTTCACGCGGGACTTGAGGAAGGCCATCACGGCGTCGTCGTCCGAGTCGCGGGCGAGGTCTTTCGAGTACTGGTCTTCGAGCCAGACCACCAGCTCGTGCTTGTAAGGACGGTCGCTCTCAACCGCGTCCAAGAAAAACGCGAAGGCTGCGCACTCCAGTGCATCGCCGGCCGGGGCGGAACCGTGCTGCCGTTGCGCTTCAGCTCGATTTCGTTGGGGCCGAAATCCTGCGCGTCCTCGGTGTAGGGATAATGCGCGGCATACAGTTCTTCGAGATCGGCGTGCAGCCAGACGGGCAGCTTCGTATAGGCAGGCTGTTCCACCTGGATGCTGAACCGCACTGGCGGAGGCTGTTGGGCGTGACAGGCGAGCGGCGCCTCGAGCGCCGCCACCGCCAGCGCCGCCAAGCCCGGCTTTGAAACGAGGCGCATCATCGGCTCTTACGCTATAGACGCAAGCAGCGTGGTTTCGGTTTTGGTGCAGGCCCTTCTTCTCCGGGCCTGCGCCGGTGTGCAAACCGCCGCTTGCATCCTGGGCGGTCAGGTGTACGTTCTCGACCCGAACCGGAGTTCATACTGGAAAGTCCGGTTATATGGGGCGGTCGCCGATCAATTTACGAAGTTGATCGGGGTTCAGGCTTCTCCGCGCCCAATGCCTGACATGAAATACCCGGACGGTACCTGTGAGCGCTGTCTGTTGGACCGAATAGTAAACCTTGTATCGACGGTTGCGCTTTCCATGCAGCAAGACACGTACTTCCTCTCCAAGCTCTTCGGATTCCTCCGCGACGCGGCAGCGGTGGGGTGAGTGTTCCAGGGTTCGAATTGCTGCAATTATGCCATTGAACCACTTTTCCGCCTGCTCGAAGCTACTCCGCTGCTTGATGTACTCCGCGATTTCGTCCAGGTCATTGAAAGCTCGCGGTGAAATCTCAACGCGAAAAGCCATGCTTTTTCCGGAGCCGTCGCTCCGCCTGTTGGAGGGGGATTCCTTCGCCGCGTTCGAACTGTTCCATTCCCTCACGGATCGCGGCTACGGTCTCAGCACGCTCCAATCGATCGAGCAACGCCTGGTAGCTGTCTGCGTCCTGGACGATCAGTTCAGCCCGGCCATTGACCGTCAAAACCATAGGAGTCCTCTTCTCTTTCAGCCGCCCCACATAATCCTTGAGGTTGCGTTGGAACTCGGTGACGGAACGAACTTCGCGAAGGTCGATCACAGTGCCCCCGTTCTCTAGCATGCTTTAAGCATATAATTACATGTCACACGTCATCCGTCAATTCCCTGGCGCGAAGGACCTCAATCCCGGCACGCACTCTTCCGATGTACGTCATCGGCGGAGGCCGGCCTTCTGAAGCCATTCCTTTTCAAGACCGTCGAGGCTATGGTGCAGTACCGCCAGTAGTCATCGCTGACCTTCGATACAGCGGCCTCTTCGACGGCGTCCCGAAATAGCTGAGGCTCACAATCAGTCCACTGCTCGGCGTGGTGAGCAAGGTCATGTACTTCCGCGTGCAGGCCATCAGGATTCCATGCTCAACAATCTCAATCGGTAATCGTTGCTCGAAGAACGCCGCCGCCAATTTCTCGTCCGCCGGGCCAAACGAGACCTTCACACACGCCCGGTGCGCGAGCAGACGGCGGATCTGGGCGGTGTAATCTGCCAAGCTCTGCGGCTTCTCCCGAGGGGCTGGCCTTTCGTAAGGCCAGAACGCCTCGCAGATCTCGATCTGACCCTGGCCGTGCTGATTCGTGGCCGGCCGTGTTTTGCAGACGCCCCCGTGCCGCAGTTCTTCCAGGTAGGCCACCACGGATCGTCGGCTCTTACCCAACGCCTTTGCCAAGTCGGCGTGGTCCGCCTGCACCTGGCCGGTGGAACGCTCCGCCGTGAGGCAGAGGTAAATGTAAAGCTTGAAGGCTCCGTCAGAGAGCAACAGGAGCGCGCGCGACACTTCCCGCCCGGCCGCGAACCAACCGGTAGGGCATTTCAGCCTCAAGACCCGTTCGCTCATTTACGAGCTTCACGTTTTCGCCTGGTGAAGACGAATGATTTCTTCGCGCAGTGTATTTTCCGCCCGCTTCTGCTTCGCGACGGTCTCGTCGAGTAGGATGAGCTTGGCAATCAGGGCATCCTTGGGCTCCCGGCGGAGTCGTGCAACCTTGGATTGGACAACCCTCCGCTGACCTACTGGCACCGCGGCCAGGAGCCGCATGAGAAGGGGCTCGCGTCCGCCCTTGCTCGTTGCCGCTTGCCGATGTTCCATATAGATGGGGTAGGCAAGCTCATTCCGCTTGATGGTGTTGGCCGAGATCCACAAGCCGGAAAGCGCGTGGACTCTTTCCCGGATGCTGGCGTAAGTTACCGCTTGGCCTTCGCCGCGCAGCGCTTTCACTGCCGCAGCGACGCGCGCCGCCGACTCCCATTTCTTCCGCTCCCATCGTGACCGCAGCCACTCGGGGGAAGGCCTCGCCGTTTTATCCCTTGGTAGCACCATGACGGACGTTCACCGGCTGCACCTGATCCGCGCGCGCCGCTTCAATCAGGTCCATCTCCTGCGTCATCAGTTTGCAGTCCGCGAACAGTTGCTTCAACGTCCTTTCCTCGCCGGCAAGCTTCTCACGAATCGCGTAACGGAGCTGCTGTTCCGCCCAGGCCTTCTTCTGCTCGATCTGGTAGCGCTTGCCGGGGTCAGGCGCATTGCCCGCACACCCCACGCACGCGAATTTGGCAGGGCACATGTTGGCGACGACGCAAGTGCCGCCGAATACCTCAGTAAGAGCGCCGAGCTTTTCCTCTGCTTCCTTCAGCATCCGTCCGATCTCCTCCGGGCTGCGCAGGGCTTCGGCGCCGACATCAATGCGATCGACAAACATCATCTCCGCGGCGTTCAGGACTTGGGTGGCAGTCGGCCGGGCATAGTACTGTGTCACTGTCTTGTCCCGCTGGTGAAGGATCTCCGCGTACTCTTCAAAGGCATTTCGAATGACGTTCCATTGGCTGATCAGAGTCTGCCGCTGATCGTCGGTCAACCCTTGGCCCGCTTCGCCCGCGTAAACTCGGAAGAGGAGATGGTCGGGGTTGATGGCGGTGACGTCCTCGATTCTCTGCTCGTTCATCAGCCGCCGCAGGATGTAGGTGAAGTTCGAAATGAGGCAATAAAGGGAGCGCGGCAGCCGGTCCGCCCTCAGGATGGCGATCAACGCCATCGCATCGCGCACCGACCGATTCTCGATCCGCCCCAGATATCGAAGGACTTTAAGCGGAGGAGTCAGCCAGCGCCCGTCATTCGAGGGATCGAAACACGTGAACGGCGCCTTCGCAATGGGCAAACTGACGATTTTCGTCAGCTCCTCGAGGTTGGTAGGCAGGGGGTGCGGCGAACGTAACCCCTGTTCGGGAAGCCCTTTCGTCCTCCTCCAAGCGACCACGCCCGGCCCCACGGCATGATCATTCACAGCTGGAAGCCGCTGCTGGACGATGCGCCGGTTGGGGTTGATCCCCTCTTGCCACAGGGCCTCACACAGGGGAGCCAGCAACTCTTTGGGGACAGGCCGGTCACGCGGCCACAGCGGCCCCAACTCCGCTTGAACATGTTCGGCGGCTTCCTGAGACGTCATCGCTCGCCCCCCGTGAGAATCGCCCATTCCTCATCGTGCGGATCGGCGGAGGTGATCGGCACGATCTTCAAACGCTCCGAGAGCAGGCCAGGATTTTTCTTAAGCGCTTGATCCCGCTGCTTCATGGCCCGGTGAATCGTCTCGAGGGTTGTGGCAATGAAATTATCGTCGCGGACGACGTGCTCGTAGGCCTTGAGCGTGCGCTCCGCCGTGCGCCATGCCATGTACTGCACGAGTTCCGCCTTGCGCCGGAGGATCTCATTGGCGTCCTTGGATGTCTTCTCGATGGTGCGCAAGGCATTGGTCACGAACCAGTGGCGCGCCAGGTGCGGATTGGCCTGGATCCCAACGAACCGCAAGGCAGGGTTCCAGTAGTACCTGCGAAAGGCTCTGGAAGACAGGGGCGTGCCACGCGCCCCGCGTGCGCTGATGAAAAGCTTGACGCGCTCCAAAGCCGGACCATCCATCTTTGAAAGGTCAGCGACGGTAAGCCGCCGCGGATCGTGGGCTCGGCGGCCCTCTTGGGCATCATCGAAATACCGTCGGCAGAGCTTCGCGGTCACCGAAGAGACCACCAGGCGCTTCGTCCGAATACCAAAGCTGCCCTCATTGCGCGCCCCAAACACGTTGAGAAACTGGCTCACCGCCCAGTCCTTAGCGGTAAGATCGCACGCCTCGCTGATCCTGGCGCCGGACTCGAACAGAATCCGCACCACACACAGCTCCCGCAATCCTCATCCGCACCGCTTTCCGGCGTCGTACACCAGGTGGGGGAAGTCAGGGTCGTCAATGGTCTTCGGTAACCATTCTTCGTCCACAAACCGAAAGTAATTCGCGGAGAGGCGAATTCCCGAAGGCGGGTCCACGCCGCTCGCTGCCGGCATAGG
Organism: Terriglobia bacterium; assembly: GCA_035946735.1. Lineage (GTDB taxonomy): Bacteria > Acidobacteriota > Terriglobia > UBA7540 > UBA7540 > Gp13-AA77. The sequence goes on from DASYYZ010000170.1 coordinate 19,075, forward strand.
CTCGCGGCCTTCCATCTCCTTGACGGCGCGTCGATAGTTCTGCAGAAGTTCGGACGTGACCCGCGACACATCCTCATGCACCAGCGGGTTCGAATCCTGGTAGCGCCGGTCCGCGATGAGGTAATCATAGAAACGGCGCAACGCGGCGAGAAAAATGCGCACGTTAATCCGCGTGTCGTCGCTCCTGTGTACGTAGGTGACCTGCACCCCGACTCGGTCCGGTCTCTTCCTCATCTTGCACTTGGCGCCCACGGTTAGATACTGCCGGACGGCGTTGCGCACTTCGAGCGGAGAGCCGAACAAACTCCACCGCTTCTCCACCACCACCTTGTCATCGAGGGCCCAATTGAAGGCCGAAACCACCTCCCGCATGTAGATGGGCACGGAAGACGGCGACAGAGATTTCAGCAGGTCCGCGGCGAACAGGGTCAGAACGACATCGGGCAGCCCGTCTTCGCGCACGACCTGGTATGGGTGAGCCAGCTCCGGAGTGGAAATCAAGTTGAGCACCAGCGGCCTCCTCTCCGTCACCCGCGTGAGGCGATTCGATTCTGGGGCGACAAGTGAGTTTCGAAAAGGGGAGACGAAATGATGCTGACCCGCGCTCTCCTGCTGAACAGTTGAAACCAGCCCGCCCGAGCACCGATGCAAACGCCAGTCTGACTATGTGACATCGCCCCATACAAACCACACTCCTTATCAACGGCTTGCAACACAAATCTGCAAGACCCCTAATCCGACACGTGTGGCCAGCGTGCAATGGCGTCAGCGGCCGACCGACCGGGCTCGACTCAAGCGCAAACAGCACCCGACCCGCCTGACGGTAGGCCGGCCACCGCGGCAAGAGGTCCTCGATTTCATCGAGCGGCAACCCTCGATAAGCCAGTGCAACTGGCCCGCTCTCGGGCACGGGATAGAGCGCATCCCGTTCGGACTCCAATGTCGGCAACGGCCGGTCCCCCGTCGCAAGACCGCTATACCAAAGACGTGTGCGCGTGATATCGCCGTCCTGCAGTCGCTCGCGTTCCCGCCGTGTACGGCGGATCGCTATGACCACGATCTGGTGGTAGTGCACGCAAAGTGGTTGAGTTAGCCCGTAGACACGGGCCTCGCGCAAATCGGTGGCGAGAACCGCGCTGCACTCAACCATGCGCTCGCGCGGAATGACCAGTATCAGCACGCCGCCCGGCTTGAGCCAGCGGTAGGTGTGGCTCAGGAAGACCTGCTCCATGCGCTGATTCTGCCCCGACCCTAACTCGTGGTCGTAGGGCGGATTCAGATAAAGCAGCGAGCAGCTCTCAACCGGATAGTGAGTCTCAAGCGCGTTACCCTGCAGCGGGTTTGGCACCCTCTCTCGGGCTTGTTCGGCACGGTACGAATCCAACTCGATGCCATACTGAAGCGAAGTGTGGCCCGTATGTCGTCAAAAGAAGAGTGTTGCAAACTACGCACGAAACGTTTCGGTAGAATCGCAAGATACGACAGATTCGGTCTGGGCTTTTCCGGGGAAGACACTTCGCCGATGAGATCATCGCCCTCTGCTTCCGATGAGTAAACGGGACTAGCAACGCTCATCTTGCGCTCATCACAGACCAACTGTGCTTCGTACCATTGGCCTGCACCGCCGCCGGCGCCGCCGCTGAACGCTTTCCACGAGCTTGAAACCAGAAACGCCATCGAGTTGGCCGGCTTCGCGGGCAGATTACTGCAAGCGTTTTGTGGCAGGAGTTGCGCCAGGGCCGATCCATCATCCACCATATGCCTTGGCGCGTTTCCTAAGGGCTGAAAAACCACGATAAATGCGGAGCTTTTTAGGCTAGTGTGCTAGCCTCCATCAAGTTTACAAATGGACGCGCTGCCGACCGCGCAAGTTCTTCCCACTTTCGCGTAGCAATTTCCATAGGCCGAACTCCATCACCGGATTTCTCGTGTATCTCAGCTGGTTAGAAATTTCCTGGAATTCCTGAAAAATCCGAATGCCGAAAATTTGCCGGGCGCAACTGGTTGCTGCCTTGCTCAAACACCGGTTGTTCGCCATTCTTGACACACGAGACGTTTGAGTTTTTGAGGTGCTGGTGAAGATTCATGGCGAGAGGTGAAGTTTGGCAATCGACGCAAGAACTACGGTGAAGGGGATGACGACACGATCTAACTCGCCCTCCGAGCTGATACCTCCAGAGTCGCCGCGTTGAGGCGCCCAATCGGACGCGCCTTCACCGCCGTCCAGAGGCATCGGCTGAAATCACGACGCTGGGGTCGCCAGGACCAATTTTAGAAGTTCCGAATTCTTTTAATTGGAGGGCTATGGTGTACTGGAGGTCCCGAAGTTCGGGACAGGGCGGGCCTTCTCACGAAGGAGACACATGGCAGGCTGCGACGGATGCGCTTACCGACTGAATACCGCGAGTTCGAGTCCCCCGGGTGGCTGGCGTGTGAAATCGGAGAGTTTCTGTCCAGCATCCTTCCGCTACCTGCCTCTTACAAGCAATTCTTGGGCGCGTGAGTACTTGTCGGTTGGGGTCATTACTGGGCTCTGAGCCCGCCGATGCCAGTCGTGCTCGGGCCTCGCAAGTCTCGCGAACTGCTCCTCCATCCACGAGCTGGCTCTCCAGTGCGAGTTGAAGATCTCGATGACCGCAGAAATGGCAGCTTCGTGTCCGTTTTGTCGCGATTCTCACCTCTTTGGCGAGGGCGACACCCCAGGAGTGGAACAGGATAAACCCGCCGAAGAACCGCAGCAGACCTCAGAAGGCGAGGAACAGCGGCAGGCAGACGCGGAGGTGAACCGTCGGTCGCCGATCACGTGATCGTGCTGAGCGAATCCCATTCTGCGGCGGGTTGTTCGAGACCGGCTGCCACCGATAGGCCGGACGCCCGCCGCAGGGCTCGTCTGCGCGCTGCCAGGGTTTAGCGGCCAGTTGAGCAAGACGAGTAGTGTCTCTCAGCCCGTTACCTTGACGAATACGGGCAGCGCGACTCTGACCCTCAGCAGTATCGCGATCTCCCGATCGAATAACTGCGATTTTTCACAAACCAACAGCTGCGGCGGCTCCGTGGCTGCGGGAATGAGTTGCACGATCAGTATCACTTTCACTTGAACGGCGACGGGCACACATAGCGCCACGCTCAGGACCTCACGGCAGCCTCTTCCCTCACCCAGTGCTGACGACGCCGAAGGGTTACCGTCAAATGCCTCGCGAGTTCTGGTCATTGATCCCATCCCCGACCGCCGGTGGTTTGAAGCCGATGCGGTTAGACCCAATGGGTCTATAATGTGTATTCTCCTGCACCGCAGGGTGGCGAAGGAACTGGAATTGGCACGGACTCCCCAAGAGCTGAAAGCGGCTTTGCGCGGGCTGGTGGGATTCGGCGTGACGCCGTTTCATAAGGACTTCACCATCAACCTGGAGGCGTTGCGCCAGAACTCCGCTCACTTGGCGGATTTCTGTGACGTGGTCGTCCCGTTGGGCAACAACGGCGAGATCTTTTCGCTGTCTCCGGAAGAGCAAAAGCTGGTCGGCCGCACCGTCGTTGAGGAAGTGCGGGGCCGCAAGCCAGTCATCGTGGGCGTCGGCTATGCGCTTCCGGTAGTGCTCGAGCTTGTGAAAGCCGCAGAAGCTTACGGCGCCGACGGCATCTTGGTTTTGCCGCCTTCGGCTACATCTGCCAACGACGATGGGCTTGTTGACTACTACCGAACGGTCGCCGCGAACACGAAATTGGGCATCGTGCTCTTTCAGACGCCAGCTTTCAATTTCAGTGTGGGCCTGCTTCGCTGCCTTGGAGAGATTCCCAACATCGTAGGCATGAAAGATGAGCACGGCGACGTGAAGCAGTTCGTCAAGCAGTGGCGCGCCGCCCGCGACCGCCTAGAACTACTGTGCGGGGTGGGCGAAATCCTTGCGCCAAGTTATTTTGCTCTGGGGGTGAAGGGGTTTACCAGCGGAATTGTGAATTTCATGCCGCGCACGCCACTACGAATCATGGAGTTGCTGCGCACGGGCCAACTGAAGACCGCAACGGAAGTTGTGGAGCGCGAGGCGATGCCTGTTTTCGATCTCCGCGGCAAGCGACCGGGATACACAACTGTGGTGATCAAAGAGGGGATCACGCTGTGTGGACTGGACGTAGGGCCGCCGCGCCCGCCCCTCGCCCCACTCGCACAGACCGACCGCGAGGAACTGCGCACGCTTCTTCGGCAACTAGGAATCCTGAAGGGCCAGAGCGCTTGACTGCCCAAATGAGCCAAAGCCAAGTCTTGCCCTCGTCAACCGCCCTGGGCAAACATTTGCTGAACCTCGAGTGTCGTGTGCTGTACCTGCAAGTCGAACATTCCCGCTGTCCTCACTACCTCTCCCGTGCGGCATTGTCACACTGTGCAGGGTTTGACGGCTATTAGCGGCAAGAATGGTGAAAAGCACGAAGATCCTCTGGCCAGCATCCTGGGTCATACTCTTGACAGCGGGCGCTGAAGATCGACGGGAAGGCGTATGGACCCGAGCATCCTAATGTGGCCCGAGACGTCAACAACATCGACCTGATTCTCAAGGAAAGAGAGGATCTGGACGGCGCCCTCACTTAGACCCAGCGGGCGCTGAAAATCGACGAGAAGGTCTATGAACCCGAACATCTGGATCGGGAGGCTTCGATTCGATTACCGCGAAGGCCGTCCAGAACCTTCGAGTACCCCCGTTACAGTGGTAACCTGCGATTTTATGGTCTCAGGCACTTCGAGCGTCTTGCCCCAATTCTGAGACTGCGACCGAACCTTTCGATTCATGCGCAATTCCTCTGAATCATTTGCAAAGAGCAGCGCTCTCGGCTTACCCGCACGGCCCGCGTTTGTGAAAGCTCGCCGAAAGCTGTCGGTTGCTTCGGGAACCTGGTTCAGGTGATAGGCAAGCGCGGCGGCGTCAAAAGCAAGTCTTGGAGCACATTTCTGATACTGAAGACTGATAACTTCATTTTACCTGCTGCCAATGCTGGCCTCCGTCCGAGGTGATCCAGCGCTCGCCGTTTGAAGCCCTCACCGAACCATGCACGGCATCGGCGAATTGGATCTCGACGATGTCGCTCGAAAGCGTGGTGCTTCCGTTCGACACTCCGATCGCGGACCAATGCTGGCCTCCGTCGCCGGAATGAAAGAGAGAACCGGCCGCACCACCGGCCCAAATGTCCTGACCCAAAGCGAAAACAGCGCGGAGTTGGACGCCAGCCGCAACCGTCACGATTTGCCAGGTTCGTCCTCCGTCCAATGACTTCTCGACAATGCCCGGGCCTGCCTCATCCGAGGCCGCCCAACGACCATCAGGCTGCAGAGCGCGTACTGAAGCGGCGCGGACGGCCGTCATTCTCCTGAGAGGCACTGTTTGGGAAGCGTTAGCCGGGGTCGAATTGACGGTACCCGCCTCGAGATAGATCGTGGGCGGCTCGTAAGGCGATTGCGATGCCTTTGTTGCCACCGCCGTTCCGGTGGGAGGCGCTGGGACGGCAGCGACTTTGCTGGAGATTGCAGCCGCCGAAGCCGTCGGCGCCGGAGGCGCGACAAACGCGGAAAGTGCCGAGCCTCGAGGCGCGGGCGCAGGGGCCGCCGTTCCCGGGGGCCGTGTAGTGTCAATGACGGCCCTCCCGGCTCGAATCTGGTTCGCGCGCGCCACGTCATTGTTCAAGCTCGCGTTCAAGGCACCATTCGAGAGAGCCTTCTTCTCCGGCGTCGGCTTCGCGGCCTGAAGTCGCATCAGAGATTGCGCGGAGCGAGCGCCTGAGGAACTCCGAAGTTCATCCCCCGCACTCTTCGATATCGCTGGAGCAACAGGCGATGCACCTGCGTTTCGAGCGATTATCGGTTGGGCGCCCGGCCGGGGGGTATGTACCGGGCGTGCAGAGACCCAAAACGCAACGATCGCAAGCGCTGCGGCCGCGCCGCCGCTCGCTGCCTCCCAGCGCAGCATCCATCGCCACCAGGACTGTTCGAGGTGTCCCGCGGCTGGAGCGGTTTGCGCCGCGCGAGAATCAGGTGCCGCAATACTCTGCACCAGCCGGACCTCGGCCCGGCATTCGCTGCATTTCGTCAGGTGATCGAGGATTCTCGTTCGCTCGGCGGGCCCGAGAGCCTGCTCGATAAAAGCTGCGACCAGATTGGCGTCAAGATGCGGCGCAGCGTCCGTTGCGGATTCCCTGCTGGACGCACGCAGCTCCTGCGCAGCGAGCCTTTCACGCGCGATTTTGGGCAATTGCTTCACGACGATTCCTTGCCCCCTGTACTCAGAACGGTCTCGGCTGGGTTTCTTGCGCCGCTGAGATGACGGCGGACGTCAACGCCCAGATCCCGAACGTCAGTCTCGAGCGCTTCTCGTGCCTGGTCACGGCCCATGCCGCGCCGCCGGAGTCCCTTGACGATTTGTTTCGTTATTGCGCTCGTCAGACGGTCGAGTCTGCGGCTGATCGTCGACTCGTACACTCCGGCGAGGCCGGCGATCCCGGCCAGCGTCTGGCCGTCCAGGTAGTAGCTCGCCAGCAGATACCGATCTTCGGCCGAAAGCGCTGCCAAGGCCTCATCCGTCGCCGATTCCAACCGAGGATCGGGCAGCGAATCGGCAGCGCGCTCAGGCGCCGGGAACTGTGATCCGCCGTCAACTTGCTCCTCCAGACTCACCAGGCGGCGCCCGCTGCGCCAGCGATTCAGGTGCTCGTGGACAAGAACGCTGCGCAGCCAGCCTTCGAGCGATCCGCGGCCGTCGTAATAAGCGAGCTTCGACGATCGCTGGCCCTCGCGGGTACCCAGGCCGTAGAGTTCCGCATAAATCGAGTCGGCAAGGTCATGCGCGGCATCCTCAGCGCCCGTGATCGCAGCCGCGGAACGATTGATGCTCTCGCGATAGCGGGCGAGGAACTGGTTCCAGGCGTCCTCGTTCCCGGCCGCGCAAGCCCGTGCCAGCATGAGTTCGCGGAGGTGCAGTCGCCGGCAGAACTCCGTCACTTCGGCCTGTCCTGCGGGTTGAGGTAAATACTTGGCCGCGATTTCGCCGAGCAAAGCGGCGAAGTCTTCGACCCTAAAGCCGAAATCAGCGGCACGCGCGTCGCGAAAGAGATCTGCGACAGACTCCGGCGGCAGCGCGATGCGCGAAGCCTTCGCGACATTGGGCGCGACGTCGGTGATTGCGTCAGCGGTTTTCATGCCTGGACCTGGGAGCGCGGGCGTCTCGCCCGCCCCAATATCAACTTCTCGCGAGAGAGCCTGAAAGGCGGGCGACAAGCCCGCGCTCCCACCATCCTCAATGACCAAAAAATAGGATGCAAGAACCCGTCATCAAGCCGTTCTCACCCTAGACAAAGGCCGCGGAGCTCCGCGCTATTTGGGGAGGAGTCATTCCTAAGTGGCACGGCCATCTTGGCCGTGAGCCCATGCGGGCGGGACGCCCGTGCCACTCGCTACCCCATTCTCGTGAGGAGGTCACAATCATGTCGCACATCCTGAAGCTCGCGTTGACTGCACCGGTATTCTGCATCGCTGCCCTGATTCTTGACGCGCCGGCGCCCTTGCCGGCAGGTCAGGCGTCTTTGTATAAAGTACTCGACCCGATTACTGAGGGTAATCTCACTGTCTTTCCGGTGGTGACCACCGCCACCCACGATACCAGCAGCTTTTTGACTCTCGATGAAGGCATGCGTACCGGCGAGGTTGTGATTACAGAAGCCGGGCGCGCCGGACTTATTCGGCCGCGGCATTGGCGAGGCGAGATCGATCCCGATTTCATTGTGGCTCCGCAAGGCGGCGGTGCCGAAGTGAATCGGCTCGTGCTGCTGAACCGTTCCGACCGGCCTTTGATTCTGCTGGCAGGCGAAATTGTCACAGGCGGCAAACAGGACCGCGTTGTGGCCAAGGACCGGATTGTGCCGCCAAAGAGCGAGCCCATCGATCTGAGCGTGTTCTGCGTGGAGCCGCACCGCTGGACCACGGTCGGCGACTTTGCCACCCAGGGCGCGCCCATCGCGCAACCGAGCGTGCGGCGCAAAGTGATGGTCCAGCGTGATCAGGAAGCCGTGTGGGCGAGCGTCGGTGCCATGCAGGGCCGCATGGTTGCAGCCGCGCCTGCGCCGGCGGCGGCCGAACTCAGAGCCACGTCCTCCTACGCAACCGTCATGGCCAATGGCGCCGTTCAAGAGAAGCTCCGCGACCTCACCGCGCCCATCGAGCGTTCTTATGGCAACCTGAAACGGCTGCTTCGCGCCGAGAAGGCCGTGGGTGTGGTAGCGGCCGTCAATGGCAGAATTTGTTGGGCCGACATTTTTGCGAGCCCCGACCTGTTCAATCTTTACTGGCCCAAGCTGGTGCAGTCCTACGCCGCCGAAGCCATCACCACGCCTTCCGGCCTGGGCCGCGCCGACCTCAAGTCCGCTCAAGCCTTTCTCGATAACTGGAACGGCTGCCGCGATCACTCGGAAAGCGAAGACGCCGTCTATCGCTTTTCGGAGATCTCGGGCGAGCGCTTCACCGCTTTTCGTCTGATCTCTCTTTTGCCCCACAACGGTTTCGACGTCCATGACGCGAAAATGGCGGAGGACCAGATCGCAGTCTGCGCCGAGTAGTGCGTGGTCCTCGCTCGCGAACGGCTGCACGCAGGGCTCGAAGAAAATTCGCATGGTTTCACTGGGTCAGGCAGGCGCAGGCTCTGCCCGAAGCCGAAATGACAATATATGCCCAGATGGAGGGTGTAACGTCCAAAAAGTCGAAACTGATCGTCTTTTGAGGCCCGAAATCTCACTGCTTCCCCGGGCCAAAGCTCGAATGCCATGAGGTTGCCGATAACCGTACCTCAGTGCTACGCGCCGATTACTCCAATCTTCCGGGAGTTTGGCGGGCGATTCCTAAGGTGATGGTGCCCGGAGCTCACGGTGAGGCTTACCACTGTCGCCTCGGATTTTCCTGTCTGTTCTTTCAGGCCGCCTGACGATAATAGTAAGTCAGCATTCCGCCAAGCCGTGGGCGACACTGGATCGCTCCGTTGTTGTCGGCGCCTGGCGGTTCCGGCATGATCAGCCGATTGCCCAGACCTTGGTGATTCCGCTCGCGATGATAATGTTGAATAAATTCGTGGGGGCCTGGGGGTCGTATCCATCGGTGCAGGTCTAGTGTGGCGTCCCAGCTAATTCTTTACAACGGCGCACCTTGTCCAGGATGCCCTCGGCGGTGGCTTTCCAGACGAACGGTCGAGGTTGCTGGTTCCAATGACCCAACCACTGATAGATGGCGCTCTCCAGTTCGACGACGCTGCGAAAGGTTCCGCGGCGAATCATGCGCTCGGTGATCAGGGCGAACCAACGTTCCGCCTGATTGAGCCAGGAACTGCTGGTCGGGGTAAAGTGCAGGTGGAATCGGCGACGCTGCTGGGGCTTGAGCCAACGCTGGACGGCAGCACTCTTGTGGGTGCCGTAGTTGTCCAAAATGAGGTGAATGTCCAACTCGGGTGGCACTTCGGTTTCCAGTTCGCGCAGGAATTTGACGAACTCCTGACCCCGATGGCGAGGCAGGCAGTGTCCAATGACCTTGCCGTTCAGGATGTTGAAAGCGGCAAACAGCGTGGTGGTCCCGTAGCGCCTATAGTCGTGCGTCTGACGCTCCGGCAAGCCGGGTCGCAGAGGCAAAAGGGGCGCGGTGCGATCCAAAGCCTGAATTTGGCTCTTTTCATCCACGCCAAGCACCAAAGCCCGATCCGGAGGGTTGAGGTAGAGTCCCACCACATCGCGGACCTTGTCCTCGAACTGCGGGTCGTTGGAAATCTTAAATTTTTCCACCCGATGAGGTTGCACGTCATGGCGCTGCCAGAGGCGGTGCACCCTCATGCGCGAAACGCGCAGGTGTCGAGCCAGCCCGCGCACACTCCAGTGCGTGCCGTCGGGGGGCCGCGTCTTCAGCGTGGTCTCCAGGATCTTCTGTTCCAACTCGGAATGGAGTCCGCGTCGCGACCGCTGGCGCTTCTGGCCGAGAGCTTGGCAGCCGCCGCGGCCAAAAGCCGCGCGCGTGGCCAGAATCGTGGGACGCGACAAGCCGGTCTGTTGTGCGATGGCGTGGTTGGATATCCCTTGGCTAGCCAGCAAAATCACCTTACACTTTCGCGCCAGTCTCTGCGGCGTGGCGCCGGACCGGGACCAAGACTCCAACTGCCGTCTTTGAACTTCATCAATCATCAGAGGCGCGGCGCGGGTGAACATACGGGCATTCAAGCACAATCCCGTTCAATTGTAAATAATTAAATGGGACGTGACACTAGGTCTAATCGAGAACAGCTACCGCTCCCTCAAACGGTCGTCGGCTGGTTCGCCGACTTTACCTAGTGGACCAGGGAGCCGCGTCGAAATCACCCCCCAAATAGGCCATTTACCTCCCGCCGCGAAGCCAACCTTATGAACCACCAAGCCCTGCGATGACATCCGCGCTCCTGCAACCCCTCTTTTCGTCCATTCGTTGACTCCCCGGATGTTTGCCCGGTAAGATTTAGCCCACGCAAAAGGGGGTTCCGGCACTTTTTGTTCGGATCAGTGTGCTTGGTCAAGGAGGCCTGTCGTGCAGCGAATCAATCTTGTGTTCGCAACGACCATTATGGTCGCCTAGCGACACGAGAGGACTGACCCGACGCGCAGCGGATGGGCCCGCCCCAGTCGCCTGCAAAGCCTGTCACTGTTTCTTGCTACTTGCTCGTCACGCCACTGTATGCCGCCACGGGAGCGCCAAGGGCGTAAACGCGGACGTAGTCCACCAAAATCTCTGAGGGAAAAGGCGTCGTGCTGTCGGGGCTTCCCGGCCAACTGCCACCAACTGCCAAGTCTAGGATGAAAAACTGAGCATTGCCGGAGTCGAAGGGCCACGTGGCACCTGGAAGCGAGGCCAAACTCGCCGGGGTATACTTGGCATACGAATTCGCGGGTTTATCGACGTAGTACTGCACCGAGCCCGGCTGCCAGATCATTCCGTAGATGTGCCAGGCGGCAGCGGTCTCCCCGCTCGGGAAGAAGTACCGCGTTCCCAAGTTCTGGCCGATGAACCCCATGCCGTGAATTGAGCCCTCGTTCCAATCAGGGCTCAACGCGGCATTTACTCGTTCCTGGATGTCAAGCTCTCCACAGGCAGGCCATTGGTCGGTCACGCTATTGTTGCCCAACATCCAGAACGCGGGCCAGAGGCCTTGCGCTTCACGCACCATCATGCGTGCCTCGACACGGCCGTAGAGAATGCTGAACAGGCCTTGCGACTTCATCCGTGCCGAGGTGTAAACACCCGACGAGGGTTGCTCCGCTAAGATGTGCAGGTAGCCGTCCGTGCCGACATAAACATTCGGGCGCGTACTGTCGCAGGGGCTGTCGGAGGAGTTCCAGCCGCAGTAATATTCTAGTTCCGAGTTACCCCAGCCGCCGGCTCCCGTGTCATATGTCCATACCGTAGGGTTGGGCTGGGAGTCAGCGCCGGTGGTGTTAGCAAACTCGTCCGACCATATCAGAGCGTCCGGTGCGACCGGCGTCGTGAAGGTCCAGGTAGCCACGCTGCTGGATGGGATGCCGGAAGCGGTGGAAATTGCCTTAAGGGTCAGGTCGGACGAAATAAGCATCGGCGTTTGGTACGTCGGCGAGGAGGTTGTCGGCATGGACCCATCGATTGTGTAATGCACGAGCGCCCCGATGGTCGTCGAGGATATGGAGAGAATAACTGCCCCGTTCTGTGCGACAGTGGTCGAAAAAACCGGCATTGCCGCCGGGTTGGGCGGTGACATCGCAGAGCCTCCTCCCACTCCCCCACCGCAAGAGGCCAGAACGCCCAAGCCGAGTGCCAGTCCAAGCCCGAGGGCTAAATAGTACTTTACTGCTTGGATTACATCCGACATGGCTTAGAATCTATGTCGGCGCGACCCCGCGAGTCAACTTGAGTATCGGCTTTTACAACGAAGCCATGAGGCGGCCCTGTCACTTCGATCAGGCTCGTGACGGTGAGCTCCTGATTCCCGATCTCTGGGGCGTAGTGACCATCTACGACCGGAACAACAAGCCTCTTACCCAACTCGGCGACAATCAAGGCGTTTGGGAAAGGAAAGGCTGGCCCAACCTGCCCCATGATACCTGGCAGCCGGGCAAGTTCATCTCGCCGCACGCGGCTTGCTGGGATCGGAACGGCGACATCCGCAATATTTACGTTGTGGAATGGATCCAGGAGGGTCGCGTCACGAAATTAAAAAAGGTCTAAACTTGGGCCGATCAATCGTGGCTTAGTCACGTCGGAGTGTTCTCTACGACCAGCACCGGCAGCACTTGGACTACCTTGCTGAGCGGATTGCCGAACGTGGCTGTGATGGCACTGAATGTCTACAAGCTCGACCGCACCCTCTGGGTTGCCAGTCACGGCAGCAAGATGTGGAGCGTGACCGTCTCGGGTATCGAGTAGGACGACCCGAGGGAACAAGAACGAATCCGGAGCGGCCGCCGGAAACTCCCGGAGACCGCCCGGATCGTGTTGTTAGAGACTTAGCAACTGCGCCGCCTGGATCTCACGAAGGCACTTAGAGCAAGCACTCCACTGCCCATGAGAAACAGAGAACTCGGCTCTGGCATCGGAGGAGGACCACCGGATCCCGGGCTGAGAACCAAATCGCCGCTACCAACCATGCCGCTCCACCCTGTGGTGCACCCATTGGTGGTGCTGGCGCACGCCAGAATGCCATCGAGACTGCCCACCACGTTGTCCGTATTGAAACCGAAGTAGGACGCTACTCCGGGATTGATGGTGCCCGTGACGTCGACCCCATCAAAATTGAAGTTGCTGTTGCCCGTTATAGCCAGTTCTCCAGTGTTGAACTGACCGCTGAAGAGCGTAACAGTTGAACAACCCGCGCCCTGGCCGGGAAGGCAGCCGTTAATCACGATACTGCCGGCTGCGCTCGGTCCAAAGCTGTACGGACTGGCAAAGGTTCCGGATCCGCCCGTGCCCGGACCCGAGGTAAAGGAAACCAACACGTTCCCGTTCAGTGGTGTGGAGGAGCCACCGACGAGTCCGACACTGGCTGAATTAGTTTGAGCGTTCAGGGTGGTGGAACCGCCGGCCCACGACCACGAAGACCTGGCATTGTTGCTGCCGGTAAAGCTGAAATCAATAGAGTCGGCGAAAGCCGCCCCAGTGACGAAAAGCAGAACTGCAACGGTAGCGAGAAGCAGCTTCTTGAGGTTCATCAACGTGTCCTTTCATCATGACGCCGCCATGACTTCGCCATGACTTCGTCTGTCACAACCCGAGAGTGGTACCGTGGGAGAACCCCTCTTGCCCCGTGACAGCCTGGCCTCGCGTGTCCCCTCCGCTCAGACCTGCCTCCGCAAGCCAGTTGACTTAAAACTACAAGCGCGCCAGGGTGCTCACAATCCGGGTGGTTATGTAAGAATGAGGGGAAATTGCCGTACCAAACCTTAGGAGGGCCTCGGGTGGCTCGGTTTTCCTGGTGGACGGTTAGACTGCAGAAAAGCTGAGGCTTACCGCTCCCTGGAGCATTCGGAAATTTCGCGGGAGAAGGCGTCAGGAAGGCACAGGGATCATTTGCAAGCGGCATGCAGAGTTCTACCGTAGCCGCGTCCGTCTTGCCACTACTCGGGATTCGCCTTCCAGGCATAGGGAAATCAGGCAGAATGCGTTAAGGTTCCAGCATATTGTTGCGAACCGCGTAATGCACAAGATCGCTGACGGAGCGCAGCTTCAGTTTGCGCATGATATGGGCGCGATGAGTTTCAACGGTCTTCACAGCGATCTTCAGGGTCGAGGCCACTTGCTTGTTCGAGTTTCCCTCGGCAAGCAACTGAACGATTTGGCACTCACTCGGCGTTAGGACATTGCGCGGGCTGCTTGCGGCTAAGGAGACCAGGTACCCTTCCAGCACCATTTGCGCCACCTTCGACGTAAAGAAGGGCCGTCCCTGGCGAACAGAGTCCACTGCCGCCACCAAGTCCCGCGCCGCATCGGATTTCATCAGGTAACCGTGCGCGCCGGCCGCTAGAAAGGCTTGCACCATCTGCTCGGACTCGTGCTGAGTTAGGATTAGAACCTGCGTCCGCGGTGCCAGCTTCAGAATTTTGCGCGTGGCTTCCAGCCCGTTCAACTCCGGCATGCTCATGTCGACGATGGCCACGTGAGGCTTTAGAGCCCGAACCTGCTCCACGGCTTCGCGCCCGGTCACGGCCTCCGCCACAACTTGCCAGCCGGGCTGCATCTCCAGCAGGGTGCGCAAGCCGCGACGCACGACTTCGTGATCGTCGGCCAGCAACAGACGAAGGGTTCCGTTCATAAGTGTTCTCCGGAACACGGTGGTGGGGTCGCCTGAAGGCCGCCGGGGAACGGAACTTGCACCGACGCAAAGTAAAGCACAGGAAGAAGATGAGAGGAGCGCATCGCCAGGCTAACGGAGGCTGGACGGACGACAAAGAGGACTCTGGTAGACATAGCCGTTTCCCCCGCCAAGCGGCTGAGCTCGGCCAGCTCGGCACATACCGGGAATCCGATCAGCGTGGCGTTTTGGACAGGCACCGACCCCTGCCGGCTGGTCGCTTCCAGCGTCGAAGTTAACATTACACGGGTAGAGATCAAGTGTCAAGGTTCGGTCGGGGCGGTCAGATTCTCAAAGCTCCGCTGAGGCGAGTTCACAATCCAACTCGGCCCCTTTGCTTGCATCCAAGTGGAGAGGCGGGGTCTGTCGGCCTTTGACGAGTCAAGGGCTTCGGTGATGAAATAGGGGAGTGGCTGAGGTTCCGGCCCGCGATTCCTAAACGAGGGGAGAAACTGGCATGAATCGACGGTTCTTGGGCGCGTTGACGCTTGCTCTGGTGATGATCCTCGCGACGCCGCTTATGCACGCGCAGGACGCAGCGCAGCAACCTGCAGCCCAGCAGCCCGCTGCCCAGCAGCCCGCTGCCGAGCAGCCGACTGGCCAGCAGCCCACTGCCGATCAGTCCGCTGCTCCACAGCCGCCCGATCAGCCCAACACCAACCAGATCGTGATTCCGGAAGGAACCGAATTCAAGCTTCAGCTTCACACAACCGTTAACTCCAAAACGTCTAAAGCGGGAGACCGCATCCTCACCACATTGCTCGATCCGGTCAGCGTTGAGGACACCGACGTGCTCCCCAAGGGCGTGCGGGTGGATGGTCATGTGGGCGATGTGAAGGAAGCCGCTCATCGGGGCAAGGGCGGCTACCTGACGATCGTGTTCGACACGGTCGAAATGCCGAACGGCGAGAAGGTGGCGATTCAAGGCTCCCTGACCGAGGTATTCTCGGCAACGGGAGGTGGCAGCGACAAAGTGGGTCCTGAGGGCGACCTCAAGGGTGGCGGTGCTAACCACAAGGAGCAGGCAGCCATGATCGTCGCGCCCGGGATCATTGGCGGCGCGGTAGGAGGCCTCGGGCCGGGAATTGCCGCCACTGCGGGAGGCATTGCGCTAGCCTATCTGATCCCCAAGGGAAAGCAGGCGGCTCTCGCGGCCGGGTCGCTAATCGGCATGCGCCTGGATCGTGACGTTACCGTGGGCACACCGCAGCCAGTCTCGCAGTAGGTCCTGCCCGACGAAAATTTGGGAGCAGCCAGACGATCGACCTCAGGTGATGTCTCCCTCTCGATGTCCACCTTCGCGCTTCAGTTCGACAATTTTGCGAAAACGAGTTGTGGCCGTTTCCATAGGACGCTCCGTTCGTGACGGGTTGGTGTGCGGCGTTAGGATTCCGGCGACCCGGCGCGAATCTCGGTTGAGCGCGAGGGCTCCTGAGCCCGGTAGAAGTGATTCAGCGGCAGTCGCCCGAGTCCAATCGCATAGGCCTTCCTGATCGATTCAGCGACATAGGCCTTGGCCAGCACCACCGCCTCCGGGAGCGTGCGCCCGAGAGCCAGGTTGGCGGCCATCGCCGAAGAAAACGTGCATCCCGTTCCATGCGTATGGTCAGGCCTCACCCGGTCTGAGGCGAAGCTTTCCAGAGTGCTGGAGTCGGCGAACACGTCCACGGCTTTATCCAGGTGGCCGCCCGTCACCACCACCGCACGGGCGCCAAGTTCCAGCAACCGGCGAGCCGCCGCCTTCATCTCCTCGATGCTCTCCACCTTCAGTCCCGTCAGGGCCGCCGCCTCGGCAAGGTTGGGAGTCACCACCGTCGCCAGGCGAAGCAAGTGCTCGCGAAGGAAGTCGAGCCCCTCTTGATCGAGCAGAGCCATGCCGCTCGTGGCGTGTACCACGGGGTCGAGAACCGAGGGCAGCGCCCCCCGCTCTTTGAGGAAACCGGCCACCCGGCGGACGTTAGCGCCGTTGGCCAGCATTCCGATTTTCACCGCCCGTAGTTCCAGGTCGTCGGCCAGCGCTTCGAGAGAAGCGCCCAGAATTGAAGCCTCGACAGGATGAACTGCCAGGACGCCTTGAGTGTTCTGGACCGTCAACGCTGTGATGGCTGCTGCGCCGTAGCAGTTATGGGCGGCGAAAGTTTTCAGATCGGCAACGATGCCGGCCCCGCCCGAAGGATCGAATCCGGCGATGGTCAAAACCAACGGCGGAGCGGTGATGTGGTTCGAATTAGTGGGCGTCGTCCTAGCTCCAGGCGCGAAAGGATACAATCTCTCAGCGATTATAGAGGTGTGTGTCAGGGTGTCAAGAGTTAAGTTGTGGTGAGTTTAGCAGCAGCTCATGAAGCCTGGGATCGGCTTTGATATTTCTGAAGGCACTGCTCGCAGCAGAAGTGGAGCAGGTGTCCCTTCCACTGCAAACGATGGGAGAGTTCTGTGGACACGAACATCCCGCACTCGGGATCGCGGGCCATCTCGCCTCCGGGCGCGCCTCCCGGCGCCGCTGCCGGCCTTGCCCGCGGACCCTGTTTCGCCCGTCGCGGCGCGAAAAGACTACGCAGCGCGGAGTACACCATCCGCGCCATCGCCAAGAAGAAGATCACGTCGAGCAAATACTCAAGAAATGCGCCCATTGATAGTTAGATGTTGTGAAAGCAGGCGCCGCGCCCCCGGCTGCCCATCGGATCGCCGCCGATTCACAGGCGGAAGCACCGCATCAGCGGCAATCTCAAATCGTCATTTGCTTGCCTGGTCCAGTTTCTGCCTCAATTCATCCAGTTTAGGATAGCTCGGGTTCAGCCGGTGCAACGTCTGCCAGGCCTGCTTGGCAGACTTGTAATCGTGCCTGCCTTCCATATTCACCACCACCAGGTTATACAACGTCGGCTGGTGTCCGGGATCAATCGTCAGAGAATGCTGGAACTGATGCAAGGCGTCGTCAAACTTTCCCAGGTTGAAGTAGCAGGTGCCAAGATCGGTGCTTGCATTGATGTTTGTAGGATCGAGTTGGGTCGCATTCCGGTACCACTCGGCGGCCTGGGCGTAATCGCCGTGATCGTAAAGGTAGTTCGCCAATTGCAAGGGCGGGGCCGGATCCTGAGGATTCCGGGCAGCCTGCTGCTTGAACGTCTCGATCACAGCCGGATCGCTGATCGCCGGATGGCCGGGTGGCAGGGCTGCGCCGGGGCCCCCCGAACTCGATTCCGCAGCGCCGGTGGCGGCAACCGCAGGCGCGTTCGGCGCTCCGGGGTCAGTGTCGGCTGCGCCTCCTGCGCCTCTTTCAGCTAACGCCGTGACGCCAGACGAGGCCTGCGCGCGGTAAACGTAGCCCGCGATGCATCCGAGCACGAAGAAAACCAGCGCCGCAACCAGTGTCTCTTTTTTCACCCAAAGCCTTCGAGGAAATGTTTTCACTTCCAGTTTATCGCGGGCCTGCTCCGGCCATCAAGCAACCGACTCCGTGCGGCCGGGCGTGCGTTTCATGAGTCTAGTCGCGATTGGGAAGGCCCTATTCGTCGTGCGCTGCGCTCTCACGGCTCCGAGTGAGCAACTGCAAGCTGACGCCTTGATAGCCACGCGACTGTGGTGGAATTGCCACAGCTCGACTTGTTGGCGAGTGAGTACAATCGACGTAAATCTTTGATAAAACAAGTATAAAGTCGCTCATGGAGGTTGGCATTCCATCTGCACCCAGCCTGAGGGGGCGGGCGGAGGGAACCGGTTGGACTATCAAAACACGATCGCCGCACCTGCGAGCGCCACAGGTATCGGCCTGCATACCGGCGTTCCGGTGACGATCAAGCTGCTGCCCGCCCAAGCCAATCGCGGCATCGTTTTCCGCCGCACCGATCTTAGTAATTTCCAGATTGAGGCCCAGGCCCGCAACGTGGCCCGGTTGAGTTACGCCACAAGCCTGATGAAGCGCGGCGTGCTGATCTCCACCACCGAGCACCTGCTCTCGGCGCTCGCCGGCTCCGGCGTCGACAATGTGGTTGTAGAGATTGATAACCTCGAAGTGCCAATCATGGACGGCAGCGCCTTGCCCTTTGTGCGCATGATTGGCGAGGCTGGCATCCGCCCGCAGCGTGCCCAGCGGCGCTACGCGAAAATCGTCAAGCCTGTCGAGGTGGTGGACGGCGCAAAGCGCATTGCGATCTATCCGAGCGACGGGTTTACCGTGAGCTACCGGATCGATTTCGGCCATCCTCTGATCGGAACCGAGCGCCTGGACTTCGAGCTTGAGGCCGGGAATTACGAGGCCGCCATCGCTCCTGCGCGCACGTTTGGCTTCGCCGATGAAGTGGAGATGCTGCGGCGCAATGGGTTGGTGCGAGGCGGGTCGCTCCAGAACGCGGTAGTGCTTACCGGCGACAGCGTGATCAATCCTGAGGGTCTGCGCTTTCCGGACGAGTTCTGCCGTCACAAGATTCTGGATCTCGTCGGCGACCTGGTGATGTTCGGCCATCCACTCATCGGTCACGTGAGCGTCGACCGCGGGGGGCACGCCATGCACTACTCCCTGGTTGCTCAGCTCCTGCGTGACAAATCCGCCTGGACTCTCGCCACCCGGCAGGAGCTCGAGATTTCCGCTGCGGCGGAGGTTCACGCGGCTCGACTCTCCGTTGCCAGCTAATGAAGAGTGCAAAATACAGCGACGTCATTCTCTGTAGCGCCGCTCGGAGCCTGCCCTGTAAGGGAGCGGCGAAAGACGCCGGTCGCAGACCGGTGCTACAGCAGCGGTCGTGACTGTATTTTGTAATGCTCAAATAATCTTCATGCGCTTCAAAGCTATCGACAATGTACAGTTGGAAATGCCGACGCGCTGCCTTGACGCCACGGGTCCTTCGAATTACACTTGCAGATGGCCCTTCCTTGAAGAGGTGAAAGTCCTTCATGCGCTTACGGCAATTCTTGGCAGCGCTGGCGTTGGTCTGTAGCCTGGCGGCCTTCATTTTCCTGGCCACGACATCCAACCCAAATCAGGTCCTCGCCGGCCAGACCGGCCCCGATTCCTTTTTCCCGCTTGACCAGGTTCATGCCGGACTTAAAGGTGTCGGCAAGACGATCCTGGAAGGAGACCAGGTGACCGAGTTTCAGGTGCAAGTGCTGGGCGTGCTGCGGAGCGTGCTCGCGCCCAAGCACGATGCCATTCTGGTGAAGCTTTCCGGCGGCGGCATCGAACGCACCAACATCGTTGCTGGAATGAGTGGAAGTCCGGTCTACATTGACGGCAAGCTGATGGGCGCGGTGGCGATCTCTTTCCCGTTCGCGAAGGAACCGTACGGTCTGGTGACGCCAATCTCGGAGATGCTCGCCGTAGTGCCGTCCGCCACCGACGCGAAATTAGACACGCAAGCAGCGGAGGGCGGTTCCGGTCTTCGCCGTCCCGCCTCAGCCGGCGGCAGCACGGGAATGTTTGCGGGGCGTTTCGCGCGCGTGGCAGGCGGGTCTGCCGAGGATGTCCGTCTGATTCCCGAAGACTCGTCCCTTGGGGAAGAAGGAGAGATCAAGCCGTCTGCCACGGACCAGCCGCCGGGCGCGGCCGCCATGCTCGCCAGCATGAGGTTGCCGGTTCATTTTGGCGGCTTCGACACCGGCTTGATCCGTGACTACGTTTCGGAGTTCCGCGCTTTGGGCCTGGAGCCGGTGGAGGGCGGAACGCTCACGGGTGGCGCTTCCACGAGCAACGAGAGCGCGGCATCCGGCGTTAAGCCACGTATAGAAGGCGGCGCCCTGACGGCTGCCAACGTGCAACCCGGCCAAATGGTGAGCCTGCTCTTTGTAAGCGGCGATTTCAACCTGGCGGCCGATTGCACCGTGACTTACCGCGAGGGAGACCGCATTTACGCCTGTGGTCATCAGGTGTTTCAGATCGGGCAAACGGACATTCCGTTCGCCCCCGCTCGCGTACTCACCACTATTCCGGCTCTCACGGTGTCGTTCAAAGTTGACGATCCCGGTGCTCCCGTCGGCAGCATTCACCAGGATCGCTTCGGCGCTATCTACGGTGTGGTGGGAGACCGCGCCGGGACGATTCCGGTCAGCGTTCATGTGGATTCCACGCTGCATCGCGCCGAGGATTACCGGTTCAGTGTGGCTCAGGCGCCGCTGCTCTCGCCGTTGCTGGTGCAACTTGCCCTTGCCTCCACCGTGGGCGCCACGGAGCGAGCCATGGGTCCTTCCACGTTTCGCTTGAAGGGCAAGATTCGCCTCGGGGGCGGCGAGGCGGTCGACCTCGAAGACGTCATGGCCAGCGACACCAGCGCCGCGAATGCGGTGGGGCTGGTGGTGGCTGCGCCCCTGAATTTCTTGCTTTCGAGTGACTTTCCCGGACTGCGAGTGGAAGGTATCGACGTTGATCTGGCGGCCGAAAACAAGTCGCAAGCGGCCAGCATCGATGAGGCGTGGGCCAGCAAGTCCGAAGTGCAGCCGGGCGATACCGTCGACGTGATGACGGTGGTAAGAACGCCGGGAGGCGAAACCGTCACCGAGAAGATCCCCGTGCGAATTCCCGAGAACGTCAACAGCCGGATGCTGTCCCTGGTGGTGGGCAGCGGGTCCGCCATTGACGCGATGGAAGGCCACATCACGCCCCTGGCCGCTCAGCCTCGCGACGTTCACCAGATGGTGCGAGCCCTGAACCGGATGCGCCACAATAACCGCGTGTACGCTTTGTTGATGGCTCCATCAAGCTCTTTCCGGCTTCAGGGTGAAGAATTCCCCTCGCCGCCTCCGTCTCTGCTGCAAACGTTTCTCACGGATCCGGCCGCGAGCCGGGCGACCTTAAGTGCCACTTCCGTGGTCGGGGACTTCGAAACGGGTCCGACGCCTTACACGGTCGCAGGGCAGCAGACGCTGCTGTTGAAAGTAGTCCACCGAGGCGAGTAGTGGCACTGCTGCGTTGACGTACAAAATCCCCGTCACCCGATGCCCCTCTCCCCAGAGCGGGCGAGGGGAGAAGAAGATAAATTGGCGCCCAGCCTGGTTTCAGTAGCCTAACCGCAATTCCGGTCGTCCAACAATGGAAGGGCGCGATTCCCGGCAGGGCTCAAGCTGAGGTAATTGACATTGCAAGCGAAAAAGCATCACCGGCGCATCTCCACCCCATCCGCGATCATCTGCACCAGCCTGGCGCTGGCCGCGATCGCACTCGCTATATTCCGCCCGGCAATCGGTTCGGGTAGCGAAACGCAATTCTGGCAGGTGGGTGACTTCGCAGAATTCCTGCATGGAAACCTTCAGGGTGTGTCGCTCAGCCACGAAGGATTGCTCGCGCTCGCGCCGCCTACGGACGCGGTATTTGACCCCGAGGAGACCCTCGCGTTGTCGCTGGCGGCCGATCCATCAGGGCGGCTCTACGTCGGAACGGGCCACGAGGGCAAGATCTTCCGCGTGGATGCCGACGGTCATGGCAAGCTGCTCTTTCAAGCTCCCGAACCCGAGATTCTTTCCGTCGCCTGGGGTCCGGACGGAGCGCTCTACGCGGCCAGTTCGCCGGAAGGAAAGATCTACCGGGTGGCCGCGGACGGCAAGTCGACGGTCTTCTTCGATCCCAAGTCCAAGTACATCTGGTCTCTCTTGTTTGACCGTCAAGGACAGCTTTACGCCGGCACCGGCGACAACGGGATTGTGTATCGGATCGATCGTGATGGCAAGGGACAGAAGTTCTTCGAGAGCCGTCAGACGCACGTGATTTGCCTGGCGCTGGATCATGAAGGGAACCTGCTGGCGGGTAGCGACCCTGATGGGCTCGTGTTCAGGATCAGCCCGCAAGGCAAGGGCTTCGTGCTTTACAAGGCTGATTTCCCGGAAGTGCATGCCTTGGCGCTGGACTCTGAGGGGCGTATCTATGCCGCGGCACTCGGTGGATCGGGCGCAACGCCCGCCACGCCGTTCTTCGCGCCGCAGACACCCGCTGGTACCGAGCCAACCACGCTAACCACCATCACCGTGACGGCATCGGGCGGCGAAGTACCAGGCCAGAGTGCTTCGAAGACTCAGCAGCCCGGTCCTCAACCCGGACCGCAGCGTCCAACCGCGACGAGAAATTCTCCAAGTTTCACCCGCAGCGTGACCTCTCCGTTCGGGGCCCCTCCGCCGCCGCAAGGTCGCGGCGCCTTGATCCGCATAGCTCCCGACAACTCCGCCGAAACCTTGTGGAGCTCGGACAAGGAGAGCGTTTTTGGCTTGGCGCTTGACGGCGCGAATGTCCTGTTCTCCACGGATGGCAGCGGCAAGATCTTCCAGCTAAGCCCGTCGGCCGACGGACCGCGGCTCACCCTGCTCACCGAAACGCGGGAATCGCAAGCCACCCGGCTGCTGGTTGACGGCCAAAGCATCTACGTGGCCACCAGTAATGTCGGCAAGTTATTTCGGATTGGCAACCGTCCGGCGCGAGAAGGCGTTTACGAGTCTCCGGTGAAAGACGCAAAGTTCGTCTCGCAGTGGGGCACTCTGAGCTGGCGGGCGCAGGTACCCTCGGGTTGCTCGCTGGACTTCTACTTGCGCTCCGGAAACTCTGAAACGCCCGATCTCACCTGGAGCAGTTGGGCAGGGCCCTACTCGAACCCGGACGAGAGCCGGGTTTCAAGCCCTCCGGCCCGCTACATCCAATGGAAAGCTCTGTTCAAAGGTTCCGGGGGTTCCACTCCGGAGCTTGAGGACGTGACCCTGGCATATCTGAACCAGAACTTGCCGCCTCAAATCCGGTCGCTGGACGTAAGCACGGCCGGGACACGGACCGGAGTCGGAGCGGGATCGAACGCGGGCGGATCGAGCGGCCCACCTAATTTCTCGAGTCCCAATCCTCCGGAGAAGAAGCCGCCTACCACCATTAGTTGGCAGGCGGACGATCCGAATGGCGACCGCCTGCTCTACACTCTCTACTTGAAGGCTGCCGACGAACAGGATTGGCACCTGGTGAAAGCCCGCCTGCACGAGAACAACTACACGCTCGATCCGAATGCCGTGCCCGACGGCGAATATGTGGCGAGGCTGGTGGCGTCCGACGAAGAATCGAACCCGCCGGGCGGCGCGCGGCGCTCCGAGCTGATCAGCGCTCCCTTCTGGGTCGACAACACTCCGCCTCGAGTCGATGTGGCAGAGCGGCATCTCGACGGGACTTCAGCCGAGGTCCGTTTTCACGCCACTTCGGACCTCTCGCCGATGCGCAGCGCCGAAGTGTCTGTGGACGGCGGTGAATGGCAGCCCATCGCCGCCGACGACGGGATTGTGGACTCGCGCTCGGAGACATTTACGGTGCATCTACATGCGCTTACGCCGGGCGAGCACAGGCTGCTCCTACGCGCGGTCGACATCGCGGGCAATACGGGCGTCGGCAAGGCGGTCTTGCGGAGCGGAGCCGCACGCTCGGGAGCCGAGTCGCCGGCCGAATGACCCTTCGACGGCGCTCAGGCACTTTAACGCGGCGCGCTTCGAGCCTCCAGGGCGCACCGCGCCATCCCGGACCGTGCTCCCAATGCCAGAGCCAGGGAATGCCAACCGGCCTCCAGTACCGGCGCTCGAGTGTTCTTTGCTTCGAGCGCCCTTTTGGGCTCTGGGGCACACACCACGGCAGGCTATGAGCCGGGAGAAAACCGGCCGGGGGCGGGGGGCCCGATTCACTCGGGAAAGACAACTTCCATCCGAGGCGTCGCATCACAGTTGCGGGTAAGGATGCGACTCCCAATGAGATCGATTGAGTTCAACGGAAAACCGGAGTCCGAGAGTTGCGTCCGACGCCCAGCTCATCGCGCTGGCGCAAAAGGGAGACGAACAGGCCTTTGCCTTGCTGTTCGATCACCACAAGCGGCGCGTTTATTCTCTCTGCCTGCGCATGACGGGCGACACGGCGGAAGCCGAGGACCTCAGTCAGGAGGCCTTTCTTCAGCTCTTCCGCAAAATTACGACCTTTCGCTTCGAATCGGCCTTCTCCACCTGGTTGCATCGCCTGGTTGTGAACGTTGTGTTGATGCACCTGCGGAAGAAGGGCTTGCAGCAGGTCTCGCTTGATGACGTCGACAGTTCGCAGGATGAGCCGGTCAAGCGTGAATACGGCGACGATGATAAGCGCTTGCTGCACTCGGTCGACAGGATTACGCTCTCCAGGGCCATCGAAGGTCTGCCCCCCGGCTACCGGGCGGTGCTGGTACTGCACGATATCGAAGGCTACGAGCATAATGAGATCGCAGATATTTTGAGTTGTTCGGTTGGAAATTCAAAGTCGCAGCTCCACAAGGCGCGACTGAAGCTTCGCGAGGTCTTGAAAAGCCAGCGGCTGAAGACGATAACGGTTGACTCTGAACGCTAGCGGGGTGTAGGACGACAAGTGAAGGTAGAGGGCCATGCCAGAACACGAAGTTGGGGGTATTCCGCTATACCCCACGGAGGCTTGCCAGCGTTTTGATTTGCTGCTGCCGGATTATCTCGAAGGACGCGACCATCCCGAAGTAGCCGCCCACGCCGCCGATTGCGTTTATTGTGGCGCCTTACTGGGAGATCTCCTGCTGGTGCGCGCCGAGGCAGGTGAGATTGGGAACGAGGAGCCGCCTGCGCGTTTGTGGGCGAATGTACGCGCCAGGCTGGCGGAAGAAGGCCTGATCAGGCCCTCGCGCAGCCGTAGTGCCTGGCTGGACTGGTTCCTGAGGCCGGTTCCCGTCTCCGCCTTTGCAGCCTTGCTCTTAGGCGGCTTTCTTGCGTTGCGGTCGCTCGGCCACCTCCCGTGGTATCCCGCCTCAGCATCAATTTCAACTGTGGTCGTGGATCCGCATCTCGAAGCAAGCGTCAAAGAAATGGAACTTGCCTTTGAGGACCGCTCCGCAACACTCGATCCCTCCATGAAGGCGTCCTATGAAGAGGGTCTCAAGGCTTTGAACTCCGAAATCGAAGAGTGCCGCAGTTCGCTGTCGCGCCGGCCGGACGATGGCTTGGCCCGCGAATATCTGGCTTCGGCTTTCACTGAGAAAGCTGCTGTGCTGGCTTCTGCCCTGGAGGCCGGCGATGATCGCTAACCACTGCTTCGAAGGCTTGCGCCTCTACGAGGAGAGATCCCACCGCAAAGCTCGTGCGTGGTTGGCCGCTTTAGTTCTGCTGCCTGCCGGCACGCTGCTTGCGGCCGACAGCACGAGCCGGGTGGAGAAGAGTTTTCGCACGGTTCCTAATGCCCGGGTCAGCATCTCCAATCCGCCGGGCGGCACGGTGACGGTGCGCGGCTGGGAGCAATCGGTGGTGCACGCGGTCTATTCCACTGCTTCCTCCAAGGTGGAGATTGAGGTGGAGCAGGTGCCGTCCGGCGGGGAAGCCGAAAAGGTTCATTTCTCCACTCACGTGCTGGACGCGCAGGCCACGCCTGCGGAGAAGAGTACACGGTACGAGCTCGACGTGCCCGTGGGCTCGAGCACTGTGATCTATAATCCCGAGGGCAGCGTCACGGTGGAACGGATCAGCGGAGACGAGGACATCGAATCCGTCAACGGCAAGGTGGCGGTAAGCGACGCTTCCGGACACGTGTCGGTGCGGTCGCTCAACGGCAACATCGATTTCACCCGCCCTAGCGGCCGCGTGGAAGCGATCTCGGTGATGGGCAGCTTGCTTTTCACGTCTTCGACCAGTACCAAGGTTCGGGCCCAGACGGAATCCGGCAGGATCGATTTTGATGGTGAATTCGAGCCTACCGGGGACTATGTGATGAAGTCGTGGCGCGGCGACATGGACATCGTCTGCTCTTCCTCCGACTCTTTTGAAGTGAGCGCCCGCACGGTGAGCGGCAAGGTAGACAATCAGTTCCACTTGAACCGGCGGGGACATACGACGGCCCCGCAGGGCGGGGAAGCCTTCGGTTACCAGAATCGGGGCGATGCCACGGTCGAACTCAAGTCGTACAGCGGCACCATCCATGTGAGGCCGCGCCCCTAAAACTGTAGCGGGCGCACGGGATTTTGCCTTACGTATTCCACCTCGATCACGGAACCGGTTCAGCGATCCGCAGCACGAACGGCTTTGGTTTCATTGACCATGATGCCCACAAATTGGCCGCTGTCCGTGAGGGCGATATCCAATAGACCGTCGTTATTGAAGTCGCCGATCGCAACCGCTACCACGCTTGGACCCACCTCGTAGTCAATGGCGGACTGAAAGGTCCCGTTTCCGTTTCCGTTCAAGGTGGTAACCCCGTGCGTGCCGCCGCTCGAGGCCAGGTCGAGAATGCCGTTGGCATTTAGATCGCCAACCGCCAGCCATGCGCCGACTCCCCTGTACGTGACTGCCTTCTGCAGCATACCGTTGCCTTCGCCGAGTAAAACGCCGGCGACACCGGTGGTGGCGTTCCCAACCGCGACATCCAGGTTGCCGTCGCTGTTAAAATCTCCGACCACGACAAACTCGGTTGAGGTCCCGCCGGAAGCGAACGTAAGAGCGGATTGAAACGAGCCGTTCCCGTTGCCGAGAAGCACGCTGACCGTGTTGCTGACGTAGTTTGCGGTGACAAGGTCGAGTTTCCCGTCGTTATTGAAATCGCCGACCGCAATCCCTTCGGGCTTGGTGGCCCCTGCCGGGTAAGGGGTGGCTGCGCCGAAGGTGCCGTCGCCGTTCCCGAGCAATACGCTGATCGTGTTGCCGGTGGAGTTGGTCACCGCCAGATCCAGCTTCCCGCTGCCGGTGAAGTCTCCAACCGCGACCGACCATACTCCGGAGCCGGCCGCGTAATCCACACCGGACCTGAAGGTTCCGTCTCCATTGTTGAGCAGGACGGTCACTTCGGTGCCGGCGTTGCTTGCCACCACCAGGTCAGGCTTCCCGTCGCGGTTAAAGTCTCCCACTGCGACGTAATGGGGGCTGATGTCCACCGGATAGTTCACGGGAGCTTGCAGCGAACCGTTACCGTTCCCCAGGAAAACACTTACGGTGGGACCTTGATTGGACGTCACGACGTCCAGCTTGCCGTCGCCATTGAAGTCGGCCACGGCCATGCCATTCGCAAGATCGTTTTCGGGGTCGAGAGGCAAGCCCTGGAACGTGCCGTTGCCGTTGCCGAGCAGTACGCTGACACTCTTGGTGTTAAAGTTCGCCGACACCAGGTCGAGGTTACCGTCACCATTGAAGTCCCCAATCGCTAACGCCACCGATCCAGTAGCCGTAGCGTACTGCTGGGCTCCCGGCTGAAAGGTTCCGTCGCCATTGCCCAGGAAGGCGCCGGCGACGCTCAGTCCCACCTCTCCGTAATCCGGCCTTCCGTCGTTATTGAAGTCGCCGACGGCAACGGCGAGTCCCTGGACTGCGGGCGAGGTCAAAGGAGCCTGGAAGCTGCCGTCGCCGTTCCCGAGCAGAACCACGGCACTGGCGAGCTTGGTCGAAGTTCCCTGAGTGGTGACAAGATCCAGCTTGCCATCCCCATTGACGTCGGCCGCCACCATGGAGAGCGCTCCTGGAGGATAATCGCCCTTCTTTTTGAAGGTCCCGTTTCCGTTGCCCAGCAGAATCTCGATCTCGGTGGCGATCTTTCCTTTACCGGTGACGGCGAGGTCGAGCTTGCCGTTGCCAGTAAAGTCGGCAATCACCAGTTGCAATCCGATGTCGTCCGTGGCGACAAGTAAGGGAGATTTGAACGTGCCGTCGCCGTTGCCGAGGAAAATGTAGACATTGGCGGTGGTACCGCTGAGCACCGCCAAGTCCAGTTTGCCGTCGCCGTTGAAGTCGCCCACGCGGACTTGGACGGCGGAGTGTGATCCATAGTTCTGGGCCGCCTTGAACGTGCCGTCTCCATTGCCGAGGAGTACGCTCACGCTCTGGCTTGCGGAGCTGGTGGCAACTACCAGATCGGGCTTTCCATCGCCGTTGAAGTCCGCGGAGGCAATCGATTGGGGCCCGAATCCGGTGTTGTAGGGCACGGCAGACTGAAACGTTCCCCTGCCGGTGCCGAGGAGAACCGATACATTGCCGCTTGTGCAACCAGGAAGGGTGGAGCAGCTCTGGTCGGCCACTGCCAGGTCCAGTTTGCCGTCGTTATTGAAGTCTGCGGCGACCACCGAGGTCGGAAAATTTCCTGCAGTGTAACCGGGTGTCAACTGAAATTGGGTACCGAACGCTCCGGTAGAGAGCGCGAGGATCATCTGAGCAGCGCCGGCGAAAAGCGTGGATGTACGTCGCATGGGAGGCTCCTTCCTGCGACCAATTTAGCAGGCTGCGGAAGAAACCGCTACGAAGAGTGAGCGGCTGGCATGACCGCCAGCTAATGGTCCGGCGAACGCTGGCGACCTAGCCGCGCTCAACCACGGCGCTCACACCAGCCTCGGTTCTGGGCTGGGGCTCCGGGGGAGCGGATAGCTGACCGCTCCCGGAACTGCGATCAAAATTAGCGAACGCGTTTGGCGCCTTGAGATTGCGACACCTGTACAAACTGCATCACCGACGGCACTCCGCTCTTGTTGACGATGACAAGCGTGTAGTATCCGGGGGGCGCCAGGTTCGCGTTAGCGGGCGCGGTGGCGGTCAAGGTGTTACTGCCAGAGTTCGTAAAGCTGAGATTCACGTAGCGCTGGTCAAAATCGTCGGCGTGGGTGGTGGAACCGGCGCGCATCAGCGCCACGTACTTGATGTATGCGTAGTCCGGTGTGCTGATGGTGAACTTGGCGCCGTAGGTCAGCGAAGTGGGCACGCTCGTGATCGTCGGGCGAGTGCCTTGGAAGAGGTAAGGTGGGCTATAGATCTCGTAGGTGGTTTCCAGGTCGCCGTAATCCGAGCCCGCGGAGAGCACGCGTCCGTCCAGCAGGAGCACGGCGGTGGAGTGATAGGTGCGTTGCGCGGTTTGGGCAGCCATGACCGTCCAGGTTCCGGAGGTCGGCGAATAGAGTTCGGCCTGCTCGATGGGGTTGGAGTATTTTCCGCTGCCGCCGCCTCCTCCCACCGCCAGAACGGTCTCGTTCGGCAACAGGACCAGGTTTTCGTTCATACGGGAGTAATTCATGGAGCCGGTGTAGCTCCAGGCTGGCGTCTTGGCGGAAAAATTGATGACTTCTGCGGTGTTCGTCGAGGTACCGGTTCCGTCGTCCGAAATCGGCGATCCGCCCGCAATCAGGACTTTCTCCAGTCCCGGCAGGAGGACGGCACCGCCATAATAGCGGTTGCCAAAATTGGTGTTTGCCAGGAATGTCCAGGTGTTTGTCGCCGGATTGAAGGTCTCGGTTGCCTGGAGATTCTCGGCCTTGAATACTAAACCGTCGGGTAAAAGTACCACCCGCGGGTAACTATCGCCGCCCGGATAGTCGGCCGACGCTGGCAACTGGGTCCAAGCTCCGGTGGTCTCGTTATAAGTCTCCATTTGCAGGGTAGGCTCCGCAGACGCATTTTGCCCAGCCATGGTCAGTGCCGTCCCATCCGGCATCGTGAGGCTGGTGGGGTACCAGCGGGAATAGATCATGTTCGCAGCCTGGGACCATGTCGAACTGGCGGGATCGAAGATGTTCGCATTATAGGTGCCGCAAGCGCGATTGGGCGGACAGTCGTGAACGGACATAGGATTTCCGCCGGTGACGAGCAGGCGCCCGTCGGGCATCACTGTCATACCCGAGCAAAACACGTCCTCAGCGTACGGCAGCGACACATCCGTGACTGCCCCGGTGACCGGGTTGAGAAGCATCACGGGCGAGCCAATGGTGGTGGTCGGGTAGTACCAAAGGACTACGTTGCCGGTGTTCAGAAGCGTGGCATTGGCTCCGACGGTGCAGAGCCCGTCGCTCGCGCAGAGATTCGCGGGAGAAGTCCAGGACCCGATGCTGGCGGCCAATGGCTTTTCCGTCGGCGTCGTCTGCTTCCCAGCGGGAGCTTTTGCTTTTGCACTTTGCGGGGCCGCGTCCACCCGGGTGCGCGAGGACCACAGCAGCAATAAGGCTGTTAAAGAGAGGCCGGTGAGAAAGAATGAGATGAATCGGCCCAATCCGTGGTGACGCGTGGGCGCGCGATGGGCAGAGGTGGAACACGCAGTTTTAGACATAGTGGTTGCTTGAGCCGAGAAACTACCCTTTGTCATTTCGAAATTTCTCCTTGAATAGTTGAGTTAATTGGAACAAAGTATACCATAAGGAGTGAACGTGTATGGCGTAGGCCGGCTGACTCGAATGTGTTCCCGCCGGAACAGACAATCAAGTAGAGACCTATCAAATGTTAGTTTCGTTAAGAGATTGTAAATATGTGATGACGCCCGTGTTCAGAAGCGTGGCATTGGCTCCGAGGGTGCACAGCCCGTCGCTCGCGCAGAGATTCGCGGGAGAAGTCCAGGACCCGATGCTGGCGGCCAATCTCTTTTCAGCCGACGTCATCTGCTTCCCGGCAGGAGCTTTTGCTTTTGCACTTTGCGGGGCTGCGTCCACGCGGGCGCGCGAGGACCACAGCAGGAATAAGGCTGCTAAAGAAAGGCCGGTGAGAAAGAATGTGATGAACCGGCCCAAACTGTGGTGACCGGTGGGCGCACGGCGAACAGAGGTGGAAGATGCAGTTTTACACGTATTGTTTGCTCGAGCCGAGAAACTATCCTTCGTCATTTCTCCCCCGGGAATTGGATTTGTAACGGCAGCAAAGTATATCATAGCCGAGAACCTGTATGGAGTAGATCAACTAACTCGAATGTGCTCCCGCCGGAACTGACAAACCGAGTAGAGAGCAATAACTTTTAACCGTTCTGAGATTTTATAGTACGAATTTGTGTGACCATTTGTTATGACGCCGACCCGGGCGCGGCTTGCTGCCATCCGGTCGCAGGCCGTATCGCCCAGGTTCTTGGAGGGGATAAACGATGAGAGATGATAAAGGATTAATAGCCTGCGCCGTCACTTTAGCGATGGCGCTTATGTTGACAACGCCGGGTTCTCATAGCGAATTCACAACGCCCACGGATTACCCGGCTGGGTCCGAGCCGTACTCCGTGGCGGTCGGTGACTTCAACGGCGACGGCATATTGGACCTGGCTGCGGCAAATTTCGGGAGCAACACCGTAAGCATTCTGCTCGGCCAGGGCGGGGGAGTGTATCAGGCCCCGGTGAGCTACGCGGTGGGGCCGTTCCCCTCCTCGGTGGCCGTGGGGGACTTCAACGGCGACGGCTTCCTCGATTTGGCGGTGACCAACACCGCCGATTACAACTCGCCCGGCAGCGTGAGCATCCTCCTCGGGAACGGCGACGGGACCTTCCAAACCGGGATGACTTACGACAACATCACCGGCTCGCCCTTTTTCGTGGCAATCGCCGACCTTAACAACGACGGTATCCTCGACCTGGCAGTGGCCAACCACGACGACGACCTGGCGGTGTATCTCGGGAACGGCGACGGTACTTTCCAAGCCGCGATGAGTTACAAGGCCGGACCGAATCCTCAATCGGTAGCGATCGCTGACTTCAATGGCGACGGCATTCCCGACTTGGCCGTGACCAGCGCTGCGGAGCATAATGCTCAACCGTTAACGTCCGATTCAGGCAATGACATTAGCATCTTCCTCGGGAATGGCGACGGCACCTTCCGGCTGCCGACAACCTACGCCGCGGGCACGGGACCGTCGGTTGTGGCGGTGGGTGATTTCAACGGCGACGGCATTCTCGACCTGGCCGTGGCCGACAGGATGGGCAACAACCTGAGCATCCTGCTCGGCAACGGTGATGGTTCCTTCCAGGCAGCTACAAGCGTGGCTGCAGGCCACAGCCCCGTTGGCCTGGCGGCGGGCGATGTCAATGGGGACGGGAAGCTGGACCTCGTGATGTGCGCTTTGGATTCCAACGTGGTTGACGTTTTCCTGGGCAACGGCGACGGTACGTTTCAAACCGCCCAGGCGTACGCGGCCGGCTCCCAGCCTCGCATCGTGGCACTCGCTGATCTGAACCTCGGTGGCGCCCTCGACCTGGCCGTGGCGGACGCCTCCGGTGGAATCGACGTGCTCTTGAACCGGGGCGGTACCTTTTTCACCACCGGGAGCTCCGCCAATCCCTCCCACCCGGGCCAGTCCGTCACGTTTCTCACACAGGGCGTCGGCAGCGTCCCGGGCACAGGTAAGCCCACCGGCACGGTGACCTTAAAAGATGGGTCCACCGTGTTGGGAACCTCAAACATCGTGAACGGCATGGCCACCTTCACGACATCCACTCTCGCGGTGGGCACGCACACCATCAATGCGTCCTATTCGGGCGACGGGGATTTTAATCCGAATGTTGCCCCGCCCCTGAGGCAAGTGGTCGACCAGTACTCCGCACGGTCACGCTGATATTCGTGAAGCCATCAGCGCTGAAGCTTGAACACCGTGCCGTACCCGTGCGAACCGCCTTGGGAAGTCGTGCCAAACCTGCGTTGGAAACCCCTGGGTCTGGGGACTCCGATGCTAACTGCTGCTGGCCTACTGCTGCCCCGAGGCCCGAGCCGTTATCCAGGCGATACGCGGCCGGCCGCTTGACGGATTACGATCGACAACCACGGGCGTCCGAAAAACCCGGCTGAGCAGGTCGGCCTCGAACACCGCCTCCGGCGGGCCCTGACGGACGATGTGGCCGCCTTCCATCAGCAGGACGCGGTCCGCCATTTCGGCGGCGAGATTCAGTTCATGCGTCACCAGCACCACGATCAAGGCGTCGCTCAACGCCAGGCGGTGCAGCAAGGCCAGCATTTCGATCTGGAAGCCGATGTCCAGATTGGCAGTCGGCTCGTCAAGCAGGAGCATTCGCGGGCGCTGCGCCAGGGTGCGAGCCAGCACTGCCCGCTGGAATTCGCCTCCACTGATCTCGGTCACGCGTCGGCCAGCTAAATCAGGCAGGCTAGCCTCCTGCAGGGCCCAATCCACCCAGCGTTCGTCTTCGGGAGCTTCGAAAAGTCGGCGGCCTACGTGGGCGTGCCGTCCTTGCCGCACAAAGTCCCGGACGGTGAAAGGAAAGAGTAGGGGAGTGTCCTGGCGGGCGAGGCCAACCTTGCGCGCGCGCTCTGCCGGCGGCAGTCGGTGCAGGTCTCGGCCGTCCAGCAGCACCTGGCCGCCCGAAGGCTTGACGTGCCCGGCGGCAATCTCCAGCAGGGTTGATTTTCCTGAGCCGTTCGGTCCTACGAGGGCTAGAAGCTCACCGGAATCAACCCGGAGAGAGACTGGCGCCAGCTCGAAATTCGGGTAGCGAAAGGCTACGTTTTGCAGCAGGAGGCCGGGAGTGGGATTGTCGGTCAAGAGATGTAGGCTAGCCAGGTTGTCAGTGAGCCCGTTTGTCAGTCGGACTTCGCATTCGGTATCTGCCCCCAGGCCCCTATTGAGCATTGCAAAATACAGTGAGAGTCATTCTCTGTAGCGCCGCTCGGAGCCTGCCCTGTAAGGGAGCGGCGAAAGACGCCGGTCGCAGACCGGCGCTACAGCAGCGGTCGTCATTGTATTTTGCAACGCTCAATAATCTCGTGACTCCCTAATGGCTGACCCCTGATTCCTACGTCGTTCGCAGCAGATAAATAAACACCGGCGCGCCGGCGACCGCCGTGACCGCACCTACCGGCAATTCGAGGGGGGCGATCACGGTTCGCGCCAGCGTATCCGCGAACACGAGAGTAGCTGCGCCTCCGAGGGCGGCGACCGGCAGAAGCAGGCGATGATCGCTTCCCACCATCATCCGTCCCACGTGCGGCACCAGGAGGCCGAGGTATCCGATTGCGCCGCTTACGGACACAGCGAGGCCCGTCAGCAGGGAAGCGAGCAAGAACACGGCGGTTTCCACGCGAGCCACCGGCACTCCCAAATGCGTAGCTTCGGCATCGCCCAGGAGCAGTACGTTCAGATCCTTGCCCATCGGGTAGAGAGCGGCGATGGAGAGCACGATCGTGGGCGCGAGGATGCTGAGCCGCGCGCTCGTCACCACGCTGAGATCGCCCATCAGCCAGAAGGCCGTGCCGCGCACGTCGCGGGTGGAGAGCAGGGTAAGCACAAATAGGATGGCCGCCGACAGAAACGACGCGGTGACCACTCCGGCCAGCACGAGCGTGTAGCTGGCGAGCCTGCCGCCCCGGCGTCCCAGCAGGTAGACCCAGGCGGTGGTGGCGAGAGCGCCCCCAAAAGCCATGAGAGGCGCGACGGAAGCCCAGAGTCCGCCGAGCCAGAGCGCCAGGATCTCGCCGAGCGCCGCTCCGCTGGAGATGCCGAGCACGAAAGGGTCAGCCAGGGGATTGCGCAGCAGCGCCTGCAAAACAGTACCCGAGACGCCGAGAGCGGCGCCCACCAGCGCGGCCAACAGAATGCGAGGAAGGCGCAAGTCGCGCACGATGGTGATCGACTGCGGATCGGCCCCGCTGCCTGCGAGGCTTCGCCAAACCTGATGGAGCGAGAGGTGCACCCCGCCAATCCCGAGCGAGAACAGGCCCACCAGAAAGAGAAGCAAACTCATGGCCGCAGCCACTGCGATCGCGTTGCGGCGCGTAGCCGGGACCGTCATCGCCCGTTCCCCGCGCGATCGCCCGCTGCCTGCGCCGGGTGCAAGACGCGCGCAACCTCCTCCAGTGCATCGACGAGTCGGGGACTCGGGCGCACGATCGTGTCCGGTACCCAATACACACGACCGTCTCGTACGGCGGGGAGATCGCGCCAGCCCGCCAGGCGCCGGAAATCGTCGAGCGATGGCGAATACGACTGCGAGCGCGGCAACAGGATCACGTCGGGACGGCGCGCCAGGACCGCTTCCAGGCTCAGGCGCGGCCACTCGCCCGACAAATCGTCCGAGATCGAGACAGCCCCGGCGCGACGAATCAAGTCAGCTACAAAACTTTGGGGACCGATCGTTATCAGAGGCTGGTACCAGGTCACAAATAGCACTCGTGGCTTGGGCTGGCCCTTTACGCGCTCCGCCACAGCGCGCAGGCGCAGCTCGAGGCTCGAATCGAGCATTTCCGCCTGCTTTTCGGCGTCGAGCAGCTTGCCGAGGTCGCGGATCGATTTCAAGACGTCGTCCAGGCTGTGATCGGAGACGCCGTAGAGCGGGATTCCGACCCGCGCGAGCTGGTCGATGAGCTCGCGCCGGTTGGCTTCCGCGCTCCCCAGCGCAAGGTCCGGCTTCAGCGATACGATTCTCTCCAGGCTCGGATTCTGCACCGAGCCAATGTGTGGTTTCTTGGCGGCCTCGGCAGGGAAGTCACAGTAATCCGTGTCACCGGCGATTTTGTCGCCGAGCCCGAGAGCGTATAAGGTCTCGGTGATGCTCGGCGCGAGCGAGATGATCCGCGACGGGTGCTCAGGAACCTGAACGCTGCGGCCGACCTCATCCGTCACTGCGTGGGTTGGATGATCGGAGGCGTCCCAGGCGGCCGGTTGACGGGGCGACCCGCGCAGCAGGGAAATCGGCACCGTGCACAGGACGAGAATCAGCCCGGGAACGCGCCTACATCTTGAATTCTGTCGTTTCATCGGCGGCCGCCTTGCCAGTGTATCCGAAACTCATTCGCCGGTGATGCGCGGAGTGGAAGACGGGTCGAAAGTCGCTCCGGGCGCCGCTCGCAAGAAATCAATGTCAGCTATTTGAAATTCCCAGAAAAGGGTATTGTATACGCCGAGGCCGGGCAAGTTTTGTAAGCCCGCATGAGGAACTTGACGATTTGGAGGCCGACGGATGTCGAAGTCATCGAAGAAAGCTACCGCCAGGCGAAGCCGGCGAAAATTTCTGAAGACAGTGGCGTTGGGAGCGGGCGCCCTGGCCGTGCCGGGGCAATCGACGGCGGGAGGCGCGTCGGGGCCTGGCGGACAATCGCGCCGCCGGGAGAGTTCGGAGCCCGCCTCTTCCGGCAAGGCGATCGCCTATCCTCGAGTCTTTCGGGACGATCAGCGCAGGATGCTGGCTTTCCCACTGGGCGGCGTGGGCGCCGGCAGTATCAGCCTGGGCGGGCGCGGCGATTTGCGCGAATGGTGGATCTTCAACCGGCCCGACAAAGGCAATGCTCCTCAGTATGCCTTCCCTGCCATCTGGGCCAAGGCAGCCGGTGAGCCGGCGGTGGTGCGCGTGCTTGAGGCGCGGTACCTGCCGCCCTACGAGGGATCGAGCGGACTCGGATCGGACAATGCGCCCGGACTGCCGCGACTGGAGTCGTCCGTATTCACGGGCGAGTTTCCGCTCGCGCGCATTGACTTCGAAGATGCCAGGTTGCCCGTCCGCGTGGCGCTGGAGGCATTCACCCCATTCATTCCTCTCGATCCGGACGAATCCGGCCTGCCGGTGGCGATTCTGCGCTATCGCGTCACAAACCCGCGCCGGACTGCAGTCCAGGTGTCCATTGCGTATTCGATCGAGAATCCGGTGGGCGCGCGCAATGCCTCCGGACGCGCCAACGAGTTCCGCAATCACGAGCAACTGGCTGGCCTCGTGATGAAGAATCCGTTCCTGCCCGCGAAGGATCCGCTCGCAGGGACGTTCGCTCTAGCCGTGCTCGGGCAGGGCACGGGACGGTTCAGCTATCTGCGCGGCTGGCCGGCCGCCACCTGGTGGCAGAGTGCGCTGCTCTTCTGGGATGACTTTTCAGGAGACGGGGAACTTGGACCGCAATCCGGCCCCCCCGGCGCCGTGGGCGCAGTGTGTTTGAAGCGCGAGATCGCTGCCGGCGCCGAAGGGGAGTTCACGTTCCTGGTCGCCTGGCATTTTCCGAATCGAACCCCGAAACGGATGGGTTGGTCGGCGCCGGAGGGCCACGAGAACGACACCGTCGGAAACTTCTACTGCACGCGGTTCAAAGACGCGTGGGACGCGGCCGAGTACACGGCCGGCAAGCTGCCGGGGCTCGAATCGCGCACTCGTGCCTTCGCCGTGGCCATGCGCCAAACCACCCTGCCCGCAGCCGTCAAAGACGCGGCGA
Organism: Terriglobia bacterium; assembly: GCA_035946735.1. Taxonomy (GTDB): domain Bacteria; phylum Acidobacteriota; class Terriglobia; order UBA7540; family UBA7540; genus Gp13-AA77. The sequence goes on from DASYYZ010000170.1 coordinate 56,247, forward strand.
CGGCCAACCTGGCGGCGCTCGTTACCGCGACTTCGTTTCGCACTGCCGACGGCGCCTTTCATGGCTTCGAAGGCTGCGACGCGCAAGCCGGATGCTGCTTCGGGAACTGCACCCACGTCTACGCGTACGAGACCACGATCGCCAGTATTTTCCCCAGCCTTTCGCGTTCGCTGCGCGATCAGCAATTCGGCTTCCTGACGGACGAGGAAGGGCGCATGGATTATCGGGAACACCTGCCTTTCGGCATCAAGCGCAATGGTCTGGCGGCCGCTGACGGGCAGATGGCCTGCCTGATGAAGCTTTATTGGGATTGGCGCCTCGGAGGCGATACGGCCTGGCTGCGCGAGCGCTGGCCGGCGGCCAAGCGCGCCCTGGAATTTGCCTGGGTGGGGGGCGGGTGGGACGCGAACCGCGACGGCGTGATGGAAGGCGTTCAGCACAACACCTACGACGTTGAGTTCATCGGGCCGAACCCATTGTGCGGCATCTGGTATTTAGGCGGGCTGCGGGCATGCGAAGAGATGGCGCGCGCGGCCGGGGACAACGCGTCGGCCGACGCGTACCGCCGGCTGTTCGAGCGCGGCCGCCAGTGGATCGACGCCAATCTTTTCAACGGGGAGTACTACATCCAGAAAATCGGGTCGGTGCCGCGCGATCGGGTGGCCAAAGGGCTCGTGGAAGGGATGGGCGGTGACACGGAACACCCCACCTTTCAGCTTGGCGAGGGATGCCTGGTGGACCAGTTGCTGGGGCAATACTTCGCTCACCTCTCGGGCTTGGGACTTCTGCTGGACGAGGCGCACATCAAGCAGAGTCTGCGCTCCATCTACCGGTACAACTACAAGCCCAGCCTCGAGGACCACGTCAGCCTGCAGCGAACTTATGCCCTGAATGACGAGGCTGGTCTCGTGGTCTGCGACTACCCTCCCGGCAAGCGACCCGAGACGCCTTTTCCGTATTTCGCTGAAATCTGGACCGGGCTCGAGTACTCCACCGCGGCGCTGATGTGTTCCATGGGCATGGTGGAGGAGGGCGTTAGGATCATCGACAGCGCGCGGCGCCGTCACGATGGCGCAAGGCGCAACGCTTGGGACGAGCCCGAATGCGGTTATCACTATGCCCGGCCCATGGCAGCCTGGTCACCCGTGCTGGCGTTGAGCGGGTTCCGGTACCACGCGGTGGAAAAAAGCGTGATAGCTCAGCCGCTGATCAATTCATCTCGGTTCCGCTCCTTTTGGTCCACCGGCACCGGCTGGGGAAGTTTCACACAACAGCTTCAGTCAGGCGTCGCCTTCGCGCTCGAGGTCAGCGAAGGTTCGATCGGGTGCAAATCGGTGGTCCTGGCGCGCCGTCCTCGCACGGGTCAAACGTCAACTGCGAAGCTGGGCGATGAGAAGATCGCGCACCGCCTCCACGAAACTGGGGACCACCTGGTGTACGAATTTGCTCAGGAGGTAGTGCTCGCGAGGGGTCAACACCTTGAACTTCGTGCTTGACGCGTGACGGGGGAGGGAGCCGAGGCGGACGCCGGAGCGGCTCCGGTCCGAGTTCGTCCTCTCCAGCGTCACTCGAAGCGCCGCAAGGGTGCGGCCAGCTGTCCCTTGCCGACGTTCTCTTCCGCTTTCTGGTTTCAGATTTGATCTGGGTCAGGAAAAAAGAGCGAGTGGCCCGTACTTGGGGAGTATGGGCCACTCCAAATGGCTGCGGGGTAGTCAGACCGCAGCTTGTTCATGTTGAAATCAATATAGCATAATCGCAGAGCGCAGCAAGCCGGGTTTCCGTCGTGCTGGGTCGTCACGTAGCCGGGCGTTACTCGTACAACCCGGGTCTTGCCGGCCCGGCGGTAGACCCTTCGGCAATGCCATTTTCTGGCATCGGCAATTCGCGTGCTCCGGAGGGAAATCAACCCCCCGGGACACAAGAATCAGGCTCGCTAGGCACGACCGTACGGAAACTCGAATTCATCGAGCGATTCGGGCCGCATCGTGATGCTGAAGCCTGGAGCCTGCGGCGGGAAATAGCGTCCGTCCCTTACCGTGACGGGATCGATGAAGTGCTCGTGCAGATGGTCTACGTATTCAACCACGCGGCTCTGGAGCGAGCCGGACACCGCGATGTAATCGAAGAACGCATGGTGCTGGACGTACTCACAGAGGCCGACGCCTCCTGCGTGGGGACAGACGGGAACGTTGAATTTCGCGGCCATCAACAGTACCGCCAGCACCTCATTCACACCTCCCAAGCGGCAAGCATCGATCTGGCAAAACTTGATCGCATTCAGTTGCAAAAGCTGCTTGAAGATTACGCGGTTCTGGCTCTGCTCGCCGGTCGCCACACCGATGGGGGCGATGGCGCGCGCGATCACGCCGTGACCCCAGACGTCATCCGGGCTGGTCGGCTCCTCGATCCACCAGGGATCGAATTGCGCCAGCCTCTTCATGCTCTCGATCGCCATGCCGACGTCCCAAGCTTGATTGGCGTCGACCATCAGCTTTCGGTTGGGTCCGATTTCCTCCCGCACGATGGCGGCTCGGCGGATGTCGTCCTCAATATCGGCGCCCACCTTGATCTTGAAGTGCGTCCAACCGGCGGCCATGGCTTCGCGGCAGAGCCGCCGCAGCTTTTCATCGTCATATCCCAGCCACCCGGCCGACGTGGTATAAGCCGGGTATCCTCTCTCGATCAACTCGGCCTCGCGCTCTCCGCGCGTTGAATAGTTGTTTCGCAGAATCGCGAGAGCCTCGCCCGGCGTCAGCGCATCAGTAATGTAGCGAAAGTCGATCACGCTGACGATTTCCTCCGGACTCATGTCGGCGAGGAGTTTCCACACTGGTTTCCCGCGTGACTTGGCCAGCAGATCCCAGATGGCGTTGACAATCGCCCCGGCAGCCAGGTGGATCACGCCTTTCTCGGGTCCAATCCACCGCAACTGGCCGTCGCTCGTGATCTCACGCCAGAAGCTGCTGAAATTCCCAGTGATCGCGTCGAGAGACCGGCCGAGTACGAGCGGGGCAAGCGAACGAATTCCGGCGACAACCAACTCAGTGCCGCGGCCCGCCGTAAACGAGAGCCCGTGACCCTCCAGTTTCTCGGGACTGTCAGTCTTCAGAACCACGTACGCGGCAGAATAATCCGGGCTCGTGTGGACGGCGTCCGATCCGGCAAGCGTCCTCGACGTAGGAAATCGAATGTCGCGGGCTACGATCTCGGTTATCTTCATTCGCCGGCTCCAGCTTCGCGCTCAGGCAACTTTTCTGTAGCTGCCGCGATCGAGCCGGTGGCACGGCTATCCTGGCCGTGGCCGCTCTCGTCTCCAGCCCTCAGAACGCCGAGCTGCCAGCGAATAAACGAGATCTCGTCCGTCAGTTCGCGGATCTCTTTGGTCAACGGACGGCCGCCGGAATGGCCGGACTTGGTGTCGTAGCTTAGCAGCACGGGACGCCCCGAGTCTGAGGCCCATTGCAGCATCGCCGCCATCTTTCGGGCGTGCAGCGGCGCAACGCGAGTGTCTCCGTCTCCGGTGACGAACAGCACCGCCGGATACTTCTCACCTCGCTTCACGAGCTGATAAGGAGAGTAGGCGTAAAGATACTTGAACTGATCGGGGTCGCTCGATTCGCCATATTCCGGCACCCAATAGCGGGCAACCAAGAAGTTCTGATAGCGCAGCATATCGAGCAGCGGATAGCGGCAGACCACGGCCCGGAACAGGTCCGGACGCTCGGTGAGCGCCGCGCCCACCAGCAGGCCTCCATTGCTCTGACCGGTGATCGCGAGCCTTGCGGACGTCGTGTAGTGATTGTCGATCAGCCACTCGGCCGCGGCCAGAAAATCATCAAAGACGTTCTGCTTGTTCTGCAGCATGCCCGCCTTATGCCATTTCTCGCCGAACTCGCTGCCGCCGCGCAGGCTGGGAACCGCGAAAACTCCGCCGTCCTCCACCCAGACGGCAGCCTCCGCCGAGAACGACGGGGTGAGGCTGATGTCGAATCCGCCGTAGCCGGTCATGAGGGCGGGACTCGAGCCGTCCAGCTTGAGGCCCTTCCGGTGGACGATGAACATCGGTACGCGCGTCCGGTCCCTGGACTGAAACCACACCTGCCTTACTTCAAAGGCGTCGCTCTTCAGAGGCGTCTCGACTCGAGCCCAAATGGCGGACCCCGCCTGGGCAACGTCGTAGCGGTAGACGATGCCGGGCTCAGCATAAGACCTGAATTCGAAGAAGGCCTCGGGTCCATTCCAGCGGCCGGAGACTCCCGAAACTGACCCCAGCGTGGGCAGCGGGATTTCGCGGCCGTTGCGGCCGTCGGCGTCGAAGACTTTGATTTCGGCATGAGCATCACGGCCGTAATTCACAAACAGCTTCCCGCCCACAGGCGAAATGCTCTCGATCACGGCGTCGCTTTCCGGCACCACTTCATTCCAATGCTGGCGCGAGGGCACGGCCAGGTCGGCGAGAAACACGCGGCCGTTGGGGGCGTTCCAATTGCTCTGAATGTAGAGATGGTCACCGGCCAATTGCCCATCGAAGCGCGCCTTGACGTCGTCCACAATGGGGCGCAGAGGAGTTTGGGCCGTCAGGTCCTGCGCGTAAAGCTCGGTCTTTTCGGGGGCCGACCCGTGACCGGACTCGATCACGAGGTACCGGCCGTCGTCCGACACCATGGGGAAAGCCCAGTCGCCGGATTCCAGGCCCTCACCGAAAAGCTGCGGGTCTTTCGCGGGATCGTTGCCCAGGGCGTGATAGTAGATTCTCGGCTTGTCGTCGGTGCGCCGCCCGTAATAGAAGCCCGTCTTATTCGGCTTGAAGGCAAATCCTTCGTAGCGCGCCTCAGGCATCACGTCACCGAGGTCATGCCCGGAGTCCAGCTCCATCAGGTGAATACTAATCTCGTCCTTGCCGCCTAGGCGCACGGCGTAAGCGATCAACTTGCCGTCCTTGGAGACGTCCAACAAATCAACGCTGGTGGTGTGATCGGGGCTCATGGAATGCGGATCGATCAGCACGCGGTCCGTCCCTTCCAGACCCTGACGCATGTAAAGCACGAAGAGATCCTGCCCGGCGCGGCGCCGCGAAAAGAAGTAGCGCCCCCCCTCTTCGCGTGGTATCCCGATCACATCGACGTTCATCAGAGCGGCCAGGCGGTCATGAATCGCCTGGCGGCCGGGCAGTCCGTCAAGAATGGGGCGGGTGTAGTCGTCCTGCGCCTTGATCCAGACCCGGGTTTCGGGGGAGTCCTGGTCTTCGAGCCAGCGATATGGATCGGAGACGCGCACGCCGTGGTAGTCGTCGGTCACGTCATCCCGCCGCGTGGCAGGCGGACCTGAGGCAGGGCCGGCGCCGTCCACGATCCCAGCGCCCGGGAGGAGAAAAAGCATAAGGACCTCGAGTGCGAAGATTTTGTTGTGGCCTGAAGTACTGAAAGTCTTCATGATTCCTCTTGCCGTGAATACAAGTCCACGGCTGACAGCTTCGGCGCTCATCCGGCTGAAGGTTTGCGCTGGGAAAACGCTGCGTCTCTGCAAAAGACGCTGGCGTCTCTGCAGACGTTACACCGGAGGTTTGATTTTCCCACGAAGCCGGCTCGGTGGCGACGGCATAATCATCTGAGTTGTCAGCTCAATCCTGGCGGAGACAGGCCGCGGCACGCTGCCTACCTCCTTTTGTGATGAATGATGTTTGTGATCGAACCGAGGTCCACGACGGCCGAAAATTACCTGTGCTCGGCCGGGGTGAGCTAATCTGACAGGTGTGAAGCGCACCAGACGCACTCCCATAAGAATCCTGATTGCCGCCGCTGCCGCTGCCCTCGTCGCCGGGTTCCTTGAAGTCCCGAGCGCGAGCCGTCGGCACTATCAGGCGCAGGAGACGAATTCCGAGCCTGATCGCAGCGGACTCTTTGACAAACGCGAGGTGATGATTCCGGTGCGCGACGGGGTGAAGCTTCACACAGAAGTCTACACACCCAAAAACGCCGCCGAGCCTCTGCCCATCATGCTGACGCGAACTCCTTATGGGCTGGACGATGATAAGAAGGGATTCAGCCGCGATCTCGACCTCTACCGCGAGATGTTTCCGGACGGCTACATCTTCGCGTTCCAGGACATCCGCGGGCGCTATGGTTCTGAGGGCCAGTTCGTGATGAATCGTGCTCCCCGCGATCGCACGGATCCGAAGGCCATCGACGAAGCCAGCGACACGTACGATACGGTCGGGTGGTTGGTGAAAAACGTGCCCGGCAATAACGGGAGGGTGGGGGAAGCCGGCATTTCCTATGGCGGCTGGCTCACCACGATGGCGCTGCTTGATCCTCATCCGGCGCTCAAAGCTATCTCCGAGCAGGCCTCGCCCGCCGACATGTTCCTGGGCGACGATTTCCACCACAATGGAGCTTTCCGGCTGAGCTACGGTTTTGAGTACGCCGCCTTGCTCGAAACGTCAAAAGAGAACTTCTCCTTCCGCTTCTCAAAGAATGACCTGTTCGACTGGTACTTGAACGATCTCGGCCCGCTCTCCAACGCCAACGCTCTCTACTTTCATGGCAAGCTGCCCACCTGGAATGATTTCGTCAATCACCCCAATTACGATCGCTTCTGGCAGAGGCAAGCTTTTCGGCCCTATCTGGCTAATCTTAAGTTGACCGTTCCGAACTTGAACGTGGCCGGCTGGTGGGATCAGGAGGACTTTTACGGCCCGGTTGAGATCTACACGCTTCTCGAAAGGAATGACACCGGCCATCTTAACTATCTTGCGGTAGGGCCCTGGAATCACGGAGGGTGGGCGGGAGGAACGGGCCGGAAGCTCGGCGGTTTCGATTTCGGCAGCGACACGGCGGCTTATTTTCGGGAGCGCATTCAGGCGCCATGGTTCGCGTATTGGCTCAAGGGCAAGGGCGTCCTTCCTCTCAAGGAAGCGGTCACTTTCCAGACCGGATCGAATCGCTGGCAGAGCTATGATGCCTGGCCGCCGAGCCAAGGCGGCACGGAGCGCAAGTTATACTTGCACGATCGCGCGCTCTTATCCTTTGAGCCGCCGCCGTCGGGCGGAGCAGAAGGCTTCCAGAGCTATATTTCCGATCCGGCACACCCAGTCCCGTATCGCCACCGGCCCATCAGTCCGACCTACCCGGGGCCGGAATGGCCGGTGTGGCTGCTCGAGGATCAGCGATTTGTTTACCTGCGTCCGGACGTGGCTGCTTTCCAGACTGAAGTCCTCCCGCAGGACTTAGCCGTGTCCGGCGATATCGTCGCGCATCTCGTTGTCTCCACCAGCGGCACTGATAGCGACTGGATCGTGAAGCTCATCGACGTCTACCCTGAGGACTACCCGCAGGACGGGAAGCTCGCCGGTTATCAACTGATGATCGCCAACGACGTTTTCCGGGGCCGCTTCCGCAAGAGCTTTGAAGAGCCGCAGCCGATGACGCCAAACCAGCCCACGCCCATCAGCGTCGACCTGCACACCAACAATCACTCTTCCTGAAGGGTCATCGAGTCATGGTGCAGGTGCAGAGTACTTGGTTTCCGCTGGTCGATCGCAATCCACAAACGTTTGTGCCCAGCATCTTTGCCGCCGAGGCCGGCGACTACCAGCAGGCGACGGAGAGGGTGTACTTCGCGGATTCGGCGGCTTCCTACATCGAACTTCCCGTGGCGCAGCCCTGATCTTGACACGAATCCTCCTCGCCGATAGCATGAATTGGGATCTCTGACGGCGCCCTGGACACCCCATCGGTCAGCGAGCATCTCTAACGGTGTCGCTCGATAGACATTACTACGAGGCGGCACCGGCGCGAGGGATTGCGAGCCACTTCGAACAATCGATCAAGGTCTGAAAATGCGGGAGCCTGATCCTTGTTCGTGACGCGGCCCCGTGAGTCCGAGACGGCATGAGGGAAGTCGGCGGATGAAACTCGAGGGAAAAGTGGCGCTGATCACCGGGGCTTCGCAGGGTATCGGACGCGACTGCGCTTTGGTGTTCGCTGAATCCGGCGCTGACGTTGCCTTGGGTGCGCGAAACCTGGAGAAGCTCGCTGCTGTCGCGGGTGAAATCGAGGGTCTGGGCCGCAAAGCTCTGCCCTTAGCTCTTGACGTGGAAAGCGAGGATGCGGTCCGCGAGGCGATTGGGAAGATACAGGAAACATGGGGTAAGATCGATATTCTCGTAAACAATGCCGGCATCACTCGCGACAACCTGCTGATGCGCATGAAGCCGGCGGATTGGGAAGCCGTGATCCGCACCAATCTGGAAGGCGCTTATCATTGCATTAGGCTCGTCTTGCCGGGAATGGTAAGGCGCAGGTGGGGCCGGATCGTCAATATAACTTCTGTGGTGGCGCAGACGGGAAATGCCGGTCAGTCGAACTACATCGCTTCCAAGGCGGGCCTGATCGGCCTGACCAAGGCCGTAGCCTCGGAGGTGGCGAGCCGCAGCATCACCGTTAACGCGGTAGCCCCGGGTTTCGTCGACACCGCCATGACTCAGGCGCTGCCGGACGCGGTGAAGCAGAAGATTCTGAGCGTGGTGCCGATGGGTCGTATGGCCACGAGCAGGGAGATCGCGCTGGCAGTTCGATTCCTGGCATCTGACGACGCGGCGTATATCACCGGCCATGTCTTGAATGTGAATGGCGGAATGTTTATGGCGTAACGGCAGGTGCCAGAAGCCAGAAAGCAGGAGCTGAAAGCAAAAGGTCAGGAGTCGGGAGCAAGTAAGTCAGAGTGGGAGCGGCTGGGCTGTACGATTGGGTATGCAAAGCGCCGCCTTTTGTTCTGTCGTCTGACTTCTGGCTCCTACTTTCCCCGCGTCTGACTTCTGCTATGATGAACGTCCATCTTAAACGGAAGTGGAGGAGGCCCTGATGCCTTCGATTGAAGAAAAGGTCAAGCAGATTATTGTTGAGCAGCTCGGAGTTGAGGAATCGGAAGTCACCCCCACCGCTCATTTTGTAGACGATTTGGGAGCGGACTCACTCGACATCGTCGAGCTGGTGATGACTTTCGAGGAGGCCTTCGAGATTGAGATTCCCGACGAGGACGCTGAAAAGATTCTGACGGTGAAAGACGCGATCGACTATATCCAGGCTCACGCCAAGCCCTCCAAGAATTGAGCCAGTCAGGTCAGAGCAAGGAGGAGAACTTGGCGCGAAGAGTTGTCGTCACTGGCGTGGGCTTGGTGAGCCCGGTTGGTATCGGTACCGAGGAAACCTGGAAGAATCTGCTCGCGGGCCGCAGCGGGGCAGGCCCCATCACCCACTTTGATGCTACCCGCTTTTCCACCACCTTCGCTGCTGAGGTCAAGGGCTTTGATCCGGCCCGGTTCATTGAAAAAAAAGAACTGAAGAAGATGGGCCGCTTCATTCAATTTGCCCTCGCGGCCACCAGCTTTGCGATGCAGGAGTCCGGCTTCCAAATGACCCCTGAAATCGCGGATCGTACCGGTGTTTTCATAGGCTCCGGCATCGGTGGATTCGACGTCATCGAGCGCGAGCATACGGCGCTGCTGGAGGGCGGACCGCGGCGCATTTCTCCGTTCTTCATTCCCGCCACCATTGTGAACCTGGCAGCGGGCTTCGTCTCCATTCGCTGGGGAGCGCGCGGTCCGAACTCGGCCACCGCCACGGCCTGCTCCGCGAGCGCCCATGCGGTGGGCGACGCTTTCCGGCTGATCGCACAGTGTGAGGCGGACGCCATGATCTGCGGCGGCGCTGAGGCTGCGATCACTCCGATGGGCGTGGGCGGTTTTGCCGCCATGCGCGCTCTCTCTACCCGTAACGCCGAGCCTGAAAAAGCCAGCCGTCCCTTTGACCGCGACCGCGACGGGTTCGTGATCGGCGAGGGCTCAGGCATTCTGATTCTTGAGGAACTGGGCCTAGCTCTGAAGCGCAGCGCGCCCATTGTTGCGGAGGTGGTGGGCTACGGCATGTCGGGCGATGCCTACCACATTACCGCGCCCGATGAGAGCGCAAGCGGCCAGTCGCGCGTGATGCGGAATGCGCTCGGCAGCGCCAAAGTGACGCCGGAACAAGTCGGTTATATTAATGCGCATGGCACCTCGACGGTTTACAACGACTGCTACGAAACGACGGCTATCAAGAATGTTTTTGGCGAACATGCGGCAGCCATACCCGTCAGCTCTACCAAGTCCATGACCGGGCATCTGCTGGGCGGCGCGGGCGGACTCGAAGCCGGCATCGCAGCTCTGGCCTTGCGCGAGCAATGGATTCCGCCCACGATCAACTACGAGAATCCTGACCCCGAGTGTGATCTGGACTACGTTCCCAATCAGGCGCGCCAGGCGTCATTCGAGTACGCCCTCTCGAACTCGTTTGGGTTCGGCGGCACCAACGCGGCGTTGCTGTTCAAGAGATACGAATAGTAGGAAATCGGCAGCACTAGCTCCGCTGAGAGCTCGATCGCGTGATCCAAGAGCACATTCTGAGAATCAACTGCGATGCTTGACACTAGCGTTGGGCGGTGCTCCCGACAATTGATGACTGACAATTGATGATTGAAAGCCGGTAGCCACGGCGGGTCCCTATGAAGATTATTGTGTGTCTCAAACAAGTTCCGGCCCGCGATTCGCTGCTTCGGCTGAACACCGAAGGCACCTGGATCAAGGAAACTGACATCAGTTTCGAGGTCAACGAACCTGACATCTACGCGCTTGAAGAAGCACTGCGCTTGAAAGAGTCACAGGGCGGGGAAGTGGTGGTGTGCTCGCTCGGGCCCGCGCGCGCCCAGCAAGCGATCAAGGAGGCGCTGGCCAAAGGCGCAGACTACGCTCTGCACCTGGACGATCCCGCGTTCGCAGGGCTCGATTCCTACGGCATGGCACGCGCTATGGCGAAGGCGCTTGAGGCCGAGAAGCCAGACCTGATCGTCACCGGCCTGCAGTCCGACGACTTCGGCGCTGCTCAGACGGGCGTGATCCTTGCCGAACTGATGGGCTTGCCGCATGCCACCATCATCATGCGGATCGAGGTGCACGGCGGCGCGATCAAGGTCAAGCGTGAACTCGAAGCGGGCTGGTTCCAATGGATCGAGATGCCGCTGCCGGCGCTACTCACCATCCAATCGGGCATCAACAAGCCGCGCTACGCCACGCTGAAGGGAATCATGGGAGCCAAGACCAAGCCGATCAGGAAATTAACGATAGCGGAGCTGGGACTCTCCGGTGGAGATCTGGCGCCGCGCCAGAAGATTAGCCGGGTGTATGTGCCCGAGAAGCGCGCCAACACGGAGTTTTTCGAGGGAAGCAGCAAAGAGATCGCGGTGAAGCTGGTGAATAAACTCAAGAACGAAGCAAGAGTGCTGTGAATCAGAACGCAGGCGGGCAGAAATCGAGTTGGGATATGGAATGGGTGAACACACCAAGGACTCGGACGAAGGACAATGCCTAACGAAATCCTGGTTTTCGCAGAGCAGCAAGACGGCAAGATCACGCGTCCCACATGGGAAGCAGTAGCCGCCGGACAGCGCATTGCCGGGGACACCGGCGCTACGGTTAGCATCGTGGTGTTGGGGAGAAAGTCATCGGCGCTGGCGCCCGAGTTGGCTTCAGCCGACGTGGCCGGAGTTCTGGCTGCGGAGTCGTCCGTTCTCGCGGAATACACGCCGGACGGCTATGCCTTGGCGATGGGCGAAGTGATTCGCTCGCGCCAACCGCAATACGTGGTTTTCAGCCACACATACCAGGTTCGAGATTTCGCGCCGAAGCTGGCGGCAGCCTTGGGCGCGGGCTTCATCTCCGATTGCCTCAGCTACCGTAAACGGGACACCAAGCTGGTGTTCGTTCGCCAAGTCTTCCAGGGGAAGTTCAACGCCGACGTCGAGTTTACCGGCAATCCTCCGTACCTGGTTTCGTTCCAAGCGGGCTCGTTCCGCGAAGATTCGGTGAAGCGCGCATCAACGGCCGCGCCGATCACAACCACGTCGATCGAAATCGCTCCGGACAAAATCCGCGCCAGACCCGGTGAACGTTTCCGCGAAGCCAAACAAGCGGTGGACCTGACGCAAGCTGAGATTATCGTGGCGGTGGGACGCGGCATCAGGGCGCCGGAAAACGTGGACCTGGCGCGCAAACTGGCCGAAGCTCTGGGCGGCGAAATTGGCGCCTCCAGACCGATCTGCGATGGCGGTTGGCTTCCGATGGACCGGCAGATTGGCAGCTCGGGCCAGACGGTGGCTCCGAAGCTTTACGTGGCGCTAGGCATTTCGGGCGCGATCCAGCATCAGGTCGGCATGAAAGGCTCCCGCAGCGTGCTTGCCATCAACAAGGACCGTGAAGCGCCTATCTTTGAAGTTGCCACCTATGGCGTGGTCGGCGACCTGTTTGAGGTGGTGCCCGCGCTCATCGAAGAGATTCAGAAGGCAAAGTCGCGCTAGCGCCGTCTCGTGGGAGTCCCGGCAAGCCTGAGGGCGGGGTAACCCATGCCAGACGTAAGTTCGTTTATGGACAGTTTTGGCGAACGCGCTCAGTCGCTGCGCAGCCGCCTCGCCGGATTTGAGAAACTAATCCCTGACCTCGGCGTCACTACGACTGGGTGACGTTTGACAACCAGGCCCGTTTCGAATAACGTAACCGCCTCTTATGAAAATCCTGGTGATCGGGTCCGGTGGCCGCGAACACGCTTTGACCTGGAAGCTGCGTGAGAGTCTTCGTATGGAGGAGATCTACTGCGCTCCGGGCAATGCCGGGATCGGGCAGGAAGCCGAATGCCTCCCGGTGGATGTGACGAGCCCCTCCGCCATTCTTGAGCTGGCGAACTCTCTAGGTGCTGATCTTACCGTCATTGGGCCTGAGGCTCCGCTGGTGGCGGGAGTGGTGGACAAGTTTGCGCACGCCGGCCGCGCCGTCATCGGACCTTCCGGTGCCGCGGCGCGCCTTGAAGGGAGCAAGATTTTCGCCAAGCAATTCATGGGCCGCCACGGTATTCCGACGGCACGATTCGCCGCGACCGATAGCTTTGAGGAGGCTCTTCGGGCGCTGGATGGCTTCACCTATCCGCTCGTGATCAAGGCGGACGGATTGGCGGCGGGCAAAGGCGTGGTGATCGCGCCTGGACGCGCGCAGGCAGAAAGCGCGATCGACGAGTTCATGCGCCGCAAAACCCTGGGCGACGCCGGCGAGCGAATCGTGATCGAGGAGTGCCTGTCTGGCGAGGAGTTGTCGTTCATCGTTCTAACCGACGGGCGCGGGATCGTCGAGCTTGCGCCCACGCAGGATCACAAGCGGCTATTCGACGGCGATCAAGGTCCAAACACGGGAGGCATGGGCGCTTACAGCGAAGATTCGATTTTGAACCCGGCTGTCCGCACTGAGATCATCGCGGAGATCGTGCGGCCGACGCTCGAGGGTTTGCGGGCGGAGAACGCGCCATACCGCGGATTTCTTTACTGCGGGTTGATGCTGACGCCTGAGGGTCCGAAGGTATTGGAGTACAACGTGCGGCTCGGCGATCCTGAAGCGCAGCCGATCCTCATGCGGCTGCGTTCGGACTTTGTCGATCTGTTGTTGGCCGCGCGCGACAGTCATCTGGAGTCGTTCGAAGCCCATTGGACGCCGAATCCGGCAATTTGCGTGGTTGCGGTCTCGCGCGGCTACCCCGGGAAGTCCGATGTCGGCCTGGAGATCTCCGGTTTCGGGGCTGCGGAGTCGATTGGCGGCGTAAAACTGTTCCACGCCGGCACCCGGGTTGAGCATCATCGCCTCCTCACAGCCGGCGGCAGAGTGCTGGGAGTAACAACAGCAGCCGAGGACCTGGCGGCCGCCGTTCAACGGGCCTACACGGCGCTGGATAAAATTCATTTTGAGGGCATGCACTATCGACATGACATCGGTGTTAAGGGATTGACGAGGCCTCCGGCCACAGGGTCCCAAGAAAGGACGCCGAGACCGGTCACTGAGGCTCCCCGGCCAGCGGGCGAGCAGGCTCCGGCTGCCCCAAAGTTCTGCTGAGGGACTATAGGGACGAATTCAGATGGCGCAAACCACAAGAGCAGTTGTCGGCATTCTGATGGGTAGTGACTCGGACCTGCCCGTGATGAGCGAGGCCGCGTCGACGCTCAAGAACTTTGGAGTGCCCTTCGAAGTTGAAGTCAGTTCGGCGCACCGGACGCCTGCGCGCACCTCGGAGTATGCCCGCAGCGCCATCGAACGCGGGCTCAAGGTGATTATTATTGGGGCGGGCGGCGCCGCGCATCTCGGGGGCGTCGTTGCCGCTGAAACCACATTACCGGTAATTGGCGTCCCCATGGGAACCACCACGCTGGGAGGTCTGGATTCACTGCTCTCCATCGTGCAAATGCCGGGCGGCGTGCCCGTGGCTTGCACGGCGATCGGTAAGGCGGGCGCCGTGAACGCTGCGATCCTTGCGGTTCAGATTCTGGCCACAAGCGACGCGGATCTGGCGCGGAAGCTCACGGAACACAAAGAGAGTCTGGCGCGATCGGTGATCGAAAAGTCGGAGAAGGTGCGCCTGCAGTTTGGAACTTGAGCTTTCCTACGGATCCCACACATTAGCTCCGCACAGAGTGAGGAAGAATCGCCCTCCATGGCTGCGCCTTGGGCCGTCAAGGGTTGAGTTTTGCGTACCTCGAGGCTACACTTAATCGTAAACAATCACAATTGAGCTCGAAGGACAATACATGGCTGAAGAAGTGGTTAACACTGTTTCCTCATCGGCTGCTACGGAAGCGAGCGGCCGGCATCGAGCGATCTCCGATACGGGATCCGGTTCGGCCGCGGCTGTGCCACGACGTGATGTAAGCGTGCCGCTGAGCATCAACACCCACCTGCTGAGATGGGTGGAAAAGATGGCTGCCCTCACCAAGCCTGCGGCGATTCATTGGGTGGACGGCTCGCAGTCGGAGAACGAGGCTCTGCATTCGCAGATGGTCGCGAGCGGCACGCTCACCAGGCTGAACGAAGAGCTTTGGCCGGGCTGTTTCTACGCGCGCTCGGACCCGGGTGATGTCGCCCGCGTGGAGGATCGCACGTTCATCTGCTCGCTTTCAAAAGCGATGGCAGGCCCCACCAACAACTGGGAAGATCCCTTCAAGATGCGCCGGGTGCTGAAAGAGCTTTTCGACGGCTCCATGCGCGGGCGCAAGATGTATGTGCTGGCCTTCAGTATGGGACCGGTGGGCGCACCGCATTCACAGATTGGCGTTCAGCTCACCGATTCTCCCTATGTGGTCGTGAACATGCGCATCATGACCCGCATCGGTCTGCCTGTCTTCAAGGAGATCGATAAGGACGTCAAGCGCGTGGTGCCGTGCCTGCACTCGGTAGGCGTGCCACTCGTTCCGGGGCAGAAGGACGTGCCTTGGCCCTGCAATCCAACGAAATACATCGTTCACTTTCCCGAAACCCGCGAAATCTGGTCCTACGGCTCAGGCTATGGGGGCAATGCTCTGGTGGGCAAGAAATGCTTCGCACTGCGCATCGCCTCCAACCTGGCTCGCGATCAGGGATGGATGGCCGAGCACATGCTTATCGTGGGAGTGGAGAATCCGGCCGGCGAAAAGACGTACGTCGTGGCTGCTTTCCCGAGCGCCTGCGGCAAGACGAACTTCGCCATGCTGATTCCGCCGCCGGGACTCGAAGGCTGGAAGGTATGGACGGTGGGGGACGACATCGCTTGGATCAGGCCGGACGCGAACGGCCGATTGCGCGCCATGAATCCGGAGTCGGGTTTCTTCGGTGTTGCTCCGGGGACGTCAGTCAAGACTAATCCCAACGCCATGGCGGCGCTTTCCCGCAATACGATCTTCACAAACGTCGCCCTCACGCCCGAAGGCGGCGTGTGGTGGGAAGGTATGACCGATGATCCGCCGGCCGAATGCCTCGATTGGCGCGGCCAGCGCTGGACGCCCGCCATCGCGAAGGAAACGGGAGCGAAGGCAGCTCATCCCAACTCTCGCTTTACCGCGCCGGCCTCGCAATGTCCCACCATCGACCCGGCCTGGCAGGATCCCGAAGGCGTGCCGATCAGCGCCATCGTTTTCGGAGGGCGGCGCGCCACCACAATACCGCTCGTTTACCAGGCTTTTAACTGGAGCTCGGGTGTCTATGCGGGCGCAACGATGGGTTCCGAGACTACGGCCGCCGCGTCTGGGAGTGTCGGAAAGGTCCGCCGCGATCCCATGGCGATGCTGCCCTTCTGCGGCTACCACATGGGTGACTATTTTAGGCACTGGATCCAGATGCAGCGGCGGGTGGGCGAGACGCCGCGCATCTTCCACGTGAACTGGTTCCGCAAGGATCGAGAGGGCAAGTTCATGTGGCCCGGATACAGCGAAAATATGCGAGTGCTGAAATGGATTGTTGATCGCGCCCGCGGTCGCGCTCTCGCCAAAGAAACGCCTATCGGCTGGATGCCTCACTATGAGGACATAGAGTGGAGCGGACTTGATTTCTCCAAGGAGCAATTCGAGAGCCTGCAGGATTTCGACCCGGCCGCCTGGAAGGAAGAGGTCATCGGGCACGAGGACCTCTTCTTCGATCTGCACGACCATCTGCCGCCCGAGATCATCTACGAGCGCGAGTTGTTGATCTGTCGAATCCAGGGATAGTGACGTGGCACGGCGATTGGTGCCACGACCGGCTAAAGGGCGTAATGACTGACGCGAGCGCCCGTGATCAGGTGTAGGTATACTCCCGCCTGCGCGCGATGGTGAGAATGGTGCTCGTTGATTCCGAAGAGCATTACGGCGGCCTTCGTCCTCACATTGAAACGGTCGTCCTTGCGTTCTTCTTCCCAACGTTCGAGCGGGAAATCCGCCGCCCTGCTCAACGTCTCAAGATTGACTTGCTCCAGTTGCTTCAGTTCGTCATCAAGCGAAGTTACCTCACCCAGAATACCGGCAAGCCCCAGCGGAACCCGCTTCTCGTAGTAGTCCCAGCGATCCTCGAGCGCTACGCGGCGAACGCCCTCTTCCGACATCCAGACGTGACGCACGATCTCGCCGAGCGAGAGCATCCCTTCGGCAGGGCGCCACGCGAGCTTATCCTCCGGGATGGCCTCAAACACCTTGAGTGAATTCGTGTAAGCCGCTTGCTTCTGCTTGAGGAAGAACTGTTTCAGGTTCACGCATCACCTCGACCCCGGGGGTCGTGAGCCCTCGTTACCCGCGAAAGCGCGAATCCGGGATCGGACGCTAACCGAGCGCCGCCACTGCTTGCAGGACTTCGTCGATGTCCGGTACAGACCCGATCTCATATACCTTGGACCAGGCGAGGTTGCCGTTCTTGTCCACAATGAAAATCGCGCGATCGTTCCAGAAGGGGAGCTTGTGTCTTGCAGGTGGGAAGACGCCGTAGGCCTTCGCGATGTCCGCGTAGGGCCAGCGGTCGGTGGCCAGGGAGAAGCTCAAGCCACCCAGCGACTTCTGAAAGGCGGAATGGCTGAACACGGTATCGGTGCTGATTCCAACCACCTCGGCGTTGGCGGCGGTGAATTTGGCGAGGTCGCTCTGAACGATTTGCAGTTCGTTGGTACATACCGGCGTAAAGTCGCCCGGATAAAACACGATCACGACGTTCTTGCCCCGCTGGGCAGAAAGCTGAAACTCGCCTTGGTCTTCTCCCACCACCCGGGCCGCCTTAAAATCCGGCGCCGCATCTCCAACCTTCAACGCCATGAGTCCTCCTTTTAAACTTGAAAGCGTCTACACCCTCAGCAGGTGCCCGGGCAAAGATTCTAGCGCGAATTTCCTTTTTGACCGCGAATCGCAGTCTTCAAACGTCTCCGCGCCTCGATTCAAAAACGTCATGCGCGATGTGGCGCTCCGTTATGGTTCCTGAGTGATAAGCTCCGACGGAGGTCATAGTCGAAGTCGTGAAGCTGCATGCTTTCATCTTAGGTCTGATCCTCTGTCGAAAGATGCCGGAGAGCCGGGCGCCTGGCCCGCCCTCGCTATTGCAACGCAGTAGGAAAATACGCCACAGCTTCCGACCCATCCAGGACGTCTCGTGCGTTGATAGTGAAAGTGGTTTCAAAAACCCTCTGCCTGGCCACAAATCGGAACTGCACGCTCTCGCTCGCACTGGTGATCAGAGGCTTTCCCTCCACCAGCCGGGGAAAAGAGAGGGTGATCGATTTGGGCTCCTGAGCAGTTCCAATACCGGAAGCGTAAGAGTGCACCTGCCCGTTACGAGTCTTCAGACCGGCGCAGGGCCACAGGGCCCAGCCACCGGAGGGGAAACCCTTTCCGTGGTCCCTGAAAGCGTAGTCTAGAAAACTCGAACCATCGGCGCCGGCATGCTTCAAGATCACCGCGATCGTGATCATGTCTCGCCCGTTGTAACGACGTTCAGCGAGGTCCGTCGGCCCGTCGTCATCACTCGTTTTCAATTGTGCGGTCGTCAAACGCCAGTGGTCGTCAAGGGCCATAAGTCTCTCCGTCACGACCTGGACCGGCTTCACAGACAACCAGCGGACCAAGTACTTGGCGTTGTCCGGCTTCACGATCTCGGAACGGCTTCTCGCAGGATCCTCGGCGTCACGCATCACCGCCACATCTTCGGGAACGAGATCCGGGAAGGCAGGATGTTCCCAATCGCACGCTGCATCCCGCGTGGTGGGTGTCACGGTGTGAGCCCACGCGGAGTCATTCAAGACGCGCAAGGAATCGACGCGAGCCGCCTCCTCCGTGCGCTCGCGATCAGGATGCTGACCGCAAATTGGCGGCAGCGACCACGCCGCCAGAATCATGCCGGCTGCAATGACGAGAAGCTTAGTACTTCGGCACACTCGGATCCACCTGGTCTGACCATGCGAGAATCCCGCCCTTCAGGTTGTGGATTCGCCGGAAGCCCGCCTTTTGCAGCAGCTCGACGGCGCGCGCGCTGCGCATTCCCGACCGGCAGTGCACCACGATCTCCTGCGCCGAGTCGAGCTCGTTCATGCGCGCGGGCACGTCTCCGAGTGGCATCAGCACCGAGCCCGGAATACGGCAGATGTCGAACTCGTGCGGCTCCCGAACATCGACCAGCCGGAAGTCGCGCTGTTCATCGATCATCTGCTTCAATTCCGTTGGAGTGATCTCCGGTACTGTCGCCATCGGTTCGGCCTCCTGGCCGCGGATTCCGCAAAACTCTTCGTAGTCTATCAGATGATCGATGGTGGGTTGTTCGCCGCACGCCGGGCATTCCGGATTCTTGCGCAGCTTGAGCTCGCGGAAACGCAGGCGGAGCGCGTCAAAGAGCAGCAGCCTGCCGATCAACGGCTCGCCGCGGCCGATGATCAGCTTGATGGTCTCAAGCGCCTGGATGCACCCAACAATTCCGGGCAGCACGCCCAGCACGCCACCTTCGGCGCAACTAGGTACCAGACCCGGCGGAGGCGGCTCCGGGTACAGGCAGCGATAGCACGGTCCTTCGCGTGTGGCAAACACCGAAGCCTGGCCTTCGAAGCGAAAGATGCTGCCGTACACGTTCGGCTTGCCGGTGAGAACGCAGGCGTCGTTTACCAGATAGCGCGTTGCGAAATTGTCCGTGCCGTCGGCCACGATATCGTAGTCTGCGAGTATGGCCAACGCGTTTTCAGAAGTGAGCCGCACTTCGTGAGGGACAACCTCGACATAGGGATTGATTTCGCGCAGGGTATCCGCGGCTGACTCGAGCTTCGAGCGGCCCACGTCACTCGTTCCGTGCAACACCTGCCGCTGCAGGTTGGTGAAGTCTACCACGTCGAAGTCCACCACGCCGAGCTTCCCCACGCCGGCCGCTGCCAGATAGAGCGCAAGCGGCGATCCCAAGCCCCCGGCGCCGACGAGCAACACCTTGGCCTGTTTCAGCTTGAGCTGGCCATCCATGCCCACCTCCGGC
The DNA here is from genome assembly GCA_035946735.1 of Terriglobia bacterium. Classification (GTDB taxonomy): domain Bacteria; phylum Acidobacteriota; class Terriglobia; order UBA7540; family UBA7540; genus Gp13-AA77. The sequence continues at coordinate 76,081 of DASYYZ010000170.1, forward strand.
ATGATCAGGTGCCGGCTGTAACGTAAGACTTCATCTTTTGAGAGCGCGACTTCTTCGCTCAATGCTGCTGTAGGCATGGTTTACTCCTCAATGGCTTGTCATGTTAGCGGCAGTCACCCGGCGGACGCCTTTTCGTCCGGCCTCTGTTGATCGGGCGGCGATGCAGTGCGCGAGCGGCGCAACAGTTTGCGTTCTTCCCTGTATGTTCGTGGAGTTGGGACTTGCCCGGATCCCCCGAAGTCCGGGAGCCCAGGCTAGCTACAGATACAGCGGAGGATGCAGCGCGTGCCATGGGCGCCAGCTTGAATCGCCAGACCGCCCGCAATGGAGGGCACGATGCTCAGAACGTCTTTGTCGTTCATCGGGGTCTGCTCTTTGCCGAGATATCGGATGTCCTCATCATTCAGGTAAATATTCACGAAGCTCCGGATCTTGCCTTTGTCAGTGTAGAGGTGCCGGCGGAGATCACCGTACCGGGACATCAGACCTTCCAGGGCTTCAGCCACGGTCTTCGCTTCCAGCTCGACGGAATCGTGCTTTTCCGCATACTGCCTCAGGGGAGTCGGAATCAAAACTTTCACTGCCATCGTTTTTTCACTCTCGTCTGATCAGAAGATATTGGGCGCCTGCGAAGCTCGATTTTGCCGCCATTCATCGTTTGTGGCTTGGCCAGCCACTTCCAGATTCTCAGGCTGAAATGCGGCGCGATCATCGTCGAGCACCCATGACTGGGTATCGCGCGCCCTTCCCGCCTCAACCGAAACGATAACGTAAGAATACCACGGCCAGGCGTGGTCGCGGTCGTAACCTGAGGGCCGCGCCGGATGATCCGGGTGTGAGTGATAGTACCCGACCACCGTGAGCCCACGCGCCCTGGCATCCTTCTCCACTCGAAGCTGCTCCTTGGGATCGATCAGGAACCGGTTCCGCTCGGACTCGCGGTTGGGATCTTCCAGCGGAATAACGTCCTGGGCGCGCGCCGGATCGCGCCGAAGATTTGCGATCGGAGCGACATCAACAATGTCCTTTGAAGCAGCATCGGCGCGTCCCAGGAGAATTCCGCAGCATTCGGCGGGATAGTCTGCCTCGGCGTGCCGGTGGATCATTTCGAGTTGCCCGGATTGAAGTCGTAGTGTCATTCCGTAGTAATTCAGTTCACCGGTATTTCGGTATGTCAGTGAAGGCATCCCGTACCGTGGATCATCGAAATCAGCGCCCGAAGTGCTGACACAAACTCAAATCCGTCAATTCTTGAGCGGACCCTCCACCTGCGCCCATACGAGGGAAGATGGGATGAACGCCGGCTTCTCGATAATGCAAATGTCGATCGCGTTCTCGGCCGCGAGGTAATTCACGGAGAGCTTCACACCCATGGCTTCAATGATGCCGTTGCCGCCCTCGGGAAGTTTGACGCCTCTCTGTTGGAGGCCCTGTTTAAGATTTTCCAGCTTCTCCGGCGTAATTCCCTCAAACCGCCTGCACTCGTCCATCGCCTGTGCTCTCCGCAGCCTGGCTGGTGACTCTCGACATCCGACGCTTGAGTGTCATCTGCCTCTCAATCCCAAAATCGCTCGCTCAGGTACTTGTCACCGCTGTCGCCGAAAATGGTGACGATCACTCCGTGGCTGATCCCGCTGGCCACTCTTAACGCCGCTGCCATCGCCGCTCCGCTCGAAATCCCCACCAGCAGCCCCTCTTCGCGGGCCAGTCGCCGTGTCATGGCGTGACCCTCTTCTGTCGAGATCTCGAGGTTGCCGTCGGCCAGCGAAGCATCGTAGATCGCCGGCTGGATGGAGGACGGCATGTGCTTAAGCCCCTCCAGACCATGAAAGGACGAGTCCGGCTGTGCCGAAATGCAACTGATGTCCGGATTGAGCTCTTTGAGTCTTCGCGAGGTGCCGGTAAAGGTCCCGCTGGTGCCGAGGCCAGCCACAAAGTGCGTCACTCGCCCGCCGGTTTGAGCGAAGATTTCAGGTCCGGTGGAATGATAGTGCGCCTGCCAGTTGGCTGGATTGTCATACTGGTTGGCGTAGAAATACTGGCCGGCGTCGTGCCGGACCTGATCGCGCACAGCGCGAATGGCTCCGTCGGAACCCTCCAGCGGATCGGTGTAGACCACTTCGGTTCCGTAAGCGTGCAGGATTCGCTTTCGTTCGGTACTCACGTTCGACGGCATAAATAGTTTGAGACGGTAGCCTTGCGCCGCGCAAATCATGGCATAAGCGATGCCGGTGTTGCCGGAAGTGGAATCAATCAGGATCCTCCGCTCGCCCATCAGCCCTGCGCGCTCGGCCTCGCGAATGATGTTAAGCGCCGCTCGGTCTTTCACCGAACTGCCAGGATTGAACCACTCCGCCTTGGCGTAAATCTCCACTCCGGGATACTCCCGGCCGATCCGGTTGAGCCGCAGCAAAGGCGTGTTGCCGATCAAGGAAAGAACGTCCACGGGTTGGGTTCGGGCGTCGTGGCAAAGCGCCTCTGCGGTCTCCACGCTCCGGGCGGGCGACCCGGAAAAGCCGGTAGGCAGTTGCCCCGCCGCTTCGGAGTTGTAGGGATGCTGAAAAATGATCGCCATAATACTTGCGCCTGACGGCAATCGTTCGTTAGATTCTTCTTTAGGCCCTTAGGTTACATCAGGTTACGTCACTTGCTGTGAAAACGGAGCCGCTGTGAAGACAACAAAGGTCACTTTAGCAGATATCCGCAGGCAGTTTGAACAAGACGGGTTCACTGTCAGCGGCGGCCAGGGAGACTCGGGCCCTATCGACGTTCGCAAGTACAACTGCGTCCACCGCATCGACCGCAATCGCGCCGGCTTCTGGGCGCCCCTCAGTCCCCCCCATTTCCTCATTAATGGCGTGGCCTGCGAGCTCGAAGACAAGGGTTATCAGAAGTTCTGGCTCGCCGAGGGCAGGCGGTTTCCGATCAAGCTGCAAGATTTGCGCGACCTGCAGCGTTTTGACCAGGAAGTGCGATATATCCTGAAGCTCAAATCGCTTTGGGGCGAGTCGTTGGGCACCACCTCGGCTCGAACCGTCTACGATCGCGTCGCCGGCCGGCCCGACGCGTGATCGCGCCATCACCGCTCCGATAGCGTTTCATAACTGACAAACGCCAGCTCCTTGCTGTCCGGCGACCACGAAGGCACGTTGATGGTGCCCTGGCCTCCGAAAAGCCTTGCCAGCACGGTGATCTTCTTGTCCGTGAGGGACATGAGGCGCAGCGTCACGTCTTTGTTTGGCGGATGACCGGTCACGGTTTTTTCATAGGATAGAAACACCATCCACCGCCCATCCGGGGAAATGTGCGGGAACCAGTTGTTGAAATCGTCGGAGAACACCTGCTCCTGTTCGCTGCCGTCCGGGCGCATGCGCCAGATCTGCATGATGCCGGTGCGCTCGGAGTTGAAGTAGATGTACCTTCCGTCCGGCGAAAACTCCGGACCGTCGTCGAGGCCTTTGGCGGTGGTGAGGCGCGTCTCGTTCCCGCCGGCGGCCGGGATGGAATAGACGTCAAACTCACCGTTGCGCGCTCCGCAGAAGACAAGAGTCTTACCGTTGGGAGACCAGCCGTGCCAGTACGAAGGCGAATTCTGTGTAACGCAGCGAGGCGTGCCGCCGCCGACCGGCACGATGTAGATCATCGATTCATGATTTGCCTGCGATTGGTCGCTGATGGCGAGCCACTGTCCATCGGGCGAGAGCCCATGATCGTTGTTGCAGTGATTGGCCGGCTCCGTGTTGATGCTCACGGGCTCCCCGCCGGCCGGAGGGAGACGCTCCAGGTGGCCGTCCCGATTGAATAGAAGCCATTTGCCGTCGCGCGTCCAATTCGGGGCCTCAATGCGACCCGCCGTAGCGTAGACCGCCCGGCGGTCACCGGAGGCGATGGGCACGATTTCGAGAGTGCTGTAAAGTTTCGCCGGCCCGGCGGTTTTGGCATCCTCCACTTGAAGGTCGAAATTCGAGAACACAGCCTTCTCCACCACGTCCTTGTCGTGGCTGCAGACGCCGATGCCAACGTAGAACGGATCCGGGAGCGGGATTCGCGGCGAACCGGCAGCCACCTGAAGCTGATCCCCGCCCAGCAACATGTAGAAGTAATCGCCGCGTTTTTCAATGCGAAGCCGCTTGGGCGCGCTGATATTTGCCTGGACTTCGTGCGTGGTTGCTCCTTTCCCATCGCGAAACTGCAGTGACGTGAGGCCCACCCCGTGTAACGCCACATCGGCATAGGCCGAATCGGCGTCCAGGCTCTGGCGAATCATCAGCACAGCCTTGCGATGCGGATTGCCGCCAGCGCCGAGAAAGGAAATGTCGGCCGTCAGCGTTACGTCGCCCGAGACTTTCTTCCAAGCAAACTGGAAATCATCATTTGATAACCACATGTTCTCGCCACTGCCGGCAACGGTGTAGGTCCGGCTGGAGGCGTCGTACTCCACGCCGCCTGGGTGCAGCACGGAACCGACATCTTCGTGGTTCTGGAACACTCCTATGGCCGCTTCGCTGCCCTGGGCGCAAAGGCGCTTTCCCGCGACCGCAATCAAAATCGCGCTGCCGGCAATGGCCAATCGCCACGAGAGAGAACTTGTAGTTACCATCGGGGCCTCCACAATCCGTCGAGTCGCGTACATTCCTTTTAGTGTGTCATTCCGAGCGCAGCGAGGAATCTCGGCCTCGCCTGTCTTCAGAGATTCCTTGCTGCTCTCGGAATGACACGTTTCGACGACTCGTCCGGAGTCCATCAGGTCTAGCGTCCGAGCTTCTCGTCAAAAAATGTTGCCATGATGTTCAGCGCTTCCTTGGTTTCCGGCAGTTGATAGTCGTACCAGAAGGCGTGCGGCAGAGCCTCGAACACCACTAGGTCCGCGGGAACGCCGGAGCGAAGGAAGGCACGGTGAAGAATCGTGGTCCCGCTCAGCAGGAGGTCACGCGTGCTCGAGACGAAGAGCGTAGGCGGAAACCCGTGCAGATCCGCATAGAGAGGCGAAAGAACCGGGTCTTTGGGATTAGTGCTGCCGATGTAGGAGGCGTCGCGGGAGACCTTTGACGGCGGCGCGAGGTGACCGGTGAATCCGCTGACCGTGTAAAGCGCGTCTGAATCCGCGGACTGGCTCAGGTCACCGGTTCCGGAAAAAATCCCGAGCGCGGCTGGAAGCGGCAGACTTCGCTGCCTCAACGCTACGGCCACTTCGGCGGTAAGGATAGCGCCGGCCGAAGTGCCAAAAAGGCCTATGCTCGCGGGCTTGTAGCTCTTCAGTAGCTCCCGGAAGACCGCCACCGTGTCGTCAACGGCCGCCGGGAAGGGATTCTCCGGCGCCAGGCGGTAATACACCGAGACCACTGTGGTGCCGGTCAGGTTCGCGACGGGAATGCCTTCCACCAGGGACCCCGAGTCTGAAACGAAGCCGCCTCCGTGAACGTTGATGAGCACGCGACGGCGCTTCTGTGCGGATACGGTTAGTGGCGTGATCACGTCGCAGCGCACGCCCGCGATGGTCTTGGTCTCGACCTTGACTGGAAAGAGCTTTTTCGCTTCCTCCGCGCGGCCCACGCGGAACTTGTCAGTCCGGGCGCGCCGTTCCGCGAGCGATGGTTCGGGCCCCGATGACTGAGGTCGCGAGATGAACTTCTGCGCCTCGGGGCTGATGGTCTCAGGTACCGGAACCACGCGCGTGATGTGCGCGGTGCCGTCCGGATCTACCGTAGTAGTGTCCGTTTGCGGGACCGGCGCCGGCTCCTCCTGGAATGCAGGCGTCGTGAGGCTCAGTGCAAACAGCGCACTCGTGACGCTCGCTAGAATTGTGGCTGCCCGCCGGCAGGTCTTAGGTTTCATCGATACCCTCCGGGTACGAGTTCGATCTATGCGCTGGCTATCAAATCACAATCGGAATCGAAACGCGAGCGGCTTGCGTCCCCGATGAGCTGCCGGTGCGCGGACTTCTTCCGCCACGGGCACCGTCGGGGCACGGCTTCCAGCCCTGCCGCAAGGGTGCCCTCAGGAACTACTGAAAAGGGGCAGTTCGCGGGCAGTGCGGCTGAAGCCGTGGCCTTTCGCGAGCGGCCCGAGCGTAGTTGAGCAGACTGTTAGAGGGTTTCGCTCCCGCAACTCGGATTCTTGTTAAGGTGGTCTTCTTCCCTGAAGCCGATTACCTCCCCACTTGTCCAAGCGCCGTGAGTGGTCAGGACTGGGGCAGACCCGGCGGACTCAAGTGCGGAGTCACTCTTTCCAGGCCCGCGAGAGCTGGTGGCGGCTCAGAGCTTTTTCAAATAGCTTACGAGCTGCCAGCGTTGCTGGTCGGAGAGTCCGGCCCACGAGGGCATGCCGCGGCGGACATTTCCGTTCCGCAGGAACCAGAACAGCACTCCCGGCGGCGCTTGCTGAACTGCAGGCGACCGCAAGCCCGGCGCCGTATCCAGGCCTTGCTGGTTTTCACCGTGGCATTGAGCGCAGTGATGCCGGAAGAGCTTTGCGCCGGCTTTCACCGCGTCGCTCTGACCCTCGAAGGGATTTGCCACCTGCTGCGCCGACGGAGGGGCTGCTTGAAAGGCCGTGGACAGCCGCGCGGCGTCCCAGGCCTTCTGCCTGGCACCAATTGTAGCTCCGGTGAGCACCACCCCTGCCAGTACCGTCATCATAACCCACCGTCTCTTGTTGGCGATCTGTTGCGCTTTCATCGGCCTGCCCCGTGGAAGAACTGCTTCACTCGCCGGCCGAGCGCAGGAAACTCGTAGGTCACGCCGAGGCGCATCAGGAATCGGTAAGCGTTGTCGGTAAGCCCGAAGGTCGGCGATATTCGAAGCGTCGTTCCGCTTGGCAGCGACCAGGCCAGCACCGGCGCGATGTACTGCGAAGTATCGCGCAGAGTAAACCGGTCCACGGTCCCCAGCCCTCCGTAGATCTCGACTCCGGCCCGCCAGTTCTCTCCACAGATGTTGCAAGAAAAGGGCGAGGCGGCAAGCCGCAGCGGCCGGTTCACGCCCCACGCGTATCCGAACTCCCAGGGCGCGTGGGCCAGGTTCTTCTCGGCGATGAAATTCTCAGCCATGTTCCAGCCCTTGTAATCGCTACTGAGGATGAGCTTGGTTTCCACCTCGCGCTGGATCTCTCGGCGGGCCAAGCCGTTCGATACGGCGCCATCATCCTGCGAGTCAAACCCGACTACTTCCTTGAGCGCCTTGTCGGCGCCCGAAATGTCCTCGTACTCCACGTAGAGTACTGGGTTCACCCAGTGCTGGCCAGCCAGGACTTGAAAGCGATTCTCCACCCTGAAGCCTGTAAACAGGGTGCTGTCATTTCGTGTGCTCTGGCCTTCGACGTAGAGCTCCGTGGTCCACCAAGCCGAAGTACCGTATTCGAACTCGGTGAGATAGCTCAAGAAGCTGTTGCCGCCCCGAGGCTTGCCAGCCGTCGGCTCGAACTCCAGCTCAAGGTTGCCAGGTTCCTCCATGTGGCTGTCATAAGTCACAAAGTAAGGCCCCTCTTGGGCGCGCCCGGTTGTGGCGGCTCCCGGCCAGATCAGCAGAACCGCCAGCAGGCAGTAGATTGGCGTGGCAAGAAATGCCATCTTCTCGCTCATGCGTGCATGTCTGTCCTTAGCTTTCGGCAGCTTTCGGCCCAAGATGCGATTTAGTCGCAACTATAAGCTCTTCGAATCCGGACTCTAAACGAATCTGGACTTTGTTGTCAAGTATTAGGATATAGAGCCGGAGTTCAGCGGAAACCCAGGTGGGGCGCCTGCTAGAGGCGCTCCTCGATCTCGCGGACATTTCCTAGGGTTCGTTCTACTTGGGGGCTTGCTTGAAAGCGTCAGCGGCGGGTCGCGACGAACCGTCAAATCGAAACAGCCCGTAGTCCACGGGATTTCCTCCGCCCCCAGGTCCGCACGTCGAAGGCGGGATCACCGGGCTGGGAGCGTTACTGTAGTCCTTCAGGTTGTACCAGTAGACCCGTTCCACAAAATCCAGATTATGGAGAATCGTGAAGGCACGGTTCAAGTAGTCTGCCTGTTGCCCTTCGGAGAGCCCATTTGCCTCGGTGCCGACGTACCAACCGATCTCAGTGACCCAAATCTGTTTATTTCCTTCCTCATACTGCGTCATGACGTCGCGGACATTGTTGACATAATCCTGGAGATACAAGTCCGGCGAAACACCGTCATTGTAGGGGTGAAATCCGACCGCATCGAAATAGTTCTTTCCGCCATTCTGGTAGACGGCTTCGAGAAAGGACGCCGCGCTCATCGTGTTCACCTGGCCGTTTCCGCCGCCCGGAGACAGGCCGCCGAGCACGACGACAGTCTTGGGGTTCGCGGCTTTGATAGCGGCGTAGGAAAGCTTGAGCATTTCGACATAGCGGACGGGGTCCGGCGAAGGCCGCCAGAAATAGGTGGTATTGGGCTCGTTCCAGATTTCCCAATAAAGCACTCCTGGGTAGCGGGCGGCCACCGTACCGGCGAACGTTGCGAAACGCCCGGCGTCGTCCGGCGGACAAAAAGACAGCGCCCAAGGGGTGCCTGACATATTGGCGGCCGCGTTTGCCACTCGTTTCATCGCATAAGCCAGGATCCCGAGAAGGGGGATTTTGGCGTTCGCGGCACGCGCCACCAAACCGTCATACACCTCAAACTGCCAGTCGCCTTGGGTGGGTTCGATGTCGCTCCAGTAATATGTGACCCGAGCCCCTACGTTGCCTGGGCCGCCCAGTGATCCGATGAGGTCGACGTCCTGAGCATCATAGAGGATTGCATTGGTGCCCCAATAAATTGGACTCTGGCGCTGCACCTGGGTCGTGCCTGTGCTTCCCGGCGGATCGCCGGGCGAGGCGGAAGTCTCGACAGATCCACGGCTACCGCAAGCCCAGTATAGGAATGGGGCGGCAGCAACGAAGGCCAGAAGGCCCCAAACAGCGAGTCGAGCTTTTGATTGCTGCATTCCGTTCACATCCAACATCGAAGTCTAGCACCGATTTCAAGGAACACCCGAGGCGCCACGGGTCTGATCCCAGCCCGAGTTGGCTCTTCCTCGACGGCCTGGGAACCAGTCCCTTGGCCCCTCGGCGTGACGCCAGATTCCGGGCTTCCACCTTTCAGTCGGTTGGAATGGAGCTATTTGCCGGTGTAGGTTACGCGCCACACGCTTCGGGAGCCGTCGTCGGTCACGTAGAGGGCGCCGTCATGGTCTGCGGCGACGCCTACCGGCCGGCCCCACACCCTGCCGTCGGCGGTCACGAAGCCAGTGAGGAAGTCTTCGTATTCTCCGCTAGCCTTCCCGTTCACCATGGGGATGCGGATAACTTCGTAGCCACCGCGAATAGCACGGTTCCAAGACCCATTTTCGGCGGCGAATCCGTCGCCGTCGTACTCGGCCGGGAAGTTCATCTTGCTCGTGGGATAAAAGGTCATTCCAAGCGAAGCCATATGGGGCTGGACGAGGACATCGGGAGTGATGACCTTTGACTTGAGCTCAGGGTGCGTGCCCATAAGGCGCGGGTCCTGGTGGCCGCCCATGTAAAACCAAGGCCAGCCGTAGAATCCGCCTTCCTTGATCGACGTCACGTAGTCAGGAACAAGATTGTTGCCCAGGCCGTCGCGCTCGTTGGTGGAGCACCAGAGCTGGCCGGTGATGGGATTGATGGCCTCGCCCACGCAGTTGCGGATGCCGTAGGCGTAGACCTCGACGAACTTCCCGTCGGGCGTGTATTCCAGCACGTCCGCTCGGTGGAACTCACGGGGGTGCGTGTCGGGATCGTCGACGTTCGATCCGCTCCCGACCGACACCAGCATATGCTTGCCGTCGAGGGTGAAGACGACGTCGCGGGTCCAGTGGCCGCCGCCGCGAAGCTGAGCGTAACCAGGAAGGTCAGGCACAATCGTTTCAGGCGTATTCGTGGCACTCTTCAGATCGCCTGGCTTGTAGGGGAAGCGGACGACGGTCGTAGCGTTGCCGAAATAGACCCACTGCGGGTTAGGACCCGGCGGGTAGAAGGCGATTCCGAAGGGGTGGTCGAGGCCGGTGACGTAGGTGCTGATGGTGGCAGCTTTGCCTGCGGCGGAGACGCCGCGCAGCACGAGCACGGAGCCGGCTTGCGAGTCGGCTACAAAAAGGTCTCCGTTGGGAGCGGTGCGGATGATGCGGGGCATCACAAAGGTTCCGGAGGTAGGTGGATGGGTCTGTTGCCTGTTTTCCGAGCGCTGCATGGGAGCGGCCGAGTCGCCACCCGCGTAGAGCTGGACCTTGAACCCAGCAGGGGCAATCGGCCAAGCACCTTTGGGCCGCGGCACCACGGTGGGGCCATTATCGACAGATTCCGAGGGTTTCGGCTCGGGCAAGTCGGCGACGGTGATCTTGCGCCGGATGCCGGGCTTCTGCTGATCGTAGCCGGCGAATGCCGCCTGGCCGGTGATGGTCTGCGGAGTGGGCGCCGCCGTCTGGAGTAGTGTGGCCGTTGCAAGGAGAGCGAGATAGGCTGGGAATCTCATAGTTGGACGTCTCGGGTTTTAACTACAAGTGCAGAATGTTTGATGACACCGATCTCCCACCGGTTCCCTCGGCTCGCAGCTATGTTGCTGGAAACGCGGCCGTCGTCCCGACAAGCCGAATCTGCGAAAACAACCCGCAAGGGGAGCGACGACTCTTCCGAACTACGGAATGCTCGGAAATCATCCGCAGAGTTCTGGCCTTTGAAACCGCCTGCAACGCTGCGATCCAGCCAGCTCACTTCAACAGCGAGTCAACAAGCAAACCACCTCGCCTTCTGAGGAGTCAAATGGAGCGTTTGTAGGTCGCGATGCACCCGAATTCCGGCTCACAAGTGCGATTCAACCGCTTGGCCGCCGATGGCCCCATACGCGCTCGGTACGATCAAGGACAACGACCTGCGGCTGTAGCTCCGCTGATTTTTCGACTGCCAGCTCGCCGTTTGCGAGTTTGGCCACATCGTCCATTGCGGCTCGGGCCGGATGATGCATTCTGCCTGTTCCAAATGTGACATAACTTTGGGTTTGTATCAGCGTATCGTGTCCAATGGCGTGCCTTGGAAAAGTCGAATCAAAAGGTTATTTCGGTCTTGGAGCACCAGGCGCGCTCCGCAGGCTCAGCGTGAGATTCTGCGACTTGTTGTCCTCTCTAATGTGCCGCTAGATTACTCCCAAGCGCGCGCTTGTACCCCGCACTCGAGGGGCTATGTGCGGCCGTGGCGACTATCGCAGCTCTCTGCTCCTCCCTCAGGCAGCCGCGCGATAATAGTAGCCCAGCATTCCGCCTAGCTGCTGGCGGCACTAAGTCGGTCCATGGCGCTTAGCACCCGACTCATCCTCCATGATGCCCAGCCCTTGCCGGTTCCGTTCGCGATGATAGTGCACCACAAATTCGTGGATGGCTTTCCGCAAGGACCCGTCGCCGGACAGAATCACGCTTTCCAAGTACGATTCCTTGAGGGTTCTCACAAATCGCCGGGCGTAGGCATTGAGACTCGGCGAGTGCGGAGGCAGCTTAGGGTCTGGCTCCGAGAGCTGTTTGTTCTCCCCTCACTTGCGGGACTCTTCGCGGCGTTTGCGATCTTCGCCCAGCAACCGGCCGCCGGAACGCTCCGGGGCGTGGTGACGTTGGTCAGCTCGCTGGGACAGGTCTTCCCGGGCGAAGAGGTGGATATTCAGGTCACTGCGATGGGCGCGGGCTCCCCCAGCTTCAAAGCCACTACTTCCGAAACCGGAGTCTACAGGATCGTGAATGTTCCGCCGGGAGAGTATACCTTGACCGCTTCGGCCCCTGGCCTCAAGACCGCCACCATCAAGCTCACCATTCAAGCGGGCCAAGCCACCTTCCAAGACATCCGGCTCGAAATGGAGGTACTACGTCAGGAGATTGAAGTCCACTCCGTCGGGCCGGTGACCGCCGCTGGAAACCTTTCACCCCCGGCTAAACTTACTGCCGAGCAGGTCGTGACCGCGCCGGTGCTTCACCAGAAGACCCAAGAGGAGTTGCCCCTGATGCCGGGCGTCATCCGGACACCCGGAGGCACAACTTACATCAAAGGCTCGGACGAAAGCACCGGAATGTTCAAGATCGACAGAGTGGAGGCTGTGGACCCGGTGACCGGCGCCTTCATCATCGATCTCCCGATCGACGCGATCAGCTCGCTGGAAGTGAACGAGGCTCCCTTTCTTGCAGAAGCCGGCGGCTTCGTCGGTGGGCTCACCACCGTCAGTACGGAACCGCCGGCAGGCCAATGGCACCACAAGATCAGCAACCTCGTTCCTCACATGTTCGGCGAGCAGGGACATTTCGTCGGCCTCAAATCATTCGAGCCGCGAGTGTACTGGACCGGACCGCTGTGGGCGGGGAAGGTGAATTTCTCCGAGGCCGTAGACTACAGCCTCAACCGAGATAACGTGCGCGGCCTCGCCTGGCCCAACAACGTCACCACGACGACGGGATTCAATTCCTACACCACACTTCAGGCACTGTTTTCCGACCGGCACATCCTGACCGGACACGTTCAGTTCTTTCCTGGGCGGCAGGCAAACGCTAACATTAATGCACTCATTCCGAAACCCGCTTCCGAGAATTACGGGCAGAGGGGCTTCTCCGCAAGCGCCACGGACCGGATGGTCTTGGCTTCCGCCGTCACTTTCACGACGGTTTTCCATGTCCTGGAGGTCCATAACTACAGTCATGCCCAGGGAGTGCTCGACATGCTCATCACGCCCGTCGGATTCGGCGGGGACTATTTCAACGATTGGACCCGGTCGAGCAACCAGGAGGAGGCCGAGGAAATCATAGATCTTCCGCAGAAGCACTGGCTCGGCCGGCACGACCTGACCTTTGGGGTGGATGTGGACCGCCGCTCGTACAACGGCGCGAACCTCTCGCGGCCCATCCAGGTTCTTGGGGCAGACGATTCCCTGCTTGAAAACGTAGGCTTTAAGGGGGGCCGTCCGCTCAACGCCAGCGCTACTGAAGTCTCTGCCTACGCCAGCAACCACTGGGTACTCGGCAACCATGTGGCGTTGAACCTTGGGTTTCGCGCCACGACACAAACCGTCGGGTATACTATCGCCCCGGCCCCGCTCATCGGCTTGGTCTTCACACCCGACAAACAAGGCAAGACCGTTATCCGTGCCGGCGCAGGCGTCTTCTACGACCGGTTTCCGCTGCTCGCCGCCGACTTCGCGTCCAACCCGGATCGGCTCGTGACGCTCCTCGGGGCAAACGGCGTTCCGCCTCCTCCCCCAATAACGCTTCCCAACCTCTGCGCCGAGCGGGCCGGTAGCGGTCTGCAGATGCTCTCCAGTTGCGCCGATTTCAACACCGCGCCTTACGCCACCACTTGGCGAGTCGAAGTGGAACGGCAAATCACCAGGCAGTTGCGCGCGCGGGTTAGCTACCTCTGGAGTCCGACGTTTGACGTTTTTGTGGCTGACCCCACAATCCTGCCAGGCTCCGGCCCGGCGACGCTTCTCAAGAACACCGGTTCCTCGCGCTACCACCAGTTCGAAGCCACGGCCGTCTACGCCCCGAGCGAGCGCGTTCACTTGTCCGCTACATACCTTCACAGCCAAAGCCGGGGTGATTTGAACGTGCTCTCGGAACTCTTCGGCACGTTTTGGCAACCGATCATCCGGCCGAATCTTTTTGCCACCCTCCCCTCCGATGTACCTGACCGTTTCACGGTGCTCGGGAGCATTGGGCTTCCCCGGAAGATTGCCTTTATCCCTTCGCTCGATGTCCAGAGCGGCTTCCCTTACTCGAATGTCGACGCCTTGCAGAATTACGTTGGTGCGCCCAACAGCCTGCGCTTTCCCACTTACTTCACCTTCGACTTCAGCGTCTACCGCGAATTCCACCCGCCGGTTTTCAAAAGTCACATGGTCCGCCTCGGCATCTTTTCACTCAACAGCACGAACCGGAGAAATCCGACTGCAGTTTACAACGATACTGGCTCTCCCTACTTCGGCGACTTCACGGGACTCGGCAAGCGCGTCAGTGGGTTCGTCTTCGACATCGTAAAGTAATCGCCGCGTCCTTAACGCGCCCACCTCACGCCTAACCGCTCCTGCGACGCAGGTCGCGAAACTCAACGCTATATGTCATCAAAGTCGGGTTGCTACGCAGAACGAGCATCTTGCGAATAGGCTTGAACCGGAGGTGTTTCCCTCAACCATTTCGTCAGGGCCTTTACCGCTGGAGGGTAAGATCCGCGGCTATAGGCTTCGGCGTCCTCTTTATGCTCCCTTGTGCGTCAGGTCGACTTCGCCTTTGCCGGAGGACTCAGCGCGACGGCGGCCTCGGCGGTGAGCAGCAGGAAGGTAAACGTCTCCTGCAGATACAGGCGTACTGCGGCATCGGTGTGGCTGGAATAGCCGATGGAGACGTCCTGCCCGATGTGCAGTTCGAAGTCGCCGCCACGAGTGGTCAGCACGAACGCGCCGTCGATTGCGGGCGCCCAGATGATTTTATCGTCGACGAGCCGTTTGACGTGCTCCAGCACCGGGTATCCATGGTCGCTGATCTCGGCGAGTGCGGTGTAGGCGCCGGGGCCGAGCAGCACGGCGTAGGGTCCGTTGACGCCGACGAGTCGCAACCGGCTCAAGCCTTGGGCGATGGCTTCCGGGTACTGCCGCACGTCGGCAGGAAGCGTCATTGCCGGATTGCTGGTCCCCTGACGGATGCCTCCAATGCCAGCAGCGGCATAGCCCTCGAACACGGCGCCGTCCTCGGCAAAGGCGATTTGGCGCGCGGCATCCTTCGCCGGTTGCCAATCCGAGTCGTTCGCGCCGCGATCAACGTCGTCGATCGCCTGGCGATCCAGCTCGAATGGAACACGCAGCTCGACCAGCGCCTTCACCTCGCGCTGGCTGGCGACGATGCCTTCTTTCGGAGGCGCGATCGTCCGCAGGTGGCCGGTGCCGACGGCAGAGATAGAAGCTCCCCCCGGCCCCTTCACGTCAACGACGCGCCGTGCGGCGAGGTAGCGCTTGAGCGTGCGCGATGTCTCCTCTTCGATCTGAGCCCGCGCGGCATCGGAAATGGGGGCAAGCTGACGATGCAGATTATTCATGTGGGATATCTCCTTTGAGGGAACCGATACCGAGCGAACCATCGTTCTCCGAATGGCTGGATGAAGGGGCTTCAACCGACAGCGGCACGTCAGAAGGCACCGCAACCACAGGCTGGTCTCCGGTCCCGGTTTCCAGAAATGTCGCGGATGGTACGAAGAACAGGTTCCCGGTGACCGCACGGCTGAAGTCAAGCAGCCGGTCGTAGTTGCCGGCCGGCCGGCCAATAAACATGTTCTCGAGCATCTGCTCGATCGTGCGGGGCGAACGGCTGTACCCAATGAAATAGGTGCCGAACTCGCCGTAGGCGGGCCGGCCGAAGGGCATGTTGTCGCGCAGGATCTTGATCTCTTTCCCGTCCTCTACGATCGTCGTGAGAGCGCTGTGCGCCGAGGTTGGCTTTGTGGAATCGTCCAATTCGATGTCCGACAACTTCGTGCGGCCGATGATTCGTTCCTGCGCCTCAGTCGACAGCGCATTCCATCCCTCAAGATCGTGAAGATATTTCTGCACGATGGCGTAACTGCCGCCGGCGAACGCGGCGTCCTCCTCGCCGACGAGTACGGCGTCGATCGCTGCCTGGCCCCTCGGGTTCTCAGTCCCGTCGACAAAGCCGATGAGATCGCGGTCGTCGAAGTAACGGAACCCCTGCACCTCGTCTACCGGCGTAACAGCATCGCCGATCCGCGCCATGATTTGCGTCTCAAGCTCGAAGCACAAATCCATGCGCCTGGCCCGAATGTGGAACAGCAAGTCACCCGGCGTGGAGACCGCATGCCGTTCCCGGGCACGAATCTCCCGGAACGGATGCAGGTGTGCCGGCCGCAACGGCCCAAAGAGCCGGTCCCACGCGTCGGAACCGAACCCCATCACACAGGAGAGGCCCGCTTCAAGGTCGCGAAATTCCACGGCGCGCAATAGCGCGCCGAAGTCTCTGCAGAATGATCGAACGGTCGTGGGACTGTCGACGCCCGGTTTTACTGTCACAACCAGGAAGATTGCGGCGCGGGTAAGCGGCGCGGCTACCGGCTGTGCAACGCCCCGCATGCCACCTGCCGCTTCGGGCGCCCTGATCGGATCGGACCCCATCGGATGTCATCCTGGCGGAGCTGGCGGAATTTCTCTTCGAAATTATCGCGCTCGCCTCGCATGCACACAATCGGACCGCAAGCTTACCATCGCTTCCCGACGAACGTCCATACTTCCTTCACGCGTGGCGTATGTCTGGGATGGGTCAACCCTCAACGTCAAGTGTTGCGGCGGACCGAATGTCGCAATATTTGAATGGCGAGCTCGATGAAGTGTGGATTTGAAGCAGTGTCCGTCCCGCCGCCTGGATTCTCACCGAATACAACAACCACAGCAGCTTCTCGTCATTTTATACGATCGGCTCCCAGAGTTTCCGCAGCCGCGGCCATAATCGCCAGCGCCGGGATCAGCGCCGCCGGCAAAACCAATTGAGCTTGGCCGTATAATCCACGAATCGGGCATAATTACCCCACGCCACAGTGGGTTGTCCATAAGAGCCCCAGGTGCCAAACCGGTCCGCAACGGCAGAGAGGAAAGAGATCCCCAGCGCGAGCCGTAGAAACACCGAGCTGAACTTCGCGAGTCCTGTCCATCGTGGGTTCATCGTTGCTCCCGTTCGGCTAACATCGCCTACCAGCGGCCGGCATGGGCACCACCGTCTACGTGCAGCACTTCTCCGGTTACCTGACCCGCCTTGGCCAGGTAGAGAACCGCATCAACGATGTCCGCGATGCCCACGATTTTCCCCATGGGCTGAAATGTCTTGAGAACGTCCTCGGGTTCGCCCTCATGGAGTGGCGAGTCCACCACTCCCGGGGCTACGGCGTTGAAGCGGATACCGTCTTTCGCGTACTCGATAGCGAGGCTTCGGGTCACTGCGTTCAGGCCCCCCTTCGTGATCATCGAAACCGAGGCATTGACGCCGGCGACCGGCTGATCAACAAGCGCTGCCGTGATGTTCACTACGCACCCCGATTTCTGCTTCAGCATCTGCGTTACGGTGAGCTGAGTGATGTAGAGAAATCCCAACAGGTTGGTCGAAATCAGGCCATTGAAGTCCTCCGTGCTAAATTCCGTGAAAGGCTTAGTGCGGAAGATTCCGGCGTTATTCACCAGAATATCGATGGTCCCGAAGTGCTTGATTGCGGCTTCCACGGCTCGGGCAGCGGTCTCCTGCTTGCCGATGTCACCATCGACGAGAGCCAGCTTGGGCGAGGCCGTCATCGACCGACTGACTTCAAGGGACGTTGCGACGACGTTATAGCCTGCCTTGAGGAAACCCTCGACCAACGCCGCGCCAATACCGCGCGACGCTCCCGTGACAATTGCTGTGTTCTTGTCCGACATCGGCACCTCGTTGTTCTATGAGTTCGAACGCAATCTCAACGTGAAGAATCGGCGAAGCTTACGACTAGTGCGGCGATCTCGTCTGCCTTGGTATCGAGCGCGAAGTGTCCGGCATCGAGAACGTGCACTTGAGCCGTCGGCACATCCTTGCGATAGCGTTCCGGCTCACCGGGGTCGAACGAGAGGTCGTACTTGCCCCAGATCACCAGCAGGCGCGGCTGCTTGTCGCGCATCCATGCCTGCCATTTCGGGTAGGCGTCCACATTGGTGCGATAGTCGTAGAAGAGATCGCTTTGAATCTGTGCTTGCCCTCGTGCATTCAGAAATGCGTACTCATCGGTCCAGAGATCCGGGTCGTAGAGATCAACGTTCGGATCGTCGCCGATGTGGCGCGTCTTCGTGGTTGCGAGCGACAGCAGGTTCTTGCGCAACGCTTCTTCGTAAGCACCCCGGTCCGCCCAGAACGCCCGTCGTGTTGCCCAGTTCGCCCCCAGGCCTTCGTTGTGCGCCACAGCGTCCTGGACGATCAGAGCCTCGATTCGGTCCGGGTGCGCCACCGCCATGCGGAATCCCACGGGTCCGCCGTAGTCCTGCATATAGAGCGTATAACGCGAAAGCCCGATCGCTTCGGTGAAGTGATTTATGATCTCGGCGTAGTGATCGAACGTATACGCGAATGTTTTCGGGTCCGGCCAGTCGCTGTGACCGAAGCCTGGATAATCGGGCGCCACCAGGTGATAGCGGTCGGAAAGCCGTGCGAAGAGAGGCTCGAACATCCGCGATGAAGAAGGAAGCCCGTGCAGCAGGAGAATCGTCGGTGCGTCTTTGAGGCCGGCCTCCCGGTAGAAAATGGAGAGCCCATCAACCTGTGTGGTGCGATAAAAAGTCCGGTTTTCCACGCCACGCTCCTTTCCCTGGGTATGACCCTGCGATTGCGGTATGGCAAGCATCATGGCGACCGCAATCACGGACAAAATCTGCAAACACCGGGTTCGACGGGGCGAGCTGAGATGGCGCATCATGCAATCGCTCGGCTGTAGGAGTTCGCATGCCGCTATTTGGTCGGCTTCTCGATCGCATTGCCGGTCGTCTTCACATCGTCAGAACCACACGGAACTGGGCGTTGCCGCTCAACATACGCGCATACGCCTCCGCCGCTCTTTCGAGCGGATAAGTTTCGATCATGGGACGCACGCCAGTCAGTTCGGCGAAGCGCAGCGCATCCTCGGCATCGGCTGGTGTTCCCGAGGCCCAGCCCTCAATGTGTCGAGTTCCAGTAATCAGCTGTACCGGCGTGACCTCTATGGGATCAAATGCCGCGCCGATCACCATGAGCTTGCCGTTCGGCGCCAGACCGTCGATCAGGTCCGACATGGCTTTCGAACTCGGGGCTGTCGCCAGAATCACCTGCGCGCCCCCCAGTTGCTGCAATGCCTCGGCCGCGTTCGTGGCCTTGCTGTCGATGTACGTCGCTGCTCCGAGCTTCTTTGCAAGCGCCGCGTTCTCGGACCCGCGCCCGACCGCCGCTACCTTGTAACCAAACTTGTTCGCGAATTGGATTCCAAGGTGACCGAGACCGCCGACGCCCAGCACGGCAACAAGATCGCCGGGAGATGCGCCGCTGTGCCGCAGCGCGTTGAAGGTGGTAATTCCGGCGCACAGCAGCGGTGCCGCTTCCACGTCGCTCAGACTTTCAGGTATCGCCGTCAGCGCCTCGACCGGAGCCACCATGTACTGCTGGTACCCGCCATCGTAGCTGATGCCGGCAACTTTCAGAGTCCGGCAATTGCGAAAATCCCCGCGCCGACAGGAGAGACAAGTGCCGTCATGTCCGCCGTGCCAGCCGACGCCCGCGCGTTGTCCCTTGGTCCAACCGGAAACACCCTCGCCCAGTTCATCGATGACGCCTGCGACTTCGTGTCCCGGAACGCGAGGATATTGAATTCCGGGCCACTGACCTTCTTTTGTGAACACGTCGCTGTGGCAGACGCCACAAGCCTCCACCTTGATGCGCACGTGTCCGGCCAACGGCTTCGGAATCTCACGCTCGACGATCTGGAAATCGGCCCCCGCGCTGGGAACCTGGGCCACCTTCATTGGTGCTGTCGCGACTCTTGCTGTTGCCATAATGCCTCCTTTGAAATTTCAACCACTAGATGGAAATCGGTTGCGCACCGTTTCTTAACCTGCAACCTCAAAAATGACCTCCAGCTCCACCGGAGTGCCGAGCGGAAGGCTTGCAACGCCATAGACCAGGCGAGAAGGGTTCTTCTCCTTTCCGAACACGTCTTGCAGCAGCTCGGAAGCGCCGTCCGCGACTTTCGGGTGATCGCGAAAGTCACCTACAGTAGCCACCGACACTCCGAGCCGGACGATCCGTGTCACTCCATCGAGCGATCCCAAGTGCTGCCTCGCGACCGCGAGGGCGTTGAGCGCCGCGAGGCGAGCTGCCTGGCTCCCCGCATCCACATCGAGCTCCGCGCCGAGGCGTCCGATGAATTTCGCGGCGCGGCCTTCCGTGGGAAGCATCCCAGTGAGAAACAGCAGATTCCCCGTCTGCACGGTTTCGGCATACGTGCCGAACGGCTCAGGCGGCACCGGGAGCCTGATGCCAAGTTCTTTCAGCCGCTGCTCGGCACCGGCCGGCCGAGAGCCTTCGTGGGTTATGATTTGCGCTTGCGAATTTGTATTCATGATCTCTCGCTCATTGGATGAAACTCGATGTTGCGACGTTCGGCGCGGGAGGGCAGCCCGAGCAATTTTTCGGGACTCATCCCAGTCTCCTTGCGAAGAAACGCTTCATCAAGGAGCGTAGTGGGTGAAGACAAAGTCGTTAGCTTTATTTTTCTTTCCTGCTTCATCCACTCCCGAATGTAAGGGAGCAATTAACGATCTCCACGCCGCCGGCCTCACAGATTCCCAGAAACCGAACTACTTCGACCTCCACGAGCGTCACTTCCGTCAGGTCCAAAACAGACCGAGATCCGTCGTGCTGGAGCTGCCTTTTCAATTCCCCGACGTACTCCGATTGAAAGTGGCCAATCAAGCGAATCGTAGTTATTCCGCCTTGTGAATCCTTTTCCTTTCTCACTGCCGTGTCGCCTCGCGTCAAACCGACGCTATGGTTGAGAGGTGTTAGATTCCGTCGTAGCGGGAATATCCGCGTGCGGCCCAGTAGTCTCTTGGCTCCTTCGCGGCGTATGTAATCTTCGTGATGGCCTTCACATTCTTCAAGCCAGGTTTTACCGGCACCAACAGGCGGAGCGGTGCTCCGTGATCCACAGTCAGGGGCTGACCGGTGAAGTGTGTGGCGAGCAGCGTCTGTGGATGGCGGGCCGTCGCCAGGTCGAGCGACATGGAATAAGGGTCAGGATTCCCCGAGGCATCGAGGTTGACCGACGACTCCACCTTCGCCCACTTGGCCTGGGCCATCGGTGAGTAGGCACGGAGCAGATCATCGAATCTCACCCCCGCCCACCACGCGATCGTACTCCAGCCTTCGACGCACACCAGCGGCGTAATCTGCTCATGCACCGTGAAGCGAGTCATGAGGCTCCGAATGTCGAGAGAGACGCTCAGGCCCGAAGCAAGGCCGTCCAGAGTCAGATTCCATCCGGAAATATAGCCAGGGTCCGGAGTAGCTCCGTTGTAGTTGTTCTTGAGCGGGCTAATCTGCGATTTAGTGTAGGTAGATCGCAGCGCGCCCACCCCGAGTAGAGCGCTTCTGCCACGTCGTCGTCGATACGCAGCGCCTTGTTCAGAAGCCACTCCTTCCTCGGGCTGTCCATATTTCGACGCACACCCATGCGACGGAGCGTAGCTTGTGGCAGGAGAAATCCACCGCGTAACGGTCGGCGGCCACCGCTTTCTGGATCCCGTCAAATACACCGGCATCCACGCCCTCCGGGTTGTCGGCCGTCTTGAGCAGGTACGGTGGCACACCCGAGATAATCACGGCTTTGCTCACGCTCTTTGAGCCGTATTTCCCCAAGTAACGTGCCACCTCGCCTCCTCCCATCGAGAAACCAACCAGCGCAA
The DNA here is from genome assembly GCA_035946735.1 of Terriglobia bacterium. Lineage (GTDB taxonomy): Bacteria > Acidobacteriota > Terriglobia > UBA7540 > UBA7540 > Gp13-AA77. Next base: position 97,553 of record DASYYZ010000170.1, read on the forward strand.
AGTCACGTAATTCGAGATGTGCTATCAGTGTTCGTAGATCTTCAGCAAAGGTATCGTAGTCGTAACCTGTTGTTGGCTGACTGGACTTGCCGAACCCTCTGCGGTCATAGGTGATGACGCGGCGCCCTGAGGTCAAAAGAGCTGGCACCTGTTTTTCCCACGAGGCACCGCTAAGTGGATACCCATGGATGAGCACTACAGGCTTACCTGCCCCATGATCCTCATAGTAGAGATCAATGTTGCTGGCGTTTTCCTTCCCGACAGTAATGAATGACATTTGTGATCCTCCTTCTTGCCTGATCTGGTCGTGCAACTCACAGCCTCGCGAGCCAACGGTCGCTCCTGTCTTAAACTGCTGTGCGGTCCCGATTGAAACCCCCAGACGAATCGTGGTTGTTCCGTCTTGTGGACCCCTTTTAAATCCTTGGCTCGCTTTAGTGTTTCCATGGAAGCTAATGCACGTGGTAGGCCAACGCAAACAATTGAATCGGCGTAGTTTACGGTGCCATAAATTGCTGAACTATCAGGAATTCTGATCTTTCGGGAAAATTGAAGGGATCATGGCTGTACTCCACCCGCGCGGTGGAACAGTGGGAAGGCGCAGAAGCGGCGGAGGCCTCGCCTGATTAGTGGCCTGAAAGGAGATGCGCTGTGTTCCCCTAAGGCCGAATGTCGCCTGGGGATCGTACCTTGAAATGGCGCTTATCTATGCCGAGCGTCGCGATTTTCGATTCCAGGGTTTGGTGGGGGATTCCGAGCTTTGCAGCCGCGCCGCGAGGGCCTGAAACTCGACCCAGGCATTCTGCCAGCGCGGCCTTGATCGCATTTCTTTCACGATCGGCAAACTCTTTCTTGTCTTCGGCGAGCACGCCGACGCGAGAAACCGGTCGCGGAGGCAATTGGCTCGATTTTCGCTGCAGCCATTTCTCGTCGACGGAGAATGTTTCTCCGTCGCACACGATGACAGCACGCTCGATTACGTTCTGCAGTTCGCGGATGTTCCCTGGCCAATCGTAGGCTTGGAAGAGATCCAGCGTCTTCTTCTTGATATCGCTGATCTTCTTTCCACCTCTCTTGGCATATCGTTCTACCAAATACTCTACCAGCATCGGAATGTCATCCTTCCTCTCGCGCAGCGCTGGTACTCGTATGGGGAAAACGTTGAGCCGATAGAGAAGGTCCTGGCGGAACGTACCCGCGGCCACAGATGCGTCCAGGTCGCGATTTGTGGCCGCGAGCACTCGCACGTCCACAGAAATCGGGTTGTTGCTGCCGACGCGTTCAAATTCTCGCTTCTGGAGGACCCGCAGCATGGCGATCTGAGCATCGGCGGGAAGACTGTTACAAGCGGTGAATTTGTCTTTCTAAATGTCTCTATTGCCGGAAGACCAACATCAAAACGCTTCCCGACGCGCTCGACAAGGTGGAGCGTCTGCGTGGCGTCTCCTACGATCTGAAGGCGAACGGCAAGCACGAGATCGGTGTGATGGCCGAGGAAGTGGGCGCCGTGGTTCCCGAGGTCGTGCAGTGGGAAAAGAACGGCAAGGATGCGCAAGGGGTGGACTACAGCCGCCTGACCGCGCTCCTGATCGAAGCTGTCAAACAACAGCAGCGCGAGATCCAGCAGCAAAACGCGATGCTGCGAACGCAGGGAGCCGCGCTGAAACACCTGCGCGCTCAGGTCCGCGACCTGAACGTGAAGCTGGCACCCGTGGGCGAATCCGCTGCGACCCAGCACCGGCAGGTTGCAGAGCGATAGCAGAACTCAAGAGCCTGGCTTTCTTCCGAGGTGTGTGCGGATTCTCGCACACACCTTTTCTTTTGGACCGCTCTCAACCCGCAACAATAATCAAACTCTGACCGTCCGGATCAAACGCCTACAACCCGATCAGCCCGCTGGGTCTCATTCATACCGCAGCGCGACCACAGGATCCACGCGCAAGGCGCGGCGCGCGGGAATGTAACAGGCTGTAAGCGCCACGATCGTGAGGAGGAGCGCCACGGCGAGAAGGGTCAAAGGGTCCGTGGCGCTGACGCCGAACAGCAGAGAGTATTTGGTCAGGATGCGCGTGAGGCCGAGCGCAGCGACTAGCCCCATGGCGACGCCGATCAGAGCCATGCGGGCTCCGTTGCCGAGCACCAACCAGAGAACATCGCGTCGCTGCGCGCCCAGGGCGACGCGAATCCCGATTTCCTGCGTGCGCCGGCCGACAAGAAACGAGGTGACTCCGTAAATCCCCACGCTGGCGAGCAAAAGAGCCAGCGCAGCAAAGACGCCGAGCAGAATCATGGAAAAGCGGCGATCGGAGATTGAATCGGAAATGATGTTCTGCACGGATTCAAAGCCGTAGACCACCATCTCGCCGTTCATCTGGTGAAGAGTACGGCGGAGCGGCTCGACCATTCCCTCGGGGCCATCGGGAGAGGAGGTCCGCACGGCGACGCCGACGCCGCCGGAGACAAGGCCCATAGCCTCGTCCGACTGTTGCCGCATCGGCTCGTAGATTTGAGCGCGCAATGTGTTCTGGTCGTCGGAATCAAGCCCCCACTGCTTGACGTGCCCGACCACTCCGACGATCTGGGAGGGCCCGGAAGCGCCGCTGAAATGGATGAGCCGCCCCAGGGGATCCTGGTTCGGGAAAAACTCCGAGGCCAGGACGTCGTCGATGACGACCACCGGGGGCGAGTGTTCGTCGTCCTGCGTGGTGAAGAATCGCCCGCGCTCGAGGGGGATCTTCATGACGCTCAAGTAGCCGGGATCGACCTGGTAGTTGAGCGCCCCATCCATCTCGCTCTCGCTCTGCGGTTGTGGCTGACCCTCCAGCCAGAACGTCCAATCGTCCTCTGACCACATGGGAAAAGAGCCCCCCAGCAGCGAGACCGCCCGGACACCAGGCGTCGAGGACATTGTCTCCTCGAGGCCGCGAATATAGCCGCGAATCGCAGCTGGACTGGCTTTGGTCATCGAGGGCGGCAAGCCCACGTTGAAGGCCAGCACGTTGTGGGGATCGAAACCCGGATCGACCCGCCACAGCCGAGCAAGCGTCCGGATCATGAGCCCGGCGCCCGCCAACAGTACGAGCGCGAGTGCCACTTCCGTGACCACCAGCACGCTATGTACGCGATGCTGCGCTCCGCTCGATCCGCGCGCGCCTTCCTTCAGCACGTTGTCGAGCCCGGTCCTGGAGATTTTGAGCGCAGGCGCCAGACCAAACAGAATCCCCGAGAGCAGAGAAATCGCAGCCGCGAAGAGCAGCACGCGCCCGTCAAGGACCACCTCCTGCGATCGCGGAACCGCCATGGGAAGGGCGGCAAGCCCGGCGCGCGTGCCCCACCACGCCAGCAGCAATCCCAGGGCGCCGCCGGCCATAGAGAGAAGAACGCTCTCCGTTAGAAGCTGGCGGATCACGCGGGCGCGTCCGGCGCCCAGCGCGGCGCGGATCGCAAATTCGCGCGAGCGACCGGTCGATCGCGCCAGCAGCAGGTTGGCAACATTAACGCATGCAATCAGAAGCACGATTCCAACGGCAGCCAGAAGGACCAGCAGAAACGGCCGGACGCCTCCGACGATTCTCTCCCTTAAAGGCTCCAGGCTGGCGCTTGTTCCCCGGTCAGCGTTGGGATAGGTGGCCGCGAGGTTCGCCGCGATGCGCGCCAGATCGGCTTTCGCCTGCTCCAGCGTCACGCCGGGCTTCATGCGGCCAATTCCGTGCAACCACAGGGCGGCCTGCCGGTTGCGAAGTCCGGGATGATTCCAGATACGAATCGGCGCATAGATGTCGCTGCGCTGGTCATTCCATACCCGCAGGTCAAAGCTGGCCGGTACCACTTCAACGATGGTGTAAGCCCGGCCGTCGAGGGTCATGGTCCTGCCCAGTACGTCGGGAGCCGAGCCGAACCTCCGTTTCCACAGGCTTGCGCTGATCAGGACCACGGGGCCGGCGCCGTACTGGTCGTCGTCGGCAGTAAAGTCTCGCCCAAGGACCGGCTTGATACCAATCGTTCTGAAGAAGCTGGCCGTAACCCATTGGCCTTGCAGCCGTTCCGGCTCGCCCGTTCCGGTGAGATTGAACGCGTAGCCGCGCGAGAGCGCCATCGAGGCAAAAGTGCGATTCTCGCCCTGCCAGTCCAGAAAGTTGAGGTAGGGGATGGCGCCGGCTTGGAAATTCGGCTTGCTCTCGTGCAGCATCACGAGTTGATCAGGATTCGGAAACGGCAGGGGATTCAGAAGCACACCGTTCACGACCGAGAACAGTGCGGTATTCGCGCCGATACCGAGCGCCAGAGTCAGGATCGCGATGGCCGCAAGCGACGGATTCTTGCCCAGCATGCGGATTCCGTATTTCAGATCCTGCCGCCAGACGTCCAAGGTCCGCAGGCCCCAGGCTTCGCGCGCCTCCTCGCGCACGGCGGTGGCATTGCCGAACAAACGGAGGGCAGCATACCGGGCTTCGTCAGGCGCGATGCCGGCTGCGAGGTTCTGTTCGATCTGCCGTTCGACGTGGAATCGCAGTTCCTCGTCTAGAGCCTGCTCTTCGCGTCCCCTCGCGAGAAGCGAACGGGCGGAATTTACGATCACTCAACCACTGCATACTGCCTCCTGCCCTCCGGCGGAATTGAGAGCCGCGCTGTAGCGGACGTCCGGGTCTACGCGGTCTCCAGAATCTGCGCGACCGCCGCGGCCAGCCGTTCCCACGTCTCACGCTCTGTGTCGAGTTGCTTGCGGCCGGCTTTCGTCAAGCTGTAAAACTTGGCGCGCCGGTTGTTCTCCGAGGGGCCCCAGTCGGCCTTCACGAGTCCCCGATGCTCCAGCCGATGCAATGCCGGATAAAGGGAGCCCTGCTGAACCTGGAGCACGTCCTTCGAGATCTGCTGGATGCGCTGGCCGATCGCCCAGCCGTGCAGAGGCTCAAGGGCGATTGTTCTGAGGATGAGCAGGTCGAGCGTGCCCTGCAACAAATCAGTCTTCTTGTCCAAAGCTCCTCCTAGACATTCGACAAGAGTATAGAATGGGCTTTTGTAGAATATCAAGGTGAGCGAGGGTGGTTTCCTTGAGCTGCTCTGCCGAGACCAAGGGTGCTTTAGAGTACACGATAAAATGGAGGCCGCTAAGCGTAAGGAAACAAATCAGTTGTAGAAGGACCAGCGCTTCGGCCTCCTACGATCTTCTCGACGATCTTGTGGGCAAAGGCGTTATGGTTGCCCCAAGAGGTGCAGCGCGCAGGGTTTTCAAGGGGACCCGAGCTATTTCCGGTTGGAGCGTGGGACGAAGCCGATCAGGCCCTTTTCCGGCCCCACCGCCGGCTCCATCTACTGCCGCAGGACATCGAAGATTACCTTGAATTGCCTGTCACATTTTGTTTCCACGGCCTCAAGCTTTGCGGCGGGAAGATCAGAGAAATGTCCGCGGAGCGCAGGAGGTCGAGGCGGAATTCGCGGAGATCCAGGACACACTTTCCCAGGCGGAGAGCTGATGCGGAAGAATCGCTCCAATCTGGCTGCCCGAGTCCTACGCCGTGCCAAGCCTTATTCGCCCTCCCCTCCCCGATTTCCGCGATCTGAGCGAACCTCACAGGTGCACCGCCACCCACCGGCGGAGCAGTGAACTCAACCGGGAGGGCGACCTCTGCGAGACCGCCACCAAGGTAGCTTGGGCGACCGCGAAATATTCCTCGCGCCGTTACCAATCCTACGCATAGGACGTCGCACGGCAGAGTCCGCTCAGGGCAGCTTGTCGAAAAAGAGATAGAGGGCGGCAATCCGGCCGTCCCGGGAGATGATGAAATCAGTCCCGGCGTAAGTTGGCGCCTCACTAGGGCGGCCTGATACCCATTGGATCCGCCCGCCATTGCCTAATTCCTCGGGCGCGGCAATTGGCTGATATCGAAAGTCCGGGTGAGTAGCCTTGATCGCGCCCGCGACGCGATCGATCTCCTCGCAACGGCTCTGTTGCAGTTGAAACGCCTTCGTCTCCTTCAGACTACTGTCCGGCCTTCAAAGCAGCGGCCACCTGCGTCACGCGTGCGCCTTGATGCTTTGCCACCTCAAGGTCCTCCGCGGTTGGCCGGGCACTGTTCTGGCCGGAGACTGATGACGCTCCGTATGGAGTCCCGTGGCCCTGAACAAGCTTTTCGTGCGTGTAGCCGGTGGGAACAATGATGAATCCCAGGTGCGCCATCGGAATGAATAGAGAGACGACCGTCGTCTCGTTTCCGCCGTGCGGTCCCGCTGTGGAAGTAAAGGCACCAGCCGCCTTGCCATTCAGCTTACCTTGAAACCAGAGAGCACCCAGGCTGTCTATGAATGCGTTCAACTCCGCCGACGTGTTACCAAAGCGCGTCGGCGTGCCAAATATGATTCCATCGGCCCACTCTGCGTCGTCTAGTGTCGGGGCCCCGTACTCGGCGAGCATTCTCTTGCTGCGCTCTTCCCACCCGGGAACTTTCGCCATCACGGCCGGTGGAACGATGTCAGGGACCCGGCGAACCCGGACTTCGGCCCCAGCTTCACGGGCTCCTTCACTAACGGCTTTAGCAAGGGCTTCTACAGAGCCGTCACGAGAGTAAAACACAATTGCGGCGGATGTCATCGAGCGTCACCGAGGGTTGTCCCAGCGTCTCGTAATCGGCATTCACCGCTGGGCGACCAATTCTTCCTTCAAACCGAACCCACCGTGATCCGTGGCAATCCCCACGCGCATGTCATCCTCATTGCTTGTATTCAGCAGTCAGTTGTCCTACTGCCGCGCGGTCGGCCAAAAGCAGAGCCTGCTCGCGGCGAATCCGCCCGGCAGGAATCGACACGTCGCCGTCGCGCAGCCGACGCACCATATCCGCCTTCTCACCCCCGTTAACGACCCACAGCACTCTCCGGGCACGATTGAGCGCGGGATACGTCAACGTCATGCGGCGCCTGCCCTGATAGACTCCGGTCACCGCAACGTCTCGATCGGCAATATCCAGTACAGGGTCGCCAGGCACTAACGAGGCAGTATGGCCATCGGGGCCGAGACCGAGATGGACAAGGTCGAGCACCGGTGGCGATCCGGCAATCTCCCCGAGAGTCCGCGCGTACTCGGCGGCTGCGGCTTCGAGATCAGTCGCTTCCACCGGCATGGCATGGATCTGGTCTGGAGACAACGGGGCATGCCGAAGCAAGCTCTCGCGTAAGTGCGTGAGGTTCCGGTCGGGGTGTCCATCGGGGGCCACACGCTCGTCGACCTGATATACATGCACGCCCGCCCACGGGATATCTTCCGCCGCCAGCGCCCGCAGCATGATCCAAGGAGTGTGACCGCCGCTGACAGCCAGGGCAAAGCGGCCACGGGCAGCGATCGCCGCTCGGGCATCGGCCGCGATTGTCGCCGCCGCCGCTCGCGCGACCGAATCGGCATCATCAAACACTTCGAGCTTCATAGGCTTTCTCCGGAAAAAGTCGGTCTGACAAGGCACGTATCAGGTGCGGAGAACCGATCACAACCGTTCTCTGCGGAAGCTGCCTTTGTCGGCTTGCTTAAGCGGCAACGCGGAAGTCCTCCTGGTCCGTTGCGGTCGGGTTATACCAGCCTCCGGCGGGCGAAACTCTCTGGTCGACCTCACTCGGACCCCAGGTTCCCTGCCGTATTCGTAGACGGGAGTGCCGGCCTTAAGCGCCGGATCGACGATTCGCCACGCCTCTTCCACGCAATCCTCGCGGGCGAAAAGAGTGGCGTCTCCGGCCATGGCGTCGCCCAGCACGCGCTCGTACGCTTCCATCTCGTCCGGGCGGGGATGACGGCTGGCCACCATCTCTACCGTCTCGCCTTTCATCGCCTCGCCCGCGGCCATGACCGTTGCTCCCACGGCGATCGTCATCTCGGGACCGATCCCGAACGTAGATGGTTCTGAGAAAGCACACTCTCCTTGATGACGGTTGGTGGCTTTCTAAACCGGCCAAGGACCTCGGTGCAGGTCACCGGCAAATTCTTTCCCGCGCGGATGTTGAGCCCCACCCTTTTCCAGCGCCAGGAATCGACCTCCACTCGCAGCGGCAAAAGTTTCCACGCTCGAATCAGGCGCCACTCCCTTTTCCTGGCGGTAGCCGCGGAACTGTCCTCGGACGAAATTGTTAGCGTCCAGCGGCGCAATCGCTTTCAGTACCTTCACCTTCTCATCGCGAATGCTTTCACTGTCAGTGCGGACCGGAGGCTCCATCGCCAGGTTGCACAGCACCTGGAACAGATGGTTTTGGATCACGTCGCGAATGGTGCCCGTCTGATCGTAGAAAGCGCCGCGTCCTTGCACGCCAAAGTCTTCCGCCATGGTTGATTTGCAGGCTTTCGATGTAGTTTCGATTCCAGAACGGCTCCATGAGCGCGTTGGCGAACCGGGCACGAAGTGTCCATCCATCACATCAACGTGGATGCGGTCAGCCCCAGCCTCCTCCGCCTCAGCCACCTGCTCGCCCAAGCGGGCAAAATCTGCTGCCAGGATCGACGGAGCCAGCTTCACGACACCGGTTTCCATTTCGCGGCCCCTCTCCTTCTCGTTCACGCGGCGCTGGTCTTGATGCGAGCGCTCTCGAAAACATCCACAAACTCCCGGTAGCGACGCGCGATCTCGGCCACCGCGGCCTCTCGCGTTGTCTTGTGGGCCCGGTAGTTAACGAGCGGCTCCCAGAAGTCCGTCCGGCCCACCGCGAATCCGATGAAGCCCGGAACGGCGGCCGCGGTCGTCAGCCATTCGCGCACTTTTTCGTCCTTCTCACCGCGACCCAAAATGATGCAGCCGACCTTGTCACGGCCACCCCGCTGTGCTGCGGCCACGATCCTTTCGCAGTCCTTGCGGCGGTCGAGCCCCTCGATCTTCCAGACATCCGGCTCAACACCGGCGTCCTGGAGATCACAAATCGTCTCGACCATGAGTCGAGGGCGCAGCTCCAGGTCGTAGGCCTGCTTGTCACCCTTGAGCTTGTCGAGTTGCGCCTTCTCCGGCGGCACCAGAAGCTCAAACATGAAGAGGCTGCGACTCTCGCCGTGCAGGTAGTCCGACAGGCGCTTCAGGCGGGCCGACTGCCGGCGGTTCAGATCAGGATCGCCCTCCGGGTTGTAGCGCACCAGCACCTTGCAGAAGGTTGGGTGGAACGCCTCGATGTGCCGGGCGAAGTCCTCGCCGTACTCGAAGTCGAACTCCTCCTGCCCGCTCTTCTCGGCGGGGCACGCAGTGGTGTAGCCCTGCGCTGCCGCGTCGCGAAGGATGGCGGCGCCGAACTGCTCGTCCACCAGAATGCCGGCCTTCTGCTTGGGCACACCAGCCGCAACAGCAGCCTTAAAGCCGTCGTAGATCACCTGCTTGGTGGCAGCGATCTGCGCTGTCTGCTCCAGGGTCAGCGCACCCTTCCAGCCGAACATTCCGGTCTCGAACGAGCCGCGATGGTCGAAGGGCTGGATATATAAAGGCTTGTCGAAGCCGTGAGTCTTCATGATGCCTCCTTCAGTTTTCGGTAGCGGCGGATCAAGTTGTTCGTTGAACTATCATGACTGAGCGTGGGTTCCGCCTGGCTCTCGAGCTCCGGAACGATGCGCTGGGCCAGCACTTTGCCAAGTTCCACGCCCCACTGGTCGAACGAATTAATCTGCCAGATGGTACCCTGGGTGAAGACGCTGTGCTCGTAAAGGGCCACCAGCTTGCCAAGGATTTGCGGCGTAAGGCGTTCGGCCAGGATGGTGTTCGACGGGCGGTTGCCCTCGAAGACGCGATGGGGTACGAGCCAATCCGGCGTACCCTCCGCTTTGACTTGCTCGGGCGTCTTTCCGAACGCCAGCGCCTCCGTTTGGGCGAAGACGTTTGCCAGGAGCATGTCATGATGGCGGCCGAGTTGGTTGAGCGGCCGGCCAAACGCGATGAAGTCACACGGTATAAGCCGGGTCCCCTGATGGATTAACTGGTAGAAAGAATGTTGCCCGTTGGTTCCCGGCTCGCCCCAGTAAATCGGGCCGGTCGCGTAACTGACCTCGCGCCCATCAAGCGTGACGTGTTTGCCGTTGCTCTCCATCGTCAACTGCTGCAGATACGCTGGAAATCGCTTCAGATACTGCTCGTACGGCAGCACGGCAACCGTCTCGGCGCCGAAAAAGTCGCTGTACCACAGGCTCAGGAGGCCCATGAGAACCGGCAGGTTGCGCTCGAAAGGTGTAGTTCGGAAGTGCTCGTCCATCTGGTGGAAGCCGTCCAACATCGCTCGGAAGTTATCCGCGCCGATGGCTAACATCGTCGAAAGACCGATCGCTGAATCCATGGAGTAGCGTCCGCCAACCCAATCCCAGAAACCGAACATGTTGGCCGTATCGATTCCGAACTTCGCTACTTCGGCCGCGTTCGTCGACACCGCCACAAAGTGCCTGGCGACCGACTTTTCGTCGCCTCCCAGACCGCCCACTGACCAGGCGCGAGCCGAGTGAGCGTTCGTCATGGTCTCCAACGTTGTGAACGTTTTCGAAGAGACAATAAAGAGGGTCTCCGTCGGGTCGAGATCGCGGACAGCTTCCGCGAAATCAGTGCCATCAACGTTGGAAACGAACCGGAACGTCAGGGCGCGCTCGCTGTAATGCTTCAGCGCCTCGTAGGCCATCACCGGCCCGAGGTCGGAGCCGCCAATGCCGATGTTAATTACGTTGCGGATTCGCTTGCCGGTATGTCCCTGCCATTCGGCGCTGCGCACACGGGTCGAAAAGCCAGCCATCTTGTCAAGCACGGCGTGGACCTCGGGCACGACGTCCTGGCCGTCGACCACGATCGATGCTCCTTGCGGTGCGCGCAGGGCTACGTGCAGGACCGACCGGTTCTCCGTGGTGTTAATCTTCTCGCCTCGGAACATGGCGTCGATTCGCGACTGCAGGCCCGATTCCGCAGCCAGTTCGACGAGGAGCTTGACGGTTTCGTCCGTGACGCGGTTCTTCGAGTAGTCCAGAAGGAGGCCCGCAGCTTCCACCGTCATCCTCTCGCCGCGCGTGGGATCGTCCGCGAAGAGATTTCGCAGATGTAATTCCCGGATCTGCTTATGGTGGGTTTCGAGAGCCTTCCAGGCCTTGCGTTTGGTCAGCGGCTCGATTCGCTGGCTCTTGGTGCCCGTTCCTACTCGTGTTGCCATGCTTGTGCTCCTTTCGTTCTTTCCGTGAGTGATCATGACAAGTCTGCGCTCTTCGGTGCCGCAGAGGCGTAGACCCCGCCAACTTCAAGTACGTGACTAACCGGCTGCTTTCTTGAGCACGGCACTCTTGGACGTGATGACCGTCATCAGCTCGTTCCAGGACTTAACGAACGACTTCGCCCCTTCATCCTGAAGCTGGGCAGCAAGCGTGTCGACGTCGATGTCGGCTTTGGCGAACTGCGCCAACACTTCTTCGCAGTTGCCACCATCTGCCGGCAGGATCGAGCCCAATTCGCCGTGATCGGCCAGAGCCTTCAAGGTAGCCTCCGGCATCGTGTTCACCGTGAAAGGCGCCGCCAAGGCCTTGACGTAGAGCACGTCGGAAGCCTTGGGATCCTTGGTTCCCGTGCTGGCCCATAGCAGCCGTTGGGGCCGCGCGCCGGCGTTGAAAACGCGCTGCCAGCGGGGAGAGCTCAGCAGGGCGCGGTACGCCTTGTACGTGCGCTTGGCGATGCCGATGCCGAGCTGATCGCGCAGCGAGTCGGGCGCCTTGTCCATCACCGCGGAATCCCAGCGGCTGATAAACACCGAGGCGACCGAGCCGACAACAGGCTTGAGCCCGGCCGCGATGCGCCGCTCGATTCCCCGCAGGAATGCTTCGGCCGCCGCCACATAGTGTTCGCGCGAGAACAGGAGGGTGACGTTGATCGGGACGCCGGCAAAAATCGACTCCTCGATCGCAGGCAGGCCTTCCTTGGTGCCCGGGATCTTGATGAACAGGTTAGGGCGTCCAGCCCGCGCGTGCAGCTCCTTCGCTGCAGCCAGCGTGCTGGCTGTGTCGTAGGCCAGCAAGGGGGAAACTTCCAACGATACCCAGCCGTCCACACCGTCGGTCTGGTCGTAAACCGGCCGGAAGAGGTCCGCGGCTCGAGTGATGTCCTCCAGCGCCAAGTCGAAGAAGAGCGCCTCGCCCGACTTGCCCTTGCTGAGCTTCTCGCGGATCGCGGCGTCGTAAGCAGCGCTGTTCTTGATCGCGTGGTCGAAGATGGTCGGATTCGAGGTCAGCCCCGTCACCGACAGCTCCTCGAGGTAGCGTTTGAGCGTGCCGCTGTTGAGCAGGTCGCGCGTGATATTGTCGAGCCACAAACTCTGGCCCAGATTGTGCAGCAGTTCGGTCGCTTTCATCGTGTTACCTCCATAGCAAGCAAGTCCGTTTCTCTTTCTCGCAGGCGTACGCCTTGAGCTGCTCGCCTTGACGGAACAGCAGAAACCGTGCGAAACACACTTGGCTGATCTAATCCGCCAGTTCGCGTCGGACGCGATCGAGCGATGCCTCGGTCGAGCCGGACCAACTCTGGCAACCATTCGACGTAGTACGCATCGTCCGCCGGTCCCACATCGCCGACGCCATAGGGCGAGGTCAGGGAAGTGACATGTAGCAGCAAGCCCGGAGGACCGGTATTCCGGAGGAAACGGCGGCGGAGTGACGTTGTTGCGGCTCATGCTCGTCCTTTCGACGACGCCAGCGCGTTGTTTACAATTTCCTCGGCCTCGCTCACAATCGCGTCAAGGTGTGACTGATCCTTGAAGCTTTCCGCGTAGATCTTGTAGATGTTTTCGGTCCCCGAGGGCCGGGCCGCAAACCAGCCGCTGGCCGCTACGACCTTCAAGCCGCCGATCGGGGCGTTATTGCCCGGTGCGCGGGTCAGCTTGGCGATGATCGGCTCGCCAGCTAAGGTCGATTCGCTGACGTTCTCAGGCGACAACTCCGCCAGCTTTGCCTTCTGATCGGGCGTTGCTGCGGCATCGATCCGTGTGTAATACGGCGTGCCGAACTCGGCCGTCAGTTCACGATAATGCTCGCCCGGGTCCTTGCCGGTGCGAGCGGTGATTTCTGCTGCGAGCAGGTCCATGATTGGTCCATCTTTGTCGGTGGTCCACACCGTGCCGTCCTGCCGCAGGAAACTCGCGCCGGCGCTCTCTTCACCGCCGAAGCAGCACGAGCCGTCAACAAGGCCCAGCACGAACCACTTGAATCCCACCGGGACCTCGGACAGCCGCCGGCCTAGCCTTTGCACCACCCTATCAATCATGCTGCTACTCACCAATGTCTTGCCCACCGCGATATGCGCGGGCCACTGAGGGCGGTGCGTGAGCAAATATTGGATCGCCACCGCCAGATAGTGGTTGGGGTTCATCAATCCCGCGGATGGCGTGACGATTCCATGACGGTCGGAGTCAGGGTCGTTGGCGAATGCGAGCTGATACTGATCCTTGAGTCCCACCAGCCGGGCCATCGCGTATGGGCTGGAACAATCCATGCGGATCTTGCCGTCGTGATCAACGGTCATGAATGAAAATGTCGGGTCGATGATCGGGTTGACGACGTTGATATCCAGGTGATACGTAGCGTTGATCGGCTCCCAGTAGGGTCTTGCAGCCCCGCCCAGCGGATCCACGCCCAGCTTGAGGCCGGCGCCACGAATCGCATCCATGTCGACCACGTTCCGCAGATCACGGACGTAAGGCAGAACGAAGTCTTCCTGGTGGGTGGTTCCCGCCTTGATGGCCGTCGCGAAGGGCACGCGCTTCACGCCCGCATTGCCTTCGCGCAACAGCTCGTTGGCCCGATCCTCCACCCACCGCGTCACGTCGGTGTCGGCCGGACCGCCGTTCGTTGGATTGTACTTGAATCCGCCATCCTCCGGCGGGTTGTGCGACGGCGTGATTACGATTCCGTCCGCAAGGTGCTCTTTGCGGTCCCGGTTGTAGACGAGGATGGCTCGCGAGATGACCGGCGTCGGCGTCACGCCGTTGCCTTGCTGAATGATGGTATCGACGTTGTTGGCGGCCAGCACCTCGAGCGCAGTGGGCTGGGCCGGGTCGGACACGGCGTGCGTGTCCTTGCCCATGTAAAGCGGGCCGCCCGTTCCGTAGTCCCGCCGGTAGTCGCAGATCGCCTGCGTGATGGCCAGAATGTGCGCCTCGGTGAACGTGCCGTGCAACGGGGAGCCTCGGTGGCCGCTGGTTCCGAAGCTGACCATCTGAGTTGGGTCGCTGAGGTCGGGCCGACGCTCAAAATAGTCGCGTTCGAGCTGAGCTATGTCGACCAACATGCCCTTGGGGGCAGGGAGGCCGGCGAGCGGCGAGATGCTCGGGACGGAACGGGTTTTCACCGCACTGGGCATGGCTTTACCTCCCAGATCTGGGTCGCGTATTCGGCGATCGTACGGTCACTGGAGAACTTCCCGGAGCCCGCTACATTCAGAATGGCCTTGCGCGTCCACCCATCCGCGTCGGCATATAACTCGCACAGCCGCTGGTCGGCCTCGAGGTAGGACTTCAGATCTGCGAGGTGCATGTAGTGGTCGCCGTGTGTCAGCAACGTGTCGCGCAACGGGGCGAAGACTCCGGGTTCAGCACGGCTGAAATAGTCGGAGAAAATCAAGTCCAATGCCGAGTGCGTCTCGGGCTCGTGCTCGTAGTGCCAGTGCGGGTTGTACCAGCCACGACTGTCGGCCACCTGCTCCGCGGTCAGGCCAAAGAGGAAAAAATTCTCCTCGCCCGCTTCCTCAGCCATCTCGATGGTAGCGCCATCGCGCGTCCCGATCGTCAAGGCGCCGTTCATCATGAATTTCATGTTGCTCGTGCCGCTGGCTTCGTAGCCGGCAGTCGAGATCTGGTTCGAGACATCGCTGGCCGGGATCAGCCGCTCTGCGAGTGACACGTCATACTCGGGCAGGAATAGAACCTTAAGCCGACCGCGCATTGCCGGGTCGCCATCGATAGTCTCAGCAAGGTTCTCGATGAACTTGATGATGAGCTTGGCGAGCTGATATGCCGGAGCCGCCTTGCCAGCGAAAAAGAACGTCCGCGGAGGCGTCTTAAGGTTCGGATCCTCCCGGAGACGGTTGTAGAGCACCACGATGCGCAGCGTATTGAGAAGTTGCCGCTTGTATTCGTGGATACGTTTGATCTGGCAGTCAAAGATCGTGTCCGGGTCCACGGTCTGGCCGGATGAGGATTTGAGCCAACTTACAAACTGAGACTTGGCGTCACGCTTGGCTTTCTCGAAGCCCTCGCGAAAGCTCTTGTCGTTGGCAAGCGGCTTCAGCTTGCTCAGTTCTCCCAGGTCCGTGATCCAGCCATCGCCAATCGCCTGCGTGATGACGTCCGCGAGCGCCGGATTCGCCAGCAACAACCAGCGGCGGGGAGTGACGCCGTTGGTCTTGTTGCTGAAGCGCTCGGGAAACATCTCGGCCAGGTCCTTCACAGTCATGGTGCGCAGCAGCTCAGAATGCAGAGCGGCCACGCCGTTGGTGCTGTGCGACCCGACGATGGCGAGATTGGCCATGCGGACGTGCTTGGCCGGGCCTTCCTCAATCAGGCTCACGCGCTGCACCCGTCCCTGGTCTCCCGGAAATCGGGCTCGAACGGAATCCAGCAGACGACGGTTAATTTCATAGATGATCTCGAGGTGACGCGGCAGCACCTTTTCGAACCACTCGACGGGCCATTTTTCCAGCGCTTCGGGGAGCAGCGTGTGATTCGTGTATCCCAAAGTTCTTTGCGTTAGATCCCAAGCCTCATCCCATCCGAGGTGTGCTTCGTCGAGCAGAATCCGCATCAACTCGGGGACGGCCATGGTCGGATGCGTATCGTTGAGCTGGATGGCGACCTTCTCAGGAAGCGCAGTCCAATCGGTGTTAATGTGCCGGAAGCGCCGCACCAGATCGGCCAGCGAGCAGGCCACGAGAAAATACTCCTGCACGAACCGCAGCGCCTGCCCCATGCTCGTGGAATCGTCAGGGTAAAGCACCCGAGTAAGGGATTCGGCCTCGAGAGTCTCAGCCACCGCGCCGACGAAGTCGCCGTGGCTGAATGCCTGAAAGTCGAAGTAATCGGGCGCGCGCGCGGCCCAGAGGCGAAGCGTGTTGATCGTCTTGCCGCCGTAACCCACCACCGGCCGGTCAAAAGGGAGGCCGATTAAGCTGGACACCCTGCCCACGATTGCTTTCAGGGCCCCGGCACGGACCTGGAAGGAGCAGTTCAGTTTGATTTCAACCTTCTCGTGCGGGCGCGGAACTTCCCATGGATCCGGGCGACGAAGCCAGTTGTCGGGCCGCTCCTGCTGCCAGCCGTCCCGGATCACCTGCTTGAAAATGCCGTATTCGTACCGCAGGCCGTAGCCTATTGCCGGGAGTTGCATGGTCGCCATGGAGTCGAGAAAACAAGCGGCCAGACGTCCCAGTCCACCGTTGCCGAGGCCGGCGTCGGGTTCCTGTTCGAGCAGCCCGAGCCAATCAAGATTCTTCTCTTTGACAGCTTGCTTGACGATCGGATCGAGTAAGAGATTGGTTACGTTATTGGCGAGTGAGCGGCCAATGAGAAACTCCATCGAGAGGTAGTAGACTCGCTTGGCGTTTTCGCGCGCGTAGGTGTTCTTAGTCGTTATCCATCGTTGCGAGAGGATATCCCGCACAGAATGGGCGATGGCCTCAAAACGGTCACGCGGGTCGGCGACCGCCAAATCGACAACGCTGTCGAAAGCGAGATGTCGTTCATACAACGCGTCGGGCGTGCCCGCAAATTCGGTCGGGCCGCACCCGTACCGGCTGCGAAGTTTCGCAAGAGCGCCGGCTTCGGGTGACGCCGGGGGCTCCATCATTGTTTTTGTGCCCATATTGGAGTTTCCTCAATTTGGAGTTGGACCTCGCTGTAGCTCAAACCAGACTCGGTCAGGCGTCCACATGACGAGTGTCGTCCCACAGTTGGATTACGGGCTGGGACCGGTTATGTTTATAGCCCAATGCACTCAGGCTCGCGGTGCTCAGCAGAAAGAACCTGCCGCCCGCTGGCTCTAGCTCCAGCCAGCGGGCGGCCAGCACCCGCAGGAAATGGCCGCTGGAAAAAGCAGCGTGTCTCCCTCGATGCCACGGAGCCGGTTAATCGCGCAGTCGGCACGCGCGCCCACCTGGTCCGGTGATTCGCCGCCTGGGCAGCCGTCGCGGAACAGTTGCCAGTCCGGGCGCTCGGCATGAATCTCCGCCGTGCGCCGACCCTCATATTGACCGTAGTTCCATTCGAGTAGATCGCGATCCATTTCGCGCACGGCCCCGAAGCCGGCGAGCTCACAGGTCCGTGACGCGCGCTGCAAGGAACTGGTCAAGACCTTCGCGAAATTCATTCCCTTGAGTCGCTCGCCGAGCGCGCGGGCGTTCCGCTCGCCTCGGTCGGTCAGAGGCAGATTGGTAAGCCCCGTATGTTCCCCGGTCAAGCTCCACGCCGTCTCGCCGTGACGTACCAGGGAAACTACAGGAAGTTCGTTGCTCATAGTTCAGTTCTCGCGGGGGCGGCGTGTGCCGTGGATGTTGGCCGGCCCGGTGCAGCACTAGCAAAGACATCCGCCCATGCTTCGAGAAGCTCCTCGCGCAGTTAGACAGTCGAGTTTCAGCGGCTGGTCTCCTCCGTGAGCTTTGTAACCAGAGGCTGAGCCACCGCAGGTGTACCGGTTTGGCCGTCGGCGATTTCGCTGTTCTTGACCGGTTTGCCGTACAGCGCCGACGGTGAACCGATCCGAGAGCAGCTTGCATCGCAATTGCTTGTTCAGCGATTAGGATCGCGATGTCGATCACGGCCAAAGCCTACTCCAATCCCTGCTGCACTTTTCTTGAACCCCGAAATGACGGCAACGCAGTCGGCCTTGGCGATTTGTTCCGGCGAGATTCCGTGCCGTGAGGAACCTGTAAGTTGGTTGAGAACCTCGGCGGCGCCTCCAAGCCGCGCTGGGGTATCCTCGGCTGCCGCTACTTGAAAGACCGCTGCCATTGCAAACACAAGCACCATATATATGGTGCGTTTGCCTAAGAATATGATTCGTTTCTCCTCTTCTTTTTAATCTCAACTGCTCGGGTACCGTCTGGCCGGGTCTCGATAACTTCCGTTCTTTTCGTGCGAACACAGTTTGACGTTTTGCAAACGGTGTTCCACAGCCCAAGGGCGCGCGTTCAATTCACAAATGATCGAGCGCGACGCTGAACGGGAGAAGTGCGAGCGGTCAACCGATGCAGGGTGACAAAAGGGTGGGTAGCGGGTTGGCAGTTGCTAGACGACTGGCAGTTGCGGCTCCCAATCAATGCTGGCATTCACGGTTCCAGGGGCGGACGATTCTCAGCTTTTCCATGCGGAACTGAAGAGTCGAGCGATTCCCCAGGCGCGAGGCTGCACCCCGTGGTCCGGAGAGAACCCATTGTGTCCCTTTCAAGGTCCCCAGGATATGAGCACGTTCGCCTTCTTCAAGAGTTTGGTGCTTCCCGGCAACGTGAGAAGGGGCGTGTGGATCGCCAGGTCGCGGAGTGGTACTTGCAACACCGGACCGGGGGACAGAATGACGGCGCGCTCGATCACGTTTTGGAGTTCGCGGATGTTTCCCGGCCAGCTGCAACGAGTGAGGGCCTGCATCGTTTCGGAAGGCAAGTGATATTAGTCTCCGCATCTCGTTAACCGTCGTTTCTCTTGGAGGCAGCCAGCCATCGAGAGCCGCAACTCCATACTGGCGTGTGCAATTGCGTCGCCAAGAATCTAGGCCCTTCCACAAGGCCGTTCGCTGGCAGCGCACTCGCGGCGCGATTGATAAATACACTGGCGCCGCGCCTACAACGCCAGGCCAAGTCAGGGCCTGTAAGTCACGGACCGTTGGAGGCGGCGCACACCACCCGTCGCGGTGGTGGTAGTCCTGCTTGCAGCTGCCCTCGTAGCCACGATCACGCGCAACTGGAATGCCTGGGAAGGCGGTCGAGTCGAGCAGGTCACGGACGACGCTTACGTGCGAGGAGACATCACGCCGCTCGGCACGAACGTTGCCGGCGTCGTTCGGAACGTAAAGGTCTCCGACTATCAACAGGTGCACAGAGGCGACATCCTGCTAAGGCTCGAAGATGACGATTACAAAGCGGAGGTCGCACAAGCAAACGCGGCGGTGGAAGCGGCAAGAGCTGCCATCGACGACAATCAGCGGCAGCGCGAAGTTGAAATTCACGCATTGAGCGGGCGCTCGCGGGAGTCGACGAGGCCAACGCTCAGATCGCAGCCGCCCAAGATGGCATCGAGGCAGTACGAGCCGACGTCGTGCGCACCCAGAAAGAGCGCCGGCGGCAAAAGGCTCTCCTTCAAGCACAGCATCGTTCAGCAAAACGAAGGAAAGCCGTGATCGGCTAGCAAAGCCCTCAGAGTTCAGCGAGCGGCTGTCAGCAGCTTCTTCCTTGCTGAATGCTGATGGCTGACAGCTCTTAAGACTTGATGACGGAGTATTCATATGAAGATCGCACTTCTCGCCCAACCATGATCGTGGTAACTGCAGCGCACACCTTATGGGGAGCGCAGGTCAAAAAACTTACCATGGCGGAGGCGGTAGAGCTCGCGCTGAAGCAAAACCGCAATCTGAAGATCGCGCATTTCAAGGTTCAAGAGGCTCAGCAAGAGAAGGCTGGCGCAAAGTCGCAATACCTCCCGACGCTGAGTAACGAAACGAAGCTCCTGCACGTCACCGAACTCCAGAATATTGATATCCCTGCCGGCAGCTTTGGCAGGATTTCGGGAGTCGGGCCTTCACCGCCGCGCGACCTATTCATCGATCAAGGCAAGACCACGCTCGTCGATAGCGGCACGTCTCTCTCCGAGCCTCTGACGCAACTGATCCGCATCCATCAACAAAACAAAGCCGCGGACGCCGAGCAAGGCGCAAGCCGACTTGCTGCAGGCGAACCTGGCTTATATCCTGGCGCGCGCTGAACTCGATCGAACCATCGGAGTGGTATCGCAGTTTTGATTCGCCCCTTTCTTAGTTCAATCACGTCCGTGGTAGCGCTCACGTATCCCCGGGACATCACGTGCGACCGGCCCGGCAGTATGGAGATGGTCTATGTTTAGTTCGAATCGCAGTCTCGGAGCTATTTGTCAGAGTTCTTCAAATGGTTTACTCGTTCTACTGGTATGGATTGCCGCTCCCCCTTTTTTCGCGTCCAATGGGCACTTCACCGTTCCCGATGGCCTGGCACTGCGGATCCGGCTGGACGACACGCTGACGAGGACCGACTCGCAAGTAGGCGATCCTTTCAGCGCTACTGTGGTGGACGCGGGGACTTACCAGGATGCCCGAGTCTACGGTCACATCGCGCAGATCGAGAGATCCGGAAAGATCGAAGGTCACACTACCATGATGCTGGAGTTCGACCGATTGGTGATGCTGGATGGCCGGCGGACGCGGAGCCACGCCGAGATAATCGAGCTCTATCATGCGCCGTCTGGGGAGAGGGTGGAAGGCGCCGTCCAATCGGGCGGGCGAGGCCGAACGACTATCGAACCCACGGGGATCGGTGGCGGAGCCGGCGCTCTACTCGGTCGGATCTTCGGAGGCGGCAAAGGAGCGGGCATCGGATCGGTGGTCGGCGGGGTGGGAGGCCTGGGAACTCCGGCCTTCAAGGGACAACAGAAGATAACGCCAGCGGGCTGGAGATGCGGATTCGCACGACAGCGCGCTAAGAAAGGAGAAACCGGCCGCAAACGCGGTCGTCGTCTGGTTAGCGCAGTGACGGCGAGCTGATGAAGCAGGACCAGGCCCCTTCAAATTGCCTTATGATGGTAGAGATAAGAGCCAGGTCAAGCAGAGATGACAAAGCGCATAATCCAATGGATCCGCAGCGACGATAACCCGTCGACTATAGAGCACTCCGCCCGAACTGCCGTTGCAGCGTGGTTTCACTGTTGGTGGCGCGCCTGTTGCGATTGCCCGAGGCTTACTGGGCATCGATATCCACCCGTATCGTCATGCAGTCAGCGCTGGGACCTTCATTGCCGATCTGAGCGCAGCGCTTTGTCGGAACTGCCTTTGGAGCTTGCGCCGGCGGCCTGGTGGCGAGTCGGTACCCGGGCAGTGCCCTTGCGTTCGGTGTGCCGTGTTTGCGACCGGAAAAAAGAACAGTGGCGCTCGATGTGCGGGGTGGCGGGCCTAACAACCCAATGATCTCGGTTAACCAGCAGAAACGGCTATGAACAATCCCAGGTGGGCGATCCAGAGTCGTCGCTTCGCAGTCTACGCCTGGTCAGTCCTCGCTTACAACATTTTGGTAATTCTCTGGGGTGTAGTGGTTCGGGTCACCGGTTCGGGCGCGGGTTGCGGGGAACACTGGCCCCTTTGCCAAGGGGTGGTGATTCCTCACGCTGCGCAGATTGCCACTCTGATCGAGTTCGCCCATCGCGCCACCAGTGGAGTGGCGGTGGTGCTGGTGCTGGGGCTAGTGTTCCTCGGTTTCCGCTGGTTTAGCTTCGGCGATCCCGTGCGGCGATACGCGGCTGCCGCGGCTTTCTTCACGCTCACGGAGGGTTTGATCGGAGCCGCCCTCGTGCTCTTCGGAGAGGTTGGCAACAACGCGTCCACGACGCGCGTGCTCATCCTCTCACTCCACCTCGTAAATACTTTTCTGCTCCTCGCTGCTCTCGCGCTCACAGCAAGATCCGCCAGCGCGACTGCGCCAACCCGGCACGACGGGGCCGGGGCACCCGATCAACCATCAACGCGATCCATCGGACTTTACATTTCGTACGGCACTGGATCGCTCGGGGCTCTGGTAGTTGCGGTGACCGGCACAATCGCGGCGCTGGGAGATACTCTTTTCCACGCCACTTCCCTCGCGCAGGGTTTTCAATGGGACTTCTCCGGTTCTCCCAATACGCTGTTACGGCTGCGGATCATTCATCCCGCCATCGCCGTTGTTGTGGGAGCCTTTCTCCTGGTGTTGGGGCTCCGTACCGTCAGGTCAGCGAGCTCTGCGGTAGCAAGGCGCCTAGCCGCGTATCTGCTCGTCCTGATTCTTCTTCAATTCGCCTTCGGCCTCCTGAACCTCCTGCTGCTGACTCCCCTCTGGATGCAGATTTTGCACCTGCTCACGGCTGATCTAGTGTGGATTGCCCTGGTCCTGCTCTCGGCCGAGATGCTCGGCTACGTCCAGCCTGCAGCGGCGGCTGAGGGATCAGAACGTGCTCGAAACCAGCGGCCCGTTTACCAAGCCTGAAAGGGCAGGAGCACCTCTCTCCAAAGCGCTCCACAATAATAGCCCTGGGTATTCAGACTTCGCGGGCACTGGCGTCCCTTACCTGATTCAGCTACGCCCTTAGGCGCACGCTTGTGAGCAGGTATTTTCCCGTGCCAATCTGTCGGCAAGTGCCAGACTATTAGCATCACTGCTCCGGCACTAGCGTCCGAGGCGCTCCGCGAGTTGTTTGGCTGACCGTTCAAGTCTAGCTGGCCCCGCCGTTTCTAACCCTCGTGAACTGTGCGCCAACTCCGCCAGAGTTGTCGCGCTTCGGCTTTCTCCACTTAATCACTTCTCGAACGGTGTTCGGATGGAATTGCAATTGCCTCTTCTTCCTGCGTAGGCGCAGCGAGCTGAAGTTCACGGGTTGCTGGCGCCACGGGAGGAAACCATGACGACCAACAGTGGCACAGCATAAGTTGCAGAGTGGCCTACCAATCCTGCGGTTGCGGAGACCGCCTTTTACCGGCGACTGATCTGGCCGAGGTCGAAGCCCGAGCCTGAAGACTATCGAGCCCAAATCGCCATTGATCACATATTGCAATTCCGGCAGGAGAACCGCGGCGCGCTGGTGAGGACCGGAACGAAACCGGTATCGGAAGCCGGCTGGGTAGACGCGGGGATACCTGCTTTTCCACTTTTGTTCCCGCCGGCACCCATGACGGCCAAGGTGGCTTGATCCCACTTAAGGGAAGGCGTCGAATCGCGGCAAGAACAAGGAGTATTTCATGTATTGGTTCTTGGAGTATGCGACTGTCGTAGCCCTCGTGGCGCTCGCAGCCACCCTCCTGTTTACGGCCAGCGTGGTGTTGGTATTGGTCAGGGAAGGGATCGGCGCCGTCCTGCGGGTCTACCGCAAGACCGCGATCACCGGGACGCCTGAAGAAGCGCTTATATCTTCGTAGCTCCGGACTGGACGGCCCCATGAGTAGTTGAGGCCTCTGGCGCGCGACCGCGAAATTGTGGTTCAGGTTCCCATACAAAGAGACCGAACTAAGGAGGACGCCTTGGAATCCGACATCGATCAGAGAACAGGTCAGCAGCCGATTCCGTCTCCCGGTGAAGGCCATGAAATCGCGGGCGGTGGAGTTTCTGACGAAACCTTTTCCGGGATCAGGATATGCTGGATGCGATTCAGCGGGCGCTGAAACGCGACGAGGTAGTGCGGCAGCAGCAGAGCGGCCTTGCAGAATTAAGGAAACGCTATGAGAGCGACGGCGCGTTCGGCGGGCGAAATCGACGCATTTCGAGAGCGTGGTGTGTCGCCGTGCAGCAGCTCTCATAATTGGAGCGCAAGATCGTGCGAGAATGCTGGGTGCGGTGCTATTTTGAAGGATACTCTCGGGGAACGGACGAGCACTTGTCCGGTAACGCTATGAGTATTCGCATACGAAGGGCGTGTCCGCCTGACATCCCGGCGCTGGGGCAGGTGATTGAGGCGTCCGTGCGCGGGTTGCAGGCGCATGACTACTCACCCCGGCAGATCGAGCTTGCGCTGAAGACTCTATATGGCGTCGATACGCAACTGATCGCCGACGGCACGTACTTTGCCGCAGAAGCCGCATCAGAGGGCACGCAAGTTCAGATTGTCGGATGCGGCGGGTGGAGCAGGCGACGAACTCTCTTTGGTGGCGACCAGTGGTGCACCCGTCAGGATGATCTGCTCGATCCGAGGCGCGATCCCGCGAAGATTCGCGCATTTTTCGTCCGCCCGGAGTGGGCACGGCGGAGAATCAGCACGATGATACTCGACGTGTGCGAGGCCGCTGCCAGAGCGGCGGGCTTCAAGCGCCTTGAGATGGGTGCGACGCTCAGCGGCGTCCCATTCTATCGCGCAAAGGGATACACCGCGTTCGAAAGTGTCAACGCGCCGCTCGCAGAGGGCGAATCGCTGCCAATCGTGCGCATGGTCAAAGAAATTTAGTGGTTCGAGCCAGAGGTTCGTTGCGTGCGGTCATATCCGACATTCTGCGATTCTTCGCCAGACTTATCGGCCGCCCGGACCCTGTCCGTTGC
Source organism: Terriglobia bacterium (assembly GCA_035946735.1). Classification (GTDB taxonomy): domain Bacteria; phylum Acidobacteriota; class Terriglobia; order UBA7540; family UBA7540; genus Gp13-AA77. The sequence continues at coordinate 121,786 of DASYYZ010000170.1, forward strand.
CGGTGGGTCAAATCGCCTGAAGTTGTGGATGGTAATGAACAGCCCGCAACCAGCTTTGTTTTCAAGCGAAACCTGGCTTGAGCGAACTGCTCAGCTCTTGCGTCCTCATGACGGTTCCTCCCGACGTGGGGCTGGCCCCTTTGCGGCCATTCCTTCTAGGTGTCTTTAGGCTCCGTTCCGCAGAACACTATGCAGCCTGAATCTTCCGTGCGCCCTCGCTCCATACGGCCAGGCATTTCTCGAAATATGAATAATTCGCCATGTGGCATGCAATAGAGGTGTTTTTGCCGTACACTGCATCCTCCACCGAAGGCCGCCGCGTGCGAACCGACTCCATGAAGTTATTCATGTGGTCGACCTGATAATCGTAGTTGCGTGGAGCCTCGAACGTTTCTGCGGACTGGATCAGTCTGTATTGGCCCGGTAGAGTGGCAGGATTCTGTTGCTGCCATTGTTGCAGGTACTCCATTCTCAGCTTTTGTGGCCAACCCAGGATCGAATACCCTTCCGGCTGTGGTTCGGTGTTTTGGGGCGCAAACGTAAGAACATCATTCTTGATTTCCATGGTGCCTTTGGTGCCGCAGAACCTCAACGTTTCCGGCGATTCGTTGTTCAAGTTGCACCTCATCGAAAGGCAAAAGCCGGGGTATTCAAAAAGGGTCCAAATCAAGTCGGGTGCCTCCCGATTTTCGGTCCAGCGGAAGAGGCCGCCCATGCTCATAGCGCGCCGAGGCGGCGCGGTAATCCCGGCGACGTAGTGGATGCCCGTTAACATGTGCACGAAAAGGTCGCCAGGCAAGCCCTCGCCATAATCGCGGAAGCAGCGCCAGCGGAAGAAACGGACAGGATCAAAGGGGCGCTTGGGGGCGTCCCCCAGGAACTGGTTCCAATCAATGGTCTGCTCGCTGGCGTCGGGAGGGATGGGATAAAGCCAGGCGCCACTGGCGTCATTGCGATCGAGGCTGGCCTCCACCATGGTCACTTTTCCCAGGGCGCCACTCTCGAAGATTTGCTTCGCCTGAGCATAGACAACTGAGCTGCGGCACTGGCTGCCCACCTGCACGATACGCTTGTTGTTCTGCATGGCATCGATCATCGCGAAAGCCTGCTCCACGGTGTGCGACATGGGCTTTTCGCAGTAGACGTCCTTGCCCGCCGCGCAGGCATCCTCTGTAATCTTGGCGTGCCAGTGGTCGGGAGTGGCTACCAGCACGGCGTCAACATCCTTGCGATCCAGAATGGCACGGTAGCCCTTGGTGACGAAAATGTCCTTCTTCGCATATTCCCTGGCAGCGGTTAGCCGGCCGTCGTAGAGGTCGCAGGCAGCGACAATCTCAGTCCCCGGGCATTGGAGAGCCGCCTGCATGATGGTGCAGCCTTCAACCCCGGTGCCGATGGAAGCGAAGCGTACTCGATCACTGGGCGGCACCGGGTTGGGCCCGGCCTGGAGAGGACGAGGCAGTAGCAGAGTAGCCCTCGACGCTACACCCAGGGCCGTAACCTTGGAGCTGACGCCCATAAACTGTCGGCGGTTCATTTGATCGCTTTCCATGGAAGCAAAACCTCCTTGATTGTTCTTGCAGAAAAAGCGCGAAACCACTCTGTATCTTGCCAGAAATCGAGTATTTAGTCTTGTCCGACGCGATTTGAAGGCCGCATCTCGGACAGTAATGCCGATAGCCGTGAAGAAATATGAAATACAGAATGCTTGGCACAAGCAATCGCAAAGTCAAAAGCCAGCCCACAAGAGTCGAGCCTAGCGCCTTTCGCCGAGCCTCACCTCGGTAGCCGCTGATCGAGCAGATGATGTACATTCGCTCGATTCTACTTAATTTAAGCCCGATGCTCGAATACACATTCTGAGCCACAAAGCGCTCAATGATCTGAATGCCGGACGAGCCTATTTGGGCTCGAACGGGAATGGACGGGTCGAGCCGGACAAAGAGAATTCGGTATGATAGCAAACGAGGCGGTCTTGGGGTCACGCCGCCATAACTGTCGCTGAGGTAAGCCACTGGTTCGACCAGTGAGACTCGAAAAGGTTTGACCGTTGCCCGGAGTAACATCCTCCTCCAGGTGGCTTGGTGAGAACCAACCAAAGAGGAGGATGAATAGCAAACCTTTACCAGAGCCTATCCCATTCGAAATGGGACTGCAAATACCATGTGGTGTTCATCCCGAAGCGACGGCGGAAGGTCTTGTTTGGAAGAGTCCGCCAGCAACTCGGGGAGATTTTCCATGCTTTGGCCCGGCAGAAAGAATGTCAGATTATCGAAGGACATCTGCGGCCGGACCATGTGCACATGTGCATTGCGATTCCACCGAAGTACCCGGTGTCCTCGGTCATCGGGTTTCTGAAGGGGAAGAGTGCGATTGCCGTGGCCCGACGGTGTGGCCGCGAACAGAATTTCACGGGCGAGCACCTCTGGGCTCGTGGATACGCGGTCTCCACGGTCGGATTCGAATTGGACCAGATCCGCCGATACATCCGCGAACAGGAAGAAGCGGATGGAACAGGCGGACAATCTTGACCCTGTGAGCCAAGGCGCGCTTCAGCACGACGCCTAAACCAACAGGGCGACCGCCTTTGAGGCGGCCCCACTCACTAAGCCACCCGCTTTGCGGGGGGTGTCTCACTCAGGGCACGGTTTCGCCGCACTCCCGAGGGGCTTTCCCGCGCGTCGGACTCGCCCCGTTCAACAGCCGAGTGGCGTACTTGCGGTGAGACCCCGTGTTCAAACAGAACCCGTTCAAAATGGCCTGGCGCGCTTTCCGATCGCCTTTCTGATAGCGCCCATCGATCGCACGAAAATACTCCCACCGCGACTTGTGACGCACCGTAACCCTCCTCATCCCTACTCGCCGACTCGGGTTACATCTTAAATGGCGCGATCACTCCCCCTCTGGTTACATTTTAGATGGCGCGATACGAGCCCGTCCCGATTCCGAGACGAGGGTGTATAATCCCGAAACGCAGGAGGCCCGGCTGAATCGCCTGAATCCGGCTGGGGCTCGGCGATGCTTAGACGCTGGAGGCTGATGAGTATGCGCAGATTGATTCATTCCGTGCTGACGATGTCCGTGTTTCTGGTGGCTGGCCCGCTACTGGCCCAGACTCCCTGTCCCAGCTTTTCCGTGGTCATCAATTCACCTGAAGACCAGTTGACGCTGGCGTACAACGGTGCAGAGAACCCGCAGGAGCAGGTCGCCGCTCTCGATAAATATGCGCAAGCGAATGCCGATTCGAAGTTCATGCCGTGCATCAACGAGTACTACACCATGGCCTTGGTCAAGCAAGGCAACTTCGACAAGGCGATCGAGTACGGCGAAAAGGACCTGGCAGCGAATTATCGCGATCTGAGCCTGTCGGTAAACCTCATGAAGGCGTACGTGGGCGCGGGCAAGGCTACTGACAATGCCTTCGATCTCGTTTTGAAGGCGCCCGACCTGATCAAGAAGGAGACTACTCCTTCGCGGCCCGCAAAAGCCACCGATGAGGAATGGCAGAAGATGCAGCAGGATTCCGCAGAGCTGGCCAAAGACGTAAACGGCTATATGACGTACGCGTTTTTTCAGCTTCTGCCCAGAACGCCGGATGCGGCCAAGCGGCTGGAGTACCTGGGACAGTTTGAAAAGGCCTATCCGAATGTCGACGCCCAGCAAGCCGCCCAGATCAACTTTCAGTACTTCCTGGCGTATGATATGGCCGGCAAGGGCGATCAGGCCGGGCAGTACGGCGAAAAGGCGATTGCGGCTGACGGCAGCAATCCTCAGGTGCTGAATCTCGTGGCCTACGGCTACATGAATCGGCAGACCAACCTTGACAAAGCTGAGAGCTATTCGAAGAAAGTCCTGACCCTGGTTCCGGCGATGAAGAAGCCTGACGGCGAGGCGGACGATCAATTCAAGGCGGACCAGAACAACCAGCTCGGCATGGCGCACGTAACGCTTGGATTCGTTTACTTTCAGAGAGGAGCCAAGACGCACAAGGTGGAGCCCGCGATCGGCGAGTTCAAGACGGCGGTCGCCTTGCTCGGAGGCAATCCGCCGCTGCGCGGACAGGCGCTCTACTACCTGGGCTACGCTTACGAGGTTCAGACTCCAGCCAATCACCATGCAGCTTCCGACGCGCTAACGCAATCGGTTGCGATTCAAAGCCCGTGGCAGGCTCCGGCCCGCGATCTGCTGGCCAAGGTGAAGGCGGCGAAGTGATCGTGCCACGCGAAGACCGCGCCAGGCCACAATCGAGCGGCGCCGGATCCCGTCTGCTGGGGCTCTACGCTTACTGCGTCTTCGCCTTCCTTTATTTTCCGATTGCCGTAATGGTGATCTATTCATTTAATGGCGCGGGCGTAGGAGGCTTCCCTCCGCACAACCTGACGCTCGCCTGGTACCGGACGCTGATGGCGGACGGTCCCCTCTGGGGCGCGCTGTGAGCAGCCTGGTGGTGGCGGCGTGTGCGGTCGTGATCTCACTCGCTTTGGGACTGCCGGCTTCACTTGCACTCGACCGCGCGTCCTTCCCGGGCAAGAGTCTCTTGCGCCGCCTGGTTCTGTTACCGCTGATTCTACCGGGAATCATCACCGGCCTGTCGCTGCTTATGCTCTTCGTGGCTGCCGGCATGAGACTAAGCCTGGGTGGCACCGATTAGTAAGAATTATTGATCGGCCGGCTGCCTGTCCTAAGGGGGACTTGATGCGTCGATTTGCCTTGTTTGCGATGATCGTCGCGCTGGCTTTGCCGGCCGCGGCGCAAGACGGCCAATGGTTGGGCTTGGCAAGCCTCGAAAGCCTCACCAAGCCGCATGATTACGTGCTGCATCGCTCTTCGAGCTACGACCGCACGGGAGGCAACGACGACTTTCGCGAGCTCGCTCCCAGCGCCGAACTGACCCTGCTCGATGCCGACGGCCCTGGCGAAGTGACCCACGTCTGGTTCACCATCGCGAGCGACGAGACTTTCCACCTGAAGAAGCTCGTGTTGAGGATGTACTGGGACGGCGAAGCCGCTCCGAGCGTCGAGGCGCCCGTGGGCGACTTCTTTGGACTTGGACTCGGCGACTACTTCCTCTACCAGTCTCTTCCTCTTTCCGTCGGGCAGAACAAGGCGCTCAATTCGTTTTTTCCCATGCCCTTCCAGAAGCACGCGCGCATCACGGTCACAAATGAGGGCCAGCAGAAGGTGGACGCCTATTATTTCAACATCGACTACCGCGCCTACTCCCACCCGCTGCCGGCAGACACGCTTTACTTCCACGCGCAGTACCGTCAGGCAGCGCCGAATACGGCGATCCAGAGCGACGGCAAGAACCTGAAGGGCGAGAACAACTACATATGGATGGAAGCCCGGGGCCGCGGACATTTCGCCGGCGTCACCATGTCAGTGCTGGAAAATGCCGACGGGTGGTGGGGTGAAGGCGATGACATGTTCTTTGTGGACGGCGAAACCCTGCCCTCGATCAACGGCACCGGTACCGAGGACTATTTCCTGGGAGCCTGGGATTTCGGGGGTGGCAAGCCCTTCAATTACGAATTATTCGGCGCCCCGCAGGCCGGACCGGAGCGGGCGGGCTCGCGCTGGAGCGTCTACCGGTTTCATCTGGACTCGCCCATCACCTTTACCAAGTCGCTGCGAGCCACCATCGAGCATGGCCACGCCAACGATCGCGCGGACAACTTCTATTCGGTGGCTTACTGGTACCAGACCGAGCCTCACGCGCCCTTCCCGGAACTTCCTCCCGTCGAAGAGCGATTGCCGAAGCTGAGTCCGGCTGGTAAGTGAGAAGGCGGAGCCGCAGGATCTAGCTGGGGCAACTTGGCCGGAATTCCACGCTTCGCTCCCTGAAGGCTATTTAGCGAACAACTGGCTGTGTGAACCCATGCGAACCAAGCGCAGGGTTTTATCATCGGGCTTCTTATAGATCAGCAACAGGTCTGGTTTCAAGTGACATTCGCGATGGTGCTTCCAATTGCCGCCTAGACCGTGATCGCGGTGGTTCTCCTTTAGCGGCCTGTCGTCGGCCAGAAGGCTGACGATCTCAGGCAATAAGGCTTCAATGTCCCTGTGCCGGGGTGTGGCCCTCGCTCGTTTGTAGTCGCGTTTGAACGCCGACGTCCACTCAATCGTTCGCATTCAGCTTGGCCATCATGGCGGCGACAGTGGTCGCTCTGGACACCTCTCCGCGTTCCCCAGCCTCTAGGGCGGCCATAGTCTTGCGGTTGGGAACGCGCAACTCGAACGGTAAGGCCTTCTCGGCCGCGACCCGCACAAGCAGAATCCGCACCGCGTCCGAGACAGACATGCCCATCGCCGCGAGCGTTTTTGCCGCCCTTTCCTTTACCTTCTGGTTCACGCGAATATGCACTGTTGCCGTTGCCGCCATGGCTTCACCTCTATGATACATTGTATCATGCTGGTCGCGGACGGCGAAGCTTCGCGCCCGCTATGAAGTTGTGTCGGCGCGGGTGGCTACGACACTGGGGGTCGGTTCGGGTCCCCGAGATCAGCTTTATTGCGCGAACTGCGGCGCTGTTTTTTTCCGCTCTGCCGTGTGAGGGGATTTTGAGGGAGTGCCGGTTGTCCCCGCCTGACCGCGACCCCGCCGCACTGCGCTCCGTTAACCCTCGATCCTCTGCTGAACCACCTACCCCAAAACTGGCGCGCCGCCTGGGGCTCTTCGACGCCACCATGATCGTGATGGGCGGCATCGTAGGCTCTGGAATTTTCATCAATCCCTACGTTGTCGCCCGGCAAGTTCACACCGCAGTTATGATCCTGGGCGCATGGATTCTGGGCGGCATTGTCGCGCTCGGCGGAGCGTTCGTCTATTCGGAGCTTTCGGCCCTGCGCCCGGAGGTTGGTGGGCAATACGCCTACCTGCGCGAGGCCTACCATCCCGGAGTGGCATTTGTGTATGGTTGGGCGCTGCTGCTGGTGACGCAGACCGGCGGGATGGCCGCGGTGGCGGTGACCTTCGCGCGCTACTTCGTCGAGCTCACCGGCATCCCTTTGCGGGAAGGCATGGTGGCGACCCTCGCGCTTGCACTGCTTACCATTGTGAATTGTATGGGCGTGAAGCAGGGCAGCGCCGTGCAGAGCACGCTCATGGTGCTGAAGATCTTTGCCATCGCCGCGCTCGTTCTTGGCGGCTGGGTTCTGGTGAGGGCGCCGCGCATCGCGCTCCACCCGGTGCTCGACCGGCCGGTGTCGTTCGGTCTTGTCACCGCGATGGGCGCCGCCATGACGCCGGTATTATTCGCCTACGGTGGCTGGCAGACATCATGCTTTATTGCCGGAGAAGTGATCGAACCCAGCCGGAATCTGCCACGCGCCTTGGTGATGGGCGTACTGGGCGTGATTGCGCTCTACCTGGCAGTGAACTGGATTTGTGTGCGGGATCTCGGGCCGGCCGGTCTGGCCGAGACCACGACACCGGCCTCGGCGGTGATGCGGCTTGCTCTTGGCGAGCGCGGCGGAGTGCTGATCGCGCTCGGCATTGCGATTTCGACTCTGGGGTTCTTGAGCCAGTCGATGCTGACTGCGCCCCGCGTCTACTTCGCCATGGCCCGCGACAAGGTCTTTTTTCGCGCTGTGGCCTGGCTTCATCCCCGCACGCGAGTGCCGGTTGCGGCCATCATCCTGCAAGGAGTGTGGACGGCGGTGATCGCGCTATCCGGCCGTTACGAGCAGATCCTGAACTACGTAGTCTCGACCGACTTTATTCTCTTCGGCATGACCGCGACCTGTATCTTCGTGTTCCGCCGCCGGGAGGCGCAGCAATCTCTAACAACGCGCGAACCGAGGGAAGGGAACACCAAAATTGGGGCCCGGGCCTCGCCCCGCGCGCGAATGCCGGGTCATCCCTTCACGACCGTGCTCTTCATCGCGGCCTGTTTTCTGGTGGTCGCCGCCACGGTCTACAAGTATCCAGCGAACAGCGCGGTGGGGTACGGGATTGTGCTCGCGGGCGTTCCCGTATACTTTTTGTGGGGGCGGAGGAGCAAGGATGAAAGATGATTGATGAACGATGAATGTTGGGCGCACGTTAGGGGTGGGGCTTGCGAGAAATGAAATGACCAACTGCCGCAGCAGGATGAAATCGCCCTACATGGAATGGGCCAAGAGGCATTCCGATGCCCGGTTTAACCTGGCCTCGAGCGGCGTGGCCTCCTACCCGATAGCGGACTTCATCGCTGCGGCATGGCTTCGGCTTGATGATCTCGAATTGACCGCGCCCGGGGCCTACGGCTACGAGCCACTGCAGCGCGCTTTGGCGGCCAAGGCGGGTGTTGCGCCGAAGTGCGTCGTGGCTGCCGCGGGGACTTCAATGGCGAATCACCTGGCCATGGCGGCGGCATTCGAGCCTGGCGACGAGGTGCTGATCGAGGAGCCCGCCTACGAGCTCTTGGTGACCACGGCCCGCTACTTGGGCGCGGAGGTACGGCGATTTCAGAGGCGCGCCCAGGAAGGATTCCGGCTCGACCCTGCCGAGATCGAGGCGGCGATCACTTCGCGCACCCGCCTCGTGCTGGTCACCAATCTTCATAATCCGTCGAGCGCGCTCGCCGACGAATCGACTCTGCGCGAAGTGGGCGAGCTTGCCAAAAGTGTAGGAGCGCGGGTACTCGTAGACGAGGTGTATCTCGAAGCGCTCTATTCCTCGCCCTGGCGAACGGCCTTTCACTTGGGCAACCACTTCATCGTGACCAGCAGCCTTACCAAGGCGTACGGCTTAAGCGGTCTGCGCTGTGGCTGGGTGCTGGCAGCCCCCGAACTCGCGCGCGCCATGTGGCGCATCAATGACCTCTACGGCGTCAATGCCGCTCATCCTGCCGAGTTGCTGAGCGTGATTGCGCTCGACCACTTAGGTGAGATCGCCTCGCGTTATGAAAAGCTGCTCGAAGCCAACCGGCCGATCGTCGCTCGGTTCCTCGAGGCTCACCCGGACTTCTACGTGGTACGTCAACCGCACGGAACCGTGCTCTTTCCACGGCTGCACTCGGCTGATACTGAGGCATTCTGCGAACTGTTGCGGCTCCGTTACGAGACGAGCGTGGTGCCGGGATCGTTCTTCGATGCGCCCCAGCACTTCCGAATGTACCTGGCCGCCACCACACCCGTGCTCGCTGAAGGTCTCGACCGGCTGGGCGCCGCGCTCGAGGAATACTCGCGGCTCTAACACGGGCGGCGCGGGGATCGTGAGGAGGCGCAGGACTACGGAAGTCTCTCCAGCACTACCGACGTGCTGTCGAAATCTCCCTGCAAGGCGAAGTTCAGGCCATGATGCATCAGGTAGGAACCTGTCATCACTTCCGTTTTTTCAACCAGCTTGTCATCGAGAGCTTTCACGCGGTATTGAGCACTTTCGTCGAGGCCTCGCAGGTAAATGACAGGCGCAGGACGCTCGAATTGCTGGGAGTGCAGGAAGCCAAATAGGACCGCCTGCTTGCCGTCCGCCGCCACATACTCGTTCGCGGTCAGGTTGCTTTCGCGCGGCGAGGATAGCCGGTAGAGATCGCCGTTCTGCACGGTCTCCCGGACGCTCTTGTAATAGTCCACCATCTGCTTGGCGAGCGCGAAGTCCGCCTCCGACCAATTGTTCAAATTGGCGGTGATGCCGAGCACTCCGTTCATGGCCACCAGGAACCTGAACTTCAGCGAGGTGCTGCGGCCATTCATGCTCGGCACGTCGTTCACCCAGTCCATGCCGAGCCTGGGAGCATAAGCAAAGCTGAATCCTTCCTGGATGCGCAAGCGATCAAAGGCTTCGGTATCGTCGGAGACATGCACTTCGTCCACGCGCTCCAGAATGCCCAGATCAATGCGTCCGCCGCCGCCCGAGCAGGCCTCGATGGTGAGAGTTGGATGTTTCGCGCGCAGCCGGTCGATGATCTCGTAGACGTTGCGCACATACCTCACCCAGACCTCTTTTTGCTTGGCGAGGGAAGCCTCCGGCCAGCCCGGCTCCGCGATGTGGCGGTTCATGTCCCACTTGATGTACTCGATGTTGTTTTCGGAAAGCATCCTGTCGAGGGCGTTGAAGATGTATTCCTTCACATCATCCCGCGCCATGTTGAGCACAAGCTGATTGCGAGCCTCGCTGCGCGGCCGGTCGGGAAAGTTCAGCGCCCAGTCCGGATGCTTGCGGTAAAGGTCGCTATTGGGATTCACCATCTCGGGCTCGAACCACAATCCGAAGCGCATGTGGAGGCTATTCACGTAGCCGATGAGCGGCTTCAGGCCGTTGGGAAACTTCTGCGGATTGACGTACCAGTCGCCGAGTCCGGCGTGATCGTCATTGCGCTGGCCGAACCAGCCGTCATCCATCACGAACAGTTCCACGCCGAGCCTGGCGGCCTTGTCGGCGAGCGCCTTCTGGCCGGCCTCGTTCACGTTGAAGGTGGTCGCTTCCCAGGAGTTGTAAAGCACCGGGCGCAGGGCGGGCTTGGGATGACCGGGCAGAATCTCGTTGCGGTCCAGGCGATGCATCAGGCGCGATGCTTCGCCGAACCCCTCGGCGCTGAAGCCGCCATAGTAGGGCGCTGTCGTGAAGGTCTCCCCGGGTCCGAGCGGCCAGGAGAAGTCAAAATCGTTGTAGCCACCAGTGACGCGTACCTGATGCGCGGGTGGCGTATCTTCGACCACGAGCTTCCAGTTTCCGCTCCAGGCGAGCGCGCCGAACCATACTCGGCCGCGATCCTCGTCCGCCTGACCGCCGGCGTCGATCGCGAACCAGGGATTCAGTTGATGGCTGGTGTTGCCGCGGCGGCTCTCGAGGACGAATTTGCCCGGAAAAATCGGCTGGCGCGTGAGTTGAGTCTCGCCGCCCCACCGTCCGTTGAGGTAGCTGAGGCGGTACCCTTCGCCCGGTGGAACATACCAGACGCCTGATTGCGCGCTCTCAATGGTCACCGGCTGCGCGGTGCGATTTTCAATCTGCGCTTGCTTGCGAATGATGTCCTCTGCCGGAAATACCTTGTAGGTGAGGTCGACGAAGAGGTCGTAACGGATGTCCTTCAAGCGAATCACGAGGCTGTCACCGCGGATCTCGTGGGAGTCGTACTTCAGGACAAGATCGCGCACGCCATCTGCCAGCGTGACTTTGAGTGACGGTTCGTTGTAGTACATCCCGCCCCAGCCCGGGTATTCGCTATTGGTCATCGTCTCGCTGGAATCGAAAGAGGCCACTTCGTGCGCCATGCGTGCCGGCGCCAGGCCTTCATCGCTGGTGAGCTTTTCTCCCCAGTAGACGTGCTGCAGCGCATCCTTTTCGTTAAGGCCTATCACGTAGCTGGTTCGTGCCGTCTCGAGAATCCATAATTTGCGGTCCGATAGATAGCGCACCAGGATGCCTGGAGACGCCGGTGGCACCGGAGGTATCAGCGCCAGCAGAGGGATTCCGGCCGCGAGAACTGCGGCGATTGAAATGACTCGGAATAGCATGCTCATGACTTAGCCACGGACGCCAGTGACAGAGGTTGGCCCGCTCAAGCGGGCGACGAGCGGCGTGCTGCGCCGCCCGGCCTTTTCCCGCCGCCTGCCAGCCTTATCAGCGAAGCGAACAGGTGAGCTTATCATCCCGGCGTCCTTTTCATGTAGCCCCCTTTCCTGACTTCACCTCTGAATTAGACCTGGCTTGGATAAGCCGGGAAGGATCTTCCGCTTTCAGACCTTAATTCGGCTGGTTTCGCTGCTTGGAACCGGACTCATCGCCGTCGCATCAAAGAAGCGGAAACAAGGAGGAGACTCATGAGTTTGACGAACTACATCACCCTCGGCCGCTCGGGTCTGCGCGTGAGCCCGCTCTCGCTCGGCACGATGACCTTCGGAACCGAGTGGGGTTGGGGCGCCGACGAGGACGCCTCGCGCGCCATCTTCAACCGCTACGCGGAAGCGGGCGGGAATTTCATTGATACTGCCAATGCCTACACCGGAGGAGCCAGCGAGCGCATGGTTGGGAAGTTTATCAGCGAGCGCAGCCTCCGCGACCGCGTGGTGCTCGCCACCAAGTTCACCATCAGTACCGACCCCGCGAATCCCAACGCCGGCGGCAATGGACGGAAGAACATCCATGTCGCCCTGGAGGCGTCCCTGCGCCGCCTGCAAACCGATTATCTGGACCTTTACTGGCTCCACGCCTGGGACACATTCACTCCGGTGGAGGAAGTGGTCTCAACCTTGAATGATCTCGTGCGCGCGGGAAAGATCCTGCACTACGGCTTCTCCGACACTCCGGCCTGGTACCTCACGCGCGCTCTCACGCTGGCTGAAAAGGAGGGCAAAGAGCGTCCCATCGCCATTCAGTTGGAGTATTCGCTGGTGGAACGTAACATCGAGCGCGAGCACCTTCCGGCGGCGCAGCAGTTTGGCCTCGCGGTGTGCCCATGGAGCCCGCTTGCCGGCGGCTTTCTCAGCGGCAGATATCAGCGGGACGGGAGCACGGGTCGCGGTGAAGGACGGCTCGAGATCACGAAGAGCAATCCCGTGATCGAAAGATTCACGGAACGCAACTGGCGTGTGCTCGACGCGCTACTCGAGGTTGCGAAGCGAATGGACAAGCCTCCCGCCCAGGTGGCGCTCAACTGGGTTGCGACCCAGCCCGGCGTCACGTCGACCATCATCGGCGCCACCAAGCTGGCGCAACTCGACGCGAACGTGGCGGCTCTCGAGTTCGCCATTCCCCTGGATTTGAGAAAGCGCCTGGATGAGGCGAGCGCGCTCGAGCCGGCCCATCCTTACACGTTCTTCGCCGAGCCCTTCAGGACCATGATTAATGGCACGGTTCTGCCCCGAGCGTGGTCGCCGGCACCGATTACCGGCGCCCCGGCGGACCCGCCTGCACCGGCGGAGGCCAAGGCGGCCACCCAAAAATAGATACAGCTTCGAACTCGCGCACGGGGTCGGCGTCTTCACTGGACGGTCAAAGTGAGGCTGGTGCTGTGTTTCACTGAGACCGATCCCGACGTGTACGTGCCGGTGACGGTCAGGGTGTAAGTTCCGGCCGGAGTCCCGGCCGGGGTGGTTGTGGTGGTGGTGCTGCCGCCTCCTCCGCAGGCCGGTACCGACAGGGCGAGGCACGCCAGCAACACGAGCAAGACTGGTAGCGGCGCGGGCCTCGGATGCACTGTCCCCTGCTGCCGTGCGCCTCGCCGAACCGGAACCAGCATCGTCAACGCCGCCAGCGATACCAAACCTATCAGCCACCATGTCGAAAGTGGCCAGCTACCGAGCGGCGGCAGCTTCGGCCGGTGCAGCAGGACTCCCGAACGCGCGGTGCTGGATACCGTAACCACGATCGGCTGGGAGACGAGCCCCGGACCCACGCTCACCGCAGGTGCCGGGATGCTGCAAGTGGCTGCCGCAGGCGCACCGGTGCACGCGAGCGAGACGCTGCCGCTCAGGTCGCCGACAGAGCCCGCGGAGAGCTTAAAGCTGGCGCTCTCGCCAGCGGTGATCGTGGCTGAGTTGGATGAGCCCGACGCCACTCCCAGCGTGAAATCACTCGCGGTGCCCGTGAGCGCCACGCTTTGGGGGCTGGCGGGCGCGTTGTCTATGACGTTCAGCGTGGCGGAGCGAGTGCCTCCGCTCGTGGGTTTAAAGCTCACATTGATGGTGCAGGTGGCACCGGTTGCCACGCTCGATCCGCAATTATTTTGCTGCGTAAAATCACCGGCATCGGCTCCGCTGAAGCTGATACTGGAAATGGCCAGCGGCGCGGCGCCTGAATTGGTCAAGCTCACCGCGGTAGCCACACTGCTTTGGCCTGTCAATTCGGCGGAGAAGCTCAGGCGGCCTGGTGCAAGGGCCACGCTCGGCTGGGTTCCCGTACCCGCTAACGCCACCGGCTGCGGGCTTCCTGCAGCGTTATCCGTAACGCTTACCGCCCCGCTCAGCACGCCTGCGGCCTTCGGTTCGAAGAGCACTGAGATCGTGCAACTGGCCCCAACTGCGATCGAGCCTTTGCAGGCATTGACGAGCGAAGCCCCGAGAGCAAAATCGGCGCTGGCGGCGACGCTCGTGATGCTCAGCGCGGCCGAGCCGGTGTTGGTCAGGGTCACCTTCTGCGTGGCACTCGACGTGCCGACTGGCTGCGAGCCGAAGCTCAAGCTGGCGGGCGAGAAACTCGCCACGGGCGCGGGAGTCATGCCAGTTCCCGTGAGCGCGACGACTTGCGGGCTGCCCGCGGCGTTGTCAACGATGCTGATCGATCCCGTGCGAGCGCCGGCCACCGACGGCGTGAAGGTCACGCTGATCGTACAACTGGCTCCGGGGGCGAGCGTCGAACCGCAGGTGGTGGTCTCCTTGAAATCGCCGCCGTTGCTGCTGATGCTGGTGATGTCAGCCGTGACCACGCCCGAGTTGGTCAGAGTGATGGTTTGAGCCGGACTCGTGGTGTTCAGGAGCTGGTTTCCAAAGGTCAAGCTCGCGGGTGAAAGTGTGACTTCCGCGCCTCCGGTCGCAGTGACAGGGACCGTCTGCGGGCTGGTTAGGGAACTGTCGGTGATCGTCAGCGACCCGGTCACCGTACCGGTCGTTGTCGGAGAAAAGGTCAGCGTTACCGTGCAGCTTGCCGCCGGGGCCAGAGTTGCGGGGCAGTTGTTGGTCTGTGTGAAACCCGAGCTGACGGCCATGCTTGACACCGCGAGTTGCCCGACAGCAGGATTGCTCACTGTGACGTTCACTGTGGATGTGCTTCCAACCGCTGTATCGGGAAAGACCACTGGGCTGGGATAGATCCCGATCACCGGTTGGCTCATCAACACGTAGAGTATTTCGTCGGACAACCCTCCTGTCAGCACCGCCAGATCGGGGATGCCATCAGCATTCATGTCGGCCGTGGTCGCACCTGCGATTAAGTTACCGGCGTACAAGGCGTACCCGACAATATCCGCGCGGAAAGTTCCATCCCCGTTGCCAAATAAGGCCTGGAATGTGGAGGAACTAACCACGGCAAGATCGGAGATTCCGTCGCCATTGAAGTCGCCCACGCCGATCAGAGAACCCGGGGTCGTGGTCGAGATTCCGGGCTGAAACGTGCCATCCCCGTTTCCGAGCAGGACCGAGACGCCGCCGTTTTCGAAAATCGCGAGGTCAAGCTTACCGTCCCGATTGAAGTCGCCTGTCGTCGTGGGACCGCTCGTGGAACTGACCGTACTCGCCGCGCCAAACGTGCCGTTGCCATTGCCCAGGAGGATCGAGAGGGCGCCCTGAGTTGACTGCAGAATCAAATCCAGCTTGCCGTCTCCGTTGAAATCAGCGGCCAGCACGGGCGTCAGCGTGGAACTCACGGTCGTAGGCGACCCGAAGGTGCCGTCGCCGTTGCCCAACACAAGGATGGTAGCGCTGTCGTAATAAATCAGGTCCAACTTGCCATCATTGTTGAAATCCCCCGCCAGGATAGGGCCGGTCGCCGAGGCCGAGCCAAGGGTGACACCGGTGTCGAAGGTCCCGTCGCCGTTTCCGAGAAGAATAGTAATACCGTTGAGCTGCACCGCCAGATCCAGCTTGCCGTCCCCGTTGAAATCGCCAACAGCAGCGCCACCGCCATAAAACTGCGTCTGTGTGGCCGTGACGGTGGTGAACGTACCATCTCCATTGCTGAGATACGTAGTCGGGTATGCCTCAAAATAGTCTTCTGGCACGATAAGGTCCGCCTTGCCGTCGCCGTTGAAGTCGCCAGCGATCAAGGAGGCTGCCCTGGCATCGCCAAAGCTATAGCTGGTCTGAATTTGAATGGACCCATTTCCGTTTCCGATGAACACGGATGCCAGGTTGGCTGTGTTGTTTGTTGTCGCGACGTCGATCTGACCGTCGCCGTTAAAGTCCGCCAGAGCCACAGACGTGAGTTTCCCCGGTACCGCATAGCCGACAGGCGGCGCAAAATTCAGGGAGGTGATTGAGCCGTTCTGAATGAGGATGGAAACGAACCCGCTGGAGTCTGCGGTCACGAGATCGGGTTTGCCGTCGCCGTTCAGGTCGGCAATCGCAACGGCCAACGGGCTCACTCCTGTCGCCCACTGGTAAGATGCCGGGGCAAACGTGCCGTCGCCGTTTCCGAGCAGGGTAAAAACTGTGGACCGCGCACCATCCGCAATTGCCACGTCGAGCTTGCCATCGCCATTGATGTCGCCTGCTGCGAGGGATTCCGGTCCTGGGCCGGTGCTGATCCTGGCCGCCGCCCGGAATGTGCCGTCACCATTGCCGAGCAGGATCAAAGCGCCGGCTCCCGCAACCACAAGATCGAGAATGCCGTTGCCCCGAAAATCGGCGGCAATGACGGACGTCAGCGGGCTGCCGGTTGAGTATGCCGTTTGGGCACCCAAAGTCCCGTCTCCCTTCCCGAGCAGCACCGATACGGTGGCGTCGCCGTTATTGGACACTGCCAGGTCCAGCTTCTGGTCGCCATTGAAATCACCCAGCGCTACAGATCCCGGAGACTTGCCGGTGGAATAGGCGGTTTGACCCTGGAACGTGCCGTCCCCATTGCCGAGCAGGATGGACACGGTGTTCTCGCCTAAGTTCGTTACGGCCAAATCCAATTTGCCGTCGCCGTTGAAATCCCCGGTTGCCACTGCAGAGGGTGAACTACCGACCGGATAGTCGGCGTGAGCCTGAAAGGTTCCGTCGGGCTTGCCGAGAAGGATGGAGACTGTCTTGTCCCCGGAATTCGCAACCGCCAAGTCAAGTTTGCCGTCGCCGTTGAAATCACCCGTCACCACGGAAACCGGAGCCGTCCCCGTAGGAAGGTCGGCGCGGCCAAAGATGTAACTCTGCGCCTCAGCGCGCGGAGCGATCAGGCTCAAAGCGATGCAGACAAACAACACCATTACCGGTAAAAACCGAAAGGCCCGCCGAGTCCGGCCGGATATCATGGTCCCCTCCTGCCGATTGTGCGTAAGGATCGCGTGCTGGATCGCCCTGAGCGTGCGCCTCCAACCAGGCGCCGGTGCAGTCGACACGATCCTGAGCGATTTAACACCACACGCGGAGAAAAGTTGCAACGATTTTGTGGGAACGGTTTTGTTGGCAGGCAGGGAGGTGCGAAACTGGTCGGCAGGCCGGCCTTCGGCCACGCCTCCTGATCTGAGGAGGGATTTTTCAAAGGCGGCGAGTCCGATTTGACTGCCCCAAAATGGTGCAATCGTAAAGTTCTTGCACAACTTTTGTTAACCTTGCGCCGTTTATTCGCCCATGCCTTTTAAAGGAGTTACAGCGGCACAGATGTCAGCTTCACGCGTCGCTTGGTTTGACTTCCGTCTGTCGTTTTGTCTATCGTTTTGTCGTTTCCTGATGTCGCTCTTTGAAGCGCGAACCGCCCGATTTATATGCACCAGAATGGTGCAACTGTAAAGTTATTGCACACTTTCCTCGACCTTACGCCATTTATTCGCCCACTGATTAATAAGGACTTACAGCCGCGTGTGAGCGCGGGCTTTTCCCCAACAATCCGATTGACCCCTCCCGTGCTGTCTTGCGAAACCGCATCAAGCGAACCGGGACACGATCACAATCGCGCCGCCGATCGCGATGGCGTCCTCGAGTAGCGCAATCGGAAGATCTTTACCTCCGATGGCTCTGACAAGCCGGGCCCGGAACTCGTAGCCACCTAGCGTACCGGCAACAGCGCCCACAACACCTGCCAGAAGGCCACCGATCAGCGATGAAGCGGGCGAGAGGCCCGCGCTCCCAGGCTGGCTGGTGGCTCCGAGAGCCGCGCCGCACAGCGCTCCGCTGACCAGTCGAGCGATAAATCCTACGGGAGCCTTACGACTCGGTGTCTTCGGCAGCTTGTCGGCGATCAATTCCGCAATGGCGAGCACACTCAGGATGTACGGCGTAGCCGAAAAGCCCAGAAAAGCGAGCCAGGTGTTCTCCAGATGCAGCCAGCCGAGCCGGGCTGCCCAACCGACCGCGGCAGGCGCCGTCATGGAGCGAAGCCCCCCTACCACGCCGATCAGCAATGCCAAGAGGTAAGCCATAAGTCTCCTTTCTTAGCCGTCGTCCGCGGCGACTCTCGACGCGCTGGCTCACAAACCTCAGGCTTTCTTTTCAGGAATCAACCGCCACGCGACCGCAGCCCCCGCCACGGAGAGTCCAGCGCAAACCAACATCACCATTCGAAATCCGAAGATGAATGCGTCGCCAGCCAGCCCTCTGATCGCGGCTATTGTACTTGCGTCGAGACCCGGCGGCAATTGCAGACCCGCCAGCTTGATTTCCTCAGCTTGAATATTGCGGACAATACCGGGCGGAAGCGAAAGACCCGCCAGCGAGTGGTCCAGACGGAAAGCGAAGGCCCTTACCATCACGATGCCCAGAACCGCTACGGCAAGTACGCTGGCTACGCGGGCGACGGCGTTATTGATTCCGGAAGCGGCGCCGGCGCGATCCTGGCTAACTGAATTCATCACCACGGTGGTCAGTGGCGCTACGGTGATCGCCATCCCGAAGCCAAGAACGAGGATCGCGGGAAGGAAAGCGGTCCAGTAATTAGCTTCCGATGAGGGCACGGCGAATAGAGCAAAACCGAGCGCGGCCGCGAGCGGACCTACGACGAGTGGGGCTCGGGGGCCGTATCGCGCGACGAGCCCTCCAGACCACCGGGAAAGCAGAAAAATCAGGAGAATCAGCGGGAGCGCGGCGGCGCCGGTTGCGGTGGCCGAGTACCGCTGCACCTGGATAAGATTCAGCGGAAACAAAAAGAAGAAGATTCCCATCGCGGCGTAAAGGAACAACGTGAGAAGGTTCGCCCCGCTGAAGCTATGCGACCGAAAAAGCGCCAGTGGAACCATCGGCGAAACCACCCTGGCTTCCACCGCCACGAACGCTACGGAGCAGGCGGCGCCGGCCAGCAGACTGCCGGCGACCAAGGGATGAGTCCAACCCAGGCTGGTGGATTCGATGAACCCGTTGACCAATCCGCCCAGCCCGATGGTGGCGAGAAGGGCTCCGAGCCAATCGACGCGCCCTGCGGCAGCGCTGCGGCTTTCGGGAACTCGCCAGAGCGAGAGGACGATCACGGCCGCCGCCAGCGGAAGATTGATGAAGAAGACCCAGCGCCAGGACGCGTGCTCGATGAGCCACCCGCCCAGAACCGGTCCCCCCGCAGCCGTGATCGCGGTGAAGCCGGACCAGGTGCCGATCGCCTGGCCGCGAGTCTTTTCATCGAAGGACGCGCTGATGATCGCGAGGCTGCCAGGCACCAGAAAAGCGGCTCCCAGCCCTTGAACGCTCCGCGCCACAACCAGTACCTGAACGTTTGAGGCGTATCCGCAAACGGCGGACGCCACTGCAAACGTCCCCACGCCGGCCAGGAACATTGCGCGGCGGCCAAACAAGTCGCCGAGCGAACCGCCCACCAGGATCAGCGCTGCCAACAGCAATCCGTAGGACTCCACCACCCACTGCACATCCACGACCGTGGCATGAAAACTGGCTTCGAGCGCCGGCAGAGCGACGTTCACCACGGTGCTGTCGATGAAAGCCAGGCTGGAGCCGAGAATGGTGGCGGCGAGTATCCACGGTCGCGCTTCGGCTGCGCAGGGCGAGGGCGCTTCAACGCCTGCCGACCGTATCACGGCTTCGTCGCAAGGCGGTCTCATGGAGGTTTATGGATGCGCCGGGGTTGGATTAGGTGCAAAGCCTGACGGCAACTCGAGCAACGGATTTCTCGACGTCGCCGGTGCTTGCTCAGGGCTTGATTGACCCATCCAGATCGCGGGGAGCCTCGGCGTGCGCCGGGGCATCATAGTAGCAAGCGAGGAGCAAAGTTGAGCAGGAGCGGTGATATTCCGATGAACGCGGCAGATGCCTCGACCGCCGAGTCCCGAGGAAGGGTGGTGATCGAGCGCGTGAGTCCCGAGATCGACTGCGGCCAGTTTGCCATCAAGCGGGCCGCGGGCGATTCCGTGATCGTGGCGGCGGACATTTTTGCTGACGGACACGATGCCATCTCGGCGGTGCTTCAGTATTGGCAGCACTCGACTGCCGGGCGGCCCGAGGATCGTCGCGAGGTTCCCATGCGCGAGCTCGGGAACGATCGCTGGATGGCCCAGTTTCCCGTGTCGCAAGCCGGCCGCTACGACTACACCCTGCAAGCCTGGATCGACCGCTTCGGCTCCTGGCGGCGGGACGTGCTGAAGAAAGCCGGCGCAGGCGAGGCCGCGCCCATCGATCTGCTGGTGGGCGCCGAATTGATCGACGAGGCCAGCCGGAAGGCGCCCAAGAGCGACGCCGCGAGGCTACTCAAGTCGGCCAAGACCTTGCGCGAGGTCAGCCTCGACGGCGACGAAGGCTCAGTGGTTGAGCGCTTGTCGGGGCTCCTGAATGAGGACCTCACCGGCCTCATCTGGAAGTACTCGGAGCGCCGCTTCGCGACGGCCTACGAAAAAGAGCTGGCCGTATCGGTCGACCGCGAAAAAGCTCGCTGTAGCGCCTGGTATGAGATGTTTCCGCGCTCCGCCTCGGCGGAGCCGGGCCGCCACGGCACGTTCAAGGATTGCGAGGCTCGTCTTCCTTATATTGCGGAGATGGGGTTCGATGTGCTGTACCTTCCCCCGATCCATCCCATCGGGGAGACTCACCGCAAGGGGCCAAACAATAACCCTGTGGCTGGCCCGGGCGATCCTGGCAGCCCGTGGGCCATCGGTTCAAAACAGGGCGGGCACAAATCGATCCATCCGGAGCTGGGCACGATCGAGGATTTCAGGCGGTTGGTGGCGCGGTCGCGCGAAAGCGGCATCGAAATCGCTCTGGACCTGGCTTTTCAGTGCTCGCCGGATCATCCCTACATCTCCGAACATCGTGAGTGGTTTCGGCGGCTTCCAGACGGATCGATCCAGTACGCCGAAAATCCGCCCAAGAAATACGAGGATATCTATCCCTTCGATTTTGAATGCGACGCCTGGCGTGAGCTTTGGCAGGAGTTGGAGAGCGTGGTGCGGTATTGGATCGACCAGGGCGTCCGCATTTTCCGCGTCGACAATCCCCATACCAAGGCGTTTGGGTTCTGGCAATGGCTGATCTCCGGAATCAAGTCCGAATATCCCGAAGTGCTTTTTCTCGCCGAGGCATTTACCCGCCCGAAGGTCATGTATCGCCTGGCGAAGCTGGGATTCACCCACTCCTACACGTACTTCGCCTGGCGCAACACGAAGTGGGAACTCACCCAATACTTCACGGAACTTTCCCAAACCGAAGTTAGCGAGTACCTTCGTCCCCACTTGTGGCCCAATACGCCGGACATTCTTACCGAGAATCTGCAGTTCGGCGGCCGGCCCGTATTCGCTTCGAGGCTGATTCTGGCCGCGACCCTGGGAGCGAATTACGGCATCTACGGCCCGGCATACGAGCTTGGCGAAAGCCGTCCGCTGGCTCCGGGCCGTGAGGAGTACCTCGATGCCGAAAAGTACGAGATCAGGCACTGGGATATCGAACGCCTGGACAGCCTGCAGGGTTTGATCGGGCGGGTGAATCGCGCCCGGCGCGAGAACGCAGCCCTGCAATCGGATCGCAATCTGCGATTTCACGCTGTCGACAATGAGGCGCTGATCGCTTATAGCAAGTCCACGGATGACCTGTTGAACGTCGTGCTGGTGGTGGTCAATCTCGATCCGCACTATACCCGGTCGGGCTGGGTCGTGCTGCCTCTCGAAGAGCTGGGTCTTGATCCCGATCAGCCCTATCAAGTGCATGATCTGCTGACGGATCTTCGCTATCTGTGGCACGGTCCGCGCAACTACGTGGAACTGAATCCTCATCAGATTCCGGCGCACATCTTTCGCCTGCGCCACCGGGTGCGGACGGAGCGCGACTTTGACTATTTTATGTAGCGTTGGCGGTGACGGTGGCACCGCTTTAGCTTGAACCTGGGAGGCGGCACGTGGTCCGGGAGGTACAAGATCAGCGATTCCTGAGGTCCTTCGCTCAGGCGCTCCCTGACTTCCTGCGCCGCCAGCGGTGGTTTGGCGGCAAAGCCAAGCCGATCACTGGCTGTGAGGTTGTGGACGTGATACCCCTCCGCAACGGGCCGGACGCCCTCTATTTTTTCCTCGTCCGAGTTGACTTTGCCGGTGTCAATCCACAAACCTACGCCCTGCCATTGCAATGGTTCGCGAACGCCTCGCAAGCGGAAGCCGCTAGTATCGCCGGGTTCACTTTGGAGGTGGAGTCTGACGGCGCTGGGGGCGGCGAGACGATCACCTTCGGCGATGCCGCTCGCCAGCGAGATTTTCCCGGGGTCCTGCTCGATGTCATCGGGCGTGGCGACAAGTTCCAGGGAATGTCGGGCGAACTGGTGGGTGTACCGACCGGTGCCTTTCAGAACCTGCGAGGGCCGGAGCCCCATCTCGATGCCTCGATTCTGAGCGTCGAGCAAAGTAACACCTCAATAGTCTACGGCAAGCGAGTGATCCTTAAGGTGTTCAGACTCGTCGAGCCAGGAGTCAATTCGGAAATCGAGATCTGTTCGTTTCTCACCGAGCGCACCTCTTTCGCGAACTTCGCGGCCGTCGCCGGTACGCTCGCGTACCGCCAAGCCGAGGCGCCCCGCATGAGCCTCGCCGTCCTGCAGGCGTTTGTTCCCAATCAAGGCGACGCCTGGAAATTCACTCTCGGCGCCCTAGGCGCCTACTTTGACAGAGTGGCTGGCCAGGCGGCCTCCGGAGCAATGCCTCGACCCGAATTGAGTCAGGACGCGACACCCGCTGTGGCAGAACGCATTGGAAGCTACCTGGAGTCGGCCGACCTGCTGGGACGGCGCACCGCTGAACTCCATGCGGCGCTCGCTTCCGACGTAACCGATTCAGATTTTGCGCCGGAGCCCTTCACGCCCGAATACCAGCGATCGCTGTACGCTTCGATGCTGGGTCTCGTTCAGCATAACCTCGGGCTCTTGCGCGATCGCAGCCAGGATCTTACCGGGCAGGATCGCGAACTCGCCCGGCTCGTGCTCGGTCGCGAGAACGAACTCCGGGCTGGACTCAGCAAGATACTCGATCGAAGGATGACGAGCCTGCGCATCCGGGTTCACGGAGACTACCACCTGGGACAGGTTCTGTACACGGGGTCGGACTTCGTCATCATCGATTTCGAGGGCGAGCCTGCCCGCCCGCTGCATGAACGCCGCTTGAAGCTCTCACCGCTGAAGGACGTCGCTGGAATGCTTCGATCATTTCATTATGCTGCCCACAGCGGCGTCTTAGAATGCGCTGGCGGCGGCGAAAAGGAAGCGACGCAGAACCGGGACTTCGATGCCTGGGCCCGGTATTGGCAGACTCACGTTTCGGGCGCCTTCTTGAGGTCCTACTTGAAGTCGGCGGCGGGGGCGGCTTTCATGCCGAATGACCCGGAGGAGCTGCGACTGCTTTTGGACGTCTCCATTTTGGAGAAAGCAATTTATGAGCTGGGATACGAGCTTAACAACCGCCCCAGTTGGGTCGGCATTCCGCTCGAAGGCATTCTGGAGACACTGGGCCATCAGACCCAGGTCACAGGGGCTTGAGTTGCGGATCCAACCCCGGGCGCGGAAGTCCGCTTCGTGTTTCCCCGCGCTTAATCCAGATTGCAAAATACAGTGACGGCATTCTCTGTAGCGCCGCTCTATGAGCGGCGAAAGACGCCGGTCGCAGACCGGCGCTACAGCAGCGGTCGTCAGTGTATTTTGCAATGCTCAATAGATCGGAGGATTTATCGTGCAGAAGCAAGTGATCGGTCGCGACACAAAAACCGTTTCAGAGCCGGCCTGGCTCGACTTGGAGAGCGAGGCCGCGGTCGAGATTACGTCCGAGGACCCTGCCCGGCCCATCGAGTCGGCTCTGCGGCTGGATGGCGGTACCGGGTGGCAGGCCGGCGAGCCTGGCCCCCAGACTATTCGGATCGTCTTCAATCAGCCCCAGCGTATCTCCCACGTGCGGCTCAGATTCACCGAGATGAAAGCGGAACGAACGCAGGAGTTTGTGCTGCGCTGGGGGAAGGATCGAAGCGGTCCGCTTCACGATATCGCGCGACAGCAGTGGAACTTCAGCCCCCAGGGCTCAACCGTAGAGTTAGAGGATTATCGCGTGAATTTGGATGGAGCCCTCATCCTCGAGTTGAAGCTTAATCCTGACGTGACTGGCGCTAAAGCATTTGCTTCACTCGACGAGTTTCGAGTGGCCTAAGCGCCTGCCCGTTAAAGGGCGGCTAGTTCTGAGGTAGAAGGGACTTGAGGTCACCCAGGATACCGCGCTCATCGGGAGAGAGTTGCTGAACTTCCGGGCTTGCCAGGAACTTTTCGCGTTCGCCAGGAGGCAGATTACGCAGTTTGAGGAAAGACTGCATTACGGCTTGGCGGCTCTCTGGCGTCAGTTGACGGTAGCGCGGAAAGATTTGCCGGAGCTGATCGCGCTGCTCTGGCGAAAAGCTTTGCAGAATCTGCTCGCGCTGCACCAGCAATTGCCGCTCCTCCGGAGTGGCCGCATTCCATCGATTCAGGTTGTCGCGAATCTGCTGCTGCCGCTCAGGCGGCAAGCTCTGAAAGCGAGCATCGCCCTGCATCACCCGTTCCTGCTCCGCCGGCGACATCTCGCGAAGTTGTTGAAAGAAGGCTGGCGCATGCTCGTGCTCGATCATGGCCTGTAGTCCGCCCGGCGGGCGCCCCGCGACATTCCAATGCCGCACCGCATCGATGATCCGCTGCTGTTCCGGGGCAGGGAGGTTCCGGAAAGCCGGACTCTGCCTAAGTAGCTTCTCCTGCTGGTCGGCAGGCAGGGAACTTAGACGCCGAAGAAACGCCTCCTTGCCCTGCGGATTGGCCGCCAAAGGCCCGCCTGCTTGCTTTTGCTGCCGCCCCTGCGCGACGGGAGCACGGTCCCCGCGAGGATTGCGATCCGGGTTTTGAGCCGAGCCGCTTCGAGACCCAGAGAGCAACGTCACCGCCAGCGCCACAAGCGCGCTCCACGCCCGGATCCGCGCTGCGTACCCGCGCCGAAGCAAGGCCTCGGTGGTTCGGATTGGACGTCCATCAGTCCGCAAGCTTATGACTCCCTTTCGGCAGCTCAGAAATTACGTCGAAATCCGCCAGCATGTCATAATCCTCGAGCACCGGCAGATTCTGATACATCTTCAGTTCCTGGCTGGCCGCCTGCGCCTGAGGCGCCGAGCCTGCATTCGGCTTGGCCGCAACCATCGCTCCATGGCTACCGCTGCCTGCGCCGGAACCATCCGCAACCCGGGCATTGCGAATCACGACCACAGTCGCGACCAGCAGGAGCGCGGCCAAGGCCGGCGCCGCCATCCAGCGGCTCCAGCTCGGACTCCAAAAAGATGGCGCGGGGCGCGCCGCTTGGGCTGCGACTGCGGCACGCAACCGCGCGTCAAACCAGGGTGAGGGCTCCCCCGTCGGCGCCCACTCGTCCAGTACCGAGTCAAGGCGTTGATAGCTCTGGAAGACGCTGCGGCAGCTCTCACAAGCTTCCACATGGGCGCTCACTTCCTGCTCCTCGCGCCCGGAGCACAGGTGCTGTGCCAAGGCAAATATCTTCTCGCGCTCCACGCAATTGTTTCTCATACCAACCCTCCCTGTACCAGGGGCTCCAAGCGGACGCGAAGGCTCTCGTAAGCGCGAAACAGCAGCGACTTCACAGCGCTTTCCGAGACCTTCAAGACACCGGCGATCTGCCGGTAGTCCACCTCTTGATACTTGTGCAAGATCACGGCGGCCTTTTGCCTTTCCGGCAGGCCGTCGATCGCTTCCCGAATGAGACGCTGGCGGTCCGATTCCATCATCTGCTGCTCCGCCGTGGGCCGCTCGTCGGGCGTGCGCTCCAGAACGCCACCTTCGTCACCGTCCCGTGGCTCGGGCGCGTCGGCCAACTTTTCGCTCTTGCGGTCCCTGATGGCGTTAAGCGCAATGTTCGTCGCGATCCGGTAAAGCCAGGTGGTAAAACGCGCGTCCGGTTGGTACCGCTCCCGCGCCTGGTACACGCGCAGAAACACCTCCTGCGTGAGGTCCTCCGCCAATCCGCGGTCACGTACCATTCGCACGAAATAGCTGAGCACAGACGAGCGATGGCGTTGCAGCAGGAGGGCAAAGGAATCCGTGTCCCCACGGCTGACACGCGTCATCAGCTCCAGGTCAGAGTCTATGGCCATCGGTACCACACCCTATATAACACATGTCACGGGGAAAGGTTGCGGTGCCTTCAAAGCTATGCCACCCGGACCAGGTTCTGGATTATCCTGGATCAGGCACGCCCAGCGACACGGGCGCCAGCCTGTTTCTACTCGGTTTAAGAAGCCGGACTTTGACACGGATGGCGGCGAATCCCATCCTCCGGAGCCGATAATGCGAATTGTGTCTCTCGCACCCAACGTTACTGCCATCCTGGTCGAGCTTGGCGCCGAGAATGCTCTTGTAGGAATCACACGCTGGTGCAAAGAGGTGCTTCCTCCCGCCAAAGCGCACGCCCTCGACCACTTAGCCCTCTTCGATGATTGCTGGAACGCCGACACCGCCGCCGTGGCCGCGCTCAAGCCCGATCTGGTAATCGGTTCGGTGCCCTATCGCGCCAAGGTGGTGGAGGGCCTCATCGCGTCCGGCCTCAGATTCCTGGCCACTTACCCACGCTGCCTGGCCGACCTTTACCATGAGATCCGACTGCTCGGCCGAATCGTGGACGCCGCGGCTGGCGCCGATCGCCTGATTGCCAGGATGCAGTTGGAGATTGAATCCGTCCGGCGGCGAGCGGCGGAGGCGGGAGCGCGTCCCCGAATCTACTGCGAGGAGTGGTCGAATCCTTTGCAGAGCTCCCAAATCTGGGTGGCGGAGCTCGTGGAAGCCGCCGGCGGGGAGTTTGTGCCGCCGCCTCCAGGACGCAAGGTGAGCACCGAAGAAGTTATCGCGGCCAATCCGGAGGTGATTGCGGTGGCCTGGTGCGGAACCAACGATCGGTCGCGGCCGGACGTGGTTCGCAGGCGCCCGGGGTGGGCCGAAATCGACGCCGTGAAGCATGACCGGATTCATGCCGTGCGGGACGAGCTGCTGAATACGCCCGGGCCGAATCTGATCGAAGGCCTTAAGGCGCTGGCTGTCCTCATTCACCCTGAGCTTTTCGGACCGCCCGGGCAAACCCGGATCATACGGGAGTAGTCATCAGATGAGCGTTCGGGCACGGCTTTCGTCAGTCCTGCTGTTCCCGGTTCGAGGCCGCGCCTCCCAGCGAGTGTTCGCTGCATCCAACGGACTGGTGGATTTTTGAACTGCGCGTGCCAAGCCCGGCCCCGGGGGTTCCAAACCGGTGAAGACCGCTATTCCGGGCCAAGCGGCGAGGCAAAGCAGTGCTATACTGGTCACGTAGAGAGAGGAGTCTCATGAAGCCTACTCGTCGCTTGTTCTGGTTTATGGTCGCTGCCGTGGCGGTGGGCGCCTTGGCCGGAGGGTTCTATGGTCCGCGCCTTCGAGCCAACCCGGCAGGCGGTGATGACTCCGATGTGCAAGCCAACCTGAACAACTTCACCAAGATCTACACCCTCGTGGAGCACGAGTACGCTGACAAGGTCGATCCCAACAAGGCGATCTACGGGCCGGATAGCGTTGGCAGCGTGGTGGGCGCCATTCCCGGCATGTTGCGTACCCTGGATCCGCACTCCAACTTCTTCGATCCCGCAGCGTTCGCCCGAATCCGCGAAGAACAAGAAGGTAAGTACTACGGCGTGGGCATGACGATCGGCCCCCGGCTCGATCACGCCGGCAAGATGAGGACCTTTGTGGAGAGACCGATCCCTGGATCGCCTGCCTTCAAGGCGGGTCTGCGTCCGGCCGACATCATCTGGAAGATCGACGGCAAGAGCACGGAAGGTCTTGACACCACGGCGGTCGCCAACATGCTGAAGGGCCCCCGCGGGACGACGGTTCATGTTGAGGTGGAGCGCGAAGGCTACGATCAGCCCGTGGACTTCACTATTATCCGTGATGAGATCGAGCGCCCCACCGTGGATAGCGCGTTCATGCTGAAGTCGGGTATCGCCTACGTTCACCTTAATGGGTTCGTCGAAACCACGGACGACGAACTTACAGATGCCTTGAAGCGCCTCGGCCAGCAGAACTACAAGGGCCTGATCCTGGACATGCGCGGAAACCCCGGAGGCCTGCTCGAGGAAGCGGTCGAGGTCTCGGATCACTTTCTTGCCAAGGATCAGCTCATCGTCTGGCACTACGGGCGCGCCTCACACGAGAAGCGCTATCTCGTCACGCACGGGAACCACGGTAACGAATATCCCATGGTGGTTCTGATCGACCGCATGACTGCCAGCGCGGCTGAGATCGTGAGCGGAGCGCTTCAGGATCACGATCGGGCGCTCATTATGGGCGAGCCCAGCTTCGGCAAAGGCCTGGTTCAGACCGTTTTCCCGCTAAGTGAACACGCCGGCCTGGCGCTCACCACGGCGCACTATTACACGCCCAGCGGCCGCCTGATCCAGCGCGATTACAGCGATGTTTCTCTCTACGACTACTACAATCGCTCCGAAGAGGGTCCGGCGCCGAAAAGTCAGGTCCGGCTTACCGACGGCGGGCGCGAAGTGTATGGCGGCGGCGGCATTACGCCCGACGTTGACGTTCCACCCGCCAAGCTGAACGACGTCCAGCAAAAGCTGGTGGATCGCGGTTCGATTTACGGGTTCGCGCAGCACTATCTGGGCGTCCACAAGTCCATCCCGCACGATTTTGAAGTGACTCCCGAAGTGATCGGCGAGTTCAACACCTACCTTGCTGACGAGCATGTCCCTGTGACGCCTGCGGAGGTCAACGAAAACCTGGACTTTTTGAAGCATCACATTAAGTCTGAGTTGCTGCTGTGGATTTACGGCGAGGACGAGGCCTTGAAATTTGATCGTCAGGATGACCCGCTGGTGGCGAAGGCTGTTGAAGATATGCCCCAGGCCGCGGCGCTGATCGTTCACGCCAAGCAGTTTGTGGCCAGCCGCGAGGCGCAGCAGCAGCGGGACCAGCAGAGTCGCACGGCAAGCGCAGCGCAAAAGTGACTTTGCCTCCAACCTGGCACGGGCATCCCGCCCGTGCCCAGCCCCTCGGCCAAAATGGCCCTGCCACCACGGGCTACCGAAACTCGGTCAAAAAGGGATTGAAACGAAGTTCTTCGCCGATGCTGGTGGCGGGCCCGTGTCCCGGGAAAACGGGAGTGTGGTCGGCGAAACCCAGGAGCTTGCCTTCAATCGACCTTAGAATTTCCTCGTAGGATCCGCCCCACAGATCGGTCCTGCCGATACTCGCTTGGAAGAGCGTGTCCCCGCTGAAGATCCGATGCTCGTCGCCGGGGAGATACAACGAAAGGCTGCCCGGCGAATGCCCCGGAGTGTGCAGCACCTCCAGCGAATGACTGGCCCAGCGCACGCGGTCGCCGTCGCTAAGAAAGTGATCCACCTCCACCGTGCGCGGAGGACGCACACCGAGGAACGCCGCCTGCACCGCCATATTCTGATAAAGCGGGAGATCCTCGCGATGCATCATCACAGCCCCGCCGCTCGAGCGCGCCAGCTTCTCGATGCCCCCGACGTGATCGATGTGGGCGTGAGTCGCCACAATGTACTTCGCGCTGAGCCGATGCCGGTCGAGCGCTTCTTGAACGCGCTCGATGTCGTCGCCAGGGTCGATCACCACTGCCTCGCCGCTAGCTTCGTCACCGAGGATGTAGCAGTTGCATTGCAGCATCCCCACTGGAATCACTTCCTGGATCATGAGAGTTATTCTACCCCGACAATGGGAGCTGTCGGTGATCACCGTTCTTGTTAGCTCCTTCGGTAAGATTGTTTGCCAATCCGTACGCCGTCCGGCCTCGCCGGCCTGCTTATGCCGCCCGCGCTATACTGAAGCGGTGGACTGGCCCGCCAAGGCATGGAATGGTGAATGTGAAGTTACAAGGGAGCATCTATGAAAGTGCAGACTTTCGCGGCGGTAATTCATCGGGAAGACGAGTTGTACGTGGCGACCTGCCCCGAGCTGGGAACTGTGAGCCAGGGCGCAACCATCGAAGATGCCCTCGCAAATCTCAGAGAAGCGACGGAGCTTTATCTGGCAGAGTTTCCCCTCCCCGATGTCGGCCGGCCGTTGCTGACAACGTTTGAGGCAACCTATGCCTAGGCTCCGCCGGGTGTCGGGAGCCGAGGCCATTCGCGCACTGGAGCGACTGGGTTCAAACAGATGCGGCAACGCGGGAGTCACGTGATTCTTAAGAAGCAAACCGCTCAAGGACCGGTCGGCTGCGTTGTTCCTCTCCACCGCGAGCTGGCGATCGGTACGCTGCAGGGGATTCTTGAACAAGCTAAGGTGCGGGCCGAGGAGTTCATGGAGAAGCTTTGAAGACGCCCGGCCTGTACAACGAAGGGCAATTCCCGATGTTATATGCCGAGGCGTCAGGTGAGCGAGAGCGGCCGCGCGAACCGTCCCTGCACTTGGCCCTGGGGACTGTATGAAGGCTGTGGTGATCGGCGGTCATACGCGGAACATCGGTAAGACCTCGGTGACCTCTGCCTTGATCCGCGAATTTGCCCCGCTGCGCTGGACGGCGGTCAAGATCACGCAGTACGGCCACGGCTTCTGCTCGCGTGACGGACACGCCTGCGACTGCGCGCCCGAGGAGCATCCGTTCGCCCTCACCGAGGAGACGGACGCTCTGGGACGAGCTGACACCTGCCGGTTTCTTGCCGCCGGCGCTGAACGCTCCCTCTGGTTGCGCGTCCGGCAGGGCCAGATTTCGAGCGCGCTGCCCTTGCTCACGCGCAAGCTCCGCCAGTCCGAATGGGTGATCATCGAGAGCAACAGCATTTTGGACTATCTCGATCCTTTGCTGTACCTCGTGGTCCTGGATTCGTCACAACCGGACTTCAAGCCATCGGCGCGGCGCGCCTTGGATCGCGCCGACGTGCTGGTTTCCGTGACGTCGTCCGGGCCGCGGGTTGTCGGGCAGCAATGGCCCGAGTTCGATCCCGGTCTTCTGAGCTCGAAGCCCACCTTTCAGGTGTCCAGGCCGAGGTTCTGGAATCCTGAGCTCGGAGAGTTCGTGGGCCGGAAGCTGGCGGTTGGGGTAGGCTAATCACCCAACCACGAACGCATCCTCCAAGTTGACGGAGCGCCACGGAATGGTGTTTGACCGGAAGGCAGGTTGATCTTTATCGTGCTGTAGGCTTGCTTCCGGCGGCGGCGATAGAGTGCGAGCAAACTGTGCTCCGCAATCGGCCGTTATTCTACCACCCAGTTGCCTAAGAATCTTTTGTCGTCGTAACAATCAAGCGGGTGCTGGCCGCGTCCGCCGGGGCTAGCTTGGCGCCAGGTCCGGGTACATTGTTCTCAGGCAGCCGCGGTGGTATGTTAAGACCATGGCGAAAGGCGCGCTTCTCAACAAGACCGGTGATTCGCCGAGATTTGAGGTGGTCGTGGACTCTGCCGACCGATTGACCCCGGAAGAACAACAGACCCTCATTGAGGTCCTCACACGCCGGCTGGCTGAACGAAGGCGCGCTGAGATCGTTTCCGAGATCGAGGAGGCGCAGCGCGAGTTTCAGAGCGGCGCCCTCCAACCCGCTACCCCGCACGAGATCATGAAAGACATCCTTTCGTGAAGCGGCCCCTGCTGCGTTCCAGCGCCTTCATTCGGAGAGCAGGAACCATTCTCAAGAAAAATCCTCACCGCTCTTCTGAGCTTGAGGCCGCCCTGGAGTTGCTTGCAGCGGACTGCTTCCACCCGCGCTTGAAGACTCACAAATTGAAGGGCGAAATGGACGGCTGCTGGGCCGCGAGCGCAGGATATGATCTTAGACTGGTGTTCAAGTTCGTTTGATGGGAAGACGCCGAGGCCATTCTGCTGCTAACCGTCGGCGCTCACGAAGAAGTCTACTAGCCCCGGGGCATGCCTCGCCCACGGGCGTGCTCCGGTGGCGGGCCGAAGGCCCAGGAGTCTGCGCCCCATTTATGCCGGGTACCATCGCCGACCCTCAGAACTCGCTCCGCCTTCCTCCCGGACCCAAAGGCCGGCCGTTCCTCGGCAGTGTGATCGAGCTTCGCCGTGACCTGCTCGGGTTCATGACGGGGGCCGCGCGAGAGTATGGCGACGTGGTGTTCTTCCGTCTCCTGCACCTTCCGGTTTGCATGCTGGCTCACCCGGACGACATCGAGTCCGTGCTGGTGAAGAATTCCGCGCGCTTCATCAAGTCGCGCGACTATCGGGCGCTGGCCGGCGTGCTCGGCGAAGGCTTGCTGACCACTGAAAACGAGATCTGGCGCAGGCAGCGGCGGCTGGCGCAGCCGGGATTCTATCGCGAGAACATTCTGAATTACGCCAAGACCATGGTTGATCGTACCGCCGATGCGATTGCGGCCTGGCGGGACGGCACGGTGCTGGACGTCCACGATGAGATGAGCCGGCTCACGCTGCAGATCGTGGCCCGCTGCCTCTTCGGCGCGGACGTCTCGGCTCAGGCGCGCGAGGTGGGCGAAGCCTTGCGCGTTGTCGCCGAAAACTTTGCCGATTACGCGCGTCTCGCGATGCTGCTGCCCAAATGGTTCCGGATACCCGGAGTATCGAAGATGGGTAGGGCCGTGCGGCGGCTCGACCGCATCCTCTATGCCATCATTCGCGAACGCCGCGCGGCCGGCCTATCAGGCAGCTCAAACGGATCGGGTGATCTGCTCAGTCTCCTGTTGCGCGCGCGAGACGAGTCCGGCCGAGAGTTGGATGATTTGGAGTTACGCGATGAGACCATGACCCTGTTTATGGCCGGGCACGAGACCACCGCGCTGGCGCTCGCCTGGACCTGGTACCTGCTCGGCCAGAATCCGGACGTCGATGAGAGGCTCGACGCCGAGTTGCGCACGGTCCTCGGCGGACGCGAACCGTCTGCTGCCGATCTCCCCTCGCTGCCCTACCTCGATCGAGTGTTAAAGGAGTCTTTGCGGCTCTTCCCGCCTGCCTGGGCCATGGGCCGCGAGGCTCTTGACGACTTTGAGGCCGGCGGCTACCGCGTGCGCGCCGGCACCAGCATCTTCATCAGCCAATGGGTTACGCACCGCGACGCGCGCTTCTTCCCGCAGCCGGAGCGCTTTGACCCTGACCGTTGGCAGGACGATCCTATTCGCCGCGGGACGGTGCCCAGGTTCGCTTACTTCCCCTTTGGCGGCGGTCCGCGCGTCTGCATTGGGGCGGGCTTCGCGCAAATGGAAGCGGCACTGCTGCTCGCGACGATTGCCCAACGCTTCCGGATGACCGTGGTCCCGGATCATCCCATCAAACTGCTGCCTAGCATCACGCTGCGGCCGAAATACGGAATTCGAGTGACGATTCACCGTCGCGCTTAGATATCACGGCTTCACCCTGAACGGCACGTTACTTGAAAGCGTGGCGCTTGGAGTCACCACTTGGTCCGGGCCCGTGGTGGCGCCGCTTGGCACGGTGGTGGAGATTTCCGTGCTCGAAACCACAGTGAAAGTGGCGGGGGTGCCGTTGAACGTGACGCTGGTTGCGCCTGTGAGATTGTTGCCGAGGATCTCGACGCGTTGGCCGATCGCGCGGGAAGTGGGCAGCGTGGTCACAAAGGGGCCGAGGCCGACAGACTCGCTGAAGACTGTCCCGTCCGACGTGTTGCCGTCGCCAAAGGTTGTTCCGTAGAAGATTCCATTGGTGGCTTGAACCAGCCCGGCCGAGGGGAAGTCGCCGTCATCGCTTCCGAAATAGTGAAGCGTGCTCAGCTCTTCACTTGCCCCGATCTTAAAAATCGTGCCAACGCCGTTGGGGCCGCCGCCGGAGGTTGTACCGTAAAAGTTTCCATCCGTCGCCTGGACCAGCCCGGCGTAAGGATTCGCTCCGTCACTCGACCGAAAACTATGCAGGGTGGTCAGCGCACCCCGCCGATGTGATCTTGAACACCGTGCCACAACCTTCAGAGCAACCCTCGAAGAAAACGATTCCTCCGTCATAGGTAGTCCCGGAGAAACTTCCCTCGGGAGATTCTACGAGCGGGCCGAATGGGCTGGCACCGTCGACGAAGTTGAACGTGTGCAGGGTAGTTAGCGCGCCTTCGGACGTCATCTTGAAAACCGTGCCGCACCCTGTGGATTGGCAGGAGCTGTAGGGCGTGCCATAGGTTGTTCCGTAGAGATCGCCGTCGCTGCCTTGAACGAGTGAGCTCGGGTGGTACCCGTCGGCGGCGTCGAAGCTGTGAAGTGTAGTCAACTTGCCGGTCGCCGTGATTTTAAACACCGTCCCGCACCCGCCGGTGCAAGAGGTGCTTGTTCCACCGTCGCCAGTGACTCCGTAGAAGTTACCATCGGTCGCCTGAACCATAGCCGCGGCAGGACTTGATCCATCGCTACAGTTCGCCTGCGCGCAAAAGCTATAGATCGTCGTCAGTGCGCCTCGTGCGGTGATCTTGAAGATCGTCCCGGCACTGTGCGTCCCGCCAGCGGAAGTCGTGCCGTAGAAATTCTGGTCCGTACCCAACACCAGCCCAGCATAGGGGAAGCTCCCATCTGCGCAGTTCGCCAGGGCACAAAACTTGTAAAGCATTGTTAGAGTTCCGGCTGGACTTACCTTAAATACGGTGCCGCACCCATAGGGGGAGTTACATGCCGTACGGCCCCCTGTATTAGTGGTTCCGTATAGATTCCCGTCGGTGCCTTGGACCAGGGAAGAAAAAGGTCCGGAACCGTCGGCACCATTGAAACTCACCAGAGTGGCGAAGGTTTGCCCGTGGGAGAGTATTGCCGTTACGGCACAGAATCCAACCGCCAGACAGGTCTTCGTAAGCCAGCCGAGCCTGCTCATACTACCTCCTTGCCGCTCTCGCGGCCAAACACGATTTGCGTACCACGAAGTCTCAGTTTGAGCCTGCCTTTGGTGGATTGGCGCTCCTTTACGGCGCCAGCCCGACCACGGGCTCATTATTCGTGCTACTCGTTGCGATCCAGCTATCTGCAGGCGGGGAGAACGACGTAATTTGATTGCCGCCTGTCGTTGCCCCTTCGGAAGTGGCGGCCAGCGGGATAAGCGTGGCGACTATGGCCGAGAGCTTTAGCGCTGTTGCCTCGCCTGTGAGGCCGATGTAGTACTTGCCAGGTGAGAACGTGACAGTGCCCTCATTAAAGGCGATTGGAGTTTGAACGCCCATCATCGTGAAGGCTTGCGGCAAAATGTGCGCGACAAGACTGCCGGAAGAGTTGAAAATGCCAACGCTGTAGAGATCGGTAGGGGTAGTGTCCGCGACGGCCACATCTAGCACGATGTGACCCGCGACGACGGGAGTCGGCACGATTAACCCGTACACGTACTCAATATTGGCGCTGGCAATCGTTACGCTGCCCGAAACCGGGGCGCTTGTCCAATAAGCGGTCACTGGTACGCCCGCCTCAGGAATCAAATCGACGAGATGTTCATTGTGGGGCAGAGGCGTGCTTGGATCACCTACGCCAACGCCAATTGACTCACCGGACACGGGGTGGAACTGTTATCTACAACAAAGCCCGCCGTCGTATCGTCTTTGCACACGAAATCCCCGTCGTTAAACACAAGCCCCGACGCAGAGCTCGAAACGCCGACCCGCCCATATCGGAGCGGTGTCACCGTAATACCTTGCGCTCCCACAATACTGTTGAACACCCCGATCCAGTTTTCGGCGGCTCCAGTCGTCGTGCAGACGCTGATCGTCTGCGCCGTCCCGGACGGACACGCCAACTGACCCTCTGGTGTGCTTGATCCCACGATATAACTCTGGAGGATCTGCAGTGCGCCTTCAGCCATTCCGGCGGCGGCCGTCCCAGCCGTCAGTTGGCCCGGCTCAAGCGTGACCGGGCCCGCGGCGGCCGAGCCGCTTAGGCTGCTGGTCTTTTGTCCTGTGAAGGTCGACGGGACGTTTGCGTTCACGCCAGTGATGGGCTCAGGACCTACGGTGATCTGCCCCACAGAGGACAAATTAATGGCCTTGGGCCATAGCATTGTTATATTGGTCGTTGTGTTGGCGGTCTGTCGAGTCCACTGAAAAACATCTGTGGCATTTGCGCCGCTACCGGCGACGACTTGTCCAAGCCAGCAATCCGGTCCAGGCGAAGGCCCAGGAGGGGTCGGGCCTATGACTTCCTGCGCGCACATACGGAAGTAAGGAGAGCTGTAATTCGTAGTGGGACCCGTACTTGCCGGAGTGTTCTGGACGATATCGAGGCCGCCGTAACCGCTGGCAATACTCGTCAAGTTGTTCGCGTTGCCTGTCGAGGTTACTTGGTTAGCGACCTGCAGCGGAATGGACGCATCCGGCCCATTTACCGCCTGAATCACCGTCAGGTAATTCGTGGTGGTGCCCGAAGGGCTGGCGTCCTCAACCAGCAACACTGGGTTGGAAGTGCCGTTTATCGTGAGCTGCGAACAGCTCGTGCAGGGCGACAGCTGAAAGGGTCTGCCGCCAGACATATACATCCGAGCTGCGCCGCGCCGGACCAGGGGGAGGAGATGGAAGTTTTGATCACCATTAACGTTGTAAACCAGCCTGTAGCCGGGCGGCACCATGGGCGGTCCACCTGCGTTGCTGCAGCGCACTGAAAGAAGGATGAGTGCAATCAGCCAAAAACACACACGGCTGCTCGGAGAGTTGGTGGCTTCGGAGGGTTCCCGAGTGGTTCTCATATTCAGCCCCCTGCTGATGGTCGTTCTTGGACGACTATGCGGTGACGCTATCACACGGACCGCCGGGATGTCAATCAGTTATTCCGGTTGTGTCAAGGCCTCAGTCCTGGCCGGTTTGGACGGTCCGATGGGGCGGCCGCTCTTGGGCAACCGCTTCCACCAACCTGTTGCTGCGATGATGGCCTCGTGAAGAAGCGGCGCTGGCGATCCTGCTGTTGGGCCGGGTTGGCGCGCATAAGACCAGCCCTTGACCCTAAAGGCGCGGGAAGAAAACCGCTGGGGAAACACGGAATCGATCGCTTAGTCTCTCGATGTGCGTTTTGTTGAGAGCGCGTTTCTTATGCAGGACCTCGGACACGATGCTCTCAGAGCCAAAGATGGGGACGAGATCCTTTTGGCGGAGATTACTCGCGTCCATCAGGGCGCGAAGCACTTCCACTGGCGAAGCGTCAGGGATGGAATGATGCTTTTCTTCGTACGCTTCGATCAAGGTCACTAAGACTTCGGCGTACTTCTCCTCTTCATTCGTCGGATGATCCTTACTCGCCAGCCTGTCCAGGGCTGACAGGTAATCCTCATGCTGGCGCTCGGACGTGATCGGCGCAGGCGAGCTTCCCTCAAGCGCGTATTTCTCGGACACGGCAATCATGATCTTTGCCACCTCTTCTGGTCGTATTCAACGTGACTCAGAATACTTCGAATGTAAACCATTCTCCATTTGTACTTGATGGTTGCGATAAGACCGCACCTGTTGCCGCTGATGTCAAACACTACAAAACGCCCAACTACATCGGAGTTTTTCCAACTGTTCCGAGCATCAGCAAAGCTCGCCCACTCCGCGTCGTGCCCATCCGCCCAACACCTCTCACGGTGCACGACGTTCGTCCGGGGTGAAACTTAATTGCAACGCGGGAGCAACTGCGTCAGTTCAACCCCGTGCTGCTATAATGGCCCCGTGAAGAAGCTAATAGGGGCAATCCTGCTGCTTGCCACGGGACTACAAGCAGCCCCCAATCAGACTCGTACCGTCTTAGTGCTGCCGTTTGAGAATCAGAGTGCGAACTCCGATCTGGGTTGGATCTCGGAGGCCTTCGCAGAGGTACTCTCCGCACGTCTGGCGGGTCCCGGGCGCTACGTGCTCGATCGGGATGAGCGCAACGCCGCCTACCGGCAGCTTGATATGCCGCCCGGCACCCCTTTGACGCTGGCCAGCGCTTACAAGGTAGCCCAGACGCTGGGAGTGGACTGGGCAGTTGTGGGCAACTTCCGCGTGGCCGGCGACCAGTTGACGGCCGTATGCCAGCTCCTCCAGGTCCACGATCTAAAACTGACGCCGCGCCTCGAAACGAGCGGCTCTTTGGCGGACCTGATCGACGTGCAGACGCGTCTTGCCTGGCGGCTGCTGGCCACGCACGATCCCAGCTTCACGGCCGGCGCCGAAGAGGACTTCGCCAAGCGCTTTCCTGTGATCCGTCTTGACGCCTTCGAAAACTATATCCGCGGACTGCTGGCCTCCGACGACGAGACCCGGCTCCATTTTCTGAAGGAGGCGGACCGAATTGATCCTTCAGAGCACGGCGCCGCTTTTGAGCTTGGGCGCTACTACTTCGATCACAAGCAGTACGCTGAATCCGCCGCCTGGCTGCGCAAGCTGGCGT
Source organism: Terriglobia bacterium (assembly GCA_035946735.1). Taxonomy (GTDB): domain Bacteria; phylum Acidobacteriota; class Terriglobia; order UBA7540; family UBA7540; genus Gp13-AA77. The sequence goes on from DASYYZ010000170.1 coordinate 160,100, forward strand.
CGTCGGACCCGAATTACCGGGAGTCGCTGTTCACGCTGGGGGTGGATGAGTACTTTACCGGCGATTACGCCAAGGCTCAAGGGGCCTTCGCCGCGCTCGAAGCGCAGATTCCGCTCAACGAAGTCGCCAACGATCTAAGCGTGACGCAAGCGCGCCGGGGCGACTACTCAAGCGCCCTGGCCGGCTTCCAGCGTGCGTATCAGGGCGACCCGCTCGATCCGGATTTCGGCTTCAATCTGGCGGCCTGCTTGTGGCAGCTCAAGAAATACAGCGAAGCGGCCGCTCCGCTCGAGGCCAGTCTCAGCCAGAACGATGAGGATCCCGAGGCCCACATCCTGTCGGCGTTGGTTTCCACGAAGCTGCAGAATACGGCACAGGCGCACCAGGAAGAGAAGTGGCTGACCGCGCATCAGCAGCAGCTTGACCCGCGCCAGGATTTTTCGCCCGAATTGCGCATCAAGAAACGTTATGATGGCGAGGCCTTCGGGCTTCTGGCCGTCATGATCCATAACACCCTGGAGGCGCGCCTGGCCCAGGAGAGTCCCGAGGAGCACGGCGAGACTCATCTGAGCCAGGGTAAGAAATTGCTGTCAGAAGGACGGTTCGCCGAGGCCGAAAGGGAAGTGGATGAAGCCGTCTCCTTGCTTCCCCAGGGGAGCGAAGCCTATATCGTGCTCGGCCAGATTTACGAAGGGGAAGGCCGTCATGAAGAAGCCGCGGCCGAGTTCAAGACTGCCCTTCAGCTCGACAACAGCGCGGTCACGCATCTATGGCTCGGCCGGGTGTACCTTTCCATGAACCAGGCTTCGCTGGCTTTGGAACAAGGTCGCGCAGCGCTTCAGTTGCAGCCAGGAAGCGCCGAGGCTCTGCGGCTTGTGGATGACGCTCAAAAGCGTTCGGGCGCGGGAAGGTCCACACCTTAGAACGGGAATCGGATGCCGGCGAGTGGCGTGCCCGCCACACGCTCCTGAATTGGAAGTTGCGCTATATGGGTCTCAGATCGGGAACCAGACACAGGAACCTGAACGCGCAAGAACTGGAGCCGCCTCGCCTTCCTCCGGTTGCTGCCGCCCACTGCTCCCGAATCGCTGCCGCCCTGCTGGCAGGCGCCGCCTTCTATGCGTTGGCGTCCTTTGCCGCCCAAGGGCCCGCGGTTCCCAATCACGTGGTCGTTATATCGCTGGATGACACCATCGAGCCGGTCACGGCGGAATACGTCGAAGGCGGCATTCGCGCAGCGAACGAGCGGCACGCCTCGGCGGTGCTGTTAGAACTCAGCACGCCCGGCGGTCTCGACACGTCCATGCGCGAGATCATACGCGCGGTCATTGATTCGCGCGTTCCGGTGATCACTTATGTGGCTCCGAGCGGCAGCCGCGCGGCCTCGGCCGGATTCTTCCTCCTGCTGTCGGGTGACGTGGCCGCCATGGCCCCGGGCACGAATACCGGCGCCGCTCACCCCGTGATCATGGGCAATCCCGATATCGGCAAGACGATGGAAGCCAAGATCGAGAATGACGCCGCCGCCTACATCCGGTCGATCGCCGGAAAGCGTGGGCGCAACGCCCAGTTTGCCGAGGAAGGCGTGCGCCAAAGCCGTTCGTTCACGGAAAAGGAAGCGCTCGACAACCATCTGATCGATCTCGTCGCTAATTCACCCCAGGACCTTCTCAAGTCACTTGATGGGCGCACCATCTCGCGATTCGACGGCGGCAGCGCCGTCTTGCATCTGGGCGGCGCGAGCCTTGAGACCTACGCGATGACCACCCGTGAGCGATTCCTGGCTCGCATCGCCGACCCCAACATCGCCTTCATTTTGGGCGCTCTCGGAGCCTTGTGCCTTTACGTGGAATTCACGCATCCAGGCATGGTTCTGCCGGGAGTCGCCGGCGCGCTGGCCATGGTGCTGGCGCTCTACGCCTTTCACTTGCTGCCCATCAATTACGCCGGTGTGGCTCTGATTGCGCTGGCGCTGGTGATGTTTGGCCTTGAGGTTAAGGCGAATTCGCACGGAGTCCTCGTGGCCGGGGGCATCCTTGCCATGGTCGTGGGCGCGCTGATCCTGGTTCAGAGCCCGCTGCCGGGGGCTGGGATTCGCCTGGGAACCGCGTTCAGCGTGGCGCTGCCGGTGGCCATCATCAGCGTGATCCTGCTGCGCGTGGCCCTCATCGCGCGGCGCAACAAGGCGATCACGGGCGAGCAGGGTATGATCGGTCAAGCGGGCATCGCCCGAACCGATCTCTCGCCTGAAGGCAAGGTTTTCGTACATGGCGAGATTTGGGAGGCGCGCGCCGCCCAGCCTCTCCCGCTTGGCAGCCGCGTTCGGGTGCGCGAGATCGAAGGCTTAAGGCTGGTGGTCGAACCGGAGCGCAAGGATTGAACGGTCGATTGACGATTGAAGATCGTGGCGATTGTTAGAACTGGACCAGCGGTCTCGGGAACTCTCAAACCGTGTCATTCCGAGGCCGGCGAGGAATCCCGCTCTGAAATGAAGAAAACCAGCAGATTCCTCGTCGCCGACGGCTCCTTGGAATGATCCTTACAGGAAGTAGGCGTCGCCGGTGGTAGACTGACAGACGTGTCTTTTGATCGTCGATCATCAATCGTTGATCGTCAATCTGAAGGGCCGGGGGCAAACATGGAACCGAACACTACTGTGGGGTTTTCACCTTTTCTGCTGGTCGTAATTTTCGTTTTCTTGATCTGGGTTATCAAGTGCCTGAACATCCTGCGCGAGTATGAACGCGCAGTCGTGTTCCGCCTGGGCAGGGTGCTCGCGCGCGACAAGGGTCCGGGAGTGATCCTCATCTTCTGGCCCATCGACAAGATCGTCAAAGTGTCGCTGCGCACCATCACCTGGGACATTCCGCCGCAGGACATCATTACTCGTGACAACGTGTCGTTGAAAGTGAGCGCCGTCGTCTACTTTCGCGTCATCAACGCTACACAGGCGATCATCGAAGTGGAGAACTACCGTTATGCTGTGGAACAGGCGGCGCAGACCGGTCTGCGCTCAGTGCTTGGAGAGGTCGAGCTTGATGACCTGCTTGCCCAGCGCGAGAAGCTGAACGCCCGCCTGGCCGGCATTCTGGATGAGCACACTGAGCCTTGGGGCATCAAGGTAACCCAGGTACAGGTTAAGCAAGTGGATCTGCCGCAGGACATGCAACGAGCCATTGCCAAGCAAGCTGAGGCTGAGCGTGAACGCCGGGCCAAGATCATCGCTGCCGACGCCGAGTTCCAGGCTGCCGAAAAGCTCTCGCAGGCGGCGTCCCTGATCGCGCGGGAACCGGTCACGATCACCTTGCGCTATCTACAAACGCTCGTGGAAATCGGCGCGGAGAAGAACACCACTATCGTGTTCCCGCTCCCCGTGGATCTGCTGGCGGGGCTTGCCGGCAAGGTGCTGTCCGCGAAAGCGCCCGTGCCAGGTGAATAGGTGATGAAACAGGAGCAAGGCATTCCGACCGGTTCGCTCTTAGGCGCGTTTCTTGCGGTAGTCGTGCTCTGCGCGGTGGTCTTTTCGTTGGGTTTTTTTCTGGGCTACCGGCAGGGGCATCCGGCGACTGCGCTCGCAACAGAGCAGGTACCGGCCCCCTCCGAAGCTCCCCCGGACGTGAATGCACCCGAGTCTTCGCCGCCCGGCGCGAGTGAGGAGTCTCGCGGAACGAGTGCGGCTAGCCCCTCCGCTTCTCCTTCACAGCCGGCCCAATCGGATTCACCTCCGGATCAAACGAGTACGGCGGCGAGTGCGCGGGTGCCGGCTGCCCCCGCCGCTCAGGAGGCGAGGACCGATCCGGCGGCCGAGGACGAAGCGCTCGACTCCACGATCGTCTCGCGCGTTCCGTCCGGCCTGCTGGTCCAGGTGGCTGCGGTTACCAACCGCCAGGACGCCGCCAACGTGGTCGGCGTGCTGAAATCCAAGAACTATTCCGCGCTAATCCTCAGCCCGGCACAGGCCAAGGCCAAAGACAGCTTCTACCGGGTGGTCGCCGGTCCATATAAGAGCCGCACGCAGGCGGAGCGGGTACGCAAAGAACTTACCGCCGAGGGATTTAAACCGTTCATCCGCTAACCGAACAGCCCGCGCAAGCTCCGGCGTCCGGCGTCCCCCAGGCAGGCTTCAACCGCAGACCGCTTCAACTTTTTCGCTTTCCCGCTGTGCGCTACACGGCTAGCCTCTTGTCGGGCTTGCTTTTGGCCGCCTGTTTCCCGCGCTTTAACCTGAACCAGCTCGTCTGGATTGCTCCGCTTCCCTTGCTGCTGGCGGCGATTCACGAGCGGCGGGTCAAACATGCTTACGTGCTGGGAGCGCTCAGCGGCGCGGTATTTCTCGCGCTCAGCGTCTATTGGTTTGATTTCGTGATGGAGAACTATGGTCACGTGGCGCGCCCTGCCGCGCTGGCCGTGATGGTGCTGTTCCTCATTGTTGACTCCAGCTATTGGGGCTTGTTTGCGTTGACGATTGCGTGGATGGCCCGCCGGTCCTACACATTGGCTTTGCTCCTCAGTCCGTTTCTTTGGGTCACGATGGAGCTCGCCCAGACGTACGGTTATTTCGGCGGATTTCCCTGGAATCTGTTGGGCTACGCGGTTCAGCCGGACGGCCTGCGGCAGTTCGCCGCTGTTATCGGCGTCTATGGACTTTCTTTCATCGCGTTTTCGACCTCGATTTTGGTGGCTGGGGCCGTGCTCGCGAAGCCGGGACTCCGGCGTCGAGCCTCATTGGTTGTAGTTTTCTGGGCCGCGATGCTGCTCGGCTACAATCGCTGGTTCCGGCCGCCGCCGCCCCGGCAGGGCCACGAGCTGGCGATCCTGGTTCAGCCCAATATTCCTCTGAACGAAGCCGCGGACCAGTGGGCTCCGTGGCTGAACCCTGTGCCTCTTCATCAGCTCGCGGATTTGACGCTGAAAACTTTGCACGAGTCGGTCCCGGGCTCGCAACCACCTCTGATCATCTGGTCAGAGAACTCGGCCCCCTTTTTCTATGGGCGCGATCCGATCTTCCGCAGCGCGATGCAGGACTTGGCGCGCCAGGCCCACGCGTACTTGGTGTTCGGCACCGTGAATTTTCTCGGTGGCGGCACACCCCGGCCATTGAACAGCGCGGACATGCTCGACCCGGCGGGAAACCTGACTTTTCAATATGATAAGATTCACCTGGTGCCTTTCGGCGAATACGTGCCTACCTGGCTCGATCACTGGGTCGGAAAGATCACGGCGGAAGCTGGAAACTACGTACCGGGTTCGAACTACGCTTTCGCTTCCATGCAGCCGGGCAGAATAGGGTTTTCGATCTGCTATGAGGAGATTTTTCCGCAGCTCGTGCGCCGTGTCACACCGTCCGGCCCGAGCGTTATGGTCAACATCTCGGATGACGGCTGGTACGGCGATACCTCGGCTCGCTATCAAAGCCAGGAGATGGCCCGTATTCGGGCGATCGAGAACCGCCGGTATCTGCTGCGCGCGACCAACGACGGCGTGACTTCTGTCATCGACCCGTACGGGCGCGTTCTGCAAACTCTGCCGGCGCGCACCCAGGCTGCCCTCGCCGTGCATTTCGACTACGAGTCCGCCGAGACCTCCTACCACACGCTCGGCGACGTTTTTGCCGCCTTTTGCCTGGCAGTTTCAGGGGTCGGAGTGGCGGTTCGGGTCAGGATGTCGGGAGGGCAGAAGGAAGCCGGCCGGCAGTAGGCAGTCGGGAATAAGAGTGACAGGCAGACACCTGGCTGGTCGCAGGCATTTCGCAGTGATCGCTGAAGGCAGGCGGCTGAGGGCTACCGCCAAGATTACATAGTCCGGCCAAAGGAGACAGTTGTGATTGAAGAACTGGAACGCGAATATACCCATCTGCGGCAACGTGCCGATGAGCTGCGGAGTTTTCTTTGACGCTCCGGCCCGCGTTCGCGAACTCGAAGCCAGCAACGGTGAGATCGGCCGGCCAGGTTTTTGGGAGAATCCGGAACCCGCTCAAAAGCTTCTTGCCCAGCGCAAGAGGTTGGAAGAAACCATCGAGCAGGACCGCCTGCTGGCGGGCCGTCTGGCCGATATCGATGCCTACTTCGACCTGGCACGGGAGGGCGAGGGAGTCGAGCAGGAACTCCAGGCGGAGGTGCGACGGCTGGGGGACCATCTGGAGCGCCTCGAGACCGCGTCACTGCTGAGCGGCGAGAACGATCGGCTCAACGCCATTGTCACAATTCATCCTGGCGCAGGCGGCACGGAGTCGCAGGATTGGGCCGAAATGCTGCTGCGCATGTACAAGCGCTGGGCGGAGCGTCGCGGCTTTAAGTTCACGCTGCTCGAGTATCAGGCCGGTGAAGAAGCGGGACTCAAATCCGCCACCTTCAGCGTGACCGGCGAATATGCGTACGGCCTTCTGACGTCAGAGATCGGCGTGCACCGCCTGGTGCGAATCTCGCCCTTTGATTCCGCCGCGCGCCGCCACACTTCCTTCGCCTCCGTCTTTGTAAGTCCCGAAATCGACGAGAGCATTACGATCGACATCAAGCCCGAGGAGCTGCGGGTGGAAACCTATCGCTCCACGGGCGCCGGCGGGCAGCACGTCAACACCACCGATTCCGCAGTGCGCATCATCCACATTACCAGCGGTACCGTTGCCCAGTGCCAGAACGAACGCTCGCAGCACCGTAATCGTGAGATGGCCATGAAGATGTTGCGGTCGAAACTATACGAGCTCGAGCTCGAGAAGAAGCGCGCCGAAACCGAGAAGCTGGAGGCTTCCAAGGCCGACATCAGCTTCGGCAGCCAAGTGCGATCCTATGTCCTGCATCCGTACCGCATGGTGAAGGACACTCGCACCAAGCTTGAAATCGGCGACACCGACCGGGTGCTGGACGGCGATATCGACGCTTTCATCAAAGCGTATCTGCTAGCTCGCAGGTCTTTGGCGCCGCGGAGCGCGTAGGGGCCGGTGAGCGGACGGCTTTCGTTCTGACCGCGCCGGAGGGGGCAGCATATGGTCGTCGAGTGGCGTCGATTGTGGCAACGCGTCCAGAGACGCGCGGTTCGCGCCTTGGACGTCCTGAGCATTCTCGCGCTCGACGCTATTCTGCTGGTCTTCTCCTACCTGGTCGTGCGCATCGTTGAAGCGCTGGCCGGTTCGGGAAGCGGGTTCTACGATGCGGCGCGGGCCGTCTCAGGCGTCGTCCTTTTGGTGTTATACTTAGCCTGGGCAGGAAGCGATTTATGGGAATTTCTACGGAGAAGATGAGCATCGTTGGGGAAAAGCTCACAAGCGCGCGACTCATGAATGAGCTTCCCGTCCGCGCAGGATTTTCCGCCGCGCTGGCGGTGGCCGGTGTCTGCCTGTACGCTTTCGTCCCCGCACTTCAATCCTCTCCATATGTTTATGCGATAGCGCTTTTCCTTCTCTTCAACTTGGCCATCTGGGGCTTCAAGAGCATTCCCCTGTTTGCCTGGAACCCCGGCTCCCGGCGTGCTCGCATCCTTGAAGTATCTGGGCTCGCGATTCTGATGGTGGTCGTCCTCGTCTACCATCAGCCGCTCGTTGCGTTCATTCATCTGCTCTTCGGTCAATAAGGACAAGCAGTCGAGTCCGGGAGGAGCCCAGTAACTGAAACGCATGCCTGTTCCGAATTGGCCGGTGAGTTCTTGACAGGCCAACGCTCATCCTCTAACGAGTGCGATTAGCTTTCGTTCCTTGTTGAGACGTCGTTCGAGGTTCGATTCAACCGTGCGAGTGGTTTTCGTAGCGCCTGAGGGCGTCCCCTTCTCCAAAACCGGTGGTCTGGCGGACGTGATTGGCGGGCTTCCGCAGGCTTTAGCGGAGCTCGGCCTGCAGGTTGACGTTTTGCTTCCCCGCTATCGAGTCACAGCGCAGGGACCGACGCTTGAGGCCGGGCGCAGCATCACGATTCCGCTTCAAGCAGGTTTCCGATTCGCGAGCATTCAGGATGGCGGCGCCATCTGCGGCGTTCGCCACTATCTGGTGGATGTTCCCGAATTCTTCGATCGTGACGGGCTTTATCAGGACGCGGCTACGGGAGCGGATTATGGCGACAACTACCTGCGTTTTGCCGGATTCTCGCTGGCCGCGCTGGAATTCGTCAAGCGCCTGGGTCCTGCGCCTGAGATCATCCACTGCCACGATTGGCAGACGGGTCTGGTTCCGGTTTACCTGCAACGGAACTACTGGTCCGATCTCTTTTACTTCAACACACGGGTGGTCTTCACAGTCCACAATCTTGCTTACCACCCCGAGTTTGCGCGCGAAATCCTGCGAGAGATCTCCCTCGACGACGGCGTGTTTAACATGGACGCGCTTGAATACTATGGCAGAGTGAACCTGTTAAAAGGCGGGCTGGTATTTGCCGATTACCTGACCACCGTCAGCCCGAAATATGCCGAAGAGATCCAGACGCCGGAGTTTGGATCCGGGATGGAAGGCGTAATTCGGAAACATGCCGGCAAGCTGTGCGGAATTCTTAACGGGTGTGACTACTCGGCGTGGAATCCGGCCACCGACCTGCTGATTGCTGCGAACTACACGCCCGAGGACCTGTGTGGCAAGAAGGCCTGCAAGCGCGCGCTGCTCGAAAGCATGGGCGTGGACCAACCCGATTTGAGCAAGCCCGTTCTCGGTGTCGTGTCGCGCTTCGATCGTCAAAAGGGATTTGACCTGTTGGCCGAGATCGCCGAAACGCTCGCGGGTTTGGACCTGTACCTGTTGGTACTAGGCTCCGGCGCCCGCGACTATGAAGAATTCTTCGCGCGCCTCGGGAAGCAACATCCCGGCAAATTTCTGGTGAAGATCGGGTATGACAATGCGCTCGCCCACCAGATCGAAGCCGGCGCCGACATCTTCCTGATGCCGTCGCGCTACGAACCGTGCGGGCTGAATCAGATGTACAGCCTCAAGTACGGCACGGTGCCCGTGGTGAGAGGAACAGGCGGCCTTGAAAACACGATCGAGAACTTCGACGGAAATGCAGGCACCGGCTTCAAGTTTTACGATTACACCGGTGCAGCCTTCCTGGACGCCATTGGCAGGGCGCTGGAGGCTTTTCGGTGGCCGAAGCTGTGGACCAGAATCATGGTCAACGGCATGGGAAAAGACTTCTCCTGGTCGCGATCCGCTCAGGAATACGCCGAGCTGTACCGCGCGATCTCCCCGGTGAAGGCCGAACCGATCGAAAGTGAGAAGGCTGAGAAGCCCCCAACGAAGGATGCGGCTGCTGATTCAGCTCGTGGAGCACGGCCGTAAGTTTGGCCAGGTGAATGCGGGCTAAACGGCATTGATTCAAGGCATTTGGGCGGCGGTGGGATTCGAACGATTTTCGGAAAGAATTCAAAATAGCGGACTGCCCTGCCCCCGCGTCGAACGGTTTCGACCGGCATCTAATGTATGCTTGTAGGGATCCTGGCAACTTCACGGAGCAGATTTTAGTTTGGGCTATTCCGGGTCGCCCGGCACTCGAGTCGAGGCAACATAGATTGGACGCGCCCCGGCAGTTGTTTCGGGGCTCAGTAAGAAGGAGAAAAGAATGGCTGGAAACGGTTTGACCGAGTTTACCGATCAGAATTTTGAAGAGCAGGTGTTGAAATCAGACAAGCCCGTGCTGGTTGATTTCTGGGCCACCTGGTGCGTCCCCTGCCGGGCGATCACGCCCACCGTCGAGGCTGTGGCCCAGCAGTACGCCGATCGCGCCAAAGTGGGCAAGGTGAATGTGGACGAGAATATGTCTGTCACCAGCCGCTACCGGATCACCGGGATTCCGGCGCTGCTGCTGTTTAAGAACGGCGAGGTTGCGGAGCAGTTGATGGGCGTGCAGTCCAAGGAAGCGCTGATCAAGATGCTCGACCGGCATATCTGACCGCTCCGGTCGAGCGCCGAGCGCGGGCAAGCTTTCGAGCCGCACCTCAGGGCCGGTCTCCTTCCAGTCTGGCCCCTCTGCATTTTAACCCGCCCGAAACCGAAACTCAGGTAGAGTAGACGATCGTAGCGCGAGGATGAGCATGCCGACCCTTGCCACTCCTATGGGTGGCGATCAAACAACGACTGCAACCGCAGCTGCCGATCAGCCGGCGAATGCCAGCGTGGTGGTCGGGGTGCAATGGGGTGATGAGGGGAAGGGCAAAGTGGTGGACGCCCTGGCCCAGCACTTCGACATCGTGGTGCGCTATCAGGGCGGCGCCAATGCGGGCCACACGGTGGTGGCTGAAGGCCGCAAGTTCGTCCTGCAACTGCTCCCCACCGGGGTGCTGCGTCCGGACCGCACCGCCGTGATCGGGAATGGAGTCGTGATTGACCCCGAGGCGCTGGCTCGTGAGATCCAATGCCTGGAAGACGCCGGAGTGAAGGTGGGCTCCCGTCTCCTGATCAGCGATCGCGCACAATTGATTTTGCCCAGCCATCGCAGCCAGGACCGGGCGGCTGAGGCTGCGCGCGTGGGCGGCAAGATCGGGACCACCTCCAAGGGTATTGGTCCCACGTACGAGGACAAAGCTGCACGCCGCGGCCTGCGGACCTGCGACCTGCGTGATCGCGACTTGTTCCGCGAACGATGCAAAGAGCTTGTTGCCGAGAAGAACCGCCTGGCGGCGGCGCTGCTCCCTTCCTCGAGTGGCGAGGCCGGCGACGACGGAACTTGGATGGAGCGTTATATCGACTTGGCCTGGAACATGCTGCCGCGGCTCACGGATGTGTCGGCATACCTCAATAACGCCCTTGATGGTGGACAGCGCGTCCTGTTTGAGGGCGCACAAGGCACGATGCTAGACCTCGATCACGGCACCTACCCTTTCGTGACCTCCTCCAGCTCCACAGCCGGCGGCGCCTGCACGGGAACCGGCGTGGGACCTACGCGGATCGGCGCCGTCATTGGCGTTTCCAAGGCCTACACCACCCGGGTGGGCGGCGGGCCGTTTCCTACCGAGGCCTCGGGGGAAGATGCCGACAAGATCCGCGAGCGCGGCGGCGAATATGGCGCCGTGACGGGCCGCCCCCGGCGCTGCGGCTGGTTTGACGTGCCTATGGCCCGCTACAGCGCGCGCCTCAATTACCTCAGCTCACTCGTGATTACCAAGCTCGACATTCTGGACCACCTGGCTGAGATTCCGGTGGGCGTCGAGTACGAGCTGAACGGAAAGCGCTTCGACACTTTCCCAGCCGACGTGGAGGATGTGGAGCGATTGAAAGTGCGCTACACCACGCTTTCGGGCTGGCAGCAGCCGACCTTTGGTCTGCAGGATTACGAGCAACTGCCTGCGCGCGCCAAAGAGTATCTCAAGTTCATCGCCCGCGAGGTCGGAGTCCCGATCAGCATGATTTCAACCGGGCCTGAGCGCCAGCAAGTCATGTGGGTGGGTACAACAACGATGAACGCTGATCGATGAACCACGGACGGTCGGCTTCGCGCCCCCGGGTTTGCGCCGCCATAATCATATTTTGTTCATCGTTCCGCGATCATCGTTTTCTTCCTCGCGTTCATCGTTCCTTTATGATCAGTTTTGAACAGGCCCTCAACATAATCCGCCATCGGATTCAAGATTCCAAGATTACCCCGGCCATCGAATCCGTCTCGCTCACATCCGCGGGGGGCCGCGTTCTGGCTGAAGACTTGGCGGCGGATCGCGATTATCCGCCTTTTCACCGTTCCACTCGCGACGGCTTTGCCGTGAAGTCAGCGGATGTCAGTAAGACGCCGGCTGCGCTCCGCGTGATCGGCCTGGCGCGCGCCGGCGAGCCGTACAGCGGCAGCGTGGCCGGGAGCTTCGCTGTGGAGATCATGACCGGAGCTCCGCTACCCGACGGCTCGGACGCGGTCGTGATGGCGGAATACACCCGCGAGCTTGATCCGCAGACCGTCGATGCGAGCGTGAACCGGCAGGTCGAGGTCCTCCGAGCCGTCGCGCCTTGGGAAAACGTTGTGCGCCGCGGGAGCGAAGCAGCGGCAGGTGGGATCGTGATTGCGCGCGGCCGGCGGCTTGGGCCGGGAGAGATCGGGCTTGCCGCTTCGGTCGGCAAGCCTGAGCTGCAAGTCTTCCGGCGGCCTACGGTGGCGATCCTGCCCACCGGCGACGAAGTGATCGCGGTCGATCAGCAACCGGCATGGTTTCAGGTTCGCAACAGCAACGCCCTGGCCTTGTCTGCACAGGTGGAAGCTGCAGGCGGCGCGCCGCGCTTGTGCGCCATCGCTCCTGATGAAAAGGCGGCCCTGCGCGGCCTGATCGAAGAGGGCCTCAATTGCGATCTCCTGCTGCTCAGCGGCGGAATTTCAGTGGGCAAATACGATTTTGTAGCGGAAGTGCTCGCGGAGCTCGGGGCTGAGATCTACTTTCAAGGTGTCGCGATCCGTCCTGGCAAACCGCTCGCCTTCGGACGCGTTCGGGACAAATTCTTTTTTGGTCTTCCAGGTAATCCGGTTTCTACTTTCGTCACTTTCGAATTGTTCGCTCGCGCGGCGCTGGAGTTGCTCGGCGGCGTTCCTTACCAGCCGGCCGTCTTCCTTAAGGCTCGGCTGGCCAAGCCCGTGCGCCAGAAGACAGGTCTCATGGTTTTCATGCCCGCGCACGTCGCTCCGCGATGTGAAAGTTCGACTGCCGCCGCAGATGCAGATTGCCTGACTGATCCCATGGTCGAGTTGGTGGGCTGGCAAGGTTCGGGCGATCTTGCCGGGCTTGCCAACGCAAATTGCTTTCTAGTGATACCGCCGCGGCAAACTGACCTCGCCGCCGGCGATTGGGTGGACGTTTTGCCGAAATCATGGCGATGGTAGCATCTCAGTGTATTGGACCGGTTTGCAGCCCCGACCATGAATAAATTACTCACTTGTGACCCAGATTCTTTCTCTTAATCCCGCTGACTGCCTGTAACTCCAACACCCTCAGTCAACTGCGATTTGGCCCCTTTCGTGCCTGAGCCATAGTGCGAGATGAACGAAACTCTGTAGTGGGCCGCATTTAATCGAAGGGGATGGACATGCGAACCTATTTGCTTTTGGTTTTGGCAGCGCTCGTTCCAGCCGCCGCTGCCGTTGACTCGGCTGACTTTGGGAATGCGCTGGCAGCCGCTGCCAAAGCTTTCTTCCTGGTCGCGCCTGTCTTTCTTGCCGTCGGCTCCATCATCGGACTTCTCGCGCGTCGCCGATCTTGACCCTGGAAGCTTCAGCCTGCCACCGGGCCCGGACAGGTGCGCTCTCAAGCCCTCATTTTCTGACGCCGGAAGCCTTTCGAGATCATACTAAATGAATGGCTGGGGACCCTTTACACTCAGCACCTCGTGCGATGGACCTGCATTCAGATCAGCAAGGCCAATGGAGCAGCTCCCAGTGGGGCACGTGGCGCAAGCGTCTCAAAGCTCTTCGTAACATTCCCCCCGTCCTCCACATAGTCTGGGAATCCGGGCCGGGCGTCGTGACGTCCGGCACTATTCTACGTGTATTCGTAGCGCTGATTCCGCTCGGGCTGCTGGCGGTGACGCGGTGGATCATCGATGCAGTCGTAGCGCGTGTCGCCAGGCATCAGGCCCTGATCCCACACTTTTGGTGGCTTGTTGCGCTTGAGTTTGCCCTAGCGGCGCTGAGTAGTCTTTTGACCCGCGCGGTCGACTATTGCGATACCCTGCTGGCAGACAAGTTCGTCTTCCATATCAGCACCCGGATCATGCAGCACGCCTCGCGCCTTGACCTCGCGTCGTATGAGGATCCCGTCTTCTACGATAAACTAGAGCGAGCCCGTGTCCAGGCGACCGACCGGTTGGGAATGGTCCGGGCGGTAGGGCAGGTAATCCAGCAGATCATCACTACAGCTACCCTTGCGGCCGGCATCTTCGTCTACTCGCCGTGGTTGCTCGTGGTCCTGGTGGCCTGCGTCGTACCAGCATTCTTGGGCGAAAGCCACTTCGCACTTCTTGGTTACTCCCTCGCTTTCAGTCAGACCCCCGCCAAGCGTCAACTGGACTATCTTCGCCTGCTCGGAGCGAGCAAAGAGAGCGCTAAGGAACTGAAGCTGTTCAGCCTTGCCCCATTCCTCACGGCCGAATTCACCAGGCTCTCGCGCGACATTTACCATCAGAATGTCTCGCTGGCCAAGCGCAGGTTGTTGGCCGGCGCTCTGCTCTCGTTGCTGAGCACCATCGGCTACTACGGAGCGTACGCCTGGGTGATCTACGAAACCGTCGCTGGACGCTTCAGCGTCGGAACTTTAACATTCCTGGCGGGAGCCATTGCGGGGGCCAGCACCAATATTCAGATGGTGTTTTCCAGCTTCTCAAGCATCGCCGATCAGGCTCTCTTTCTCACGGACCTGCTCGACTTTTTTGCCGTCAAGCCGAGCGTGGGTTCAAAGCCGAACGCTCTTCCGGCGCCGCGTCCGGTTCGGAGCGGAGTGGAATTTCGCAACGTCTCGTTCACCTATCCGGGCACGCGCCGGCTGGTCCTTAGCCATTTGAACTTCCGCCTCGCCGCGAGCGAGCGCGTGGCGTTGATTGGTGAAAACGGGCAGGGGAAGACGACGATCGTAAAACTTCTGACCCGGCTTTACGATCCCACCGAGGGGCAGATCCTGCTGGATGGCGTCGATCTCCGGGAGTACAACCTCGAGGACCTCGTCAGCCAGATCGCGGTCATCTTTCAGGATTTCATGCGCTATGATTTGACGGCGGCAGAGAATATTGCCGTTGGACAAATCCGGGACCACCAGGATCACTCCAGGATCGAGGCCGCGGCGCGCAAAAGCCTGGCTCACGGCGTAGTGGAGCGGCTGCCGCGCGGATACGAGCAGATGCTGGGCCGCCGCTTCGAAGGCGGCGTGGACCTCTCGGGCGGCGAGTGGCAAAAGCTGGCGCTGGCCCGGGCTTATCTGCGGGACGCCCAGTTGCTGATTCTCGACGAGCCCACAGCCTCACTGGATGCGCGATCGGAACACGAAGTGTTCGAACGATTTGCCGAGCTCACGGCCGGTAAGATGGCCCTGCTCATTTCACACCGCTTTTCTACAGTCAGAATGGCGGATCGTATCCTGGTGCTGGAAAATGGTAGGGTTGCCGAAGAAGGCAGCCACGCGGACCTGATGGCAAGCGCCGGCCGCTACTCAGAAATGTTCGAGCTGCAGGCCGCGAGCTACCGTTAAAAGCTTGAATGTCGAACGCCTACACTTCCGAAAGCGATCCCGCGCCGGGTCCAATTCCTTCCTCGTCACCTCCGCCGGGCGGACAGGCGGACGCTCCCTCTTCCGCAAACCAGTCTTGGGCGGATCTGGGCAACGAAGCCGCCCGCGCGGCGAAGGCGTGGAAGCTGAGCGCGAACCGTAAACAATGCCGGACGCTGGAAACCGCAACGCGCCACGTGGAGAAATCAATTACGGCTTCTGTGCGTCACATCCAAAACCTGCCGGCCACGCAGGAGATTTCGGACGACGGCCGTTGGTTGATCGAAAACATCCGGCTCATGCGCGCAGCATGGGGTGAGGCCCGGCATTGGCTTGAGGCCTGCAAAGAGTTGCCCCAGGTTGCCTCGGATGGGCATGAGACAGTGCCGCGCGCCTACCTGGCCTCCGCAGCCTTCCTGCGCGCCACAAACTATGTTTTTGATACTCGTGCTTTCGACCTCTTTTTTTCCGCAGCCCAGGAGTCGAGCCCTTTTGAGACCTCCGAGTTGTGGGCGCTGCAGGCCATGATCCCGCTTGTATTGCTGCAGGAGATTGCCACCGCTGGGGCGGATCTTGCGGGCGCGGTTCAAGGCCAACCCGGCAGCACGCCTTCTGCACGTCAACCCCCTCCGGCTTCCTTGGCAACCCTCATCACCAGCTTGCGCAATGTGGCGGATGAGGATTGGAAAGAACTCGTCGAACAGTTAAGCCTCACCGAGCAGGTGCTGTTGGAGGATCCGGCGGGCTTTTACGGCCGCATGGATTTCGAGAGCCGGAACCTTTACCGCGAAGCGATCCTACAGGTGGCGCGCCGGTGCAAATTAAGCGGTCTGGGAATCGCGAAGGAGGCCATCGCGCTGGCGCGACAGGCGAAAACGGAGTGGTATTCCGATCCTCGACTTGCGGAGCGGCACAGTCACGTGGGGTACTACCTCATCGACCGGGGACGGCCTCTGCTTGAAAGCCGCGTCGAGTGCAGGCGGTCCGTTTCCGTCAAGATTGTTGAGGCTATCAGGCGCCATCCCGACGCATTCTATTTGCTTGGACTTGAGCTTTTCAGCTTCGCCATAATCGCGTTCGTCCTCAACGGACTCGGAGCTCACCTGCCCCTTTTCTGGGCTTTATTGCTGCTCTTGATTCCGGCCACGGAATCGGCGATCGGCGCCATGAACCAGCTGGTTTCATTTCTGCTGCCGCCCCGGCCGCTGCCCAAGCTGGATTTCTCCGATGGCATTCCGGACGAATGTACCACAATGGTCGCGGTCCCCACCCTGTTAACGGGCGAGCAACAGGTGCGGCAGATGGTTCTTGACCTGGAGTTGCGCTATCTCGGCAACCGCGATCCCAATCTGCACTTTGCTCTTCTGACGGACTCGCCCGATTCTCACCAGCCGCCCGGTGAGCGTAGCGCGCTGGTGGCGCTATGTTCGGAACTGATTGAGGGACTCAACAAGAAGTACCGCGAATTCGAGGCAGGCTCCTTCTACCTGTTCCATCGCGACCTGATTTTCAACCCGGTGGAAGGCACCTGGATGGGCTGGGAGCGCAAACGCGGAAAGCTGTTGGACTTTAATAGCCTTCTACGGGGAGGCTTCGACAGCTTTCCGGTGAAGATAGGTGATCTCTCGATTCTGCCGCAGGTGCGCTACGTCATCACGCTCGATGCGGATACCCAGTTGCCGCGAGACTCGGCGCGACGGCTGGTGGCCACGGTCGCGCACCCGCTGCATCGTGCCGTGATCGATCCCGTGACTAATACCGTGGTGGAAGGTTACGGAATCCTTCAACCCCGAGTTGGAATCAGCGTGCGCTCGGCTAATCGATCGCGCCTTGCCAGCATCTATTCGGGCCAGGCGGGGTTCGATATATACACCCGGGCCGTATCCGACGTTTACCAGGATCTGATGGAGGAAGGTAGCTTCACCGGCAAGGGCATCTACGAGGTCGACGTTTTCCAGCGGGTGCTCAGCGAGCGCTTTCCTCTCAATGCCATCTTGAGCCACGACCTGATTGAAGGCGCTTATGCGCGCGCCGGCTTGGTTTCGGACATTGAAGTGGTCGACGACTATCCGTCGCATTTCAGCGCCTACAGCCGTCGAAAACATCGCTGGGTGCGAGGAGATTGGCAGATCATGCGATGGCTTCTGCCCCGGGTTCCGGACCGCTCGGGCAGGACGGTGAAGAATCCCATCAACGCCACCTCGAAATGGAAGATCCTGGATAATTTGCGGCGCAGCCTGGTGGAGAGTGCGACCTTTGTGCTCCTGCTGGCCGGCTGGTTTTTCCTGCCCGGAGGCCCGGCGCATTGGACGCTCGCGGTTCTGGCTCTGCTGCTGATTCCGGCATACCTGCGGTTGCTGCTCAACGTTCCAGCTTTGTTCAAGGCCGAGGATCGAGCGGGGGTTCTCAGCGCGAGCGCTGAGGCCTTCGTGGCGGATCAAATGAACGTCTTTATGATGCTGGCTTTCCTCGCCCACCAGGTGCTGGTCACGCTGGATGCCATCGCGCGAACCGTGGTTCGGCTGACGATCACCCGCCGGAAGCTGCTGGAGTGGGAAACAGCCGCCGAATCAGAGATGGGGGTCAGCGGCAAAGCGCCGGTCGACCTCTACTTGGAGATGACTCCGCTCGTTTCGATCGTTATCGCGGCGCTTCTGGTCGCTTTGCGGCCGTCCGCGCTCCCCATGGCCGCGCCTATCCTGGTCGTCTGGGCGTGCTCCGGTCTGCTCGCGCGTTGGTTAGATCGGCCCTTGCGGTTGGGCAAGAGCGAGCTTACAAGCGCGGACGAGGAATTCTTGCGCAGCGCAGCCTTGCGGACGTGGCGTTTCTTCAGATCCCTGAGCAACGAGGAGAATCACTGGCTGATCCCGGACAATGTCCAGGAAACGCCACCTTCGATTGCGCACCGCATATCCCCGACGAATCTGGGACTCTTGCTGAATGCTCAAATCGCGGCTTATGAGCTGGGTTACCTCAACGTGGCGGAATTTGTGGCGGCGGTCGAGAGGACGCTGACAACGATGCGCCGCCTGCCCCGCTGTCACGGCCACTTCTTCAACTGGTACGATACCGCCAGCCTTGCACCCCTTGATCCGCTCTTCATTTCGACGGTGGACAGCGGCAATCTGGCTGGCTGTCTCTGGACGCTCAAGCAGAGCTGCTTGCAGATCGTCGCGAAACCGGTGTTCGGAACGAATCTTTGGCAGGGCATCCTCGATCACGGACGGCTTCTGCTCGAGCTTGCGCGTACGATGCCGGGCGGGGCGGAAGCCACGCTGGCGTTTCAGGAGCTCGACTCTGCCCTGAGCCGCGCCGGCGGCGGCTCCGGGGCGGGTGATCATCTGGCCGGCGTGGAACGGGCGCTGGCACTACTTCAGTCCGCGTTCCGCGGCGCTACAGAGGGAAATGTCGATGAGCTGCGCTATTGGATTCGAGAAACTCTGGCCCGAATGGCCAGCCTGGCGGCTCTGACTCGCGACCTCGGACCGCACGCGTCGGCGGAGTACTCAAGGCTCAGCGGACTTCCGGAACTCGATCTTCCGGCCTTGGCGAGCAGTCTGGCATTGAGCGCTCTACCGGAGTTCTGGGCTAGTCTGGAGCGGCGTCTCACAAGCTTCTCCAGCCCGGAGCTTTCGGAGAACAACGTCACCGTTGCCGTCAGGTCACTGGCGGACCAGGCCGCGGACAGTGCCCGCGCCGCGCAGGTCCTGGTGGACAATCTGCGTTCGCTCGCCGCTGAATCGGACGCGCTGGTTCGCGAGATGGACTTTGGCTTTCTTTATCGTCCGCGCCGCAAGGTTCTCTCGGTGGGCTATGACGCCGGACGGCAGCTCTTGGAGAAGAGCTGCTATGAGTTGCTGGCATCCGAAGCGCGAATAGGGGCCTTCGTCGCCATTGCCAAGGGCGATCTGCCCCAGGAGAGCTGGCTTCATCTTGGCAGAAGCATTACATCCTGTCACGGCCAGCGAGCCCTGCTGTCCTGGTCGGGAACCATGTTTGAATATTTCATGCCGCTGCTTTGGATGAAGAGCTATCCCAACACCATCCTCGATCAAAGCGTGCGGTCGGCAGCGTATTGCCAGCGAAAGGCACAGACGGAGATTCCCTGGGGAGTTTCGGAATGCGCCTGCAGCCAGAAAGACGCATTAGGTCACTACCAATATTTTGCCTTCGGGCTGCGCGGTCTCGCTGCACGGCCCAAGATTCACCGCGGCAACGTGATTTCTGCCTATTCCTCTTTCCTCGCCTTGGCGGTAAATACCGGCGCTGCCGTCGACAATCTGCGGGAGATGGAGCGGCTTGGTTGGATGGGCCCGTACGGCTTCTATGAGGCCGCGGACTATGGGCCGGACGTCCGGCCGCAATCTTTCGAGCTCGTACGCTGCTGGATGGCGCATCATCAGGGCATGATTCTCCTGTCGATCTGCAATCTGCTGGCAGGATCGGCCATCCAGAACTATTTTCATTCGGAGCCTATGGTCGCGGCTACCGAGCGTCTGTTGTACGAAAAGCTCCCGCGTTCCGTGCCCATCGAGAAGGTTGATAGCTGAGCCAGCTCCGTAGCGTCCCCATAATACAAAGTTGGTCGGAAGCTGGGCGACGCCTGAGGCCTTGTGATCAGGCGGGCGGCGGTGATAACTTCGAGAGCGCTCCTACCTCAGGTCCGGATAGGGAACAGGTTGAAGTCGAAGGGATTTTTCATCACATTGGAAGGTATCGACGGCGCCGGCAAGACGATCCAGGTTGGCCGGCTGGTACGCTACCTGCGGAAACGCGGCCATAAAGTGCGGGCCACTCGCGAGCCCGGCGGTACGGCGATCGGTGAAAAAATTCGGGCTATTCTGATGTCGCAAAAAAGCGATCTGAGCCCGCTCGCTGAGCTAGTTCTGTTCTACGCCGCCCGCGCCCAGCATCTGGAAGAAGTGATCCGTCCCGCGCTCGAGCGCGGCGAGCTGGTGGTGAGCGACCGCTTCAATGATTGCAGCTTCGTCTATCAAGGTTATGCGCGCGCCCTCGGGAGCCGGAAGGTACGCCTGCTGGACAGGGCCATCTGCGGAGAGACGCAGCCTGATCTGACCCTGGTTCTCGATCTTGATCCCCGGGCGGCTCTGGAGCGTGCCTTGGCCCGCGCTCGCCGCTGGAGGGCGGGCAGTAGCCGCTTCGAGGCCGCCGGTCACGATTTTCAGAAGAAAGCCCGAGCGGGCTACCGGGTGCTCGCTCGGCGCGAACCGCACCGGGTACGATTGATTCGCGCTGATCGTCCAGCGGACGAGGTGGAGGCCGAGATACGGCAAGTGGTGGAGGACCGGGTGAAGAGTAGCAGTCAGAAGTCAGGAGTCAGAATTCAGAAACGATGAAGGATAAGTGACGAACGATACCTATGGATGGTGAATGCTGAACGTTGAGCCGGGTGGACTGAGGCGGATACGAACTCCCGACAAGGGGCAACGTTCCACTGCCGGCTTCTGAATTCTGTTTTTTATGTCCTTTGATTCATTCCTGGGAAACCCGAACGCGGTCCAGACCATGCGCGAGATGCTGTGCGCGGACCGGTTGCCTGGAGCCTTGCTTTTTACGGGTCCCGACGGAGTGGGAAAGCGTACCCTGGCGCTGATGCTGGCAAAAGCTTCAGTCTGCGAGCGCTTCAAAGACGATTTCTGCGGTGAGTGTGCGCACTGCCGCCGGGCGGACGACATGATCGCTACCGCCAGCGAGGATCTGGCCGAGCGGCGCGCGCGGAAAGAATCAGCCCGCCGCCTCGAGGGCCTTGTCTATTTCGACCTACAGTTGATTGCTCCTTTGACGCGCAACATCCTAACTGACCAGATCCGGCTGCTGCGCCAGTTAGCCTACTCCAGGCCCTTCGAACTGCCGCGGCGTTTTTTTGTGATCGATGAGGCGCAGACTATCCACTGGCAAGCCGTCGACCTTTTGCTGAAGGTGATGGAGGAACCACCGCCGACCTCCACCATTGTTCTGGTATGCCCGAACGGAGGCGAGCTGCGCCCCACGATTCGCTCGCGATGCCAGCGAATCGGATTCTCGCCGGTGGACGACGGCCTGATCACGAAACTGCTGGAGGAAAGGAGCGAACTTCCACCGGCTCGGCGCGCATTGGTGGCGCGCCTTGCCGACGGTAGTGTGGGCAAGGCCCTTCACCTCGATCTCGCCGCCTACCTGCAACTGCGGGAGCCCTGGCTACAGTTTCTGGATGGAGTCAGCGCTGGGCGTGCACAAGATGAGGAGGGCGGCGGTGCGGGCGCGCGTCCGGCTCCGGATTGGCAAGCGATTTTCGACGCCACGCGGGCGATCAGCGGTAGTCGCGAGAGTTTCGACCACACGCTCGGCATCGGCTACAGTCTCCTGCGCGATCTCCTCACTGTGCTCGAGTGCGGCGAGCGCGCGTCCGTAGCTCATCAAGATCTTATTCCGCGACTGAGGCCGTGGGCATCAAAGCTTGGGTTTCGCGGCATCGAACTGTTGAAGGATGGTCTTGATCGGGCATATCGCTCGCAAGTCCGCAACGCCAATCAGCAGCTTGGCCTGGACTCGCTGGCGATAGAGCTGATTGCCCGCAAAGGTGGCGATCGGAAGGCGAGCGGTTCGCCAAGCCGTTAGGACCGGAGTCGTCGGTCAGGCGTCGATCACAGGCAACGGCTCCCCAAAGGAAATTCCTACTGCAACCGGGAAGGGGAGAGGACGGGTGGAGCGAACCGCCATTGTGCGGATTCGCTTGCCCGTAGCAACTGTCTGTTACCGGAGGATGTGGATTTTGGAAGCGGCCCGGACGCAATTATTTTGCTGGCAAATGATGTTGCCCCTTGAGGACCGCCGTGCTAGAGTGGTGGGCAGTTCGATCTCACAAGGGCTTGTTGAACTACCTGGAGAGTTGCCGAGACCGCTGGCGCACGTGAAGGCAGATGCCGCGTGCAAATTTGCCCGGAAAACAGGAAGGCCACATTCGGCCCGAGGAATTGTCTATGAAGGAGCTCGTAAGCGTGAACCGTAAATTGATCCGACCCAGCTTGTCAGACATCCAGGACCAGATGTCGTCCGGACGCAACCAGCGGCGGAAGCCTACGCCACCGGACCAGACGAACGCTGAGAGCTTTTACTACGTAAAGCAGATGCAGGCCCGCACGCCGATGGTGGTGGTCCTCGATACCGGGGAAATCATTCGCGGCGTCATCGAGTGGTACGACAAGAGCTGTATCAAGGTGCACCGGCAGGGCGAGCCCAATCTACTCATCTTCAAAAGCTGCATCCGATATCTCTACAAGCAGAGCGATTCCAAGAACGGCGGCGGACACTCCGATAACGGGTAGCCGCAGCTGCGGCGGCAGCGGATTTGAGTTCGAATCTTCTTTTTTCTCTTCTTGAGACCCATCCCTGCGACGCGCCACGGTAAGCTAGACAATGCCTCAGGACGCGGGCAAAACCGGCCAAACCACTGCCGACCTTGCTTCGCGCCGGTGTGCTCCTTGTCGCGGAAACGTCCAGCCACTTCCGGCGGCCGAGATCGAAGCGCTGGCCGCGCAGCTCCGCGACTGGGCGATCATGACCGGCCACCATCTCCAGAAACGCTACAGATTTGCCGATTTCCGTTCCGCTCTCGGATTCGTTAATCAAGTGGGCGAGATTGCGGAGGCCGAAGGCCATCATCCCGATATCGCTCTCGGCTGGGGCAGGGTCGATATCACGCTCTGGACGCATGCCGCTGACGGCCTGACTGAGAACGACTTCATACTCGCAGCCAGGATCGATCAGCTTTGAGGGCTCGGCAATTTGGAAAATGGCGCCACGGGAGAAAAGATGCGGCGGCTAACGTTTGAGCCCGGGCCGCACGTATCGCGGATTGGGACGCTAACCACAAAAGGCAGCATCGTTGATCTAAATTCAGCCTACGCGCTGCTCCTGCGCGCCCAGGAGGAGCACGCCTTGTATCGGCTGCGGCACCCCGTCCTTTCGTGGGAAGAAGCCTACGGTTCAAGGCGACCCAGCTAGCCTGCCTCGCGAAAAGAGGGAAACATCGCGGTGAAGCCGACACATCGACTGCGCTGGTGGATCGCCTGGGCGCTTTTTCTCTCCACAACCATCAACTACATCAGCCGCCAGACATTTTCGGTGCTTTCGCCCGTAATCACAAGAGAATTTCATCTCAGCCACTCCGACCTTTCCTGGGTTCTGTCTGTTTTTCAACTGTCCTATGCAGGAATGTGGCTCATCGGAGGCTTCCTGCTCGACGTGGTTGGAACACGCCTCGGGCTGGCGTTGGCGGTAGCCTGGTGGTCGATCATCAGCATGCTGACCGGCTTCGCGAATTCACTTGCCCAGTTCGCTCTGTTCCGGTTCCTGCTCGGGATCGGTGAAGGGTGCAACTGGCCGGGAGCCAGCAAAGCCGTTGCGGAATGGTTTCCCGCGAAGGAGCGCGGTGTCGCGGTCGCGATTTTCGACAGTGGCTCCAGCGTGGGAGGCGCCATTGCCGCCGTGATGGTCCCTTGGGTGTCCTTGGCGCTTGGATGGCGCTACGCCTTCGCTGTGTCTGGAGTGCTGGGATTCGCGTGGCTGCTCCTGTGGCTGCGCATTTACTATCCGCTTTACCGGCATCCCCGCGTGAGCGATCAAGAGAGAGCACTGATCGAGGCCGGCCATGACACTGCGAAGCAGTCTGCGCGTTCGGGCCTAGCTCGATGGCTGCACCTGCTCAGGGATCGAAACAGTTGGGGTATCCTGCTCGGCCGGTCTCTGACGGACCCCATCTGGTGGTTCTATGTCTTCTGGCTGCCGCAATACTTGAGCGACGCCCGCGGTTTCAGTTTGAAGCAGATCGCGGCTTTCGCCTGGATTCCTTTCGTCGCGGCGGACATCGGCAATTTCACGGGAGGCTTCGCGTCGGCATTTCTGATCAAGCGCGGAGTGCCGGTGCTGCGCGCGCGAAAATGGGTGTGCGCCATCAGTTGCCTGCCGGTTCTGGCGGGAATCCCGGCCGCGACCGCGCATAGCGCCTATAGCGCGCTGGCCTTCATCGCCTTCGCGGTTTGGGGATACGCCAGTTGGTCAACGATGGGACTTACGTTTCCTTCCGACCTGTTTCCACAAGATGCGGTGGCGTCGGTCACCGGGCTCAGCGGATTCGGAGCCGGGTTGGTTGGGACGCTCTTTACGCTCGCCGTAGGCAAACTGGTCGACAAATTCTCTTACTTTCCCGCGTTCTTCGCGGCGGCCACTTTGCCCCTTCTAGCCACCGCTGCGGTTCTAATTCTGCTTAGTCCGCGAACCGAATCCGCTCCAGCACAAAGAGCAATGGTCCGTACGTAGCCTAGGCTAGATTCCGCCGATCCTTTTCGGACGGGAGCCGCGCAAACTGACGGGCTGGGTTGTGTTTACCTAAGCGGCTGCATCCTCTGATGTCAAAAAGAATTGTTTCGAGGGCCCAACTGAAACCCGATTGGTGAGGAGCTTAGGAAGCAGCCTCGGCCAGCGCCTCCGTGCCAGCCCGGCTGAAGAACTCGTCAACGCGCTCCAACACCTGAGTGGGACTGCCGGCGCTCTGCACGCTCCGGCGCAGTTCGGCGCCGCTACGCACGCCGTGCGTAAACCAGCTCGCGAACTGTTTCATCTTGCCGATTGCACCCGGGGGTTCTTCGGCCACCAGCATCGCGTAGTATTCGTGAATGAGCTGGTAGCGGTCGGCATCGGCCGGTTCGCGATAGCTTCCGGCGGAGAAGTATTCCTCCATCTGGCGAAAGATCCAGGGATTGGTGGGGGCTGCCCGGCCGATCATGACGGCATCGCAGGCGGTGGCCTTAACGAGAGCTTCGGCATCGCGCGGCGTCATCACGTCGCCGTTGCCGATCACAGGAATCCTGACCGCCTGTTTCACTTCTGCAATCACATCCCAGCGTGCGCGGCCGCTGTAACCCTGGAGCCGTGTCCGGCCGTGTACCGCGATAGCCTCCACTCCGCAGGCCTCTGCCAGGCGCGCGACCGGCACCGCCACGATTTCGTCGTCATTCCAGCCGATCCTCATCTTGATGGTGAAGGGAATCGTGACCGCCGCGCGAATCTTGCGAAGGATCAGCTCGAGGTTGGGAAGATCGCGCAACAGACCCGAGCCTCCGCACTTCACAACCTTCTTGGCGGGGCAGCCCAGGTTCAGGTCGATCATGTCAAACCCCAGGTCCTCGATGATTTGAGCGGCTTCGGCAAGATGATCGGCGTCGGCGCCGAAGATCTGCGCGGTGATCGGCCGTTCCTCTTCCGTGTAGTAGAGGAAGCGCTTCGACTTCAGATTTTGGCGGAGCATGCCTTCGCTTGACACGAACTCGGTCATGATGAGGCCGCAGCCGCCCAGCCGCTTAATAAAGCGGCGAAACACGGTGTCGGTAATGCCGGCCATCGGAGCCAGAATATGCGCGGGACGTATGCACACGTGACGGATTTTAAGCTGGTCAACCATCGTCAAATCGTTCGCAGGAATGTTTTCCAACGAATTCCAGTTTAGGTCTAAGGCGGGACCACAGTCCAGGTAAGTGACCGGCCGGCGCGCGCGATTAGCCTGCCGGCAAATGCGGCGAAGGTAGAACCTCGCCGGCGTCTGCTATCGCAAAGCGCATTTGGCCCTCGGCAACCAACCGCCCCTCGCGATAAATGGCGCCGCGCAGCTCGCCGTACGCTTCGCGCAGCTTGATCACTGCGGCTTCGACCCGCAGCGTATCTCCCGGCTGCACGGGCTCGATCATGCGCGCGGACGGAATCTGGAGGATCATGGCAATCTTGTTCTTCACTTCCGGGCGTTCGAGCACCAGGACGGCTCCTAATTGTGTCACAACTTCCAGCAGAATCCCAGTTGGGATGATCGGCGAGGCGGGAAAGTACCCTTGCGTGACTTGATCGCCGGAGCTGAAGCGCTTAATTCCCACGATTCGCACGCCGGGCACAAAATCGGTCACGCGATCGACCAACAGGAAGGGATAGCGATGGGGCAATGCCGCCTTGACGTCTACCTCGTGGCGTTGCTCGTGGGTTGTCTCAATCAGGTCCGCCATCAGGCTTCCAATCGGCTGTTGACCGGCATCTTCAACGGCTCTCGGCCTGCACGATTATGGGGTCGGATCGCTTTGTTTGAACCGGGAAAAGGCCAGTAGTTTGTGAGCCTGGGTTTTAGTCCGTGATACTGAGGCGATCCTTCATTCGTTGAACTCGTCCACCGCCATGTTGTTTGACTTGACGGCGCCCGTGTCCACGTAGCCTGGCGCCAAAAAAATGTAACTTTCGCGACGGAGCTGAGACAGGTAATTGCGCAAATCGCCTTGGATTTTCTGATTGTAAAGGGCCTCGTCGACGCGTTGTTCAACTTCTTCGAATTTAGGCACGCCAGCGCTGCGGAGTTCGAGGACGCGCAGAATCAAGTCCCCGTACGGAGTCGTGACCACGTCCGAGTGCTCGTTCAGATCGAGCTTGGCGACCGCGGATGCCACCCCCGCAGCCAGGGTGCCCTCTTTGAAGAAACCGATGTCGCCCATCGGTCCGGCGTCGGTGTTGTCCGAGTATTTCTTGACAACCTCCTCCCATTTGGCGCCGCCTTTCAGCTCGGAAAGGGCTTCCTGTGCCCGCTTCTCGACGTCCTCCGGCGTTCGTTTGTCCTTGGAATTCGAGATGAGAATTTCGGCCAGTCGAATACCGGCGGGCGAGGCAAACTCCTGCTGATGAGCTTCGAAGTACTTGCGCGCCTCATCGCGGGTCGGAGTGATGCGGGAGCCGACCTCGCGCTCGATCACCTGTTGCATGAGCATGCGCCGGCGAATCTGGTCCTGAAAGTCCTCCCAGACCAGGCCCTGCGCCTCGACCGCTTTCTCGAGGTCCTGCTGGCTCCCCATGTGGTTATCGGCCCGAATCTGGTCCAACTGCTTCACCACGTCCGTCTCAACGCTGATGTCCAGATCCTTGGCCTTCTGCACCATCAGATCTTCGTCAATCATGCTGCGCAGCAGATTGGCATTCTGCTCCCGATACTGGGAGTCGAGCTCCGTTCCACTGTAGTGTTGGGTCAGCTCCTGGCGCATTTCCTGCTGCTTCCGTTCAAATTGGCGCTGGGTAATGATTTCGTTGTTAACCCGCGCCACGATGCGATTGACGATCTTGGTGGCGGCGAAGGCCGCCGGCGCCGTCAATAGCGTCAGGGCTAGTGCGGTGAGCCTAGCGATGTTTCTTTTCATGTTGCCGTTATCCTTCCATTTTCGGGCGCCCACGTGCCGCGCCGTCCTGGTTACGATTCTAGTTCGAAGCCCGGAGGTCCTGCAAGGTTGCGTGCAGATCGCCAAGCAGGCGCGACTCTGGCGCGCGCAGCTGGAAGCGAAGGGAACCGTCCGGGCGCAGCACGGCTTCACGATGGGCGCGCATGAACTTCCGGAGCTGATCGGGATCCACCGGCGATTGGGCGTGAAAGCGAATCCAGATTTCCGTGCCTTTGCGCTCGACAGAGTGCACCAGAAGATGCTCGGCGGCAGCCTTGAGCGTCGCATAGCGAAGCAGGGTCGTGACCGGTGAAGGCGGGGAGCCGTAGCGGTCCGTAAGTTCCGCCTCGAGATCAGCGCGCTCGGCTTCGCCCGCGAGCCCCGAAATGCGCTTATACATGCGCAGGCGCTGGCCTTCGTCAGCGATGTAGCTCTCCGGAATCTTGATGTCGAGTCCAAGGTTGAGAGTGGTGTGGACCTCGATGGCCGGCGCGTGGCCCTTCAACTCCTCCACCGTCTCCTCAAGCATTTTCAAATAGAGGTCGAGGCCGATGGCGTTCAAATGGCCCGATTGTTCTCCGCCCAGCAAGTTGCCGGCTCCGCGAAGTTCCAGATCGAGCGCAGCGAGCCGGAATCCGGCGCCGAGGTCGGAGAACTCCTTCAGTGCCGCGAGGCGGCGGCGCGCAATCGGCGTCAGCGCCTGTTCATTGGAAATGAGCAGATAAGCGTAGGCGCGGCGGTCCGAACGGCCCACGCGGCCGCGCAATTGGTAGAGCTCGGACAAGCCGAAGCGGTCGGCATGATTCACGACGAGCGTGTTGGCGCGAGGAATATCGAGTCCATTCTCGATGATCGAAGTGGAGACGAAGACGTCATACTGATACTCGACGAACTTCAGCATGACGCGCTCGAGTTCCTTCTCGCCCATCTGTCCGTGACCGACTCCGATGCGCGCGGTGGGCACCAGGCGCTGAATCAGAGCAGCCATGGAAAAGATCGAATCCACCCGATTATGGACGAAATAGACCTGGCCCTGCCGTCCCATCTCCTGCAGGATTGCGGACTGCACGAGCCCGTCACTGAAATTTGCCACCACGGTTTGAATGGCCAGGCGGCCGCGGGGAGGCGTCTCGATCACCGAAAGGTCGCGCAGGCCGCCGAGTGACATGTGTAGCGTGCGCGGGATAGGCGTCGCCGTCAGGGTGAGGACGTCCACGTTGGCGCGCAGCTTCTTCAGTTTCTCCTTGGCGGCCACCCCGAACCGCTGCTCTTCATCCACCACCAGCAGACCCAGGTCGCGAAACACGACGTCCTTCGAAAGCAGCCGGTGCGTCCCGATCAGGATGTCCACCTTGCCGGCCTGAGTTTCGGCCACCACCGCTTTTTGCTCGCTCGCCGTGCGGAAGCGGCTGAGCATCTCGATGCGAATGGGAAACGACGACATGCGCCGCCGGAAAGTGTTCCAGTGCTGGAAGGAGAGAACCGTGGTGGGTGTGAGCACCGCCACCTGGCGTCCGTCCTGCACCACTTTGAAGGCGGCACGCATGGCGAGCTCTGTTTTGCCGTAACCCACGTCGCCGCACAGCAGCCGGTCCATGGGCTCGGAGCTCTCGAGGTCGCCCTTAAGATCGCGTAGCGCCCGCAACTGGTCCGGCGTCTCCTCGAACTCGAAGCCTTCCTCAAACTCCCGCTGCCAGGGTGTATCCGCGCTATAAGCGAAACCGCCGCTCATCTTCCGCTGTGCGTAGATCTGAAGCAGTTCCTGCGCCATGTCTCGCAGAGCGCGCTTGACCCGGCTCTTGGTTTTCTCCCAGGTAACGCCGCCGAGACGATCAAGCACAGGCTTTACGCCTTCGCCGCCCGAGCGGTATTTCTCCACGAGATCGAGCCGCTCCAAGGGCACGTAGAGCCTGGCGTCATCCTGGTAGGTAAGCAGCATGAAGTCGCGCGGTTTGCCCTCCACATCGATCTGCTTCAGGCCCTGGTAGAGCGCGATCCCGTGGTCGAGATGGACCACGTAATCACCCACCTTCAAATCGCTGAGGTCTGAGATGAATGTGGAAATGATCGAAGACTTGTCGCGCCGGCCCGGCCGTCCCCAGTCGAAACTGCCGAAGATCTCACTCTCGCTCTCGATGAGGATCCCGAGCCCGGGGAAGAAGACGCCCTCCTCGAGATCGCCGCGCACGATGAGCAGCGGTAGCTGCGGCGGCTGCTCTTGCGCGCTCGACTCCAGCGTCAAGTCAGATCCGGAAGCATCCGCGGCCGCTTTTTTAGCGCTCGCGTCCAGAAACGGTATTTTGTAATCGCCCAGAATCTCGTGAAGCCGGTCGGATTTGCCTGAAAGGGCCAGGGCCAGGACCAGACTGTCGCCGCTGTGGATCCGCCGCTGCACCTCCTCGATCCAGGGTTTGAGGGCTCCGTGGTGCCGCGTGGCAGGCTGGGAGAGCAAGGTGAATTCTGAAGCGTTGCCGCGCGGTGACGGAGCCAAAACCTCTGCCGCCGGAACCCGTGTCGCGGCCAAAGTTGATTCGCCGGCTTCGTCACCATTGGCCGATTGCGTCCCTGCATCCACGGGCGCTGCCGGCGGTTCGACTTCCAGTTGCTTCAAAGCAAGCCGCGAGGAGCGATCCAGCGACTTCCAGAATTCCTCTGCCGTGACTGCAATCTCCTCCGGGCGCGGGCGGGGCGGGCTCATGTCGCGAACGCTGTCGAATTCTTCCGCCCAGCCTTCGTGCAACCGCACGAGATCGCGCTCACGGTCGCCGGGCTCGTCAAGCACCACCAGCAGCCTGGACTCGTCCCGGGCACTGCCGCCGGCAGCTTCCACCATGAGCGAAGCCAGTGTATTCGGCCGTGGCTCGGCGAGCGGCGCAAAAAACTCCCAACCCGGAAACGGACTGGAGTACTCAGCGCTCCAGGCGGGCTCGTGCTGCTCACCTCCGGATGATTCGCGGGCGGCCAGGCGCTCGACGAGGACGCCAAACAGTCCGGACGATTGCCGGACCTCCGACAAAGGCAGAATTACAGCCGAAGGCGTGGCGTGGCGCGAGCGCTGCGTGGTGGGGTCGAATTCCCGCAACGATTCGATCTGGTCGCCGAAGAATTCGATACGGATGGGCCAGTCGGCCTCGGCCGGGAAGACGTCCACGATGCCGCCGCGAACGGAGAGCTGTCCCGGCGCAGTCACGGGCTCGGCAGCTTGATAGCCGATGCCCAGCATGTGCTCGGAGAAATCCTGGAGGCTGATTTCATCATCCGGCTTGAGTTCCAGTGCGAGCGAGCGGTAGTAGGCGGGGTCAGAGAAGCGTCCCAGGGCGGCGCCCAGCGGCGCCACCAGCACTCGCACGCGTCCACGAGCGAGGTTCCACAGCGTAAGTGCACGGCGCTCTAGAATTTCCGCGTGGGGAGAGCGGCTCTCGTACGGCGAGCAGTCGAACTCGGGCAGGGTGGCGACGGACTCCCGCCGGCCGCCGAGCCACCCCAGGAAAGTCGCAGCCGTGCGAGCCAGGCGGTCGGCAGTCTCGTTGTCGGAAGTCAGAACGAGCAATGATTGAGAGCCATTTCGACCGGGCTCCCGACCGCCTGGCCGCTCACCGGCTACGTGGTGTGCGGCAGCGGCGACTATGAATCCCTTGGCGGTGGGAGTAAGACCTGAAATCGTGATAGACCCACCCCGGACGCGGCCGATCTTCCGCGCAGCAAGGAGCGCCGGATGATCCAGTAGCGGCGCCAGGCGACCTTCAACGATGGTGGCTTGGCCTGCGCTACGGCGCGCGGTCTCTTGCATTCCCGGCAGTGCTGTGAGTTGATTCATTGATTCGCCGGTTGACTGACTCCAAATCCGGACGGCGACGGCAGTCTACGGCAGTCTACGGCAGTCTATTGATTGAATGAGTCAACGCGGCAATGATCGAACTTTCATGATAATCGCTGAAGTGGAGTAGCCTTCGACGACCGGCACGGAGATCACCTGACCTCCCGCGGCTTCCACCTCTTCGCGGCCCACGATAGCTCCGGGCCCCCAATCCGCGCCCTTCACCAACACGTTCGGCAGCATGCGAGCGATGACCGTTCGCGGAATCACATCATCAAACACCGTCACGAGGTCCACGGATCTCAGCGCCGCCAGCACCTCGGCTCGTTCGCCTTCACTGATTACCGGCCGATTCGGCCCCTTCAGGCTGCGAACGCTGCGATCGCTGTTGATTGCCACCACCAGTACGTCCCCCAGCGCCCGCGCCTCCTCCAGGTATCGGACGTGGCCGGGGTGCAGCAGATCGAAGCAGCCGTTGGTGAACACCACGCGCTTGCCCTGACGCTTGAGTTCGCGAACGCGCTCTACGGCTTCATCGAGCGGGAGAACTTTCGGATGACGGCTGATGTGGACGTCGTGGGATGGCATCTGCGCTTCAATTTAATGATAGCAGACGCGCCTGTAGGACAAGCGGCAGAGAATTCTGGTCACGGGAGATAAGTTCCTGGAGGAATGAAGCGGTTATTCACCCCAAATCGAGCAAAGGCTGCAGAACCCGGTAGCCAAAGTGCAGGCCTTCATCGTGGCGATCCGCTCAACCCAATTGAGAATTCGAACAGTGCGAATCCGGCTGTCGACAGGCGCCGCGGGAAGCGATAGGATAGGGTCGAAAAAGACGAACGAACTGTTCGCCTGATTGTTCCGCGTTCGTTCTTCGGGTTGGGGTGAAAACTATGGCGGACGAATCGACCAAGCTGTATGACGTGGTTGTGGTAGGCTCCGGAGCTTCCGGCGGCTGGGCGGCCAAACGGCTCTCGGAAGGCGGTCTTAATGTCGCGCTGATCGACTGTGGCCGGCCGCTCCAGGACAAGGACTTCGTTGAGCACAAGCCGCCTTTCGATTTGAAGTACCACAACCTTTCGCTTGAGTACATCCGCAAGACGCGGCCCATCCAATCGCAGCTCGATTCCTGCAACGAATATACGCTCGACTGGTTTGCCAATGATCTCGACGAGCCTTACACCACGCCCAAGGACATGCCGTTCAGTTGGCAAGGACGCTTGCGCGTGGTGGGAGGGCGGACGAACGTGTGGGGGCGCGTGAGCCTGCGCCTGAGCGACTACGACTTCAAGGCGGCTTCCCACGACGGCTTCGGCGAGGATTGGCCGCTCAGCTACCAGGACGTGGCGCCTTACTACGACATCGTGGAGCAGTACGTGGGCGTGGCCGGCCGCGCCGAAGGAGCGCCGCAGATTCCCGACGGCCATTTTCAGCCGGACATGGGCCTCACTTGCGGCGAGACCCGCTTTCGCGAGCGCGTCAAGGACAAGCTCGGGTGGCTCGTGACGCCCACGCGCACCGCCAATATCACGCGGGAATTGAACGGCCGCGCTCCCTGCCATTACTGCGGGCCTTGCGACCGCGGCTGCGTTACGCACTCCTACTTCAACTCGGCTTTTACCACGGTCGCCGATGCGCGCAAGACGGGCCGCTGCACGCTGATCCCGAACGCCATGGGCTATCAGGTGCTCATGGACACCGACCGCAATCGCGCTCGCGGCGTGCTCTACATCGACCGGATCACTCGCCAGCCCCGCGAGGTCAAGGGCCGCGCGGTGGTTTTGTGCGCGCAGTCGCTAGAATCGGTCCGCATCCTGCTGAATTCCGCCAATCGCCACTATCCGAACGGTCTCGGCAACTCAAGCGGCGCGCTCGGCCACTACCTCATGGATCACGTTTGGGTGGGAGGGGGAGCCGAAGGTGAATTCCCCGATCTTCCCGGTCCGCTTTCGATCGACGGTCCCAATCGCCCGTGTGGTATTTACGTGGCGCGCTTCCGGAATCTGCCCGGCGGGACGAAATCGACAAAGTTCATTCGAGGGTATGGATACGAAGGCGAGGGCCACACAACGTTCAATTGGGCGGCGGCGGGTTTCGGCCCCTCGTTTAAGAACGCCTTGCGCGAGCCCGTCACCACCGTGGGCATCGGCGGCTTTGGCGAGTGCCTGGGGCGCTGGGAAAATTACGTGGAAATCGATCGCAACGTGACGGACGCGTTTGGCATTCCCGTGCTGCACATCCACATGACCTACGGCGAAAACGAAAAGGCCATGACCCAGGATATGCGCGACGCCGGCGGCGAGATGATGGAAGCCGCGGGCGCCAAGAACGTCAAGACTTTCGCCGTTCCCGATCGCGTGCCGGGTTACGCCGTGCACGAGCTGGGCATCGCGCGCATGGGAAACGATCCCAAGAAGTCCGTGCTGAACCAGTTTCAGCAGTCGCACGACGTCAAGAACCTTTTTGTGATGGACGGTGCCGGCTTCACCTCCAGCGCCTGCCAGAATCCAACCTTGACGATCATGACGCTGGCGGTGCGGTCGTGTGACTACCTGATGGGAGAGCTGAAGCGGGGCAACATATGAGGTTTGCGCCCGGTGATTGTCTTTTGGGGTGACGTTCAAGGTCCGGCGGAAATCGGGGTGACGACGGCAGCCCAACCGCCACCGGAGGCAAGGTGGATCGTGACGTCATCCGTGGCTTCGATTGTGCTCTCGCGGATGGTTAGGTCTTTCGCGTTCTGGTTCGCGTTCGGACCGTCAGCGTAAGTCTTCCAATGAAAATGACCGGATCCAAGGAATGCCAGGTCGAGATCTAGGTCGCGCGGGGTCCAATCGGTCATACTTCCCAGATACCAGGTCTTGCCCTTGCGGCGCGCAATCGTGACGTACTCGCCCGGATCGCCGTTCAGCACCCGCGTTTCGTCCCACGCCGTCGGCACCTGATCGAGGAAGTCCATGCCCGGACTGTGGTCGTAGTCCTCCGGATAATCGGAGAGCATCTGTAAAGGACTGAAATACACCACGTACATGGCGAGCTGTGCGGCACGCGTGGCCTGGCACATGGGATTGACGTTGCGCGGCTCGAACTGGTCCTCGGCGGCGTTGTTGAAACAGCCCGGCGTGTAATCGAGCGGGCCGGCCAGCATGCGGGTGAAGGGCAGAATCAGGTGATGGTAGGGCGTGTCGCGATAGCTCCACTTGTTGTATTCCATGCCGAGCACGCCTTCGCGCGTGAGTTGATTGGGATAGGTGCGGCGCATGCCGGTGGGTTTGAAGGCACCGTGAAAGTCTACCACCAGGCGATGTTTGGCGGCTTCACGCGTCATCTGGTAATAGAAGTTCACCATCTCCTGGTCATCGCGATTCATGAAATCGATCTTGATGCCTGACACGCCCCACTTCTCAAAAAGCGGGAAAGCCTCGGCCATTTGTTTCTTGACCGATCTCCAATGCATCCAGAGCAGCACCTTGACGCCGCGCTGCCTGGCGAAGGCGATGACGTTTGGCAGATCGACGTTGTCGTTCCAGTGGGTGATGTCCGCCGTCTCCCAGCCATGTTCGGCATCGGAATGACGCGCCCAGCCCGCGTCGATGAGCATGTAGGTGAGGTGATGATCGGCGGCGAACTGGACATAGTGCTCCAGCGTCGCCGTGTTCATGCCGGGCTTGAAATCAACCCCGGTCGCGTAATCGCCCGACCACCAATCCCAGGCTGTCTTACCAGGCTCGATCCACGAAATGTCACCAAGCGCGTTCGCCGGATTGAGGTTGAGCACCAGATCGTGCGCCTCGATCAATCCTCCAGCGCGCTGGCTGAGCATGATCAGCCGCCATGGTGTCGATTTCGGCGCAGTTGCCACCACGGCTTGATGAGGGCGGCCCGTCAGTGGCGAGAGTCTTGTGGCGAGGCCGTTCGGCACTTTAGGCGCACCGGTAATGTACATGCCCGCGTAGTCATCGAGGTCAGCCTCGGTGATCGCGACCCAGGGCCCGGCTTCCATGTGCACAAGCAGAGGCATGCCGATGATGGCCCCTGGACTGACCTCGCCCAAATCGATCTTGCGGAATTCGTCCTCGTACGCCGTCGTGAAGCTCCCGAGATCGAGGGCGAATGCGGCCGATTTCCGAGCGAAGTAGAAGCCGGTGTCCTCGTTGCTTAGGACAAAGTGCTGCACGGCAGGTTGGCGCGGCAGCACGTATCGAAACGCGATGCCCGAATCATAACCTCGGAAGATGATATCCAGTTGCCGGCCCGCGGTTTCCGTGCTCGGGCCTTCTTTGAGGTGGACAGTAAGCTCGTTGTAGCGATCGCGAACGGTGCGGTTGTCATTGATCGCGTCTTCCCAGGACGAATCCTCGGATCTGGTCGAACTGCCCGTGACGGTCAGGTTGCTGTCGAGCGCAGGCGTGCCGTCAAACTGCAATCCGAGCGGCGAATCAGCGAGTACGTCGCGGTTGTCGAAGGTGACCTTGTAGTACGGACGGACGCCGGCTGCGTAGGGCGGTGGAAGGCTTTTCAGGCTGAAGCTCACGGCAAGGTTACCATCAGGTGATGTCACGGCGAGAGGTTGGGCGGAGGCTGCGGCGGCTTGGGCAAAGGCCTGGTTACCTCGCGACGCAAAATAGCTGATCGAGATCACGATGCAAACGCCAATGCCCGCTCCGTTCCTCATCCGCGTGTCCTCGTGAGCCAAATGTTATGTGCCGCTGATCCAGAACGCAATCGACTACTCCACCGTCACCGACTTTGCCAGGTTCCGAGGCTGGTCCACGTCGCAGCCACGCAGCACGCCGAGATGATAGGCCAGAAGCTGCAGGGGAGCCGCCTCCAGCACCGTGGAGAGCAGTTCATTGGTGGGCGGCAGGCTGATGACGTGGTCGGCCAGCTCGGTGGCTTCCTGATCGCCCTCGGTAACGAGCGCGATGATGCTGGCGCCGCGCGCCTTGGCTTCCTTGATGTTCACCAGGGTGCGCGCATGGCGCACTCGCGATTCTTCGGAGCGCGGATCAGCAGTGGCAATCACCACCACCGGCAGGCCCTCAGTAATCAGAGCTCCGGGGCCGTGTTTCATTTCCGCGGCCGGGTATCCCTCGGCGTGAATATACGAAACTTTCTTTGTCTTGAGCGCCGCCTCAATCGCGATCGGAACGTGGACGCCGCGGCCGAGGAACAGAAAGTCCGTGGCGCGATGAAATTCGCGCGCCAGTTCCTCGATCTCTTCGTCGCGCTGCAGCACCGATTCGAGCTGGCGCGGCAAGGCCACCAGGTCAGCCAGAAGCGGCGAGGTCTCTTCAATGGAGAGCATACCGCGCGTCTGGCCCAGATAAAGCCCGAAAATATACAGCGCCACGAGCTGAGCGGTGAAAGTCTTGGTGGCGGCGATGCCGATCTCGGGCCCGGCGTACGTGTAGATCACACCGTTTGCCTCGCGTGGCACCATGCTGCCGAGCGAATTGCAGATGGCGAGTGTCTTTGAGCCCTTCGCGCGAGCCTCTCGCAACGCAGCCACCGTGTCCGCCGTCTCGCCCGATTGCGTCACCAGCACCGTTAAGGTCGAGGCGTCCACGAGCGGATCGCGATAACGAAATTCGGAGGCGTAGTCTACCTCCGTGCGCAGGTGCGCCAGCCGCTCGATCATGATCTTGCCCGCCAAGGCCGCATGGCGCGAGCTGCCTGCGGCCACAAGGGTCATGCCGGCGAAGGCGCGAAATTCGTCCTCGGCGATGTCCATCTCGTCGAGGAACACCTGCCCGGTGTCGGGCGAGATGCGGCCGAGGCAGGTGTCGCGAACCGCTCGCGGCTGTTCGTAGATCTCCTTGTGCATGAAATGGCGGAATCCACCTTTTTCCGCCAGGACCGGCTCCCAGGTGACGTGCTGTACGCGCCGCGTGACGGGGCGGCCGTCAAAGTCTGTGAGCTTGACGCCGTTCGGAGTCAGCACGGCGAGATTGCCGTCAGCCAGGAAGAACAGATCACGCGTGTGATATAGAATCGCGGGCACATCGCTCGCGACCAAGTACTCGTCCTGCCCCAGGCCGATTACCGCCGGCGGGCCCTGGCGTACCGCAACCACCTCGTTCGGGTCGCGCGTCGAGATGATGGCCAGCGCGAAGACGCCTTGCAAGCGGCGCACCGCGGCAAGCACGGCCTGCTCCAGGGAAACAGGCTTTCCCGTGGCGGTCGATGTGCTGCTGAGGTATTTCTCGATCAGGTGTGCGATCACCTCAGTGTCGGTTTCGGTAACGAAGCGGTGGCCTTCGGATTCAAGCTCCTGCTTCAAATCGCGGTCGTTTTCGATCACGCCGTTGTGAACCACCGCTACTATACCGTTGCAGTCCACATGCGGATGTGCGTTCTCTTCGGTAGGCGGACCGTGTGTAGCCCAGCGCGTGTGCCCGATTCCGTAGTTGCCGTCGAGGGGATTCAGGCGGATTGCCTCGCGCAGGTTCCGGAGTTTGCCCGAAGCGCGACGCACCTCGAGCTGGCCGTCTTTCACGACCGCCAGCCCGGCGGAGTCGTAGCCCCGGTACTGGAGCCGCTCCAATCCGTCGAGCAGAACTGGAACTACGCGCTTGTTGCCAATGTATCCGATGATTCCGGACATTCAGTCGGATCTCGTGGAGTCATAGGCGAACGCCGGCTTCAGAGCAGACCGTACACGTCAAGCTCCGTAAAGGTGCCGATATATACCTTCCCATTGGCGATGGTTGGAGTTGAGAACTTAATACCAGCCCCTGGGGTATCCCGCGAGCCTGCCTGGCTCGTGTTGTAAAGTTCGGTCGAGACGTTGCCGGCATTGTAGGCGTGCAGCACGGCGGGGATTGAGCCAAGTCCGCCTCCCGCATCGATGGCCCAAACAATTCCGTTGCTCGATCCATTAGCCGAAATGGACGGTGTGCTGCCAATGTTGAACTTCTTGGAGGCTTTCGAAACGGGCGCGGTGGAAAGCTTGCCGCTCTTTAGAGTGTAGCGGCTCAGAAAGTCCTTTACGCCCGAATAGTAAACGGCGCCGTTCCAATACGCCGCACTGTTTGTATATCCGCCTGCTGCTCCGGTCACCGTCTGAATGTTGTGGTTGGCGTTGGGATCGTAGCCGCCCAGGGCGTCGCCGTCTACAAGGTATATCAATCCTTGCTTGCCCGCGCCGATGATCTCGTCGGGAAAGCTGCCGCTCTGTTTGGCGGGAACCAGGCCGGTGCCCGAACCCAGGTCGAGATCGTCCGTCTCAAGAGTCGCCTGATTATCAGGGGTGAAGTAGTCGGTCACGGTGAGGTTATTGGGGTTCATCTTGAGGAAGCTGTCCCCGTAATCGAGTCCGCCGGTGCTGGCGTCAAAGGTGCCGTTGGAAGTCATTACGTAGAGGTTGCCGGCAGAGTCTCCGGAAAGCGCCCCGCCTGAGCCCCAAACGGCTGCGCGCGTGCCATTGGGCGAAGTGTTGAAGACCGAGACTTGCGCCAGCGTTGCGGCGTTGTATGACATCACCCAACCGTGGTAAGGATCGACGTCGCCAAAGGACCCGAAACCGATGAAGATCAATCCGTCAAGCATCAGCAATCCCGGCCTTTGCATTTCGTGGATGGGAGCAAACGTCACTATGCCGCCCACGCTTCCCACGCCGGTACCCGACACCGAAGCTTGAATCAGGACCGGTCCGCCGAACTTCTCATTGCCAGTTGTGATATCGAGGGCGTGAACCCGATAAAAGTAGTTCGCACTTTCCTCGTCAAACGCCACCACGTAGAGCGTGCCCGTGCTGGAATTGATCACCGGAGTGCCAGTAATGCCCACGATGGGGTTTACTGCACACGCGCCCGTGTTGCCGCAGGGCACAGCCGTACCGCCATTAAGCAGAAGGCTCTTTTGCCACAGGGGTGTCGTCGAGAGTCCATCGGCATCGAAGGCATAAACGCTATCGTTCTCTGTCGCCACGTAGATCACATTGTGCGTCCCGCCAGAAATGCTGACCTTCGGAATGTACAAGGGCTGAGCGTAGATCTCGCCGTCCACCGTGTAAGAAAAAAGCTTACCGAAGGTGGTGGACTTAACGTTCGACGTCGTCAAAATGGTTTCGTGGGTGTTCTGGCCATCCCGAAGATTGTCGTTGTGCCAGGTTGATACCGTAACCGTTTGGGCCGGGGCGGTGACGGCAGTGAGAAGAAGACCAGCAATGAACAGTGCGCTTCTTTCATATCGAAACGGCCTGCTGCTTCTCATCGAACTCTCTCCCCCTTGAGGCATCTGCGCCTTGGATTCGACAATCTTAGTAGGTCTCCAGCGGGACAGCAAGTCGTAG
This sequence comes from Terriglobia bacterium, assembly GCA_035946735.1. GTDB lineage: Bacteria > Acidobacteriota > Terriglobia > UBA7540 > UBA7540 > Gp13-AA77. Next base: position 199,584 of record DASYYZ010000170.1, read on the forward strand.
CGGAATCTGGGCGGCGAACCGGATATCGAGGGTTCGAATCACTTCGGATAGAAATCTAAATCCGCTGCTCCGGAGTTCGTTTGTTGGTAGCCCGCTACATCCGTTTTCCGCGTCCCTACTATCGTGATGAATTCTGAAACAGCAAAGGCGCGAAGGCGATGAGATTGCGGCGCCAAACCATCCAGGTGTGCATGCCGGGCGTTTCGATGTCAGTGTGCTGGACGCCTTTGGATGTGAGCCACTCCCGAAACTTGCGATTGGGCCCGAGGAGCCGATCCTCGGTGCCGCAGGCGATCCACAGAATGTGCAACTGCGCGTTAGCGGTCGAACTGAGAGTTGGAAACTCGGTACCGTAGTCCTCGCCGAGGCCACCGGCGCTGAAGGATCCGATCCAGCCAAAGGTGTCGAGATGATTGAGCCCCACAAAAAGCGATTCGGCGCCGCCCATGGACAGGCCGGCCAATGCGCGATGCTCACGGTCAGCCTTCACGCGGTAAGACTTCTCCACCTGCGGGATCACTTCCGTAATTAGCGCCTGGCCGAACCTCTCCATGTTCCGCTGGATCAAACTCGCGTCACGAAAGGCCCCGGGGCCGCGGTGCAGCACCTCCGGCGCGCCATAGCCAAGTGTCATCACGATCAGCATGGGTTTGACCTTGCCCTGCGCAATCAGGTTGTCGAGGATGAAGTTCGCCCGGCCCACTGAGGTCCAGCCATCGGCGCCGTCGCTGTAGCCGTGCTGAAGGTAGAACGTGGGATACAAGGACGTCAGTTTGGCAGTGTCGTAGTAGCCCGGCGGCGTGTAGACATAATAGTCCCGATCATCACCCACAACCGCCGAATGATAGAAGTGGTGATGAATAATCCCGTGTGGCACATCCGTCGTTTCCCAATCCGGCGGCGGTGATCCCGGGACGTGGACCTCGTTGGATTGGGAGAGCAAATTCGGCTTCATCAAGGTATTTGAAGGATCGAGTAGATGCACACTGTCAGCCTCAAAGGAATAGCCGTAGTAGTCGGGTTCGAGCGGCTGCGTGGTGACGCTCCAAACACCCTGATCGTCCTTTTCCATGGGCTGCGGCTTCGGGGTGCCTTCAAGATTCAGCGCCACGTCCTTGGCGTTCGGATCGCGAAAGCGGAAGGTGACGGTGCGATCAGGGTGCACTTCCGGCGAGACGATCGGAAGTGGCGGAGTTGAAGGCTGAACTTGCGCCGCCGTCTTCTGAGAGGCTGTGCTTGGCGTCGCGGGTGACTGCGCCCAGCCGCTGAAAACGGCGACCGCGAGGGAAATCACAACAAGGAGTAGTTTGCGCTTCATGGTGCGGTGGTCTCCTGAAATCGAAGTCGTGGCTTGGAATCGCGTCATTCTTCTACTACGTCGACTAGCTATATCGTCTAGATTTCACGGCGAGGCAGCCGCTCGCATCTTTTCGCGGATGGGTTCGTTGTCGCAGTACGCTCGCCACTCCGTCACTTTGCCGCCGGCCGCGACCGCCCGCCAGGCTGCCGGAGTCTCCCACTTGTTCTCCGCCTTCAGGACGCCGTCTCCAGGCACATGGGTTCCACCCGCTTTGCCCAGCAGAATCACTTCGTCGCCCTTTGAGACCTCTTCCTCTACTTTGATCCAGTAGTCGGGGACCATCTTAAAATACTGTTGCCACCCCGTCCGCATCGCGGTTCCGGGAAATCCGTTTCCCAGGGAGTCCATAAAGAAGTGCTCGGGCGCCATACATTCGACGATCGCGTCCACATCGTGGGCGTTGATCGCCGCGACGAATTGCCGGACAATTTCAATCGGGGTCATGTGCGCGCGATCCAGGCTCTGCGGAGTCGAACGCTCCATGTTTAGGCCGTCCCAGTTCAAAATCCAGCAGGGTCAGCCTTCCAGCAGCAAGCTCGCCGGATCTTCTACGAACTGCTTCACCCGCACCAGGAACTGCACCGCCTCCATCCCATCGACAATGCGATGGTCGTAGCTCAGGGCTACATACATCATGGGTCGGCCCACGATCTGCCCATTCAGGCTCACCGGCCGTTCCTGGATTTTGTGTAGCCCGAGGATCGCCACCTGCGGCGGGTTCAGGATCGGCGTGCTCATCAGCGATCCGAAGACCCCTCCATTGGTAATCGTGAAGGTGCCGCCCCGCAGGTCCTCAAGCGAAAGCGCGCGATCGCGCGCTTGCTGGGCGAATTTCTTGATTCCTTTCTCGATTTCGGCAAAAGAAAGGCCGTCGGCATCGCGAAGCACCGGAACTACGAGTCCCTCGGCCGCGCCCACTGCGATGCCGATGTCATAGTAGTGCTTCAAAACGATCTCGTCGCCGTCAATCTCCGCGTTGATTCGCGGAAACTGGCGCAGGGCCGCAACGCACGCTTTCACAAAGAAGGACGAGATGCCGAGGCCGACACCGTAGTGCTCGCTGAAGGACTCCTTGTGCCGCTTTCGCATTTCCATCACGGCGCTCATGTCCACTTCGTTGAAAGTGGTGAGCGTGGCCGCCGTGTTCTGGGCCTCCACCAGCCGCCGCGCAATCGTCTGGCGGCGTCGTGACATCCGGACCCGCTCTTCAAGACGTTCGCCCGTTGAGGCCGGTGTTTGCGTTGTCTTAGGTGAAGCTACGGGGGTGGGCGCGGGAAGTGCAGGAGCCGGAGTAGCGGTAGTCTCGGCCGTGACGGTGGACGGTTTGTCTCCGGCCGCTGCTTCCGTGCCCGTGCCGGCACTGTCGAGATAACTCTTCACATCCTCTTTGGTGACGCGACCCCCGGCCGAAGGGAGCACCTGGCTGAGGTTAACGCCGCGCTCCTGTGCGAGCCGCCGAGCTGTCGGCGTGGAGGCAGGTTCGGCGCTGCGAACTTGTGGCGCTTCCTGCGATTTGCCGGGCGCGGGCTGAGTAGGCTGGGACTCCGCTTGGGCGGCGGGACGCTTGGCGGCTACAGAGGCGGCAGGCCTTTCCGCCTTCTCCGGCTCTGCTTGCGGTGATTTGGCCGCGGCGCCGGCTTCGCCGATAACGCCCAACACGTCGCCGATCTTTACGTCTTCGCCCTCGCGCCGCTCGATGCTAGTCAGCACCCCGCTTCGCTCCGCACCTACTTCGAGGTCAACCTTGTCGGTTTCGAGCGTGACCAGGACCTCTCCAGCGCTGACCGGATCGCCTTCCTTTTTGAGCCAGCGCCCGACCGTGGCCTCAAGGATGGATTCGCCAAGTTCGGGTACTACGATTGTTGCCGCCATCGGCTAAACCTCTTGCGTTGCCTAATAGCTATCCACTCTGCCTCAGCAAACCACCCGTCGCGTGAAGGCCGCGGTAATGAGATCACTCTCACTATTCGGGGAATTCTCTAACCCCTCTTCAGTAAGACTCCTTCGTCGGCAGGCAACTCGGCAAGATCATACGCTTGATGAATCAGCGCCGCTTGCGTGGCCGCGTGCCAACTCGAGGAGCCTTCGGCAGGGCTCGAACTGCGCGGCCGTCCGATGTAGTTGAGCGGCCAGCGTCCATTAATCAATCGCGTGAGCTGCGGCTGCAAGAACTCCCAAGCGCCCATATTACTCGGCTCCTCCTGCATCCAGGCAACCTCCTCGAGATGCGGATAGGATTCCAGTACGGGCCGCAGATCGGCTTCAGGCCAGGGATAAAGCTGCTCAACGCGCGCCACCGCGACGGCCGGATTCTTATCACGACTGGCTGCAAGCTCCACTGTGATCTTACCGCTCGCCAGAATCAGGCGGCGAATACGGTCGGGATCGCGAACCGCCTCCGGATCGTCAATCACGCGCTGGAAACGGCCCTCTGCCAGTTCGCGTAACGACGAAGCCACCAGCGGATGCCGGAGCAGGCTTTTGGGCGTGAAGATAATGAGCGGCAGCGGATCGGTCTTAAGCAAGGTAGCCTGCAGGCGCAACAGATGAAAGTATTGCGCCGCGGTGGAGCAGTTCGCGATACGCACGTTGATGGCGGCGGCGAGCTGCAAAAATCGCTCGGGGCGGCCGCTGGCGTGATCAGGCCCCTGACCCTCGAGACCGTGGGGCAGCAGCATGACCAGCGATGGCGTGAGGCCCCACTTGGCGCGCGCCGAGAGAATGAACTCGTCCACTACGGTCTGCGCGCCGTTGAAGAAATCGCCGTACTGCGCTTCCCAGATCACGAGGCGCCCCGGCTCCTGCACGTTGTATCCGTACTCAAAACCGAGAGCCGCATTCTCGCTCAAAGGGCTGTTGTGAATTTCGAAGGACGCCTTCGCCTGGGGCAATGACTGCAGCGGGATGAATCGCGCACCGCTGTTGGCGTCGAAGAGAACGGCGTGGCGCTGATTGAAGGTGCCGCGCTCGGTGTCCTGGCCGGTGAGACGGATAGGCACTCCGTCCGCCAGAATCGAGGCCAGAGCGAGTTCCTCGGCCGTGGCCCAATCGATGGTTCGCTCGTCGAGCGTGTCGAGGGCTTCGCGGCGGCGCGCTCGCGGCCGCTCCAGCTTGCGGTTTACGATGAATCCTTCCGGCGCTCTTAGCAACGCCTCATTGAGTTCGCGCAGGCGTTCCGCTGGAAAAGCGGTTTCGGCGTGCCGCGCGGCGCCAGGCGGAGGCTCTTCAGCGCGTGGTTCCACAAGCTGATGCTCCGGATCAAGCGAAGCCATCACGCTCTCGATACGGCTGAAGTGCTTCTTTACCAGGCTCTCCGCGAACCCGTCCTCGATGACACCGCGCTCGATCAGGGTTTGGGCCCAGAGCTGACGCACCGTGCGATGGCCGGCGATCTTCCGGTAGAGTACCGGCTGGGTTACGCTCGGATCATCGCCTTCGTTGTGGCCGTAGCGCCGGTAGCCGATGAGATCGATAACGAAGTCCTTCTGGAAACGGTCGCGGTAGGCAAGGGCCAGGCGGGCGGCCTCAATGCACGCTTCGGGATGATCGGCATTGACGCGGGCAATGGGGATTCGAAATCCGCGCGCCAGGTCGCTTGAGAACGGCGTGCTGCGGCCGTCACCAGGCTCAGTGGTGAAACCGAGCTGGTTGTTGGAGATGATATGCAGCGTGCCGCCGGTGTTGTAGCCCTGCAAGCGATAAAGATTGAGGGTCTCAGCCACCACGCCTTGCGCCGGAAATGCTGCGTCACCGTGAATCAGGATTGGAAGTGTGCGCGTGGGATCGAAATGCGGAGCCCCCGGCTGACCGGCCGTCGTGCCCGCCGCCCGTGCTGCACCCTCTACAACCGGATTCACTATTTCCAGGTGCGATGGATTGGGCGCCAGCACGACTCGGAGAGTACCCGTCTCGCCTTCGCTTAGTTGGCGAACCGCGCCAGAGTGATATTTGACGTCGCCCGTCCACCCCAGATCGCCTCGAGCGAGAGCGGCACGAACAGGATCCTTGAATTCGGCCAGGATCTGCTCGTAGGGTTTGTTGAGCACGTGCGCCAGGACGTTCAGCCGGCCGCGGTGAGCCATGCCGATAAGAATATTGCGAAACTTCGCCTCCGCCGCGCGCCGGATGATCTCGTCGAGAACGGGAATGAGAATGCCCAGGCCTTCGATCGAGAATCGCGTCTTGCCAGGAAAGGCGCGATGAATAAAGAGTTCGAATGCCCCTTCCTGTGTAATGCGGTCGAGAAGTGCGATCTCGTCGATGGGATCCGCAGGGGGCCGGAAGAGTCCCGACTCGGTAGCGACCAGCAGCCATCGGCGCTCCTCTGGATCGCGGAGGTGCGCGTAGTCAAAGCCGGTGGCGGCCGAGTAGACGCCACGCAGAGCCTCGATCACTTCCCAGGCATTCGATTTGCCGTCCGCAATTGTGCCCACGATCAGCGAAGCCGGCAGTTCCCGCAAATCCTGTTCTGTCACCCCGTGATATTCAGGCTGCAGTGACGGATCACCGGGCGGCGGACTGCCTAGCGGATCGAGCTGGGCCGCAAAGTGTCCGAACTTCCGGATGGACTCGGCGAGATTCACCGCCCCAACTACTTTGTCGATGCGAGCGCCGGGAGCCGCCGCGGCAGCGGCGATTCCCTCCGGAATCCCGGCCCCGGGCGGTGGTCCATGCTGCTCGAAAAAGGCGCGGGTGGAAGAGTCTACCGAAGCGGGATCGCGCCGGTACTCATCGTACAGTTCGGCGGCGTAAGCGGCGTTGAGGTCTTGAAGCTTGAGTCTTGATGCCATAGAGCAGTACACAGACATCGATAAGCGGCGGGCAAGACTAATCCGGCGGGATCGAGTACCCTATGCCCGCCTGCTCTTGCTTGCGAATCATGGCAGCCGATAGTCCGTGCCTAAAGAAGGATGCTATCATCGAGTTGAGCGACTGCAAAGCAAATGCGTGCCGTGCTCCGCTGCCTCGCGAGTCGGCGTGCAGCATCCGCCTCTCCGGGACGAATGACCTGCCAATCGTCCCGGTCGCGCTAGCTGAGATCGCGCTGTGAGGGGCCCGGCATGCCGAAGGCAGGCACAGTAGTACATCGATTGCGAGAAGGAAATTCGTATGAGCCAGACTGACAATCAGGAACTTCAAGGCGTGGACATTGAGGCGCAGGAGTGGCTGGAGTCGCTCGACTACGTGCTGTACAAGGACGGCGGTCCGGAGCGCGCGGGTCAGATCCTGCAAAAGCTGCGGCTGCACGCCGCGGAAGCCGGCGTCCAGTTGCCCTATCGAGCGACGACGCCGTACCTCAACACCATCCCGGCCGAACAAGAGCCTCCGTACCCTGGCAGCCGCGAGATCGAGCGCCGGATCAAGAGCCTGATCCGTTGGAATGCGATGGCGATGGTGGTGCGCGCCAATCGCGAAGAGAGCGGAATTGGCGGGCATATTTCCACCTTTGCTTCGCAGGCCACCCTGTTTGAGGTTGCTTTCAACCACTTCCTGCGCGGCAAGAGCGAGGGTAATGACGGCGACGTGGTCTACTTCCAGGGACACGCCTCGCCCGGCATTTATGCGCGCGCATTTCTGGAAGGGCGCCTGCCGCAGGAGCGCCTGCAAAATTTCCGCCGTGAGGCACGTCCGGGCGGCGGCCTTTCGTCGTATCCGCATCCCTGGCTGATGCCCGATTTCTGGGAATACCCGACCGTCTCGATGGGTCTCGCTCCCATCATGGCGATCTATCAGGCGCGCTTTGGCCGATACCTTGAGGACCGTAAGCTCAAGAACGCCACCGGCTCCAGGGTGTGGGCTTTTCTCGGCGACGGCGAAATGGACGAGCCCGAATCCCTGGGGGCGGTTTCGCTGGCGGCGCGCGAGAAGCTCGACAATCTCATATTCGTGATCAGTTGCAACCTGCAGCGCCTGGATGGTCCGGTGCGCGGCAACGGGAACATCGTGCAGGAGTTGGAGGGAGTGTTCCGCGGGGCCGGCTGGAACGTGATCAAGGTGCTTTGGGGAAGCGATTGGGACCCGCTGCTGGCCAAAGATGACGAAGGCCTGCTGGCGTCACGGATGGGCGAGGTCGTTGACGGTGAGCGCCAGAAGTTCACAGTGGAATCCGGCGCCTACGCGCGGAAGCACTTCTTCGGCAAGCATCCCAAGATGCTTGAGATGGTCAAGAACTACTCGGATGAGCAACTCGCACGACTGCGACTGGGTGGTCACGATCCGCAGAAGGTCTACGCTGCCTATAAGGCCGCCTGTGAGAATGTCGGAACACCCACCGTGATTCTGGCGCGCACAATTAAGGGTTACGGGCTCGGCGAGGCGGGCGAAGGCAAGAACATCACTCACCAGCAGAAGAAACTCAATGAAGCCGAGTTGAAATTCTTCCGCAGCCGCTTCGGTATTCCTCTGTCCGACGAAGAGGTGGCTGGCGCGCCTTTTTACCGGCCAGCCGATTCCAGCCCCGAGATCCAGTATATGCAGCAGCGCCGCCAGGAATTGGGCGGGCACATGCCGAGCCGGGTGGTCCGCGTGGAGCCCCTGAATGTTCCGCCCGACGCGCCATTCGAAGAGCTGTATCGCGGCACCGACAACCGCGAAGTCTCCACCACCATGGCCTTTGTACGGCTGCTGGCCAAACTGCTTCGCGATCCAGGCCTCGGCAGACTGATCGTGCCCATCATTCCGGATGAGGCGCGGACGTTTGGCATGGAGTCGCTGTTCCGCGAGGTGGGCATCTATTCGCACGTGGGCCAGCTTTATGATCCGGTGGACCGTGACACGCTGCTCTACTACAAGGAAGCCAAGGACGGACAAATTCTGGAAGAGGGCATCACGGAGGCCGGCAGCATATCGTCGTTTATCGCGGCCGGCACGGCTTACGCCACCCACGCGGTGAATACGATCCCGTTCTTCATCTTCTACTCGATGTTTGGATTCCAGCGCGTCGGCGACCTGATTTGGGCTGCGGCGGACTCACGCTGCCGCGGATTCCTGCTGGGCGGTACGGCGGGACGCACGACGCTGGCTGGCGAAGGTCTTCAGCATCAGGACGGTAACAGCCACCTTCTCGCCTATCCGATCCCGAACCTGCTGGCGTATGATCCCGCTTTTGCCTTCGAGATCGCAGTGATCATTCGCGACGGCATCCGGCGGATGTATCACGATGGCGAGAGCATTTTCTACTACTTGACCTTGATGAACGAAACCTACGTCCAGCCTGCCATGCCGGGCGAACCCGGCGTGCAGGAAGGCATTTTGAAAGGGCTCTACCGGTTCAAAGCCTCGAATAATCGCAAGGCCAAGCTGCGGGCACAACTGCTCGGCAGTGGCTCGATTCTCAATGAAGCGCTCAAGGCGCAGGTGTTGCTTGAGGAAAAGTACGGAGTCGCGGCCGACGTCTGGAGCCTGACCAGTTACAAGCAGCTCTATCGCGACGGCCACGATGCCGAGCGCTGGAACATGTTGCACCCGGACGCCACGCCGCGCGTGCCTTTTGTCACCTCGTGCCTCGCGGAAGCGCCAGGCGTTCTGGTAGCGGCCAGCGACTACGTAAAAGCGCTGCCCGATTCAATCGCGCGCTGGTGTCCGAGGCCGCTGGTTTCTTTGGGGACCGACGGCTTCGGCCGCAGCGAGGGCCGGGCCGCTTTGCGCGACTTTTTTGAGGTCGACTCCCGCTTCATTACGGTCGCCACGCTTGGAGCCTTGGCTCGCGAAGGAAAGGTGCAGCCAAAGCTGGTGGAGAACGCCCTCAAGGAGCTTCAAATTAACCCGGAGAAGGCCAATCCGGTTACTTCATAACAGTGGCTCGTGGTGAGGGCTAACCACTAACAACCAGCCACTGCCTTTCTGGTGGGTCATGTCGACTGAATTCAGACTTCCCGAGCTTGGTGAAAACATCGAGAAGGGCGATCTTCTCAAAGTGCTGGTTTCGGTTGGGGATGAGATCAGCAAGGACCAGCCGGTAATCGAACTCGAAACCGAAAAGGCCACGCTTGAGGTGCCTTCTTCTGTCGGCGGCAAGGTGGAGTCAGTCAACGTCAAGGCGGGAGAGCAGGTAAAGGTAGGGCAAGTGATCCTCACGGTGACCGACGGTGATCAAGCCGGTGCCAGGCCCGCGACAGAGACGAAATCTCGCAAAACGAAGGCTAGTACCAACGGGACGGAGCCAGAGGCCGGGTCCCTCGAGCCCGAAACGGGCGGACGGCCCAGCGCCCTAACGACGGCGGCAGAAACGAGCCGATCCGCGGAAGAGCCGCTGGCCGCGCCGGGGGGTGATGCCGAGTTCAGACTGCCCGAGCTTGGAGAAAACATCGAAAAGGGCGATCTCCTCAAGGTATTGGTTGCGGTCGGCGACCTGATCCGGAAAGAGCAGCCGGTCGTCGAACTGGAGACGGAAAAGGCGACTCTAGAGGTGCCGTCTTCGGTGGCCGGCAGGGTGAAAGAGATTCACGTTAAAGCCGGTGAAAAAGTCAAAGTCGGACAATTGATCTTGACTGTCGAAGGCGACGCCGCGGCTGGCCCTGCAAAGGCCGGGGCAGATGCGGCTCACAGTAGTCAATCGGCTGCGTCTTCTGCTCCGGCTCAGCCGAGTGCAGAGGCTGGCGAAAAGCCTGCCTCACCTCTGTCAGCGACAACCGTTCCAGAGGTGCCGTCGGCGGAACGGGCGGGTCGCGGGGGAACGGTGACAGTTCCGCCCATTCCGGCCGAAGAAGTCCCGAGGGCATTGGCGGCCGAGCCTGCCATCAAGACACTCGTTCCTGCCGCCCCATCCGTGCGCCGCATGGCTCGCGAGTTGGGAGTCGACATTGCTCAGGTGACCGGCACGGGTCCTGCCGGTCGGATCTCCGCCGAAGACGTCAAGTCGCACGTTCGGGGTCTCAGCCAAGGTGCTGGTACGAGAGCGGCAGGCGCGACGATGCCAATGCCGGATTTCACGCGCTGGGGCGCGGTGGAGCGCGAGCCCATGCGCGCTGTGCGCCGTTCCACAGCCGCCCGCATGGCGCACGCCTGGACCACGATTCCGCACGTCACTCAGCACGACAAAGCGGACATCACTCAACTGGAGCAGTTCCGCAAGCAGTACAGCACGAAGGCGGAGGCGCGCGGGGCCAAGCCAACGGTTACGGCCTTCGCTTTGAAGGTGGCGGCCTCGGCTTTAAAGTTGTTTCCCAAGTTCGCGGCCAGCATCGATCCAGCTCGCGAAGAAATTCTCTACAAGAAGTATTTCCACATCGGAGTAGCCGTCGACACCGATCGCGGGCTGCTGGTTCCCGTGATTCGCGACGTGGATCGCAAGAATATCCTGCAACTCTCCATCGAGCTAGCGGAGGCGGCGGAAAAAGCGCGCACTCGCAAGCTGGCTCCCGAGGACATGGAAGGCGGGGTCTTCACCATCACCAACCTAGGCGGCATTGGCGGCACGGCCTTCACCCCGATCGTGAACTGGCCCGAGGTCGCGATTCTAGGCATGTCGCGCTCCAGCCTGCAGCCGGTTTATATTGACAACCAGTTCCAACCTCGACTGATGCTGCCGCTTTCGCTCTCATATGACCATCGCCTGATCGACGGCGCGGACGCAGCCCGTTTCCTTCGCTGGGTTGCGGAGGCGCTGGAGCAGCTCCTGCTGGTGTCGTTTGAAGGCTGAATGACAAATTGAGAGAGCTTTCCGTGCCGCTTCATCGCTGTTGCGGAGGAGGATTCCAGATTCATGTCTGAGCAAGCGACCACAACTCAACTGGCGGTGATCGGAGGCGGGCCGGGCGGCTACGCGTCCGCTTTTTTGGCAGCCGACCTGGGCATGAAGGTCGCGTTGGTGGATGGGGAAGTGAATCCGGGGGGCATCTGCCTCTATCGGGGCTGCATTCCTTCCAAGGCGCTGCTTCACGCCGCGCGTGTGCTGAGCGAAGCGAAGGAGGCGGCCCACTTCGGAATTGAGTTTCAGCAGCCCAAGATCGATGTCAATCGCCTGCGCGCCTGGAAGGACGAGGTGATCGGCAAGCTGACCGGCGGCCTCGGACAGATCTCGAAGCAGCGCAAGGTGGAGTATATTCGCGGAAAGGCATCGCTGCTGGATGCCAAGACCATCAGCATTGTGTCGGATGGTTCGGCGGAGCGTCGTGTGAATTTCGAGCACGCGATCCTGGCCACGGGTTCGTTTCCGGCCATGCTGCCGGGCCTCCCCCAGAGCCCGCGAATTATCGATTCGACCGGAGCGCTGGACCTTGCCGACGTACCCCGAACAATGCTCGTGGTGGGCGGAGGCTATATCGGGCTCGAATTGGGCACTGTCTATGCGGCCCTCGGCACCCAAGTGGAAGTGGTGGAGATGCTCGATGGCCTTCTGCCGGGCGCAGACCGCGACCTGGTGGCCCCACTCGCCAAACGCATCGAGAAGATCTTTCACAAGGTGCTGCTCAACACCAAAGTGGCGGAGATGAAAGAAGGGAAGAGCGGAATCCAGGTAAAGTTTGAGGGCGCCGCGGATGGCGCGGAGCACGTCTATGAGCGTGTTCTGGTCTCCGTCGGACGCAAACCGAAGTCAGGTATCGAGGGCCTGGAGAAGACGCGGGTGGAGAAGGACGCGCGCGGGTTTATCAAGATCAACCCCCAGCGGCGCACGGCGGAACCCACAATCTACGCCATCGGCGACGTCGCGGGTGAGCCCATGCTGGCTCACAAAGCCTCGCACGAGGGCCGCACGGCCGTTGAAGCGATTCACGGAAAGAAAGTTGCGTTTGAGCCGCGAGCCATTCCGGCCGTGGTGTTCACCGATCCGGAGGTGGCTTGGTGCGGGCTTACGGAGACTCAGGCTGCTCAGGAAAACCGTCCTGTCAAAGTGGCGCGCTTTCCCTGGGGCGCGTCGGGTCGCGCGACAACGCTTGACCGCAACGACGGCGTCACCAAGCTCGTGATCGATCCGGAAAGTGAGCGCGTGCTGGGCGTGGGGATCACGGGCATCGGCGCCGGCGATCTGATTGCAGAAGGCGTGCTGGCCGTCGAGATGGCGGCGCTCGCGTCCGACGTGGCTCTGACCATCCATCCTCATCCGACGCTTTCCGAGACCTTGATGGAAGCTGCCGAGGTGTTTTATGGCCAGGCTACCGACATCTACCGGCCGAGGAAAAGCTGATCCATCGGTTTCACGGATCAGTGGAGATTGCAAAATACAGTGACAGTCATTCTCTGTAGCGCCGCTCTACTAGCGGCGAAAGACGCAGGTCGCAGACCCGGCGCTACAGCGGCGGCGGTCTAAAAATGGAGTGATCATGACAAATCGTGCCAGCGGGACCTTTGAAGTGAGGCTGAGTCCCGAGGGGACCGATGATTCAGGCGTGGTGGGCAGGATGTCAATCGACAAACAGTTTCATGGCGATCTGGAAGCCGGCAGCAAGGGCCAGATGCTGACGGCCGGCACGAGCGTGAAGGGCTCGGCCGGCTACGTCGCCATGGAGCGAGTGAATGGTACGTTGCATGGACGCAGCGGCAGCTTCGTTCTCCAGCATAGCGGCAGCATGACACGCGGCACGCCGCAGATGACGGTCGCCGTGGTGCCGGACTCCGGCACAGATCAACTGGCGGGTCTCTCCGGCTGGATGACCATCAAGATCGATCAAGGAAAGCACTCCTACGAGCTGGAGTACACGCTCTCTTGAGGAGCCGAACGTCGATGGATTCACAAGCCCTTATGGCGCACGCCAAAAGGCGGCCCCCTGGCGTTTACCCCGGATTCGTGCCAGGTTCCTGCCTGCCGCTGCCTTTCTGCTATTCTTAAGCCGTGTGTCGCGGAGATTGGCGCGTTCCAGCCGGCCCTCTTCTTCGAGAATCGATCCACCTGATGAGCGCCATAGCCGATTCCGGACGCGTCCTGGTTGCAGAGGGCGAGACTGTGAGCCGTCCGATGTGGTGGTGGGGCACCGCGGCTCTGGCTGTTCTTGTCGCACTCCTCTACAAAGACATCTTTGCGGCCCTGGTGCGGCAATGGTGGAACGATCCGAATTTCTCGCATGGATTTTTTGTTCCCCTACTGAGCGCGTATCTCGCCTGGGAACGGCGGGGAGCTGTGGCCGCGTTGCCCCCGAAGCCTTCCTGGTGGGGTCTCGCGGTAATGCTGGGCGCAGTCGGTATCCTGCTGCTAGGAACCTTTGGCGCCGAGTTATTTCTCTCACGCTCTTCGTTCATTTTTCTGCTGGCCGGACTTATCATTTTTTTCCTGGGCCGGTCCCAGTTTCGTGCCTTGATCTTCCCCTGGGCCTTCCTGTTCCTGATGGTGCCCATTCCCACCTTGATCCTGAATGAGATCACCCTGCCCCTGCAGTTCCTGGCGTCAAACTTAGGGTCGTCGCTCCTTCGCCTTGTGGGCGTTCCGGTGTTGCGCGAAGGCAATGTGATTCAGTTGCCGGCCATCACGCTGGAGGTGGTGGAAGCCTGCAGCGGCATCCGTTCGCTGGTCTCGCTCATTACCCTGGCGATCATCTACTGCTATTTGCTGGAGAAAGACAAAGTGATCCGGGTTCTGCTGGTGGCTTCGGCCGTACCTATCGCCATTGCGGCCAACGCCCTGCGCATCATGGGTACGGGTCTGGCCGGAAGCTATTGGAGTCCTGACAAAGCGGAGGGCTTTTTTCACGAGTTTTCTGGTTGGGTGATTTTCGTCCTCTCGCTGCTGATGCTCTTTACCGTGCACCGGCTTTTGCGGGCCGGGGCGCGCCGCTGGCACAGGAGACACGAATGAAGACGGACGGACAGTCGTGGCTGCGTTTCGGGGTGGCGGCAGCCCTGATCGGTTCCACAGCGATTTACCTGCACGGCCGCGGGCAGGACTGGCCCTCGCCGCCGCACCTCCAGGTGACCGACTTTCCCCGCGACCTCGGGGACTGGCGAGGCGGCGAGGCTTTGCCGTTCAGTCAAGACACGCTGCAAGTGCTCGGTCCGGGTGAGTTCCTGGAGCGGATTTACCAGCGCCCGGCGCAACCGCAGGTCGATCTATTTCTGGCCTACTTCCCTAGCCAGCGTGCGGGCGATACCATCCATTCTCCCAGGCACTGCCTTCCCGGCGCCGGCTGGGAGCCGACCGAGAGCTCGCTGCTGCAATTGACCGGCCCCGACGGCAGGAGCGTCACCGTGAACTATTGGGTGATCGCCAAGGGCGAAGAGCGGCAGGTGGCGCTCTACTGGTATCAGGCGCACGGCCGCGTACTGGCCGACGAATATCGAGCCAAGCTGTACCAGGTGTGGGACGCCATGCGATTGAACCGGACGGACGGCTCCCTGGTCAGAGTGATTACGCCCGTGGCAGGCTTCGAGGGCATCGATAAGGCCAAGCAGCGGGCGGTGGATTTCACCGAGCACCTGCTGCCCATTCTGGGATCGTACATCCCCAATTGACGTGGCGGGCCGGGCGGTTTGCTTGAGCGAGCCGATGAACGGCTGGCTGTGCCGCTCGCGACCTGTCCAGGCGTTCTCCAGCAAACTGCTAAAGGGAGTCGATTCGATTGAGTTCGATCAGCGTGTTCGGCATGGGCTACGTGGGTTCCGTAACCGCCGCGTGCTTCGCTCGCATGGGCCACCACGTGATCGGCGTGGACGTGAGCCTTCCGAAAGTGGAGATGATCGAGGCGGGCCGCAGCCCCATCGTCGAAGCCCAGATGAGCGAGTTGGTGGCCGCCGGGCGCGAATCTGGCCGATTGCGCGCCACTTGCAACGTCCAGCAGGCGGTCGCCGAATCCGAGGTTTCCTTCGTATCGGTCGGCACTCCGAGCCTGCGCGGCGGCAAGCTCGATCTGGGCCATGTGGAACGCGTGGCCGTCCAGATCGGCGAAGCTCTCAAGCACAAGCAGTCCCGGCACACCGTGGTCCTGCGCAGTACCATGCTCCCCGGAAGCACGGAGTCGCTCGTAATTCCAGCTCTTGAAAAGGCGAGCGGACGACGGACCGCCACCGGCTTGGCGGTGTGCTATAACCCTGAGTTCATGCGGGAGGGGAGCGCCGTCGACGATTTTCTTTCGCCTCCCTACACGGTTCTGGGAGCGCGGACAACGGAGGATCTCACTCACGTCCGCGAACTCTATCGGGACACTCCTGGCGAGTTGTTCGAGACTGCGACTCCAGTCGCCGAAATGGTGAAGTACGTCTGCAACGCTTTTCACGCCCTGAAAGTGGGCTTCGCCAACGAAGTCGGCACCTTGTGCAAACATCTTGACGCCGACACGGAGGCGGTCACTCGAATCTTCACGTCCGACAGGCGGCTGAACATTTCGCCGGCGTATCTTTCGCCCGGCTTCGCTTTTGGCGGCTCGTGCCTGCCCAAAGACCTCCGTGCTCTCGCCCATCGCGCCAAAGAATTGGACCTGCACCTGCCTCTGCTGGAATCGATTTTGCCAAGCAACGCCGAGCACCTGGAGCGCGCGGTGGCGGCGGTGCTCGCGACCGGCAAACGCAAAGTGGGGATGCTCGGTCTCAGTTTCAAGCCCGGTACCGACGATCTGCGGGAGAGTCCGCAGGTGCAGTTGATCAAGCGCCTGCTCGGCGAGGGCTGGCAAGTGCGGGTCTGGGACCCCAAGGTTTCGATGGGACAAATCACCGGCTCCAACCGGCAGTATATCGAGAACGTCATTCCCCACATCGGGTCGCTGCTTTCAACCGACTTCGGCAAGGTGGTGCAAGACGCCGAGGTGGTAATCATCGGGACAAAATCTGTCGATCAGGAACAGTTGAGGGCATCCCTCAGTCCCCAGCAACATGTGATTGACCTGGTGAACCTCGAGAGTGCCCACCGTCCGCAGCGCTCGGACCGGTATCGCGGAATCTGTTGGTAAGGGCCATGACTCGGGAACCAGGATCCGAAGGCATCATACCGGGTAAAGAACAGCGGCGGAGCGAAGAGTCGCACTCCGGAGCGACCGGGCAAGGCGCCAGTTCGCCGCTCACATCTGCCGCAACCACAGACGCTGCTGCAAGGTCCGTCTCCTCCGGGAACACGCCCATCAAGCCGCCCGTCTTCATCTTGGGCTCTCCGCGCTCGGGCACCAGCTACCTGTACCATCTACTTCTCTCCGCCGGCGGCTTCGCGCAATTCCGTACTCAGATGAACGTCTATGACGTACTGGAGCCGATCTACGGCGACCTCGGCGTCTGGCGGCATAAGAAGACGATGATGCGGGAGTGGCTGCGCAGCAAGGCCTTCTCGGCGTCCGGACTGGAGGCCGCCGAGATCGAATCCAAAGTGCTTGCCGAATGCCGCAGCGCCGGCGATTTCCTTCGGATCGTCATGGACGAGACGGCTCGCAAGCAGAATGTGGATCGCTGGATTGATTCCACGCCCACCAACGTGCCGCACATACTCCGAATCCGGGCGGACTTCCCCGAGGCCCGGTTCATCCACATCATCCGGGATGGCCGGGACGTTGCCTTGTCGCTGGATAAACGCGGCTGGAGCCGGCCGCTTCCCTGGGACAAGCGCAACTCGCTGCTCGCCGCCGGCCTGTACTGGGAATGGATCGTTCGCAAGGGCAGAAGGCTCGGTGCGCAACTCGGCGGACAGTACCTGGAGATCCGCTACGAGGCACTGGTGAACGAGCCGCGAGAGACTCTGGCGCGGGTCGGCCGGTTCATTGGACGCGATCTGGATTACGACCGCATACGACAGGTGCGAATCGGCTCGGTAAAGCGACCCTTGACTGCTTTTCAGGATGATCTGGCGCGCGGCGAGTTCGCGCCCGTCGGCCGCTGGAAGAGCGCCTTCCCGCCGCAACAGTTGGCGTGGTTCGAAGGCCTGGTGGGTAACTACCTGCACGAGCTCGGCTACTCGCTCGCGAATCCATCGGCGGCTGCGAATCACCGGCTCGCGGTGGCGCGCATGCGTTTCGTCTACGGCGCGTATCATGAGGCGAAGCAGTGGGCGAAGGTCCACACACGGATTTCGCGGTTCGCTGTGAATTATTCCGCCATTTTAATTGATAAGTAGCTAGTCTGCTGTCCCAGAAGTAGGTGAGCTAAGTCACGGTGATCAATCTACGAGCATTGCTCGCTTTGCCCGGTGGCCGACCCTATCGACTTATATCACGAACCACTGGGACAGGAGACTAGAATCCGCTGCGCGTGCGCTGCGGGGAGACCGGCGCTGAAAGAATCAAGGCTGAACCACAGAGACACCGAAGCGCGAAGAACAGCGAAATGGCGAAAACTGTGTAAGCCGGCCCCCACCAAGACGCCGGACAGTAGCAGTATTCATCGCCTTTGCCCTTGAATCGGTCCTTTCGCCTGTCTCTCTGTGCCGCTGCGCGTCAGTGGTCATCAGGGAAGCGAGAATCCCCGGAATGAAATGCAACGTCATCGATCTCGCTGACGTCGACTGGCAGCTTTTGGACCGCTGCGCGGACCGCACCGTCTTTCAGACGCGCGAATGGCTGGCCTTCATCGCGGAGAGCCAGAAGGCCGCGCCCGTGGTGGTCGAAGTGCGGGAAGGCGGGTCTAGGGTAGGCTACTTCAGTGGGCTGGTCTTTAGCCGCTGCGGTTTGAAAATCCTCGGCAGTTCTTTCCCGGGTTGGACCACGCCCTACATCGGTTTTAATCTTCTTCCCGGCGCCTCGCGGTCGGCGGCGCTCGCGGCGGTGGAACAGCTGGCGTTCGGCGAGCTCAAATGCGTGCACCTGGAGGTTTCCGACCCTTACTTTACAGTCGAGGACGGCAACTCGTTAGGCTTCACGGAGGAGCACTACGCCTCCTATCGCACAGACCTGACGCGTTCTGAGGAAGATATCTTCAACGGCATGGAGAGCGCCTGCCGCCGCTGCATCCGCAAGGCCGAGAAGAGCGGCGTCACCATCGAAGAAGCTCACGACCTCGGATTCGCCGACGAGTACTACGAACAACTGAAGGACGTTTTTGCCAAACAGGGCCTGGTCCCCACCTACGAGGTCGAACGTGTGCGCGCTCTCATCAAGCATCTCGAGCCCACCGGACGCCTTTTGCTGCTGCGAGCCCGTGATCCTGAAGGTCACTGCATCGCCACCGGAATCTTCCCGGGCTTTAACAAGTTCTCCGAGTTCTGGGGCAACGCCAGCTTCCGCACCGGTCAGGCGCTGCGTCCCAATGAAGCCCTTCACTGGTACGCCATGCGCTACTGGAAGCGCCGGGGCGTCGAAGTCCACGATTGGGGCGGGGAAGGGAACTATAAGGAGAAGTATGGCTGCGTCCCTCATAAGGTGCTCTGGTTCACGAAGTCCCGTTACAAGCTGATTTCGCGGTTGAGGGACGAAGCCAAGAAGGCTTTCGAGCGCAAGCAGCGCCTGCTCGGCTGGCTCCGGCAGGGGCCGGGGACAGGGGCTGAAGGCTAAATTGTCGAGGCTACCATCAGGGCAAAACGTTGCTGGTGAGCTCTTCACCAGGGCTGGGCGACAAGAAATTGACATACCTTTGACAAACGCGCCGCGAGGTGATCGTCGGTCGGCTCACGCGCGGAAACGCTCTGCGGCACGAGCCTTGGCCTTCGCCGCCTCTTCATCCCGATCCTTCGGCGGTGCGTTGGTTTGGAGCGAATCGATAAGACGGCCTGAAGCGCTCGCTATGGCATCGACTGCAGCCAGGAACGGAGCTTCATTTGCCTTGGACGGTTTAGTGAAGCCGCTGATCTTTCTGACGAACTGGAGGGAAGCGTTGCGAATCTCTTCCGGGGTGACGGGCGGATCGAAATTAAAGAGGGGCCTGATATTCCTGCACATGCGAGATCTCCGGATTAACTGCGCTTTGAACCTTGTTTTAAGGCAAGGCTCGCATGACTGAATTATGAGCACTCGTTACCGGACTCGCAAGGCGGTGCGAATGCTGCTGCTCCACACAGAATGGGAAATTCTACCCCGCGAGAGTAATACAGTGTGTCAAAACTGTACACACTCGCTAAACGTACCGCGCACACGGTCGGCAACTCTCTGAACCATAGCGATTAGAAAAACCGTCTCTTTTGTCTCTCCCTAACCCATTGTCTCATTTTGTCCCATTACACTGAGATTACATACGGCATAGTAATAGCACTCTCAATGGCGGGAGGCTAGCTGTGTAGCTTACAAAACACGCGTTCCTGGCGGCTCGTGAAGGATAACGGCTGATCGATGCAGGCCGCCGCCCGGGCGCCTGGCAGCACAGAGCGGCGGGAGCCCAGGGATCGCGGCAGCTTGACGCGATGGAAGTGCGGGGACGATTGGGAGAGGCGAAGATGAGGCCGGAAACGCGCACGACAGCAAGCACTAGAAACCATGATCGTGGATCGGACGCGGGACTTTGCGGTCCAGGTGATGGATTCAAGGCCGGTGTAGCCACCCGCGCCCTGCAGGTTCGTCACCGCGGGAGCTCCAGATGGGCCGGGACTAGCCTTGTGCATTTGACCGCGAGGTGGCAATCCGGGCTCTGGAATCGCTGGCGGCGCGGAGCATGCTCAATCGCCTTAATAGGCTGCTTGATGTGGACCGCAATGCCCGGCGACGCCCACGCTTCAGTGCTGGGCGCCATTCCCGGCGGTGCCGGACCCGTCATTCCGGCGGACCCGATTCCAGGCCCGGCGGCAGAATCCGCAGAACCTTTGGCCCTTGACCCGAGCTTCGGATTTGCACTTCCGCGTTTTTTGATCCGCTACAGCGCGGGAGCGGGATTCAGTGTACTCGCTGCGCCGCAGGCGCGGATCGGCGGCCCGGTGGACATCAACGCTGTTTCGCGGCGCGCCTACGATTCGTCGAACAACTGGCTGCGGATCGAGAACAGTGCCGGGCAGCAAGGCGTGCATACTCCCGGAGATGCCAATCAGGTTTTTAGCTCGATCTTCGATTCGGCCAACAACGCCATCCACGTGAATTGCGTTTCCGGCTGCAGCACCACCTTCGGCACTGACATTCAGGGAGTTGATACCTCTCACCAGAAGGTGGTGGGGCTTGATGGCATTCCGCTCTCGACGGCGGCGCCCGCCAACGGCCAGGTTTACACGTACAACAGTGCCTCAAACCAGTGGATTCCGGCGAGCGCCGGCACGCTGCTTCCGACAGGTGCACAGAATGCGTTTCTGGCGTGGAACGGCACGGCGTGGACGCCCCAGGTGCCGACCTTCAGTACGCTGAGCGGCACACTGGCGGACACGCAGCTCAGCGCGGCCTACTCCGGGGTCGGAGCCTGCCCGGCTAATCAGTTCACTACCTCGCTAGGGCGCAACGCCGCCCCGCAGTGCGCATCCCCCGTCTCCGCTTCCGGGGCGCCCGCGAACCAGTTCGCCACCGGGATCACGGCTAACGGAGCACTGCTTTACTCTCAACCGGGGTTTGCCAGTTTGGCGGGCGTTGCCACCGCCGGGCAGTTGCCGGCCGCGAGTTCTACGGCACAGGGCGCCATCGCGCTTGGCAAGGACCTCGGCGGAACCGCGCTCCTTCCCCAGGTCACCGGCCTTCAAGGGCGCCCGGTTGCTTCGACGGCTCCCGCTGCGAATCAGTTTCTGAGCTGGAACACGGGGTCATCGCAATGGCAGCCGGCGCAGCCCGCCTTCTCAACTCTTTCCGGCAGCCTCGGATTGAATCAGACCCCACTCACTACGAACGGGGACTTCCTCACCGTTGCCAACGGATCGCTCACGCGCGTCGCCATCGGCGGCGCGAATCAATGCCTGCAGGTGAACGGCGCAGGAAGCGGATACCAGTTTGGTGCCTGCGGCGGCACAACGAATCCCGGTGGCTCCAACGCTCAGTTTCAATTCAATAACGGAGGCAATTTCGGGGGCGCGTCGAACTTTACCTATAACACCAGCAGTGGCGCGGTTACGCTGCAGCCCGCGCCAAGCCAAGACGCAGTGTCTCTTACTCTTGCGCCCAGCGTGGCCTCTCCCGCGCAAGATATTTTCGAGGTGTACAAGGACTCCGCAAAGACCACCAAAGCTCTCTGGGTTGATGCCAGCGGCAACCTGAATTTTGCCGGCAATAACGCCAATTACGGGGCCTCGGGGCAGCCCACCGCCAGCCACGTGAACCTGTTCGGCGGCGCGAGCCCAAACGCTGGCTCCTACCTCGCCGGCACCGATTCGAACGGCGGCCACGGAACCTACCTGTACTTTGATCCGACGGCGGCGGGCACCGTATCGCTGGAAACAGGAGTAATAGGTGGCGCATCCACGGCCAGCAATCGACTCTGTACGCCGGCGAATGCACTCTGCGGAACATCCTTCGCATCTCAATCCGCCAATTACATCTTTGCCGCACCGGCCGGCTCTTCGGGGGTGCCTGCTTTCCGGTTCCTGGTCGCGGCTGACATTCCCGTGCTGAACCAGAGCACCACAGGGAACGCCGCTACCGCGAGCGCGCTCGCGGCCGCCCCGGCCGCATGCACGACCGGGCAATTTGCCACTGGGGTCGCAGCCAGCGGGAACGCCAATTGCGCGCAGGTTATTTATTCCCAGCTGAGCGGCGCGCCGTCCTCCCTACCTCCGAATGGTTCCGCGAACGGCGACCTTAGCGGCAGTTATCCCAACCCGGTGGTTGCCAAGCTGAATGGCGGGGCAATCCCACCCTCGGCTGCGGTAATCGGGACGAATTCCAGCGGCCAGATCGTGGCGCCGCCTTCCCAGAGCGCCAACATGTTTTTTGGCTCGCCGAACGGTTTGTCGGGAGCTCCGGTCTTCCGCTCGCTCGTGGCCGCCGACATTCCCCTGCTGAACCAGAGCACCACAGGAAATGCCGCCACAGCCACCGCTCTCGCGGCGGCGCCCACACAATGTAGCGGCGGCCAGTTCGCCACCGGCATCACGGCGGGTGGAACCGCAAATTGCTCCACGCCGTCCGGCAGCGGAACGGTCGGATCGGGCACGGCCAGTCATCTGGCCTACTATAATTCCAGCGCCGCGGCTGTTGCCGACATGGGTACCGATTTTACTTTCGGGACCCACACGCTGTCCGGCGGCTCCTCTTCGGTTCTGGATATGACCGCCGGCGCCTTCAGGGCCGCTTCACTTCAGCCGGACGCAGATGGCATCAATGCCGTCCGCCTCTTTGCGTCGAACGGTACCACGGCCGTGCTGGACGTCGACACCACTAACTTCCGGCTAGGGATCAATACAACCCCGAGCTACAGCCTTGACGTGGGCGGAACAATAAATGCCACGGCGCTCCAAACCAGCGGCGCCGGCAATAGCGGCATGGCGGTACAGGCAAGCGGGGCAGTGGCGCCGGCCGGGCTAATCAACAACATCGTGTACGCAGGCACGAACAATACAACACCGTGCGTTCTGATCAACACTACCGGCACGAACTGCACGCCGATTCTCACAACTTTTGGTCCTGTTTTTGGCGCCTCGGGCGCGAGCCACTCCATTGGAGCTGTCCCTGATCCAGGATCCACCGCTGGGACCGCTCATTATCTGCGTGAGGATGGTAGCTGGCAAATTCCTTCAGGTGGCGTCACCAGTGTCGGCTTATCTCTGCCGGGTCTTTTCACCGTTTCAGGCTCGCCGGTGACGGGCACCGGCACCCTGACCGGCACGTTGGCGTCCCAATCTGCCAATCTATTTTTCGCGGCACCGAACGGCTCGGCGGGCGCGCCCACTTTCCGCGCCCTGGTTGCCGCCGACGTGCCTACCCTCAATCAGAGCACCACCGGAAATGCCGCCACGGCCACAGCCCTGGCCGCGATACCGGCGCAATGCTCCGGTGGTCAGTTCGCCACCGGCATTGCCGCCAGCGGAACCGCCAACTGCGCAACACCGGCGAGCAGCGGCGGCACGGTCACCAGCGTCGGATTGACACTGCCCAGCATCTTCGCCGTCTCAGGCTCGCCGGTGACGGGCACCGGCACCCTGAGCGGCACGTTGGCGTCTCAATCGGCCAATCTATTTTTCGCGGCACCGAACGGCTCGGCGGGCGCGCCCACTTTCCGCGCCCTGGTTGCCGCCGACGTGCCTACGCTCAATCAGAGCACCACCGGAAACGCCGCCACGGCCACAGCCCTGGCCGCGATACCGGCGCAATGCTCCGCCGGTCAGTTCGCCACCGGCATTGCCGCCAGCGGAACCGCCAACTGCGCAACACCTTCCGGCAGTGGCTCCGTGGGGACTGGAACTGCGACCCATCTCGCATATTACAACGCTACCGGAAGTGCCGTGACCGATATGGGCGCCGACTTCGCGTTTAATACTCACACCCTCGCCGGTGGCTCATCGGCGCTCCTGGACATGAGCGCGGCGACAACGGTCAACGCCTTCAAAGTCCCGGCCCAGGGCGGCAATGCGCCCACCGCGGATGGCAGCGTCGCTGTGGACACAAACACCCACTCCATCGCCTGGGGAGTGAACGGCAACACCGTCTACGATTGCCTGCCCAGCGACTTCTCCTGCGTCGTTCTCAAGGAAAACATGACCAGCTTTTCGACCTCGCAAATCATGCTGAACCGGTCGCAGATCAATGCGAACGCGAGCGCCGGTTCCTTGATCGGAAGCTTGGGCTTACCTGATAACCAGGCGATTGAAATCGCGACCGACGCCACCAGCGGTCACGGCCAGACCTGGGAGACAGGGTCACTGGGAGTCCTGGGCAACACGTCAAATTGGAGAGCCAAGGTTCGATTCCGCCAGCCGCAGGCAACCAGCGATACGGCTGGAGAAATGTTCCGCATTGGATTCACGTCGGTTCCAAACGGTGCGACGACGCTTGCTGCCGAGATGGTCTTGCGCCTTGATACGACGGCCTCGGATACACTTTGGACGTTCGCCGTGGGCGATGCCTCCGTGGTCAGCACCGCGGCCACGGGAGTTTCGGCCTTGGACAGCAACTTCCACACCTTACAGGTTTGGAGCAACGTGGCGCAGGAGGTCTGGTTTCAGTTGGATGCTTTGGGCGCGGTCTGCTTCACGACGGCAGCGAGCGGCGGGTGCAGCGGAGCCGGCACCACTGTCCATAGCGCCCACCTGCCTACCGCTCAGAACCTTTTTTTCCATATCGCCGACATCTGTGAGCAGGCGTCCAGCCCTGCTGCGGTGAAGGCGGATATCGGTAGGTTCGTTATCCAAATTCGAGGTCTGAGCACGCAGTAACGTTGACGGCTGTGGGTACGCCAGGAGAGGCGAATGCTAAGAACGGAGAGATCGGCGCTCGAGGTTCGGGGTTCGGGGTTCGACAAGATGACGGGGCCCGGGAAGGAGAGTTTATCGAGAGATCTTTTTTTGCCGGGCTCCAGTCCCCCGGCCTTGGTCCCTGTTCTTTTGCTGCTCGTCGCGTGGCACTTGCCACTCGTCACCGCCTTCGGCCAGATTCGATCGGTGGGCGCCGTCAAGACGGTGGGCGGCGCCGTCACTCTCTATGGCAACGGTGCCCAGGTGCCTTCGGATCCCCGCGGTATTTTCGTAGTCAATGCCTTGACACATACCTCCTCGTCTGAATGGACTCCTTACATCTTGCCTCTAATCGGTGGCTGTCTGAGCGGCAATCCGTGCTCGCCGGTCGGCAACGCGGTCAAAGGCGCTGCGCACGAGGTAGGCTGGGCGACGATCGCCAGTGTGGCGCCGGCAGGCGTAGCCGCTAGCTGCGGAACATCCTGCAATGGCGGTTCTCCGGGTTACAGCGACAGCGACACGAGCACACGCGTGGTGGACTGGGACACCTGTAACGGCAGCTCCAACTGCCCAACGCCGCCGCACAAACAGAGTGGCCTAGAGATCGAGACCACAAAGTACCAGGACTCTGGCGCCGGGACCTTCAATCCCGGGGTACCGACCTGGTATGACGCCCGCGTGAGTTTATCCAGCGTTTCTAGGACAAGCCAGGGAAGCTATGGAGTGATTAACGTGGGCACGGGTTCGAATAACATCACGTTTCTCGTCGGGGTTCTGGTGGGTAATAATCCCGCCGGGGGCTGTATTCCCATGGCCGGCGCCTCCCTTTGGGGCGGAGTGGCCTCGGATGGCGTGACGCAGTGCGCCCAGGTTTTGGGCGCTTCACCGAGCGACCTGAACGGCGTGTACGCCATCTGCGACAGCCGTACCACCGGCTGCAGCAATCCAACGCAGACTTCGCTGTCGCTTTACACGTCCACCACCACGGCGGAGACAGGGGCGGCCAGCACCGGCACCGTCGGAAATCCGATGATGGACTATGACAACTCAGCACTCGGGTTTGCAAACGACGTCTGTACCGACTCCGGGCTGCCGATGTGGTGGGGACAGAACTTCTGGAATGGCTATCGTGCCTTTCTTACTCACGAGTTCACCACCTGGGGCTCGGACTCGCGCATTGGTTACCTGCGGCCCGGGTTCGGCCACGGCTACGAGAACGGCCCGGCGGACAGTAATGGGCCCACAGGAAACTGCCGTACGGTTTTGAATAGTTTTGGTTACCCGTCGACCGATCCCGCTGGTTGCGCTGCTGGCACCGGATGTTCCTTCTGGGAGAATTACCTCAATGTTCAGATTCAGTGGGTGAAGGCCAATGTCGCCTTCTTAACCACCAAGCCGATCGAGATCGCATTGAACATGACGTCCTATTCCCATCCCGATGCGGCGGCTCCCACAATTGAAGCGAATAATATCGTTGCTGCGGGCATGACCCTTGACAGCAATGGACTCCGTCAGGACATGGACCTAGGCTACGTCTACCCGGGGACTGGCTGCGACAATAACAGTTGCTATAACTACGACTTGCACCGCGGGAACATCAGTTATAACTGGCAGACTGTGGGCATGTCCGATCCCACCGGAACGCTGAACATAACGAACTGTGCCGGAGATAGTAAGTGCAACCAAGCCTGGGAGACGGGTCCGCTCCCGCCCTTGCTTAGGTTCGTTGCCTTTCATGGCGCGCAACGCGTCGAACTCTACTCCAGGGACGTGGAGTGTACGATTCCCGGATTCAACGGGAACAGCTTTGGAGTGGACAGCAAGATTCCAAATACCTACGCCAGCTGCTTCAAGGCGGGTTATGCGGAGTCGATCAAAACGATGGGAGCGCTCCTGCAATGAAAAGATGGGGTTCGGAATTCGGAGTTCGGGTCTCGGGAAGAGAACGTGGCGTGGGATTCGGGAAGGGGTGTTCATTAAGAAGCCTTCCCTCCATAGCCCTTGACCTACGGTCCCTAGTCCCCCTTTTGCTTCTACTTTTCACTGGTCACCCCTTATTCGTAGCCGCGTCCAGCACGGGCGGCGGCAGCGCGGTCACCTCGGTCATGGGGTGCACGGGGTTCATCCCCGCGCCCTGCGCTCCGACCCATACTGCCGTGACGCTGGACGCGACAGGGAACAATAGCAATGGGGTTTCGTACCTCACCGGCAGCGCCCCGGTGAATGTGGTCAATATTGACCCCTTCTTTGGCTCGCGGATTGTGCGAGTGACAAATTCGAGTAGCGGCCCGAGCACAACTCATCAGTATTCGACGCCGGCGGCCGGCTGGCGCCAGAACACGAATTGCGCCGGCACGAACCAGTCGGCAGCGTGCGCAGCCTCGCCATACCACATGTTTGACGCGAGCGACACTGGAGGCAACGGCCAAATCTTCGCCATTAACACAAGCACCCTGGCGCTGACCCGCATCGACTCGGCGACCTTCACCGGCAGCAACACCACTTACAACCTCATTGAAAATTGGTCCTCAATCGATCCCAACCGTTTCTACAGCTCGACACAGAACCAGGAGAACAACCTCAATTCGCACGTGATGGCCTACAAATACTACGAGTGGAATCCCGCAGTACCGGGTCCGCAAAACCCGGTTAACTTGCTCGCCTTCAATGCCGGGCCCAGCGCTCCCTCCGCTGATAACGCTTCCATGGCGGGTGGCGCCGCCATGCTGAATGGTCTGTTGACGGTGGTGGGCCTACCGGCCATCACGCGGCCTTACATCTGCGACGGCTCAACCTGCACCCCCACGGGCGGTCCGACGTCTGCTTGCGGATCGACCGCGAACTGTATTCAAGTGTCGACCGCTGGTGGAGCGATCTCCGGCAAGGTGAATTTTACTTTGACCGAGGACGCGGCCGACGCCGCCGGGTTGCTGCACGAGCAGAACATAGGCTCTTGTAACAATTGTTTCACTTCCTATACGTTTACGGCCGCCACGGGCTCGATCATCAGCGCTAACGCACCCGCAGAGAACGGCTCGCCGGCGGGAGTGAATTGGCATCTTTACGCGGAGACCATCAACGGCAATTGGGTTAATACCGAGAACCTGGCTTTGCAGCAATTCCAGGCTGCCTATTCGAGCACCGTGTCCTGCTCCGGCTCGGGAGGTGGCGCTTGCCCGGTTCTGCCGCTCACCCACATCGTGACCACGCTTAGCGCGACTAATCACATGAACCTCTCGTGCGAGACGAATGGCTCGACGGGGGCGGGCTGTTGGCTGGGCCAAGTGCAGATCAGCAAGGACGACACCAAGTTCATGTTCGATACCGGCGGGCTCGGACAAGGCCTCTATGAGGTCGTCGGGGTGTGGGACACGACTAAAGGAGTGCGCTGGATTGACCTCAGTACCGGCCTGATCCACAACGGCCTCACTGACGCCGCGGGGGTGAGCTGCAGCACGGCCACCGATTGCTGGACAGCACCCACGGGGCCTCTGACCTGGATAGCCGATCCGAACGACCCGAGCCTGGCGGGGTCGAGCTATGCCGGAATGAATCTACACGAGCTTTGGGGCACGCTGGACGGCCGCTTCATCGCTCCGCAGCCTCAAGCCGGTCAAACCGGTACCGAGAGCTATTGGCTCTGGGACAGTGGAACCACGAACGTTTACGTAACCTCGATCATGGCCGCGGCTTCGAACACCAACGGTCACGATGGCACGGGCTGGCAGTGGATGATCACGGCAAACGCCGGCAACCCTTCGGTAGATAGCGACGACAACCGGGGTCACGTGATCTCAACCTCGACGACTGGATGCTCGCAGCAGCAGTATCCGACCGGTGGGACCTTGCCCTGCCTGTTGAACTACTTCAGCTACTCGAACGGAGGCCCATGCGCGCTGACCGGACCCTGTACCTTCCCGGCGCCGAACCAGTACACCACTCAAAGCGGCTACATTTATTTTGGCATCGCCCGGCAGGATGTTCATTACAGCGCCATCCACCAGGTTCCTGGCGATCCTTACCCATTCTTGGAGATCACCTACGATAGTCTGCAGAACTACACCGTGGACACGATCGCCAATGGCGGCTGCCAGCGTAACAACAACGTGGCCACGGTCCAGGTCACCGCAGGCTATGTCAGCCTGCTGCCAGGGGACCAGGTCAGCGTGACCTGTACCTCGGACTCCAGTTTCAATAACGCCACCGCCGTCGTCACCGCGTTGACCTGGACAGCAACTGGGACGCGCAAGTTTTCGTACGCGAACACCGGACCGAACGTGGGAACGGGAGTCGCTGGCGGAGGCTCGGTAAACAAGACCGACAACCGTCCAGCGCGAGCCTGGGAGAACGAAGTGATGCTGCAATCGCACGACGGCTCCGGGCGTACCTGGCGCTTCGCCCATGACCATTATGACGTGCTCGCCGGTCCCACCAATACAGGTCCGAACGCTTCTATCTCGCAAGACGGCCACTTCGCGGTTTGGACCGTCTCAGACGGCACGCGGAGTGACGTCGCGATCGCGGAATTGCACTAATGAGATCACACATCATCGAACAACGGCAAGGCTGAAGCCGTAGAAAAGGAGCACTTTGTGTTACCATCACTGATCGTCATGGGAATTTCATTCGTGGAGAAGGCTGCTGCCGCGCATTTCGCCAAGCACGGAGTCAAGGTTCCGAGCGCGACAAAACAGAGCATGGCATCGGCTGTGATTGGAGACGCCGTTAATCTGCTGCCGAAAGTGGAAGGTTCGGCGGTCCCGGCCCTGGCTGTGCCGGCTAACATAACAGAACTAATCGATATCGGCGTGGCGGTCATGAACGAGTTGGAAAAGGCTTAGGACGAATAAATGAACGCACCTTATCCCCTGATCTGCCTGGTGTTAAGCCTCGTGTTGTTCGCCGTCGCAGCTTTTCCGTCACCAATCACTGGTTTTCACACAACTTCAGGTTCCGCCAGTGCCCGGGGCTACGGGTAACTGTATTCTGTAATCTTCCTTAGTTTAGCGGTTTGTTGAAAGACGATTCGTCGGGCTCTCCTCAAAGGCGGCAATAGGCTTCTAAACCCTACCTTCCGCGATTTGAACTTTCCTTCGGAACTTCCCAGATCCCGAACCCGTTGCCTTGCAGAATGAGCTTGCAGCAGCGCTCCAGATCCTGTTGGGCACTGGCGGGGATTACATAAGACCACACGAAGTCATAGTCGCTCAGGCGGGTGGTCCATCCCGGTGTTCCGGGTTCCTGAATGATAGCCGGCCGGCGGAACTGAATCACCTCCTGTGACTCGAGCGCCAGCAAGCTGGGAACGAAGGCGTCCCGGTAAATAGTGGCGTACAGAATCGCGTGGTGCAGTCCGCGCTCCGGCTTGGTTTCACAGTCCATACAGGGGGCAGGGTAGATTCGCGATCCCACGGGCAGCGCGCTGAACGCCTCGATCATTTCGGTCGTTCGCTTGTCGAGCTGGCGCCAGGTATCCCAAATCACGCCGAGGCGGACTACCGACAGCACCAGCCAAGCCAGCAGGAGCCATCTGGCCGCCCTTCGAGGCATCTCGATCCTGAGGGAAAGGACGAGCAGCAGCAGGCCCGCCGGAACGAAGCGATTGTCCACATCGCTGCCGGTGAGCAGCTTGTAGGGCATCACCAGATAGAGCAGGAGAAAAACCAGAGCCGAGACAAACAGCGGCCTGAAAACTTGCACCCGCCCTGAGCCAAGAACGACCAGGGCGGCGATGATGGCGATGATTAGGAATCCGGCCAGCAGGGCTGCGTCCGCCGGCCAGTGATAAGTCAGGACCACCGTGGCCGCTGCCGCCGCCTTTCTGGCCAGCGTGTCCCACTCCACAGAGCCCAGCCTGCCTCTTCTCTGCATGTAAGCGATAAACACGAAAGCCGGTGGTATTACGGGAAACACATCGAGCGAGGCGCGGACAAATCCGGTCTCTCGACGGCTCCAATACCAGAGGGCCATCACACTGATGGCCAGAGCCGTAAAAGCATAGTCCATCAGGTGCGCGAAGTAGGTGGAGGTCACGAGCAGCGTCAGCAGCCCAAGTCGGCCGGGAGTCCAGTGTGCGCGCCATCGCAGCCACAGCGCCAGGCAAATCAGGAATAAGGCCAGGCCGAACACAAAGTTCATAAAACCCCAGAGAAACTCAACCGAGTACACGAAGAAAACGCAAGGCAGGGCGAGCCACGTTGGCTGTTGATGGGCCGCTTTCCCCAGCAGATGGCAGCCTGCTGCGAACAAGATCACCGTGAGCACCAGAAACATCCGTCCTGCAGCGATTACGCTGAACCGGTGAAGAAACAGCGGTATGACGAAATCAAGAGCCAGATTGGGAATCGGCGCCAGGTGCAGTTCGTAGTTCTGCCGGAAGACTGGAGTGTCACCGTAGTGCCGCAGGATGAAGGCGCGCGCCAGGTGATTCGGGTAGTCGACCAGTGGCGGGTGGCGTACTGCAAGGATGGGCAGAATCAGGACGATAGTTACGGTGAACAGTACCGCCCAGTATCGAGCGTCTTTCGGCGGCACATCGCGGAAGTCCGGCGAGTTTTCAGAGGTGACCGCCAAGGCTCCAGAACCAGCGGTGGTACTTGTTCGACAAGGCGGCATGCTCCCGAGCACGCTGCCGGCTTGCCGGACCATCATTTTCTCACGAATGCGACAGCGGCGTCACGGAGATCATCTGTAACACGGTTTCCGGATCGGGTGGCTTGGAGCGGCTGCCTTCGGGAGCGCAATTGCTGTTTGGATTCTACTGACGACTGCGCCTATAATTATTCGGGGACGCATTGACAATTCCTCTCGGGGTGCCTCTGGTGAGATTACGTATCATATCCGCATGCCTTGCCGCCACGGCTTTAGTTTGGTTGCTGAGCGGTCACACTTCAGCGTCGTTTTCGCAAACCGACTCCGCGCCGAAACCGGTGGACTTTGACCGCGAGGTGCGGCCGATTATCTCCGATACCTGCTTCGCCTGCCACGGACCGGACGAGAAGCAGCGCATGGCGAACCTGCGCCTCGATAAGACCGAAAGTCTGTTCAATGACCGCGGCGGCTACAAGATCATCGTGCCCGGCAATTCAGGCGAGAGCAGGCTCTACCAGAAAATCAGCTCCAAGGACCCGGCGGTCAAAATGCCGCCGGTTTTTTCCGATCGGAAGCTGACCGACGCGCAGATCGACCTGATCAAGCGCTGGATCGACCAAGGCGCCAAGTGGGAGACGCATTGGGCGTGGCGCGCCCCGAAGCGGCCCGAGACGCCGCAGGTGCAGGATAGATCCTGGCCGCGAAATCCCATCGACAACTTTGTCCTGGCGCGGCTCGAGCGCCAAGGCATCAAGCCCTCGCCCGAGGCGGACAAAGCTACCCTGTTGCGGCGCGTGACGTTCGACCTCACGGGCCTTCCGCCGACGCTGGCCGATCTCGACTCGTTTCTTGCGGACAAGTCCCCGGACGCCTACGAAAAGCGCGTGGACCGGCTTCTGGCCTCGCCTCACTACGGCGAGCGCATGGCCATGCCGTGGCTTGACATTGCCCGCTACGCCGACACGCACGGCTACCACATTGACAGCCTGCGCGAGATGTGGCGCTGGCGCGATTGGGTGATCCGCGCCTACAACCAGAATATGCCGTACGATCAGTTCACCATCAAGCAGATCGCAGGAGATCTGCTGCCGAACGCGACCGTGGACGACAGGATCGCCACCGGATTCAATCGGAACCACATGATCGATTTCGAGGGCGGGGCGGTTCCGCAGGAGTACCACGTGGAATATGTGGTGGACCGGGTGAGCACCACGGGCATGGCCTGGCTTGGGATCACGATCGGGTGCGCGCGCTGCCACGACCACAAGTTCGATCCAATCAAGCAGAAAGATTTCTACCGCTTCTTTGCGTTTTTCAATACCGTTCCCGAGCGCGGCCTCGACGGTATAACGGGCAACGCTGCCCCGGTGCTCGAGCTGCCATCGCCCGAACAGCAGCGTGCGCGCGCCGATCTCAACGCGCGCATCGCCAAGACGCTGGAGGCAATCCCGGAAAAGGACATGGTGGCGCTCGAGAATCAGTGGCGCCAGAATCGGCTCGCAAGCATGCCCGCGCCGCCCGGCCAGGGTCTGACTGCACACTACGAGTTTGAGGACAACCTGCGCGACACTTCCGGGCATAATCTCGATGCCAAAGCGACACGCGGCGATGTGGTCTACGATGACGGCGCAGTGGGTAAGTCCGCAGAGTTCAGCGGCGAAACCCAAGTGGATTTTGCAACCGCCGGCGATTTCGATCGCAACCGGCCTTTCGCCCTGGCCTTTTGGGCGCAGCCGGACGGCACCAAGGGTCTCGATCTTATCCAGAAACGCGATGCTTCAGCCAACTGGCGTGGATACGAGATCTCCACCGAAGACCCAACCTTTGACGGCCCGCAAAGACCTCGCTTCGCCCTGGCGGTCCGTCTTGCGGGCCGCTGGCCGAACGATGCCATTGAAGTGAAGACGAAGGAACAGATCAAACTCTCAGGGAGTCATCATCTGGTGTTGAACTATGATGGCTCAGGCAAAGCGGCGGGCGTGAGTCTCTATGTTGATGGCAAGGCTCTCCAAACCCAGGCTGTGAAGGATCACTTGAGCGGGAGCTTCCGCGCCGACGCTCCGCTCTCCGTGGGCAACAACAAAACCGGCCGGCCTTTCAAGGGGCAGCTCGACGATGTGCGCATCTATGATCGCACGCTGACACCCGACGAAGCCGCGAACCTTGCGATCCAGTTACCGGCTCGCACGCTGTTGGCTGATCTCCAGGCGAAACCTGCGCAGGAAATTGCGGCCCTTCAACCGGACAAACCGCCGGCCGAAGCCCACATCGGCATGCTCGACAAAGCGCCAAGCAAAGAGGAGAAGGAAGCGAACCGGCTCAAGGAGCATCAGGCGCGGCTCAGCGAATACTATCTGGAGTACGGGGCGCCTGAAAACGACCGCCATCTCTACGCTCAACTGAAAGATCTCCGGGCGCAACGGCAAAAGTTGAACGAATCCATTCCAACGGCAATGGTAATGACCGAAATGGCGAAGCCGCGCGACACCTTTATTCTGGGCCGCGGCCAGTACGATAACCCGCAGGAAAAGGTGACGCCCGGCGTGCCTGCGTTCCTGCCTCCACTGCCTGCCGGGGTCCCCGCCAATCGCTTGGGGCTGGCGCGATGGATCGTCGATCCGGGGAACCCGCTAACCGCGCGCGTGACGGTGAATCGTTATTGGCAGGAATACTTCGGCATCGGCCTGGTGAAAACGTCCGAGGACTTCGGATCGCAGGGCGAGCCGCCGAGTAATCCCGAACTGCTCGACTGGCTGGCGACGGAATTCGTCCGCAGCGGATGGGACGTGAAGGCCATGCAACGCTTGATCGTAACCTCGGCGACTTACCGGCAGTCTTCCAAGGCGCCTCGTGAACTGGTTGAGAGCGACCCCGAGAACCGCCTGCTGGCGCGCGGCCCGCGTTTTCGTCTGGCGGCCGAAGAGATCCGGGACAATGCGCTGGCGGTGAGTGGATTGCTCAACGATAAGATAGGCGGACCTAGCGTCTATCCGTATCAGCCCAAGGGCATCTGGGAGGAGATGGCTTTTGGCCAGGGCTTTACAGCCCAGAGCTACGTGGAATCGACCGGCGCCGACCTCTACCGGCGCAGCATGTACACCGTCTGGAAACGCACTGTGCCACCTCCTGCCCTTACCACGTTCGACGCGCCCGACCGCGAGAAATGCACCGCCCGGCGCACTCCTACCAATACTCCGCTGCAGGCGCTGGCACTGCTGAACGACCCCACTTATGTGGAAGCCGCGCGCGTCTTGGCCGAGCGCATGATGAAACAAGGCGGCCGAACGCCGGCGGCTCGGGTCGATTATGCTTTCCGCCTCGCGACCGCCCGGCCGCCGTCTTCGGCCGAACGCGAAATCCTGGTGGGGAGCTTCAACGACCAGCTTCGGGATTTCCGCACTCACCGCGATGATGCTGCCAAGCTGCTGGCGGTGGGCGCGTCCAAGTACGATTCCCACCTGGATACGAGCGAGCTTGCAGCATGGACGACAGTGGCAAGCATGATTTTGAACTTGGATGAAACGATCACGAAGGAATAGGAAGAGCAAACGAACATGAAGCCAAAGAACACGATCTGCCTCTGGTTCGACAAGGACGCGCATGAGGCGGCGCGCTTCTACGCCGTCACCTTTCCGGATAGTAAAGTAACCGCTGTTCACGAGGCTCCCGCTGACTTTCCGGGCGGCAAGAAGGGCGAGGTGCTGACGGTGGAGTTCACCGTCCTGGGCATTCCCTGTCTCGGTCTCAACGGCGGCCCGGCGTTCAGGCACACCGAGGCCTTTTCCTTCCAGATCGCGACGGAGAATCAGGAAGAGACGGACCGTTACTGGAACGCGATCGTCGCCAATGGCGGCACGGAAAGCCAGTGCGGTTGGTGCAAGGACCGCTGGGGCCTCTCCTGGCAGATTACCCCGCGCGCGCTCACCGATGCGCTTGCGGCTGGCGGCGGTGAGGCAAAGCGTGCCTTCGAGGCGATGATGACGATGAAGAAGATTGACGTCGCCGCCATCGAGGCAGCGCGGCAGGAAAGCCCTATCAGCATCCGCCACCTGACGCCGCGCCGCTCGCTTGAAGAACTGGCGGGCGAGGCCGGGCCTTCAGGAACTGAGGCACGCCTTCTGCTGAAGCTGAAGGGCCTGGCGGGCAAGCTGCTCGAGTGAGGGGACGGTGTGACCCCCCGACCAGCAAGAGGGTGACGTGAACACGCCGACACGTCCTTATTCATCCTGGATCACGCACAAAACGGAAGTTGGCAGACCCCAGTCCGAGATCCCGATTCTCCATCGACCATCTTGGACTTAGCGGTGGGCGCATCCGGGCCAACAACAGGGGCGTCGTTTTCCATCCTTAAGGCTTGAACAGCCCCACTCGATCCGGCGGCTTCTAGTTTCTGCTTTCTTCGCTGACTCAATCCAACATATCCACTCGTTGCGCGCAAGCGGCGTAATATCCTCCCATGCTGTTAACGCTTGAGGGTCGGATGTAAGTGCTTTTTTCAAATCT
The DNA here is from genome assembly GCA_035946735.1 of Terriglobia bacterium. Taxonomy (GTDB): domain Bacteria; phylum Acidobacteriota; class Terriglobia; order UBA7540; family UBA7540; genus Gp13-AA77. The sequence continues at coordinate 235,100 of DASYYZ010000170.1, forward strand.
GCGGGCGCTTCGTGTACCACGCCGCTAGAAACTTTTTTTTCGACATCGATAAGCTCTCCTTTCGTCGGCTCCAGCGGCGCGAGGATCTCTTGCGAGCAAAGGATGTGGGTCGTTCGGCCATTTAGCGAGTCCTGACGCTTAGGTTAACTCGCCGCTTGATTCTCCATTGCGGTTGTGCGGCCTGACGATTGATCGAGTGCGATTAGCAACCGGGCCTCGGAATCGGATTTGAAGACGGGCCCGACGCGGAAAGGCCGCAGAGTTTCTGGGCTGCGAAACTCTGCGCTACCTCGCTACAACAGCGGTCCGCCGTGCGATGACCGTGCCCCCGCCAGAACGATCAGCCCACAAACCAAGCAAGCCGAGAAAGCCTTAGACTCACAGTTGCTCGACTGTGATAAGGACCGTATACACTCCGTAGCGCCCAGAGGAGGTGCCGAACGTTACGGGCTGATTAGCCGCGGCGTGAATCACAAGAACGTTGGAGCCCTCGCCGTTAGGGCCATAAAACGCGCACCCCGGAACGCCCCCGACATACCAGAGAAGGTCGTTATTGTGCGCGGAGAAGTCATCATTCCAGCTAAGTGATCCGCACACCTGGGCGTCGTTGCTGGGAGGGCCGACATCCACGTAGGTAGAAATCCTGTACAGGCCCGAAACCGTCGGTGTGAATAACGCTGTCGGCCCAATACCAGCTGTCTGGTTCTTTAGGACTACACGCTCGATTATGATTGGTGACTGAGAGCCCGCCGTCTGCCCATGCCCCCGGTCACTCTTGAGAACCAAGCCCGCCAGAATCGCGAGCCCCACCACTGAAAACAGCTTTACCATTCGTTTCATTAGGGAATTACCTCCGGCAGAAATAATGGACTCAGGAGGCTTGGTCTGTCAATGCAGAAACAGAGGTATAACGTATTCAGTTAACGTCATGTCTGCAGACATCATTAAGTGAGGACATAGGCGTGACGTCCGCCGTTTATTGCCCCGCTCGCCGTCTGTTTCACAGAAGGTTTGCAGACACGCGTTCTCCCCGTCACACCCAATTTCTCTGGCTGCCTTGGGTGGGCGATGGACGATGACGGTGCCTCCTATGTCGTCGCCCTCACAAAAATGCTGCGCATCCCTTGTCGTTGCCCGGAGGGCAATGATCGCGATGCTCCAAATCGCACAGCCTTGCCAGGTGGCGGCCGCCCCGCCGAATACGCCGGTGGGGACACCGGCGCTACAGCAGCGATTCGTCACCATATTTTGCAATCCGCAGTAATTCCGCCAAAGGCTACGCGCGGAATCGTTGCGCCCGAATTTGTGTCTTTTTGATCGCCAAACTTGAATCGGAAACGGGTCTTATTGGTGTCTTTTTGAAAGCCTTTGTGCAATTGTTGTACACTTATTAAAAATCATATACTAACGTAAGTCCTTTAGAATAGAGATCTGAAGAAGTCGGTTCCGAGACGGAAATGACGCTGGAGTGGGCATGGGAAGCATACCTGGCGGGGGGCCGGGGGCGGAGGTCCGGACCCTGATTTGCCGTCGGTCCTAATCTTGAGGCGGGCGCCGCACAGCTATTTGGCGCGCTTGAGCTTGTAAAGACCCGCCCCGTGCGCGCCAATTTTAGCCGCAAGACGATCTTCGATGGCCCCCACGTCATGCTTCTGCCAGAGATCGCGCACGTCCCATTTACCCGTGAGACCTAGTTCCTGCCAGGTGACTGCCACATCGGCGGGCCCGTCGCCGGTATTGAACAGAGCGACGTACTTCGCGCCTCCTGAACTTGCGTCCGCTTCCCACGCCACGACGGGTCCACGCTCAAACAGTTCGTGGTTGCCGGCGCTCGCCTGATCCACAGCCAGCACTTCAGGGTTTTCAAGCAACGACGCCGTCCACGGATCGAGCGAAGGCAGGTCGCCGCCCATCATGAGCGGCGAGCGAAAGATGCACCACAAAGTCATAAGCGTACGCTGCTCGTCGTGCGTGAGCCTGGATGGGCGGGGCGGGTCCTTGAAACCACGCAGCCGCAGGCGCCCGAGAGGCAACATGTCCGCGTCCGGCCAGTGGTTCGGGCCGCTGTGCTTCGCCCAATCGCGAGTGCGCGCGAACTGGGCGTAAACCTCCTTCCAGTTGTCCCACATGTCGTCGGAGATGCGCCACATCTGGGACCACTCGCTGAGACTCGCCGCTTGATCGAGGGGAGCGGCGCCCGGCGAAAGGCTGAGCACCATCGGCCGCCCGCTCGAGTTCATGGCCTTGCGCAGCGCCTCGATCTCCGGCCCGTGATAGGGTTCCACGTCGCCACCGCGGCTCATGTCATCGGCCTTGATGAAGTCGACGCCCCAGCCCCCATAGAGTTTCGCCAGTGAATCGTAATACGCCTGACCCCCGGGCTTGCTCACGTCCACGCCGTACATCGCCGTTGACCAGGGGCATACATTCTTGCGATCGGCGATGTCCTGCGCATGAACGCTTGTACCCATCACCGGCAGGTTGTGCTGTACGGCCTGGCGCGGAATTCCGCGCATGATGTGGATGCCGAACTTGAGCCCGAGGCTGTGCACGTAATCCGCGAGCGGCTTGAATCCCTGGCCGCCGGCCGACGACGGAAAGCGATTCGGGGCAGGCAGCAGTCGGCCATATTCGTCCATGGCCGTTTCGAGGCGGTCCTGGCCGCCAGATTCCTCGCTGGCCTCGGGATGATTGAAGTACCAGTAGTAGTCGACCACAACGTATTTCCAGCCGAACTTTGCCAGATGATCGGCAACGTACTTGGCGTTCGCTCTCATCTCCTGCTCATTGACGGCGCCGCCGTAGCTGTCATAGCTGTTCCAGCCCAGGGGCGGCGTGATAGCGAGGCGATCGGGATAGTCGGCAGGCGGCGGCGTGGCGGCGGACTCAGGACGCAAAGTGGCAGGCGAGATCAAAGCCGCGATCGAAAAAAGCAGGGGAACCCACCGATGTTTTCTATTCCACATGTGAACCTCCGATGCGTTGAGCGCACCCGAATTCTATAACGAAACTCGAAATTCGAAACACGAAAGTCGAGAACCGGAATCCGAAATTCGAAACACGCAGCTCGAAATTCCAGGGCCGGATTCCCGCGGCCCGAGAATCGGATATAGAATAAGGGGCGCCGCAGGCCCCCGGCATGCGACCGTAATTGACTTTTGGGGCGAGATTCCTCGCTGCGCTCGGAATGACGTCGCGGCCAGCGCTCTAACATCTTGGTGAGAGGGAGAACAAGCTGTGAGAAAAAGGGCGATCAAGCTGCTCATGGTGGCGGGTTTTGTATTTCTGACGTCAATGCTGATGGCGTTCCGCGCTCACCGCGCGGGCAGCCCGTCCTGCGTGCGACTGCCGCAGTTTGACTGTTACCAGACTGCACTGGCGGCGGCAGCGCCGGTCGCTCTGCCGGCCCGCTCTGGGCGGGGCCAGGATTCCCGGCTCGCGCATTCTTATCGCTTTGACCGCGGCGAGTGGGTCTACGTGCACCTGGAAGGATCGCCCGAGGCCATCGGCTACCAGCACGGGTATCTCCTGGCGCCCGAGATCGCCGACGCCTTCAAAGCGGTCCAGTTGCTCGACACGCACCAGAGCCAGCGTCCCTGGGAATTCTTCCGCACCGCTGCTCGTGACATGCTCTGGCCGCATATCGACCCGGAGTACCAGGCGGAGATCAAGGGAATCATCGCCGGCCTTGAAGCCCGCGGCGTGAAGCTGGATGCCTGGGACCTTGTGGCCCTGAACGCCTTCTGTGAGCTGCCCGACTATTACGTTCCCTGGTACAACGAGCAGCACAAGGTTGCCGGGGCGCCCAAAATCGATCCGGAGGGCAGATGCAGCGCCTTCGTGGCCACGGGAAGCTGGACCAAGGATCGTCAGATCGTCATCGCGCACAATGACTGGACCAGCTACCTGGACGGCACGCGCTGGCGCATCATTTTCGATATCGTCCCCGAGCACGGTTACCGCATGCTGACGGACGGCTTTCCCGGGGTCATCACGAGCGACGATGACTTTGGCGTCAACTCCGGCGGCCTGATGGTGACCGAAACCACCATCACGCAGTTTCACGGCTGGAATCCTGACGGCAAGCCGGAGTTTGCGCGCTCGCGCAAAGCGCTGCAGTACGCGAACTCAATCGACGATTACGTCAAGATCATGCTGGACGGCAACAACGGCGGCTACGCCAATGACTGGCTTTTGGGCGACCGCAAGACGGGCGAGATCGCGCAGTTTGAGCTCGGACTGAAGGATTACCGCGTCTGGCGGACCAGAGACGGCTACTACGCGGGATCAAACTTCTCGAGCGATCCCAAGCTGACACAGGAAGAGACCAGCTTCGATCCTAATAATCCCGAGACCTCGCCGAATGCCCGCCACGTCCGCTGGGATGAGTTGATGAGGCAGAACAAAGGTCAGATCGACGTAGAGCTTGCCCAGAAGTTCGAGTCAGACCATTACGACTCCTATGAAAAGCGGGAGAACGCTGACGCACGCACCCTCTGCGGCCATACCGAGGACTCGCCGACGGGCGCTCCGGTTTGGGACTGGCCGGCGTATTATCCAGGCGGTGCCGTGCAGGGTAAAGCCATGGATAGCAGCATGGCGTCCGGCATGAGCATGATGGCGCGCCGCGGCCATCCCTGTGGCACGGACTTTCTAGCGGCGCCGTTCTTGAAAGCGCATCCGGAATACAACTGGATGGCGCCGGCGCTGGAGGATATGAAGGCCGGCCCTTGGAGCGAATTCAGGTCAGGCGAGAAGCAGTAGCGTCTTTTGGGCCAGGCTATTCGGACCGCAAAGCCTCGACCGGATCTACCACGGCCGCGCGGCGAGAAGGCAGATAGCTGGCCAGCATGGCGGTAGCGATCAGGCCGATGGAAACGGCAAGGTACGTGACAGGATCGACCGGGCGAACTTTGAAGAGCAGCGAGGACATCAGACGCATCAGGGCGAAGGCGGCAACCAACCCGAAGCCGACGCCGGCGGCGGTCAACCAGAGCCCGTGACGAACGAACATCCCGGTCAATTGCGGCTGCCGCGCTCCGAGCGCCATGCGAATGCCGATCTCGCGGGTACGCTGCGACACCGAATAGGCGATCACTCCGTACAGTCCGACAACCCCCAGCAGCAGCGCCATGCCGCCGGCCACCGCAAGCATCACCAGAGTAAAAGACGTCCGCGCCATCGACTGGGTGTAGAAATACTGCAGCGTGTGCACATCCGCCAGCGGAAGATTGGGATCCACGGACCACACGGCCTGCTGCACTTCGTTCATGAAGCTTTCCTGGCCCGCGCGCGGGCTGCGGATGGCGAAAGCCAGGTCGCGCCGCACCTCGATCGGATCGCCCCAGAAACGGTTCATCAGAATGGGCCAATAAACGGCGGTCGATGCTTCCTTGTTCATACCGTCGTCGCGAACGTTCGCCACCACGCCCACGATTTCCCGCCAGTCGTCTTTCGGACCCTCGCGGATTCGCTTACCGAGCGCGCCCGCCGAAGTTTGCCAGTACTCGCGCGCCATGTTTTCGGAGATGAGAGCTACCGGAGTCTTGTTGTAGATGTCCGTCCAGGTGAAATCGCGGCCTGCAACCAGCGGGGTGCCCAAGGTCTGGAGGAGGCCCGGTGATATGAACTTGAACCGCCGGATGGGAGGCATCTGGCCTTCGGCGTAAGTCCGGTCCTGGGCGAAGACCATATCGAAGCTGCCGCCGTTTGCCATCGGGATCGTACTGCAGAGACCTACCCAGGCGACACCCGGAAGCGCCAAGATCCTTTGCCGAATCTGGTCCTGCATGCGGACGACGCGCTCGGGATCCTTCACCTCGGCTTCGAGGATGGAAATACGGAACGTCTGTACTGCCTCCGGCGAGCTGAATCCGGGATTAACTTGCGTCAATGCCCGAAAAGTGCGGATCATGAGACCGGAGCAGATCAGCAGCACCAGCGCCAGCGCGACCTGAACTATCACCAGCGCGCTGCGCGCGCGATGCCGCTCCCGGCTCTCGCTCAGCGTGCGTCCGCCTTCGCGCAGACCGGTCCCAAGATGCGCCCGCGCGTATTTGAAGACCGGAACGGAACCGAACAGAAGGCTGGCCAGAAGCGAGATCGCGAGAGTAAACAGCAGCACGGGCCCGTCGATGCCGATCGCAGCGAGGCGTGGCAGCCCGGCCGGCGCCATGGCAATCAGGACCCGCAAAGCGCCGTAGGCCAGCCCCAAACCAAGCGCGCTGCCCGCGAAGCCCAAAACGACACTTTCGAACAACAATTCCACCGCGATGCGACCCCAGCTTGCGCCGAGCGCCGAGCGAATGGCCAGCTCCTGCTGCCGTCCTTCCACCCTCACCAGGAGCAGGTTAGCCACGTTCGCGCAAGCGATAAGCAACACCATACCGATGCTTCCCATGAGCACCCACAAAACGCTGCCCACGTCGCCCACGGCGTCCTGTTTCAGCGGCCGCACGTTCGGCCCGATCCGCGCACCTTCGAGGAGATTCACACTGAAACCCGGCGGCGCCGGGAAGCTGCGGTCGACGATGGGGAGCATGCGCGCCACATCGGCGTTCGCCTGCTGCACCGTGGCACTTGGCCTGAGCCTGGCAACGGCCTCATAGCTGAAGTTTCCCAGAAACGTCTTGTTGCGATCGAACTTGAAGGGCAGGATCAATGGCGGGACGTCCTGGTCCAGGAAGCTGAAACGCTGCGGCAACACGCCGATGATTTGCCGAGGTTTCCCGTCTATGGTGACGTTTCGTCCAATGATGGTGCGGTCGCCGCCGAACTTGTGGCGCCAGTAACCATAGGTGAGCATCACCGTGTCCGGGCTGCCGGGCAAATCGTCCTGGCGGGTGAACCAACGTCCGAGCATGGGCGGGACGCCCAGCATCGGAAGTGTGCCATCGGTGACGTCCAGAGCCCGGACTTCTTCGGGTTCAGCCACGCCAGTCACGCTCACCGAGTCGCCGTCGTAGAGGCCAATATCCTGGAAGGTGCGGTTCTGGTCGCGAAAGACGAAGTAAGTCGAAGGCGACAACTGACAATCCTTAATGTTAACCCCTGGAGCTGTAAGCCAGACGCCAATCAACTGCTCCGGGTGTGGATACGGCAGCGGTTTCAGCAGGACGCCCTCGAGGACGCTGAAAATCGCCGTATTGGCTCCTATCCCCACGGCGAGCGTTAGGAGCGTTACTGCCGTGAACATCGGGGATCGGCCCAACCGGCGAAAGACCTGCTTTAGCTGATTCTTGAACGAACCCATGAACCTGCCTCCTTACTGCTCCTGAACTCACGTCGGTTCGGCGCTTCAGAAGGGAACTACGTGGTTGGGCGGGAAAAGTTCCGGGGATTTGCGATTGCCGCTCTTATTTGAGCATTGCAAAATACCGTGACGACCGCTGCTGTAGCGCCGGTCTGCGACCGGCGACTTTCGCCGCTCACAGAGCGGCGCTACAGAGAATGACGTCTCTGTATTTTGCAATCTTCTTTAAGATCACGCGGAATCGCTGTTTTGAGGATCGCGCAGTGGCACGAACTGACTCAGCGCCGCATCGCCCAGGCGAGGCCATCAGGCTCGTTGCCAGCCTCGATGCGGCCGACGATTTCCAGCGACTTCAGATCGATCACGGCCACGTAGTTGTCCGGCGAGCAGGCTACGTAGGCGCGCGACCCATCCGGCTGCATCAGGATGCCGGCCGCGCCGCGCCCGAGCTTCACACGCTTCACTTCGCGGCGAGTAGTGGAGTCAAAGATCGCGAGGTCGGGGCCACCGAGCGAGGAGACCAACACCAGCTTTCCATCCCGAGTGAACTTCAGCCGGTTGGCACTTTTGACGTTGGCATCGAGGGTCGCCGCCACTCTCTTGCCGGCGAAATCCAGAATCGAGATCGTGCCGTCCTGCGCGTTTGCGGCCCAGATTTCCTTGCCGTCCGGCGAAACATCAAAGCCCTCGGCGCCGCGGCCCACTGCGATTACCGTCTGCTCCCAATCGGGCCGCGGAGCGGGCGGCGGCCCGCCGTTCGGCGGTCCTGAGCCCGCGGGGCCAGGCGGAGGGCCAAACCCGTGGCCGGGTGTTTGCTCGATGATGCTCATCGTGCCGGAAGCGACGTTAGAGGTCACGATATGCTTGAGGTCAGCCGCGACAAAGATCATGTGCGTCCGATCCTGGCCGGTGCCGAGCACCCAATCGACGTGCTTGCCCGCGGGATCATAC
>DASYYZ010000171.1:0-2605 GCA_035946735.1 Terriglobia bacterium
TGTCCGTTAGCAAGTCCGAACTGGACGCGCGGCTCCGGCAAGACCGAGAGCAGAAGCAAGCAAGAAAACTGGCTCGCTGAAATTTCCGACCGAGCCAACATTTTATGTTTCAGCATGTTGTTTGTCAAGTGATTTGTTGCCTTCTATTACGTTTACGGCGTGCTCCATCACCCGGTTTATCGCGAGAAATTCGCCGAGAACCTGAAGCGCGAACTGCCCCGAATCCCCCTTGTCAGCACTGTCATTCCGACGAGCCCGTTCGCCCTTCCGCTGCGAACGGCCCTGAGCACTGCGAAGGGGCTCATGGTAAATTCCGCGAGGAGGAATCTCGCCCTGAAAAGCCAGAGCGAGATCCCTCGCTCCGCTCGGGATGACAAGGCTGGTGGTTGGAACGCCGAAAATGGTGCTGAGGCAGGCCCCAACCAAAACGATGACGCTGGTCCCGACGGGAAAGCCGCTGGCTTCTGGGCCGTTTCCCGCATCGGCAAAGCACTCGCCGATCTGCATCTCAATTACGAAACGCTTGAACCCTATCCGCTCGACTGGCTGGAAAACCGCTCGGTGCCGCTCTCCTACCGCGTCGAAGACAAGATGCGGCTTTCGAAAGACAAGCGGTCGATAAAGGTGAACGAATCGCTGACGCTGGCCGGCATTCCACCCGAGACGTTCCAGTACCGCCTTGGCAACCGCAGCGCGCTCGAATGGGTGATCGACCAATATCAGGTGACGGAAGACAAGAAGAGCGGCCTACGCTCTGACCCAAACCGCGAGGACGATCCCGAATACATCGTGCGCCTGGTGGGCCAGGTGGTCCGGGTGAGCCTGGAAACCGTGCGGCTGGTATCATCTTTGCCGCCGCTCGCGGATGCTTAATGAAGATTGCAAATACAGTGACGTCAAGCGCCGCCGGAGCCTGCCCTGTAAGGGAGCGGCGAAAGACGCCGGTCGCAGACCGGCGCTACAGCAGCGGTCGTCACTGCATTTTGCAATGCTCAATAACAGGTTGTTTGCGAAGGCCGCCGCGCGCACGCGGAGGATTCCGCGACCATTCACATCAGCTATACTGATTCCGGTCACGTGCGATTAGCAGCGGCTCAGACGATTCGAGCGGCTTCGGGAGGATCATGGCTCCGCCGAGGGTCTACAAGAATTTCATCAACGGCGAATGGGTGGAATCGGTAAGCCGCGACGCGTTCGAGAACATCAATCCGGCCAATCGTGACGACCTCATCGGACTCTTTCAGCACTCCAACCAGGAAGATGTGAATCGCGCCGTGGAGGCTGCGCGCGAGGCTTTCAAGTCCTGGCGCCTGGCCCCGGCTCCGAAGCGCGGCGAGATTCTGTTTCGCGCCGCCCGGCTGCTGGTGGACCGCAAAGAGGAATTCGCCGAGCAGATGACACGGGAGATGGGCAAGGTGCTGGCAGAGACGCGCGGTGACGTGCAGGAAGCCATCGACATGACGTTCTACATGGCGGGCGAAGGCCGCCGCCTGTTCGGCCAAACCACGCCGTCCGAGCTGCCCAACAAGGCTGCCATGACGGCGCGCAGCCCGCTGGGCGTTTGCGGCCTCATCACGCCCTGGAACTTTCCCATGGCGATTCCCTCGTGGAAGGCCATGCCAGCGCTGATCTGCGGCAACACGGTAATCCTCAAGCCGGCCGAGGACACGCCGCTCTCCACTTATAACCTGGTCAGCGTGCTGGAGGAAGCCGGGGTGCCGCACGGAGTGGTCAACATGGTGGCGGGTTATGGGCCCGAAGTGGGCGCGCCCATCGTCAATCATCCGGACGTGCGCGCCGTGTCTTTCACCGGCTCTACCGAAGTAGGCCGGGCCGTCTCCGTGGGCTGCGCCCCCAGCTTCAAACGCTGCAGCCTTGAGATGGGCGGCAAGAACGTGATGATCGTGATGGAGGACGCCAACCTCGAACTGGCCTTGGAAGGCGCCGTCTGGGGCAGCTTCGGCACTACCGGACAGCGCTGCACCGCCACCAGCCGCATCGTCGTTCACAAGGATGTCTACCGCCAGTTCAGCGAGCTCCTGCTGGAGCGCGCGCGCGCTTTGCGGGTGGGAAACGGGCTCGAGGCTTCGGTGCAGATGGGTCCGCTCAGCAGTGAAGCCCAACTGAAGACGGTGGAGACCTACATTGAGATTGGCCGCAACGAAGGCGCCAAATTGCTCGCCGGGGGCCAGCGCCTCACGGGCGGCGACTACGACAAAGGCTATTTTTACGCGCCCACGATCTTCGGCGATTGCGATCCGAAGATGCGTATCGTGCAGGAGGAGATCTTCGGTCCGGTGGTTGCGCTCATTCCGGTTGACAGCTTCGAGCAGGCGGTCGAAGTCGCCAATAACGTCGTTTACGGCTTGTCTTCGGCCATCTACACGCGCGATGTCAACAAGGCTTTCCACGCCATGCGCGATCTCGAAACCGGCATCGTCTACGTCAATGCGCCCACGATCGGCGCGGAGACGCACTTGCCGTTCGGCGGCATCAAGCAGACCGGAAACGGTCATCGCGAGGCGGCGGTCACGGCGCTCGATTTCTACTCGGAGTGGAAGACGCTCTACATCGACTACAGCGACCGGCTGCAACGGGCGCAGAT
>DASYYZ010000172.1:0-85627 GCA_035946735.1 Terriglobia bacterium
TGTCCGTTAGCAAGTCCGAACTGGACGCGCGGCTCCGGCAAGACCGAGAGCAGAAGCAAGCAAGAAAACTGGCTCGCTGAAATTTCCGACCGAGCCAACATTTTATGTTTCAGCATGTTGTTTGTCAAGTGATTTGTTGCCCATCTTTTCGGCCAACGCCAGGGCGAGCAGTGCCTACGATGCGGCCGCTCTGGCCTTTGATAACGCGGCGCTCGCCAGGAACTATGCTCCCGGTCAATACTCGAACTGGGTGATCTGGACTCCCAATCCAACCAGCAGTTCGCAGGAGTTTATCAACCCGTCGACTCCGGAGCCGAGCGCTTTGCTTCTATTCGGATCGGGATTGCTTGGGCTGACGCTCTTTGTGCGCCGCCGGAAGCAAGCACCGGTTACCACGTAGCGGGCCGGTTACTGCTCCAGCGCGGGCGCGGCCACCCGGGGCTTCACTTCGCGCCCGCCGTGCCACACCGCGACTATTTTGCGCGTATTGCGAATGTCATTCAGGGGGTTCGCGGCCAGAACCAGAAAGTCGGCGCGCTTGCCGGCCTCGAGCGTGCCGCGATCGGACACTCCGAGCACCGCCGCGCTACCCCGAGTCGCGGCGGTAAGAGCCTGCGTGGGGGTGAGGCCCGCACGGACCATCAATTCCAACTCGTGATGCTCCGCCCAGCCCGGGATGCGCGCGGGAAAGGCCCCGGAGTCCGTTCCAAAGGCAATGTGCGCGCCGGCGTCGCTCAGCGTCTTGAGATTGCGCATGCCGGTATCGAGCGCGGCCTTATACTTCGGCAGATTTGGATCGGACTCAACCTTGTCACGATACTCGCGGCTCTTGAGCATCTTCAGCAGCTCCGGACTCGTGGCCAATTCAAAGAATGAATCGCTCATCAACTCCGGATGCTCGGCAAAGACGAAGAACGATTCGTCCACCGTCAGGGTTGGGATGTATAGAACTCCGTTGCCCTTCACCATTTTGATGAAATCGGAATCGAGATCGCGGTCGCGAACGCTATGAGCCAGGACATCGACGCCGTCCCTGACCAGTGCCTTGGCATCGTTCAGATAGAAGACGTGCGCCGCCACGCGCAGCCCCCGGTTCCGGCATTCATCGATGATGGCTTTGTAGATGGCGGGCTGCATCTTTGGATACTTGCCGTAGGAGTCGTCGAGCCACAGCTTGACGATGTCGGCGTGCCGCGACGCCATGGCCTGCACGTCGGCGCGGGCATCCTCGGGCGTGGCGGGGCGGTAGATTTGATCGCTACCGACGGCCAGAGGAGGGATTCCGTCCGGCACGCCGAGCCCGCGGTCGGCCGTGAAGATGGAAGCGCCGCCGACCTCGCCCGTTTGCTGTTGCGCGCGAATGTCGTAAAGTAGGTCGCGGTTCAATCCTAGCGAAAGCATGGAGGTGACGCCGTACTGCTCGTACTGCAAGAGCTCCGTTTCCACGTTGACCGCGGTATAGCCGTCGGCACGCTGCGCAGCGCCCACCACCAGTCCCAAATGGCCGTGGGCGTTGATGAGACCGGGGATGATCGTCTTGCCTTGGGCGTCGATCACGCGCGCTGTCTTCGGATATCGCACCTTCCCGTGCTTGCCCACGGCCACGATGCGATCGCCTTGGATCACGAGCACGGACTTCACGATTGCCGGGCCGCCCGTGCCGTCAATCAGCGTCGCGCCTTCGAAAGCTATCGGCGTGTTGCCAGTCTGCTGCCCGGCGACGCCCGGTATGAGAGCGCTCAGGACAATCAGGATTAGCAGAACCAAGCGCGCGACCACCGATCTGGCGCAGAATTCGCGCTTCTCGAAGTGGGCTGCTATTCGCCACAGGTTGCCATCGGAAGCCGCATGGCTCCTCTGTAGCGCACATGCGCGCTCATCCGTCATTCCTATCCGATTCTCGGCCATAGATCACAACGCTTTCGACATCACGATAGAGTGGCATTCCACTCCGTCCCTCAAGGGACGTGACGTGCGGAACTCCTCGGTGCCGGTTTCGGCGTATCCGAGCTTGCGATAAAAGGGCGGCAGCTCTGCACGCAGGTTGAGAACGGTTATGTCCATGAACTTGCAACCCTCGCGACGGCAATGATCCTCGGCTGCCGCCACCATCCGCCGGCCGAGGCCTCTGCCCTGCTCTGAAGGATCCACAGCCAGCATGCCGAAGTAACCCCGCTCGCCTCGCCGCTCGATGTAAACGCAAGCGAGAAGCCGGTCCCGGTCGTCATCGGCCAGCAGGAAAGCGCCCTTCTGCATCATTTCAGCCATCCGCTGTTCATCTGTGCGAGAGCCCTCCAGAAACGTCTCGATCGCAAAGGCGGCATTCACAATCGGGATCATTCGCGCGACGTCGGATTCAGTCGCGAGCCTGATGCGAATCGCAGAGCTGGGCTTGGCAATTATCGTTCCCCATTCTGGCTTGTCACTTGTCACTCTTCGCTGCTCTTGGGCACCGGCGCCTCGAACGGCAGCAAACCTTCGGCCCGGAGATCCTTCCAGAGGTCATCCCGGATCGGCACCGCCATCAGCCGGAAGTTCTCTTCCACCTCAGCCGCCGAACGGGCACCCGGAATCACCGACGCCACCGCGGGATGAGCCAGCGGAAACTGCAGCGCCGCGGCTTTCAACGGCACCGAGTGGCGCGCGCACACTTCTTGCACTCGCCGTACTCTCTCCACCATTTCCGCGGAGGCATCGTTGTAGTCGAACTTTGCTCCGGACACGGCGCCGCCGGCCAGGATGCCGCTGTTAAAAGGCCCACCGATAATGATGCTGATCTGTTTCTGCAGGCAGAGAGGTAACAGATCCCTTAAGCCCGAGTGGTCGATCAAGGTATAGCGGCCGGCGAGCAGGAAGCAGTCAAAATCAGCTTCGCGCGCGAAACGCGCCGGCATCTCAGCCTGGTTCATCCCCGCGCCGATGGCGGACACCACTCCTTCGCTGCGCAGTTTGTGAAGCGCAGGGTAGGCGCCCCCGAGCGCTTCTTCATAGTGGTCGTCAGGGTCATGGATAAAGAGAATGTCGATGCGGCCGAGACCGGTCCGCTTCAGGCTCTCTTCCACCGAGCGCATCACGCCGTCGTAGCTGTAGTCAAAGACAGGCTCGAAGGGATCGGGTTTCTTGAACCAGAAGCTCTCGATCGGGGACTCGGCCGGCACAAGCAGGCGGCCGACTTTTGTGGAGAGCACGAACCCGTCCCGCGGCCGTTCCCGCAGCACCTGGCCCACCCGGCGTTCGCTCAATCCGTGGCCGTAAAGCGGCGCCGTGTCGACGTAGTTGATTCCGAGCGCGAGAGCCCCCTCAACGGTCGCCCTGGCGGAAGTGTCCGACACTTCCTCATACAGCCCGCCCAGGGCCCCACCGCCGATGCCCATGCGAGTTACAGCCAGTCCGGTTTTTCCTATTCGCGCCTTGTCGGTAGGCGTCATGGTTGCCTCGTTCAAACGTCAGCCCCAGGCAGAATTCAGAATGATGAACCATGAACCCGGCTGAAGCAAGCACAACTCAGCAGAACCCGAAGCCGAAGTCAGGACAATGAAGCATAAGCACCGCTGCTGGGACGGAACTCGGCCGCCGATCGGAGTCCGCGCCTTCCACTTCATCGGGGATTGCGCTATCCTGACGTACCACTCGCAGCGCCTAAGATCGCTGAACGTCGCAAACGTGTGAAAGAGAGAACCCATATGAAGACGAAGCAGGAGAAACCGGCTGCATCTCACGGCGGAAAAACAGCGGAGATTCGAAAGCTGGCGATTATCGGCGCCGGCAAGCTCGGCGAAGGCTTGCTTTCGAGCCTGCTGGCGTCACAGTTGGTTCCCGTGGAGAAAGTTTGGGTCACGGTAGCTCATCAGCCGCGCGCGGACTACATCGCGCAGAAATACGGCGTGCAGGCCGGGACTGACAACGCCAAAGCCGTCGCGGGTGCCGACCTGGTGCTCGTCTGCCTGAAGCCGCAACAGGTGAAGGGCTTTCTGCAAGAGGTCAAAAAGCAATTGCGCCGCGACGCTTTGCTGATCTCGGTGGCGGCGAGCGTCACCACCGGGTTGATCGAGGGTGGCCTCGGGCATCCGGCGCGCATTGTGCGCGCCATGCCGAACACTCCTTGCCTCATCCGCCAGGGCATGACGGCGATCGCGCGTGGCACCCACGCCACGGATGATGACGTGCAACTGGCGCAGACTCTTTTCCGATCCATGGGCCGCACGGCTGTTGCTGACGAGAAACACATGGATGCCATCACCGGCCTTTCCGGCTCCGGTCCGGCGTACGCTTACATGATCATCGAATCGCTGGCCGAGGGTGGCGTGAAGCTGGGCCTGCCGCGCGATCTCGCCACTCTGCTCTCCGCGCAAACGCTGCTGGGCGCTTCGGCGATGGTGCTCGAAACCGGCGAGCATCCCGCCAAACTCAAGGACGTGGTGACCACGCCCGCGGGCTGCACCATCGACGGATTGCTGGAACTCGAGGAGGGCGGCTTGCGAGTGACGCTGATCAAGGGCGTGGTGCGGGCGGGCTTGCGGGCGAAGCAGTTGGTGGAAGGACAAAATAGCCAGTAGCCGGTCCGCGGTTGCCGGAGCAGACCCAGCCGCTCGTGGCTGGAGCGATGTGAGGGTAAGGACTATTTTGAATCAGTCGAGGTGGCCGTGAGGGCGGCAAGATTCGTGTTGATAGCGGCGTTGTTTCTCTGCACGGCGAACGCCTTCGCGCAGTCGGTCGACAAGGAACTTGCAATCGTCGAGCTTGGGCCGGGCGCCGGCTGGAGTCTGAAAGGCGGCGGATCGAGCTTCGGTCCTAATGTCGCGGTTGAAGTTACGCCAATCGAGCGCTGGCTGGAGCTCGAAGGGGGCGTTACCACGCTCTTCGCTCGCCATTCGACAGAATGGGATACCGACCTTCTGTTCAAAAAGCCTTGGACCCTGTCTGATAAAGCCGAGTTTATGTTCGGCGTTGGTCCGGAGTGGATTCATAGGAGCGAGAACAGGATCACAACAGACTCACTCGGCGGTGAAGTCGCCCTGGATTTTATGTTTTGGCCCGCCGCGAAGCACAAATTCGGTTGGTATCTCGAACCGGCTTACGAATACGACTTTGGTCGAGGGCATGAGCAATCGCTCGGCATCACGGGCGGCCTGCTGATCGCGATCCGTTGACCGTACGGTTGAGGAACGGCCATTCAGCGACTCGCCGCGTTGTTCTTGGCCGACGCCGATAGCTGTCCGTAGACGCCTTCGACGAGTCCCGCAGCTAAGTCGTGCGCGCGCCAGGGGTAGTCCTTGAGGGTCACCTCAGATTTGACCTGATCGAGCGACTTTCCCGCTGCGATCCGCGTTTGGACTTCGTTCATCAGCTCTTCCAAAAAACTCCTGAATTCTCCCACTTCTTTTTTGGATCCAGGTTCGCCGTGGCCCGGCACATAAACGTCGGCGTTCCAGGATTCGACCTGACGAAGTGCGTCGATCCAGCGGCGGACGTCTCGTGATTCCAAGCGCGGAAAGTATTGGTTCTGGAACAGGTCGCCGAGAAACAATACCTTGGAGTCTGGAAGAAAGACCGCGGCCGCGTGCAGGCTCGGGTCGAAAGGGATCAGCCGGATCGTTTGTCCGCCCAAAGAGACATTGGTTTCACCCTGGAAAATCTGGTTGGGCGGGGTGACGTGAATCCCTCGAAATCGGCGCCCGAACTTCTCGTTGCTGGTCAGCTTTTGCTCTAGAGTCTGAGCCCAATCGCGAATCTCGGTCTGGATGGCGGGAGTGGAAAGGATCGGCACCTGCAGATCGGCGAACACTTCATTTCCCAGTACCTCGTCGCCTGATCCGCCTGTGTCGATCAGGTAGCGCACGGGTTGGCCGCTCTTCTGGCGGATTTCGTAGAGCACCTCACGCGCATGATAGGGGCTGTTCGTGGCATCCACCGCCACCACTCCTTCGCTCGTGATAATGAAACCTGCGTTTCCGGCCCGGCTGTAGTCGGGATCACCCTCCTGCTCGATAATGTCCTCGGGGAGCCAGACAAAAACCTGCGGCTTCACTTCGCGCAACACATAAAGCCGGCCCACGCCCGAACCGACCACGGGCCAGGCAAGAACCGCCAGGCTCGCCAGTCCCAGCACGAACCGCGCCGCGCTGCCGGTCGATCGCCAAGAGTCTTTGTAGAATCCGCTGCCCGAACGCAAGAAATCAGATGTCAACATAAACCTGTGCGCGCCAGTCACCTTCAGGTTGTTTTTCGAGCGCCAACTGATGATAGGTGATGGCCTTCACCAACAGCTTGATCTGGTGTCGATTGCGATCGTAACTCTCGCCGCGTCCCGCGCCGCGAATCGAGCAGTCGCTGAGCATTTCGATTTCAAAATCGCGAAACAGCCAGCCCTCGGCGTCCTGCAGGTAGAGAATCTCACTGAGCCAGTTCACAAGCAGATCCGCCGGCCCGGCGGCCTTCGCTTCGAGAGTGACGGATTCGTGCTGGCTCACGGAATCGAGGTCCACAATAATGCTCATCAGGGCGCGGCCGGCGTTGCGAAACACATCCGCACGGCTCCTGCCCCGCGCTTCGAAGCCAACATCTGCGGTATGTTCCAGAACCCAAAACGGCTGCACGCGAGGCCGCCTGCACGTTACTCGGTGGCTGGCGGCGATCCGGAAGCGCACCTCGAGGTCAGACCGTTTTCATGATAATCGAGCAGATGGAGCTTGGGTAGTCGGGATGGCAGGCCTGGGAGCGCGGGCGTCTCGCCCGCCCTCCCATTGACGATTTTCGATTGTCGGTTGCCGATTGAAGGAGACCAGCGTTACCGCGCGCAAGACATCGGCAACCATCAATCGGCAACTCGGAGGCGGGCGGGACGCCTGTGCTGCCAGTGCACAGAGCGGCGCTAGCTTAATCCTGCAGCGTGAAGTTGACTGAAACGGTTGTGACTACCTCGATCGGATCGCCATTGAGCAGCGTGGGCTGATAGCGCCACTTGTTGACGGCGTCGAGCGCGGCTTTGGTCAGGTCGTCGTCGGGCGAACTCACCACTTTCAGGTCTTCGACCGCGCCCGTGGCTGAGATCGTTGCCTCCAGAACCACCACGCCCTGGGCTCCTCTGTTTTTCGCTGCTTCCGGATAGTTGGGCGGCGGGCTCTCGATCACCTTTGCGGCCTCCACATTCCCGCCCACCCGAATACGGCGGGGTCCCATTTTGGTTGCCTTGTCCCCCGGATTATTCGGAGACTTGGCTGTGACGGCTACCGTCTCGGCAACGGAGCCAGGATGCAGAACGAAAGGAAAGAATGGAGGCTCACCCTCGGCCTTGAATTCAAAGGAACGAAAGACTCCGCCCATGCCCTTGCTGCTCACCTCGAGCGTGTAGCGGCCGGCGGGAACGTCGTCAAACGAGAAGTTGCCGGTCTCGTCCGATTGAACCGATTGCTGGAAGCTGTTGTTACGGCTTACGAGGCGAACCTCTGCGTTCGGAATTCGCCCTCCGCTGCTGTCAACCACAATGCCCGAAAGGCTGCCGGTCTTGTTCTCGCCGTTCTTCGCCGGGACTTCGCCACCCTGAACGCGGGATTTCGGCCCCGGCACCCCATCACTTACGCCGCCGACTGCGCCGCCGGAAACGCCGCCTGATATGCCCCCAGAAGTTCCACTTGGGACACCGCCAATCACGCCGCCGGTTACGGTGGTAAGCGAGAAGGCGGTGGCCGCCAGTGCCAGAGCTGCGACGAGCACTGCGCTTGCCATAAGCGAAAGCTTCGCCAGTCTCGCGCTGGCGCAAGGTCTTTTATCGAGTAGTTTCATGATACGTTCCTCCAGAATGTCGGCGTCGAAGACGCCCAGAGTATAGTCCGCCCTTGCAGAGCGGAGCTCAAAGCGTGAAATCTCGTGCGCCATGCGAACTAGAGAGCGGGCGTAGAGCCGAGCAGTCAGGACCTGAGCCGCCAGCTCGTCGCAGGCGAGTTCCCGCGTCTCCGCCAGACGGCTCTTCAGCAGTCGCGCGAGCGGATGAAACGCGAAGGGCAGATACAGAAGTTCCTGAATCAGGTTCCACAAGCAGTCACGACGGAAATTGTGAGCCAGTTCGTGGGCTAGAGCTGCTGCCAGCTCCTGCCGGGCATCTGGAATTAGCAGGCCGTCCGGCAAAACAATAGCTGCGCGACGGGCACCGACTGTTACCGGTCCAGGAATGTCACGCGAATGCAGAATGCGTGGGACGGGCTGCCGGCCTCGCCAATCACCTGCCGTCATGGCGCACCAGAAACCTTCGGCGATTGTGACAACATGATCCGGCAAGGCATCGCCAGATGCGCTGCGCTCGATCCGGCGCGTCAGCAGCCAGGCTCTTACTAGGCGCGCGAGGACGACCGCCATGAACGAGACATAGAGCAGAAGAACGACACGGCCAAGGGCAAGCGGGAGCACGATTCTGCGGTGGATACCGCCGCGAAGCCAAGCTAAGCGTTTCGACGCATTTGTCCCGGCAGGCACCACTTCAGCCGTTGTCGTGGACACTGTAATGACTGTGACCTCACCCACGCGGCCCACCATTGCCTTGCGCAAACTAGACGCGGCCAAGACAACAGTCCCGAGCAGAGCGATCTCCCAGAGGATATGCCGGTAACGCGCCGGAGCGCGGCGCAACAGCAGATCACCGACTGTTGCGGCGGCCGACACTAGGGCCACCTGCCAGGCTGCGTTCAGAAGAAAAGTGCCTACGAGCCGGCTAAGAGCGTCCATCGCCGTCCTCCTTCAGCTCCGCAACCAGGCGGTTGAGCTCGGCAAGTTTGGCGGGACTCAAATGGCGCTGCTCGAAGAGGCTCATGACGAGGCTCTCTGCAGAACCCCCGAACAGGCGGTCGATGATGTCCCGCAGGGCGGTTGAGGCGGCGCGCTGGCGGCTCACGGCCGGAGCGTACTCGAACGCGCGGCCTTTGAGCGTGCGCTTCGCCTTGCCTTTCCGGTGCAGGATGTTGAGCATGGTCTGCACCGTGGTGTAAGCGAGCCGCGGCGGTCCCGGCAGGGCCTCCTGCACCACGGCCACGGTGGCTGGACCGCGGGCCCACAGCACATTCATAATCTCAAGCTCGAGCGGGGTGAATTCCCGTCGGGGGCGCTTGCGGCTCATTGGTGACGTTACCTCCTAATTCCTTCGGAGATCAAAGTACACCCGGGACGGGAGCCTGTCAACTAAATTCTTAGGACTCGTGACAGAACTTCTGAAGCGAACGCCGTTTCCCTCCCGGAGTAGCAGACCCTGCGGACCAGATTGGCACGCCCGGAAAGCGGAAAATGGTTTACATTTGATGTTGAAAGAACAAGCGAAGCGCCATACGAATAGCCGGATCGTGCCGGGGGTCATGCTCTGCTCCATGGCGTGGTTGAAATGCTCTTGATATCGACAAACCGGCAGAATCCGGGCAAGCCACGGAATTGCCGCAGTCGTTCCGTGCCGGTTCGTGCCATCCTGGTGCTGCTGTTATCGTGTAGCGGACTGGCCACGGCAAGTCCTACGAAGACCGTCAAGCGTGAGACCCGCGAAATCAAGGGAGTCGTGCTTGAAGTGCAGCCCACCCGCATCACGCTGCAATCCAAGGGCGAGAGCGTCACGCTCACTGCATTCGACGATTACACCGACCGCCTGGCAACGGGAGCGGAAGTCACGGCCTGGTACTACCCTCAGGACAGCGGCCCGGGTGTTCTGAAAGCGCTCGATTATCCCCCGGAGAGTCTTTTTGTGCCGGTGGGTGAGATCCAGAACCGCGTCCATCGCCTCGCACTCGTGCCACAGTCGCAGATCCCGGATGCCGATGGCCTCTACGACGTGATCCGCGACTATCTGCAAACAAATTTTGGGTGGTATGTGGCGCCCAAGTATCTGGTGGCTGAGGTTACCAGGAAGGCCCAGAGAGCTGGATCGATCCTCGACGCGACCGACGCCAAGACGGGGAGCCTCGACCTCTCGAAGTATCTGAACAAGAGCCAGAGCATGATGCCGTCATTGGCGGCCCAGACGCGCTCGGACGCTGTGCTCGAGGTCGAAGTGGTCCAGGTGGAGGCGCAGGTGCGGCGACTGGTGGCTGCCTGGGACGGCGTTGAACAGCCGGTCGCCGGGACGGCCACGCGGACACTGGCTAAGTTCAGCGTTATGCCGCATCGAGGAAAAGTATCGGCGGCGACGGTCGAGCTCAAGCTGTTTGACGCCAAGGGTAAGCTGCTTTGGCGTAACCGGAGGGGCCTGGCCGTACTTCAGGTGCTGGCCGGAGTAGGCAACCATTTGCGTGATCGTCCTCTGCCTGAATTTCTCAATGATACGCCAGCGGTTCAGACGTGGCTGAGCGAAACCTTCAAATCCGTCGGTCCCGTCGCGTACGGTAGTTCAGGGTCCAAGCCATCCAACCCGTAGTGATCAAGACAATGGAGTTGCTCTTGTACGGCGATACTTTGTTAGAATGAAAATGTGCATAAGCCTCACCAGCATAGGCTTCGGCGGCCCCTCGCAATAGGCTTACTGCTTCTGCAACTAAGTCTGCTCACAATCTCGGGCTTTCACTTTCACGACGAAGGGGCATTGCCGAACCGTGGTGCGCCGGCCGCTGTACACGCGGCGCCGGCTTCCCACGTGCCAGGCACGTCAGACTGGGTCCTTTGCCCGGTTTGCCAAATCATGCGGTTGAGCGCTGCCCGTCCAGCGCTCGCGTCCGCCAGCCGGCAGTCGCTGACCTATTCGTTCTTCGCCTTTGGCCGTGCACCGGTCTACTGCCTCTCTCTACGTCCAGCCACGATCTACGGTCGCGCCCCACCCCTCTCCTGATCGCGTTTTCCATTGCACCTTCGAGTCCTGGACCCCTTCGTGACGGCGCGGCTTGATTGCCGGCCACCAGCGGAGCATTCATTAGCTCACTGACGTTAGGTCTGCCAGGCTTTAGAGGTTGCGTTCTTGCGCGAACAAGGAGTTTGCCATGAAAAAAGTTTGGGATCGCTGCAAAGCTGCTGCGCGCGCCGCAAGCCTGCTCACGGCGATCGTTGGATTGCTTGGTGCCTGCGCCTGCGAGCATCACGTGACTGACGCCGGGACGCCGTCGGTGGCCTACGGCACGGATCGCGCCGAAAGCGCTCAACTCTTCACGGTACCCCAGGGCCAGATGGCACACGTTCAAGTGGTAATGGTTGAAGCCTCCCCTTTGCCTCGCGTGCTCCGCCTCACGGGATCGGTGGCATACAACAACTTTGAAACCACCCCGGTAATCAGTCAGGTGGGAGGTCCGGTTTCAAGAATCCTGGTTTCACCCGGGGAACATGTGCACCCCGGACAGGTACTGCTGGAGGTTGCAAGCCCGGATTACGCTCAGGACCGCACGAACTATTTGAAGGCGCGGGACGCGCTTTCGCTCGCCGATAAAGCTTTCGCGCGCTCTCAACTTCTCTATCAGCACGGGGCCATCGCCCAGGCTGACTTGGAGCAGGCGGAGTCAACTCGGGACCAGGCTCGCGCCGATCTTCAGGCCGCGGAGCAGGCGCTCAAGGTGCTGGGGGTCTCAAGCCCGGATTCGCTGGTCGGCGGCCCCTCTTCGGCGCAGGTTCCGTTGCTGTCCCCGATCGGCGGGGAGATCGTCGAAAGGCTGGTCGCGCCGGGGCAAGTGCTGCAGGCGGGGGCGACCCAATGCTTCACCATCTCGAATATGAAAACGGTTTGGGTGCTGGCCAACGTCTACCAGCAGGATTTGGGCTACGTTCACGCGGGCGAGCAGGTGGAAATCACTACCGATGCTTACCCGGACACATTTCGAGGGCGCATTTCCTACATTGCGCCCTCCGTCGACGCCACCACTCGAACGCTGCAGGTGCGGATCGTCACGGACAATCCGGCAGAAAGGCTAAAGAAAGACATGTACGTCACTGCCATCGTGCGGGCGGCTTCGATCGCGCACGCGATTACGGTGCCTGACTCAGCTGTGCTGCGAAATGCAGAGAATCAGCCTTTCGTATACGTGGAAACGGGGCCAAATCAGTTTGGCCAGCGGCTGATCAACGCGGGTGAAAGCCAGGACGGACGCACCCAGATTCTCTCCGGTCTGCAGGAAGGGGATCACGTGGTGGCTGACGGCAGCCTGTTCCTGCAATTCGCCAATTCATTTCAGCGCTGACCGAGTCGCGCGCTTCTATGGTTCATCGCATCGTCCAATTCGCGCTCAAACAGCGGTTTCTGGTGGTGATGCTAGTCGTGTTTATTACGGCGGCGGGCATCGTGTCTTTTGAGCGCATGCCCGTTGATGCTTACCCTGACCTCTCACCTCCCATGGTTGAGATCATCACCCAGTGGGACGGCCACGCCGCCGAAGAGGTGGAGCGCCTCGTCACGCTGCCGCTTGAGGTGGAGATGAATGGCATCCCGCAGCTTGTGGTGATGCGGTCCATCTCGCTCTATGGGCTTTCGGACGTCATCCTTACCTTCGAAGACGAGACGGACAATTACTTCGCGCGCCAGGTGGCCTTCGAACGCTTGAGCGATGTTACCCTGCCCACCGGAGTGACGCCTTCGCTCGCGCCGCTCTTCAGCCCGAGCGGCCTGGTCTACCGGTACGTGATCGAGAGCCCGGACCAGTCGCCGCAGCAACTGAAGACAATTGAGGATTGGGTGCTCGAACGAGCCTATAAGTCCATTCCCGGCGTGGCGGACGATTCGGGCTTCGGCGGCACCGTCATGCAGTACCAGGTGCTACTGGATCCCGCGCGCCTCTACTCCTACCACCTCACCGTACCCCAGGTGATCCAGGCGCTCTCGGCAAATAACTCCAATACCGGCGGCGGATTTTATCAGCAGGGCGGCCAGTTCTATTATGTGCGGGGCCTGGGGTTGGTCAAAGACACCCAAGATATCGGCAATATCGTGGTGGCCAGCAATAATGGCGCGCCCGTGCGGGTCCGCGATGTTGCCCAGGTGACCGTCGGGCACGCTCCCCGGTTGGGCGAGTTCGGCTTTGAGAAGAATGACGACGCTGTGGAAGGCGTGATCCTCATGCGGCGCGGCGAGCAGACTCAGAACGTGCTCAAGCGCGTGGAAGAGAAAACAGAGCAGCTCAACCACCAGGTGCTGCCGCGCGATGTGAAGATCCGGCCCTTCTATGACCGCAGCGCCCTCGTCCAGCTCACAACCGACACGGTGGAAGCGAACCTGTTGCGTGGCATGATCCTGGTTCTGATCGTGTTGATGTGCTTCCTGGTGAGCGTGCGCGCCGCCATCATCACAGCGCTCACCATCCCTCTGGCGTTGCTCTTTGCCTTCGTTTTCCTGCGGCTTCATGACGTCTCGGCAAACCTGCTCTCCATCGGCGCCATCGACTTCGGAATCATCATCGACGGCACGGTGGTGATCATGGAAAACATCTACCGCGAGCTGGGGCTTCGCCGGGGACAGGACTACAAGCTGAATGACGTGATCCTGGCAGCGGCTCGGGATGTCGATCGTCCCGTGTTCTACTCCGTGGCCGTGATCATTGCGGGCTACGTGCCGATTTACGCATTGACGGGGCCCTCAGGCAAGCTCTTCGACCCTATGGCCGATACCATGTCTTTTGCCCTAGTCGGCGCACTCATCCTGGCTCTTACGCTGGTGCCGGTGTTGGCTTCTTACTGGTTCAAGGGCGGAGTGCGGGAGCGCGTGAACCGGCCTTTTGAGTGGGTGAAGCGGGTTTATGGCGGCGAGCTCAAATGGTGCCTGGATCGTCCCAAGCTGACCATCGGGGTAGCGGGCCTCATTTTTGGAGCTGCGCTACTGCTGGTGCCGGCCATTGGCGGCGAGTTCATGCCTCACCTTGACGAGGGCGCGCTCTGGGTAAGAGCCACCATGCCCTATACCATCTCGTTCGACGAGGCCAGCAAGATAACGCCGCAGATACGTGACATCCTCATGTCCTACCCGCAGGTGACCGAAGTAGCCTCGGAACTCGGGCGGCCCGACGACGGAACCGACCCTACGGGCTTTTTCAATGTTGAGTTCTACGTCGGACTAAAGCCATATAAGGACAAGGCGTGGAGCGGGAGCACCCACACCAAGGAAGAACTCACGGACTCCATCCGCGGCCGCCTCGAATCGTATCCCGGCATCATCTTCAACTTCACGCAGCCCGCTGAAGACGCTGTTGACGAGGCATTGACGGGGTTAAAAAGCGCGCTCGCGGTTAAGGTCTACGGGCCTGACCTGAACGTGCTTCAGGAAAAGGCTCTCCAGATCAAGCAGGTCCTGAGCCGGGTGCCCGGTTTCACGGAGTTGACGGTGGTGCGGGAGCTCGGCCAGCCAAGCTTGCTGGTGGACGTGAACCGGGAAGAGATTGCCCGTTACGGCATCAACGTGGCGGACGTGGAGGCCGTGGTGCAGGCCGCGGTTGGCGGTCAGGCGGCCACCCAAGTGATCCAGGGCGAAAAGCTGTTCGACCTTGTGGTCCGGGAAGAGCCCCAGTTTCGCTCAAACGCGCACCAGATTGGGGGATTGCTGGTGGGAACGCCCGGAGGACAGCAGATCCCACTAAGCGCGCTGGCGGATATCCGGCAGGGCACCGGCGCATCGTTCATCTATCGGGAAAACAACTCCCGCTATATCGGCATCCAGTACAGCATCGTGGGCCGGGACCTGGCTCGATCCGTGGCCGAAGGCCAACGTGCCGTCAATCGGGTTGTCCGCTTGCCAACCGGTTACTGGATGAATTGGGGCGGCGAGTATGACGAGTATCTGGCGGCGCGCCAGCAGCTTGCGGTCATCGGTCCGCTCACTGTAATTCTGATCTTTCTGATCCTCTTCGCGCTTTACGGCAATTTCAAGTTTCCCGTTACGATCGCACTCGGGGTGGTCATGACCGAGCCGGTGGGCGCCTTGCTCGCCCTGAAGCTTACCCGCACGCCGTTCAGCGTTTCATCGGTCCTCGGATTGCTCGCGCTGATGGGCGTCTCGGTGGAGACCGCCGTAATTTTGGTTTCGTACATCAATAAGCTGCGTCTGGAAGGCTTCGGAATCCGCGAAGCCACCTACGAGGCGTCCTTGCTCCGCCTGCGCCCCATCATGATGACGGCCCTGGTAGCCTGCCTTGGCCTGCTGCCCGCCGCTCTCTCCCACGGCATCGGTTCTGACACCCAACGTCCATTTGCCATCGTCGTGGTAGCCGGCCTGATTTCGCGGCTTTTCCTAGGCTTCTTCGTGAACCCGGTTCTCTACCAGATGGTGGCGCGTGAGGGCGATGTTTTGCAGGTGTAGGCCTGCCGGGTGGAGAAGGAAGATTGGTCATCAGGCCATTCCCGGACTCCAAGGCCGGCGCTTGGTGATAGCATTGGCCAAATAATCGATTTATGTACTATGATTGGGGACGGGTGACCTTGGGATGCGGTTGCCGGGGGTAAACACACCTTGGGTTTCAGGCTTTAAGCCGGCGCGGGCTGCCGGTAGTGATGGGATAGCAAATTCAAAGGAGGCTCTTTCAATGCAGAAGAAAATCATGATGTTGGTGGGGATGGTACTGCTCTTTGGCTGCATGTCATGGGGCAAGGTCCTTACAGGCGTGGTAAGTGACGCCATGTGCGGCGCCAAGCATTCCACAGCCAGTGACGATGCCGCTACCTGCGTAAAGAAGTGCGCAGACGGTGGGTCCAAGCTGGTTGTTGTATCGGGCGGTAAAGTCTATAACACGGACGATCAGGACAAGCTGAAAGGCTTCGAAGGCAAAGAAGTGAAGGTAACCGGAAAAGTTGCTGGCGACAAGGTCACCATTGCTTCCGTTGCCGAAGCAGGCAAAATGTAAGTAAGCTTCAGCGCTCTTGCGCTGGAGAAGGGATGAACCACGAAGGCCGCCTCGAATGGCGGCCTTTTGTGTCTAAGAGTGCAGGAGCAAGCCTTGTGGCCACCGCTCCACAGGGACAGATCTGTCTCTTATGGAGCGTAAAGCTGAATTTGATGACGAACTCCCTCGGTTCCGGCCAATCAGATGGCGCAGGCCAGCCGCCGCCGGCAACGTTCCGTGAACGGCGCGAGCGTCTGCTCGAGAGCCTTGACGCGGCCGGTTTGCGCTTCCTTCTGGTAACCAAGCCGGTGGACACCTATTACCTCACGGGTTTCCGAGGCAGCGCCGGCATGCTCCTGGTCGGCCGCAGGCGAACCCGGCTCTGGGTGGATCCTCGCTACACGTTGCAGGCCGGAGCGCAGACTGCGGGAATCGAAGTAATCGAGACGCGCGAAGGGCTCGGCCGAACCGTGGCGGCTTGGCTTCGCAAGAGTCGTCCCAAGGCGGTCGGCTACCAGGATCTCCACCTCGTTTGTGCGGAGTTTGCGGCGATCCGTCATGACGCTGGGAGGAAGGCGGGGATTCGATGGCAGTCCGCGGGTGCGATGCTGGACTCCCTCCGCATGGTGAAGGACGCCTGGGAGATCGGACGCATCCGGCGGGCCGGCAAGTTGACGGCAGACGTCTTTACCGAAGTCTTGCCGATGGTGCGACCCGGAGCTTGCGAGTCGGAATTGGCGGCTGAGCTGGAGTATCGCATGAAACGCGCCGGGGCCGACGGCGCTGCCTTTGAGACGATCGTGGTTAGCGGGCCGCGGGGCGCCTGGCCCCACGCCCGAGCTTCCTGCCGGCGCTTGCGGAGTGGCGAGTTGGTGATCGTTGACCTGGGTGCTATACTCTCGGCCTACGCCGCGGACATGACGCGGACCGTTTACCTCGGCCGACCGTCCAAGCGGGCCCGGCACCTTTACGAGTCGGTGGCTGAGGCGCAGCAAGAGGCGGTTGAAAACCTTCGACCGGGGCTTACCGGAAATGACGCCGATGCCGCGGCTCGGCGGGCGTTGGCTCGCCGCAAGCTTGATCAGTACTTTACGCACAGTACGGGGCACGGCGTGGGCCTGGAGGTACACGAACGGCCGCGCCTGGGACGCGGTGATCAAACGCCCCTGCCGGCTGGTTGCGTGGTGACAGTGGAACCCGGGCTTTATGTTGAAGGATACGGCGGGGTACGGATCGAGGATACGGTTCTGGTGGGAGAAAATGGGCCTGAGATTGTGACGCCCGCCTCCAAGGAAAGCTGGTTCACCGGATAAAATCCGCACAGGGGCCGCCTGAGGTTGACTGCAGGCAGCAGGACGGGAGACGAGAAGGAATGCCGGATAAGAATCGGCAGGCCGCCGGAAGTGCTGAAAGCGATTGGCGCCTCAAAGACATCGAGAGGCTGATCGATCTGCTGGTGGAGCGGGAAATCGGTGAATTCGAAATGGAGAAGGACGGATTCCGCATTCGAATCCGTCGCGGCGAGATTCAGAATCCTGTGCCCGTGCCTGCTCCAGCCGCGGCCGTGCTTCCTCTTCCGGTCACAACCCCTATGCAGGCCCCTTCGCCCATTGCTTCTTCGACGTCAGCCCCCGCTCTTCCTGTGCCTGAGCCGGCCACCCCCGCGGAGGCCGAAG
Organism: Terriglobia bacterium; assembly: GCA_035946735.1. Classification (GTDB taxonomy): domain Bacteria; phylum Acidobacteriota; class Terriglobia; order UBA7540; family UBA7540; genus Gp13-AA77. The sequence continues at coordinate 17,423 of DASYYZ010000172.1, forward strand.
GCTCGACAGTAGAATCGACCGAGGGGCTTTACATCATCAAGTCGCCGATCGTCGGCACTTTTTACCGGAGCTCGTCCCCGAATTCGGAGGCTTTCGTCCAGGCGGGCGATGCTGTCCGGATGGGGCAGGTGCTGTGCATCATCGAAGCCATGAAGTTGATGAACGAGATCGAATCTGAGGTCAACGGGGAAGTGGTCCGAGTCTACGTGGAGAATGGACAGCCCGTGGAGTACGGTCAATCCTTGTTCGCCATCAAGCCTTCGCACAAAAAATAGAGCGGGACGGCCCTCAATTCGGATGTTCAAAAAAATCCTGATCGCAAACCGCGGGGAAATCGCCCTGCGGGTTATTTGCGCCTGCAAAGAACTGGGTATCGAGACGGTGGCTGTCTACTCTGAGGCCGACCGGCATTCTCTGCACGTACGGTTCGCCGATGAGGCGGTCTGCGTGGGGCCGGCCCGCAGCACCGACAGCTACCTGAATATTGCCAGCATCATCTCGGCGGCCGAGATCACAAATGCCGAGGCCATTCATCCGGGCTACGGATTCCTCTCCGAAAATGCACATTTCGCCGAGGTCTGCGAGACCTCCAATATCACTTTTATCGGACCGAGCCCGGAAGCGATGCGCCTCATGGGCGACAAAAATCTGGCGCGCGCCAAAATGTCAGAGCTGGGTCTCCCCATTCTTCCGGGATCGGGCGTGGTGTCGTCGGAGGCGGAGGCATCCGCGGCCGCCGCCGGGATCGGCTACCCGGTGATGATCAAGGCTGCAGCCGGAGGCGGTGGTCGTGGCATGCGGGTGGTGCCTTCGTCAGGCGAACTGGCGCACGCCCTCGAAACCGCGCGGCAAGAGGCTGACTCGGCCTTTGGAACCCCGGACGTGTATGTTGAAAAATACGTGGCCTCGCCGCGGCACATCGAGTTCCAGGTCCTGGCTGACCAGTATGGCAAGGTGATGCATCTAGGTGAGCGCGAGTGTACCATCCAGCGGCGCCATCAGAAGCTGGTGGAGGAATCGCCCTCGACCCGGGTCAGTGCCGATCTGCGACGCGAGATGGGACACCGCGTGGTGGAGGCCTTGCGCGAGGTCGGCTACACCAACGTCGGGACAGTCGAGTTTCTCATGGACGAGCGCGCGAACCTCTACTTCCTGGAGATGAACACGCGCATCCAGGTGGAGCACGCGGTCACCGAGATGGTCACGGGGATAGATCTGGTGAAGTGGCAGATCGGGATCGCTGCCGGTCGGCCGCTCGATTTGCCCGGTGAAACCATGGGCCTGCGTGGCCATGCCATCGAGTGCCGCATCACCGCGGAAGATCCGGAGACGTTTGCGCCTTCGGCGGGGAAGATCACGGGATTTAACGGACCCGGGGGCACCGGAGTCCGGCTCGACACCGCCGCTTATGCGGAGGCCGTCATACCGCCCTACTACGACTCCCTGATCGCCAAATTGGTGGCGCATGGTTCGAACCGCGCCGAAGCCATCAATCGCATGAGCCGGGCGCTCGACATGTTCATTATCGAAGGCATCTCGACCTCAGTCCCACTCCACCAGAAGATCATGGCTGACGCCGATTTCCGCGCGGGCAACTTTGATACACACTACCTGGAGAGGTTCTCGCGCAATGGCACCGGCCGGCACGCGCGCGGATGACAGTGGCTCCGGCTTCCGGCCATCATCCCAAGCCGGGCGGCGCAAGATAGTGAAAATGGGATCTCGGTGCTTCTCCTTCCCCGACTCTACGCGATCCTTGATGTGGACCGCATGGCCGCCCGCCCCGTGGCATCGATTTGCGGCACGCTGCTGGACGCCGGCGTGCGACTCTTCCAGTACCGCGATAAACGAGCTTCATCCCGTCGGATGTTTGAGGCCGTATCGCGTCTGACCCCGATGATTCGAGAGCGGGGCGGAAGGCTGATCGTGAATGATCGTGCTGACGTGGCGCTGGTGGCTGGTGCAGACGGCGTCCACGTGGGGCAGAACGATCTTCCCATTGATTTGGCGCGGCGGTTGCTCGGTTCAGGCCCGATTGTGGGCTGCTCCACGCACAACCTGGAACAATTGCGGCTGGCCGACGGCTCCTCGGCCAACTACGTTGCTTTCGGCCCGATCTTCGCAACCACGAGCAAGGAAACGCCCGATCCGGTGGTCGGACTCGATGGTCTGCGGCAGGCGCGCGAGGCAACAGCGAAGACGCTGGTGGCCATCGGAGGAATTACCGCGCAAAATGCGCGCCAGGCGATCGACTGCGGAGCGAACTCGGTCGCGGTGATTTCAGGTTTGCTGGATACTGACGATTTGGCCGCGCGTGCGCTTGAGCTGATGGATGCGGTTGGGGCGTAACGGCAGAACTGACGAGCACAAAGCATGCCACGTATCATTCCGAAGAACGGAGAGGATTGTTGACGAGGAATGGCGACTTCAATTGATTCCGGTCCGGCCGCGAGCAGGGCGCACCCGGAACTCGTCAAGGGCCTCCGCCTTTACGACGCCACGACCATCGTCATGGGCTCGATGATAGGATCCGGCATCTTCATCGTGTCGGCCGAAATCGGGCGCGAGGTAGGATCGCCCGGCCTGCTGCTCCTCGCCTGGATCATCAGCGGTCTGATGACCGTGATCGCCGCCGTCACCTATGGCGAACTCGCCGCTATGATGCCGCGCGCCGGCGGACAATATGTCTATCTGCGCGAGGCTTTCGGTCCGCTTTCGGGATTTCTTTACGGTTGGACGCTGTTCCTGGTGATTCAAACCGGCACCATGGCGGCCGTTGCGGTTGCCTTCGGCAAGTTTCTGGGAGTCTTCTTTCCCAGGATTTCCGCCGGCAACATTGTGGCCAGCTTAGGCTCTTTTGGCCTCGGCGGCCATGAAGTGGTGCTGGCGGTCTCTTCGCAGCAGCTCATCGCGATCCTGTGCCTGATGGGACTGGCGGTGCTGAATATCTTCGGCCTGCGCACAGGCGCCTGGGTCCAAAACATCTTCACCACGCTGAAGGTTGCGGCGCTGCTCGGCGTTATTGCCATCGGGCTTTCGTGGGACGGAGGCCACTCGTTGTCGGCTTCCACGTCTCAGGGATTTTGGCAGGGCGCCCACTGGGGCCTCGCCACTCTCACCGTGATCTCGGTAGCGCTGGTGGGTCCGCTTTTTTCCTCCGATGCCTGGAACAACGTCACCTTCACCGGAGCGGAGGTCATTAATCCCAAGCGCAATCTGCCGCTGGCGCTGTTCATCGGCACGCTCGTCATCTGTGCGCTCTATCTGGCCTGCAATTTCGCCTACCTGCACGTGCTCTCGTTCAGCGCCATCCAGCACGCTCCCGAGGATCGAGTGGCCACGGCCGCCGCTCAACTAGTCCTGGGCTCCAAGGGGGCCGTCCTGATGGCGATCGCGATCATCATCTCGACGTTCGGCTGCATCAACGGTTTAACTCTGGCCGGCGCGCGCGTCTACTATGCGATGGCCAAAGACGGACTTTTTTTCCGCTCCGTGGCCCGCGTGAATCCCCGCTTTCACACCCCGGCCGTATCCCTGCTGTTTCAAGGTGTCTGGGCCTCGCTGCTGACGCTCAGTGGCAGTTATAACGAGCTGCTGGAGTATGTGATTTTCGCGGTCATGCTGTTTTACATTCTGACGATCGCAGGCCTCTTCTGGCTGCGCCGCAAGCGGCCCGATGCTCCCCGCCCGTACCGGGCTTTTGGCTATCCCGTGCTGCCGGGAGTCTATCTCATTTTTGCACTTTTCGTGGAATGGGCCTTGCTCACGCACAAGGCCACGCGCAGCGCGGCAGGTTTGTGTATCGTGGCGGTGGGAATTCCTGTATTTTATCTGTGGCGGCGCCGAAGCCGGATTCCCGAATGACACCGGCTCCCGGATACCAGATCGTGGGTGATACGTCCCTACCCTTCGGTTGACGTCCTTGCCTCGATTGCAGGTCGAGCGTCGATCCGCACCGACTGCTGAACTTTACTGTGCTTGCGGCTGTAGCTGAAATAGATTACCAGTCCCCCAATCAACCAACTCCCGAAACCGATCCAGGCCGGCGCGTCGAGCGAAAGCATGAGCGCCAAAGAGACGATCATGCCGCCGATAGGTACAACTGGAACCCAGGGCGTCCGGAACGGCCGGGGCACGTCAGGCTGCCTCACGCGCATAATCCATATGCCGATGCAGACGATGGTAAACGCCAACAAAGTGCCGAGGCTGACTAGCTCACCAAGGAAAGCGATCGGAAAAAGCGCCGCGAGGAAGGCAACAAAAACGCCGACAACAATCGAGGTGATGTAGGGCGTGCGGAAGCGCGGGTGAATCTTGCCCGCCCATTTCCACAACAGTCCGTCGTGGGACATGGTGTAAAGTACGCGCGATTGTCCCAGCAGCATCACCAGCATCACGGATGCGAGTCCAGCGATCGCGCCAAGATCGATCAAAAGTATGCCCCAACGTACGCCGATGGCCGCCGCGCCATCGGCAACCGGAGCCGGAACGTTGAGGGTCGCGTACGGCTTTATGCCGGTTAACAACCCGGCCACGACTATGTAAAGGATCGTGCAAATAATCAACGATCCGAGAATTCCAAACGGCATGTCCTTCTGAGGATTCCTGGCCTCCTGTGCCGCCGTGGACACCGCGTCAAATCCGATGTACGCGAAGAAAACCACTCCGGCACCGCGCATGATGCCTGACCAGCCGAACTGTCCAAAATGACCCAAGTTCTTCGGTATGAAGGGATGCCAATTGGCGACCATCTGCGGCCAATGGCCGAAAGCGAATGTGACGGCAAGACCGATAAAGAACAACACGACGGAAACTTTGATCATAACCGCGGCGCTGTTGAAGTTGGCCGACTCGCGCACTCCGATGACGAGAACCACAGTGACTACAACGATGGCCAGCAAGGCGAAGATGTCCACGCGAGGGGTAATCGTATGCCCAACAAGCGCCAGGGAAATGCCCGGCGTCGGGTTGAATGGAAGTCTCGCGCCGAAGAAACCAACCAGGCTGGTGACGTAACCGCTCCAGCCGACGGCGACGGTCGCCGCACCGAAGGCATATTCGAGGACCAGTGCCCAGCCGATAATCCAGGCCACGATCTCACCGAGCGTCGTATATCCATAGGTATAGGCGCTGCCTGCAATCGGAATCATCGACGCAAACTCCGCGTAACAAAGGCCCGCGAAGACGCATCCCACACCAGCGATGACGAATGAGAGCACAATCGCCGGCCCTGCGAACATCGCTGCCGCGGTGCCCGTGAGGACGAAAATACCCGCTCCGATGATCGCGCCAATACCAAGGGTAATCAGATTTACCGGGCCGAGCGCGCGCTTGAGGGAATGCTCGCTCGTCTCTGAAGCTTCCGCCATTATCGTGCTGATCGGTTTCGTCGCGAATAGCTTGGTGGCCATCCAGTCCCTCCCCGTTTCGAATCTGGCTCCGTGATATCCCTTCTCATTCTGCCGCCGACCCGGTTCGATTGCGCGAATCAACCGCCAGGGCACGTAGATCGGCAGGCAATGAGATAAGCGAAGTTACGACTGCAGCACCTGCCGCGCTGGTAAGGACAAAGATACCCGTCCCGATGATCGCGCCGGTGCCCAGCGCGTTTTCCCGGACCTGGTTCGCACGGGACACGATCAGACATTCTGAAGGGTAATCGCGCGACTTGCAACAGGAGCCTCCCCTCACCCCCATCGGCTAAGCTCTGCTGCGGCCCTTGGAGGGAAAACGTGACAGAATAAAGGTGGGAGAACCAGCCGGCTCGCTGCGCTTGGAGTCCGGCGCTCCGTTCATCTTGCAATTGAGCGAGGCAGTCTCAGACGACCGGGGTGAAGCGCGTGAACGAGTTCCTTCTCCGTGAATACCGGCGGCACCGCATGGCGCGATTCAGTGTCTGGGTGCTGGCCTACGGGCTTGCCTTGTGGCTGGTCGACCGGTTCTCCGCCGGCGCGCCGGGTTTTCTATGGCTTCTTTTCTGGCTGGCTGCGATTGCAGTAGCCGGCTACTATTTCTTCCGCCTGTTCGGGTCAATCCGGCGCTATTTCCTCTGGCACCTGCGGCGCCGGCTCGTCCTCACTTACTTTTTTGTCGCGGTTGTTCCGATCGGACTGATTGTGCTTCTGATCGGGATTGCGGCCCTCATTCTTAACGGGCAATTTGCGTCCTACCTCGTGCTATCAAGACTGCACGAACGAATTGACCGGTTGGACCAGGTGGGGCAGGTCATCGCCCGCTATGCGGATCGTTCCGCCAAATCTTCGCCCGAGGCCAGTCTCGACGATCTCGAGGATTTCACCGCCAGCGAACTCGCAGGGCAGGCCAGCTACTTTCCGGGGCTCGAGATCACTCTTCGCATCGGGGACGATGAACGAGCTTTCCGCCTCGAGGATCGGGCGATGGCAAAGCCCGTCGTAACTCCACGGTGGCTGAGCGCGGCGAGGTTCAGCGGAATCGTTCTTGACGGCGATCAACTGGCGTCGCGGGCGATCGCGCGGGCCCGCACCCGGGCCGGCGAATTCGTGGTGATCCTTTCCCAGCCTTTCACGCCGGGATTGCTCGACCAGGTTGGCCAGGGAATCGGCCCCGTCAGCGTGATGACGCCGGCCAAGGGAACGTCCAATGCTCAGAGATCCTCGCAAAAAACTTCCGGTCAAGGCGGCCAGTTTTCGATCAACGTAGGTCCGGGCAGACCCCGGTACAGCGTCACCGATTCCTCGGGCCAATTGGTGGACGCAAAACCGACCACTTCCCGGTCACTGCAGGTTCCCGCACCGGCGAATTTCCTGGACTACACCATCTGGAATTTCGCGTCCCTGCAGCCCTATGAATGGAACGCTGCTACGGAGAAGCGGAACATGGATGCGGGCTTCTTCGATGTCACCTCCCGGATTGTCGCCGTCTACCGCCAGGTTCTGTCGCTTCTTGGACAGTACTCCGGCCTCTGGTGGACTGCTTTCGCCGTGGTGGGCGTCGTTTTTCTCGTGATCGAGCTGGTTGCCCTGGTGATCAGTTGGCGCCTGACGCGCTCCATCACCACGACCGTAGACAAGCTCAATGTTGCCACTGAGCGCGTAAAGGCTGGCGACTTCACGCACCGGATCAATCTTCCGGCGCACGATCAGTTGACCGCCCTTGGCGAGGCCTTCGACGGCATGACCGCCTCGGTGGAGCGGTTGCTCAAGGAGTCCCTCGAGAAGACACGCCTCGAAGGCGAGCTCGAGATCGCGCGCGAAGTTCAGAACCGGCTGTTTCCGCAATCGGCTCCGGAGGTGGCGGGCCTGCACCTTTATGGCCTCTGCAAGCCCGCGCGGACGGTGAGCGGCGACTATTACGATTTCCTCCGCCTGGGCGACGGGAAAGTGGCTCTTGTGGTCGGCGACATCAGCGGCAAGGGTATCTCGGCGGCGCTCCTGATGGCCACGCTGCAGTCGGCGTTGCACGCCCAGTTCTACGACGGCAAGCCTGTCTCCAGCCTCCCGCTTGCCTACCCGGCCGCTACGGCAGAAGTCGTTAGCCGCTTGAACCGTCAGATCTATGCCAGCACGCCAAGGGAGAAGTATGTGACGCTGTTTTATGGCGTCTACGACAGCATCAGCGGCAAGCTGACGTATACGAATGCCGGCCATTTGCCTCCGATGCTCTTTCGCCGGAATCGTATTTTGCGGCTGGAGGGCGGCGGCACCGTCGTCGGGTTGTTCCCCGCGGCCCGCTACGAACAGACCGAGGTTCAGATTGAACCTGGCGACCTGCTGCTCGCCTTCACTGACGGCATGACCGAGCCTGAGAACAGTTTCGGCGAGGAGTTCGGCGAAGAGCGTCTGCTCGAAGTCGCGAGGCGGGCGCTGGCCTCGCCGCCTGAAGTTCTGATGGACGAGATTTACAGCAGCGTCAGCGATTGGACGGGCAGCCCGGAATTGCAGGACGATATGACGCTGGTAGTGGCCCAGGCTTAAATTGTTATCGCAGCGACCCGGAGCTGCTGTGGCCCCTGTGCGATTCCTCCGCTGCGCGCAAGTCTTGCCTTCTGGAAGCGCATATGACTAGTGGGCTGTCCCAGCTATTTCGTTACAACCACCCCTGCCCCTCCTTATCCAAGGAGGGGAGTTCCCCTCCTCGTTGAGGAGGGGTTAGGGGTGGTGGTCGCGTCAACCGGCCTAGTGCCCAGCCCACTATCACTATTGAGGATTGCAAAATATAGTGACATCATTTTTTGTAGCGCCGCTCTATGAGCGGCGAAAGACGCCGGTCGCAGACCGGCGCTACAGCAGCGGTTGTCACTATATTTTGCGAATGTCAATAGTAGGGCCACTCTTCGAGAGGGGATGCCGCGATGAACGTGGATACGTGGACCGTAGCTGAAGCGAAAGCAAAACTTAGCGAGTTAATCCGGCGAGCCCAATTGGACGGTCCGCAGGTCATTACGCGTCGCGGCCGCATCGCCGTCGTGATGGTTGGAGCCAAGGAGTGGGACCGGAAGACGAAGCGAACCACTCTAGCGGAGTTCTTCGCATCCTCCCCTCTGCGAGGGTCAGGCCTGAAGATCAACTCGAGCCGCAGATCGCGTTAGGCTGCAGGAGTTGGAGGTACAGCTGGTGGCAGGCTCTAAACGTGTCGCCCTGGTGACCGGCGGATCGCGCGGCATCGGGCGCGAAATTGCACTTAGCCTCGGACGCAGCGTCGCCCACGTCGCCTTTGCCTACCGGACGAACAAGGTCGCGGCACAGCGCGTGGAGGCGATGTTGAAATCGCACGGGGCTGACGTGCTGGCTTTGCAGTCGGACGTCACCGACCCGGTGCGGGTTCAGGAATTGATCGGGGCGGTGTTGAATCAATGGGGCCGGCTCGACATTGTCGTGAACAACGTCGGTGATTTTCAGTGGAAGCAAGTGGTGGATTCGCGCCTCGACGAATGGCATGCCATCGTAGCTTCGAATCTCTTTAGCGTCTTCTATACCTCGAAGTATGCCTTGCCGGCCATGCGCTCTGCCCGCTGGGGACGGATCATCAACCTGGGAGCAGTGGGCGCGGAGCGGGCTTTTGGTCAGGCCAAGATCTCGGCTTATGCGGCGGCGAAATCCGCCATGGTGGCCTTCAGCCGCTCGCTGGCCCTGGAAGAGGCTCGCTACGGGATCACGGTCAACGTGGTGAATCCACCGATCATGGACGAGAACGCGCTATCGCTCGAAGAGGCTGAACGCATCCGGGACGCGCGCTTTCCAGCCGGCCGCCCGCCTTCCGGTGAGGATATCACTGCCGCAGTGAAATTTTTCGCCTCCGACGAAGCGTCGTTCATTACGGGACAGGTGCTTAACGTTGCGGGCGGGTGGATGCTGTAAGAGAGGTTCTGAGTCATCAGTTTTCAGTCAGTTTTCAGAGTCAGCTGCCGGTTTCTTTGTGAAGATTCTCACCGCATCCCAGATGCAGCGCCTCGACCGCCTGACCACCGAGCGTTATGGTGTGCCGAGCCTGACCCTTATGGAGAATGCCGGCCATGGAGTGGTGGATTTCATCACCACGCATTACGCGCCGCTGCAGAAGCATCGCATCGCGGTTCTGTGTGGACGCGGCAACAACGGGGGTGACGGATTGGTGGTCGCCCGGTTGCTTCGCGAGCGTGGGCTGAAACCGCGAGTGCTGTTATTCGGCGAACCGGATGCCGTGAAGGGCGATGCCGCTGTAAACCTGGAACGTTTGCAGGCCTCAGGGAATCCAGAGATCGTGGCCGCGCCGTCGAAGTGGCGCGAGACCTGTCCCACCCTGGAAGGCGCTACCCTTGTGATCGATGCGCTGCTGGGCACGGGACTCACGCGGCCGCTCGAAGGCTTTCTGCTCGACGTGGTGCGCGACGTCAACTTGTTGCTGCCGCAACCGCAGGTGGTGGCCATCGATCTGCCGTCCGGAATGTCCGCTGACGGCGGCGACCTCATCGGCGAGTGCATGCGCGCGGACGCTTCGGTCACCTTCACCGCGCCCAAGCTCGCGCACGTGTTTCCGCCCGCCTGTGAAATGGTGGGCAAATGGATGATCAAAGAGATCGGCACGCCGCGGGAGGCGCTCGAATCGGAGCCCTCGCTCAACCTGAACGTGACGACGGCCGCAGATCTCGCTTGGCTCGTCGCCGCGCGCAAGCCCGACTCTCATAAAGGCCTCTTCGGCCATGTGCTCGTAATCGCAGGCTCCATCGGCAAAACGGGCGCGGCAGCGCTGGCCGCGCGAGCCGCTCTGCGCGCCGGAGCGGGGTTGGTCACGGCGGCAACCCCCAAGAGCGCGCTGCCAGTCGTGGCTGGCCTCGGGCTCGAGTTCATGACCGTGCCGCTGCCCGAGACGGCTTCAGGTGCGATCGCGCGCGGAGCATTGGAGCAAGGACTGCTCAAGGAGCTGCTGGCAGGGAAAACGCTGGTGGCCATCGGACCCGGAGTCGGCCAGGAGCCGGAAACCGTGGAGTTTGTGCGCGAATTCGTCCGCGTTACAGACCTTCCCTTGGTGATTGACGCTGACGGCCTCAACGCGCTGGCAGGTTCACTCGATAGTCTGGGTACTCGCGGCCGAGTTCGGGTCTTGACTCCACATCCGGGGGAGATGGCGCGCCTCGCGGGGCGCACCACTATGGAGGTTCAGCAGAGTCGTCTCGAAACTGCGCGTGATTTCGCGAGTCGCTATGAGCTGCACCTGGCGCTGAAAGGATTCCGGACGCTCGTGACAGGTCCGGATGGAACTGTGTGGGTGAACCCGACAGGAAATCCCGGCATGGCGAGCGGCGGTACCGGGGACGTCCTCACCGGCCTGGTAGCCGGATTCCTCGGGCAGTTTCCCGACCGGCCCGTGACCGAGGTTGTAGCCGCCGCGGTATATATCCATGGCTTGGCGGGCGATCTGGCCGCGGCAGATCTCGGCGAAATGTCGATGCTGGCAGGCGACCTGCTGGAACATATTCCAGCCGCTTTGAAATTAGTGGGGAGAGGAGAGCCTAATCTGGTGGTGGGCTGAGCCGTCGGTGCGAGGCGGCGTGACGTCCCGGCGGCAGACCGAGGTTAGACCCAGATGCAATCGCAGGATTCGATTCAACTGAACACGGAGCTTGCGGCGCGCCGGCGCTATGATATCGTAACTCACTCCGTCGAAGAGACCGCAGCCTTCGGGCGCGAACTGGCGCGGGTTCTCACGCCGCCGTGCCTGGTGTTGATGAAGGGCGAACTCGGCGCCGGCAAGACCGTGTTGACCAAGGGCATTGTGACGGGCCTCGGCGCGGCGCCGGAGAGTGAAGTCACGAGCCCGACCTTTGCCCTCGTGCATGAGTACGCCGGCCGAAGCAAGGTCTATCATCTTGACCTGTACCGCATCGAGGGCGCGCGCGATCTCGCCACGCTCGGCCTTGATGAGATGCTGGTTGAGAACGCGACCGTGATCGTGGAATGGGGAGAAAAGCTCTCTCATGCCCCGGCGCCCCGCTTCGAAGTGCACCTCGAGCATCGAGGCGAGAATGACCGGCGCATCGTGGTGGAAGAGATTCGGTCAGATTGACCGATTGCATCATTGCGCCTCTGAATCGGTGAGCCTATCAACTGACAAGGAGTGAACCTAATGCAAGCGACCCCCTGGGCCCTGATCGTAGGCGCCTCGAGCGGCTTTGGCGAGGCCACCAGCCTCGAACTGGCCCGCGCCGGACTCAACGTCTTCGGTGTTCACTTTGATCGCCGCACCGCCATGCCGCACGTCAACGGGATTCAGGAGAAGATCCGCGCCTCGGGCCGTGACGTGCTTTTCTTCAATACCAACGCCGCTGACGCTGAGAAGCGGGCGCGCGTATTTGACGGAATCGAAGAACGCTGGAAGCAAGCGGGAGGCGAGCACTACGTCAAGGTGTTTCTCCATTCCATCGCCTTCGGTTCGCTTCAGCCTTACCTGGCCGAAGACCACCAGCAGGAAGTGACCCAGGCCCAGATGGAAATGACCATCGACGTGATGGGCAGCAACCTGGTGTATTGGGTCCAGGAGATGGCGCGGCGCAAGATAATGAGGCGTGGCAGTCGCATTTACGCGATGACCAGCGCCGGCGGCCATAGTGTGATCCCTACCTACGGGGCCGTTTCCGCCGCAAAGGCGGTGCTCGAGTCGCACATCCGGCAACTGGCCTTCGAGCTGATGCCGCAGGGAATCACGGCCAACGCCATCCAGGCTGGAGTCACGATCACGCCCGGCTCGAGCAAGATTCCCGGCATCGAAAAATTGGCGGAGTTTGCCCGGATACGCAATCCGGGCCGCCGCCTGACCACGCCCGAGGACGTAGCCCAGGCCATCGCCGCGCTCATGGATGATCGAACCCATTGGATGACCGGTAACGTGATCCGTATCGATGGCGGCGAGGACATTGTGACGTGACGTAGGCGTGATTCAGGAAACGTTGGCTTTTGGCGGGTATGTCCTTGAAGCGCGCCGCGGATCAGCAGCTCCAGAGATTCCAGCCTGCGCTCGCACAAGCTGCATAGTTCTTACCGCGAGTTCGAGGCGCGCTCCGGCCAGAGCCCGCGCGGCACGGACCCGGTGCCCAGCATGGAACCTTGACCGGGATGCTTATTCTATGCATACTTATACATATGCGAACCACACTCCTGATTGATGAAAATCTCCTCGAGCGCGCGGCCAGCCTGACCGGCGTCCGGCAGAAGACCGCCCTGGTGCGCGCCGGCCTGGAGGCTCTGATCGCGCGGGAAGCCGCTCGCCGCCTGGCGGCTCTGGGTGGCACTGAACCGGGCTTGCGCCGGGTTCCAAGGCGCCGGCCCGGGGCGTCACGCTGATTCTGGCAGACACCTCGGTGTGGGTGGCGCACTTCCGCAAGGCCGTGCCGGGGCTCGTCGCGTTATTGAACGACGGTTTGGTTTTGGCGCATCCGCTGGTGCTCGGTGAGTTGGCCTGCGGTAATCTCCGCAACCGCGCCCGCATTCTGCGCGACCTCGGTGCGCTGCCCTCTGCGGTTTCCGCAGTTCACGAAGAGGTCATGAGGCTGGTTGAGAGCCGTAGGCTCTGGGGCCTCGGCATCGGCTGGATCGACGCCCACCTGCTTGCTTCGGCGCTGCTTTCGAACTGTCCAATCTGGACGCTCGATCGAAGGCTTCTTCGAGCGGCCGCCGCCGCCGGAGCGCGACTCCACCACCCCTCGTAGCGCGGCGCCAGGGCTGTCATCGGCCAAGCCCCAAGAGCGTCGCCGCCTCGGCTTTGAGGCCGGTCGGCGGCCCTTGAGCGAACACGCCGGACCGGCGCACGATCTCGGTTTCGTGACCCGCGATCAGCACGTATAACGTAATCAGTTAAGGTCGTACGCCCAGGCATCATTAAATGAGGACACGGGCGTCCTGTCCGCCGTAGAGCCTTATTGCCCCGCTCGCCTTTGCCCGGAGGGCAACGCCGTGGGTAGCCGTAGGTGGCAACCTACGGATGGGAGGTCCGGCACGGTGAATCAACCCCCTTCGGGGTTGAACGGGGGGCAGAAGCCCTCGGGGCCACGATCGCGATGGTCCAAGCCGCACAGCCTCGCCGCGGTGCGAGCCGTCCTCCGCCGGCGCCCGGTTTTAACCATTTCAAAGCAAGTTTTGCCGCGCCAGGCGGGGCCCTTATTGTCGTTTTCTGAACGCCTGACCTGGATCGGAAACCGGTCTTGTTGTCGTTTTCTGAACGCCTTTGTGAAGAAGTTGCACACTTATTAAAAGCCATAGATTATGAAAGTCCTTTAGAATCGGTGGTAGCCCCGAGGCGGGAAAAGGGGGCCGATCAGGAGACCATCCATGAAGACTGTACACAGGCGTAATGGAGCCGTCCTTGCCGTGGCCGCGGTGCTCGGGTGCCTTGCCGCCGCGCGGATCATCCCCCGCCAGGCAGGCTCCGGGAAAGGCGCCGGGGACTGGCCCGTCTTCGGCCACGACCCCGGCGGAATGCGCTACTCGCCGCTCGCGCAAATCAATCGAGAGAACGCGTCCGAGCTCAAAGTGGCCTGGGTGTTCCACACCGGCGACATCTCCGACGGCACTTTCGACCGCAAAAGAAGCGGGTTTGAGGGCACTCCGATTGTGGTGGACGGCGCCCTCTTTGTCACCACCGGATTCAATCGGGTGATCGCGCTTGATCCCAAGACAGGCAGCCAGCGTTGGGCCTACGATCCCTTCGTGGATCAGACCGGCGATTACGGCGATGGTTTGATCAATCGCGGCGTCGCTACCTGGCTTGACCCCGAACGAGCTGCCGGCAAGCCCTGCCGCCGGCGGCTCTTCGAAGCCACCCTCGATGCCCGTCTGGTCGCGCTGGACGCGGCTACCGGCGCTCCCTGCACGGATTTTGGCCAGAGCGGGCAGGTGAGCCTCAGAAACGTGCCCCGCTATGTGGGCGGCTGGTATCACATGACCTCTCCGCCGGCCGTCATCGACGGTCTGGTCGTGGTCGGATCGGCGATCGATGACAATGCACGTGTCGATATGCCGAGCGGCGTGGTGCGAGCTTTCGACGCGCGCACGGGTGCGCTCGGTTGGAGCTGGGATCCGGTTCCACCGAACTCCCCCGAAGCGGGCAAGGGTTCGGCGTCGGGGGCCAGCGCGCCCAAGCCGTGGCGCACCGGCGCGGGCAATGCCTGGTCCGTTATGGCCGTCGACCCGAAGCGCGATCTCGTGTTCGTTCCTACGGGCAGCCTGAGCCCGGACTACTACGGCGGTCTCAGGCCCGGGGACGGCAAGTGGGCAGATTCAGTGGTAGCTTTGCACGCCAAAACCGGCGAGATGGCCTGGGGCTTTCAGCTCGTTCATCACGATCTTTGGGACTATGATTCCGCCTCGCCGCCGCTGCTCGCCACCGTAGAGCACGCGGGGCAAAAGGTTCCGGTGGTGATCCAGGGTAACAAGACCGGTCTCCTCTTCGTCCTGAATCGGTACACGGGCGCGCCTGTATTCCCTGTGGAAGAGCGGCCCGTGCCTCAAACCGACGTGCCTGGGGAGGTGACCTCGCCCACCCAGCCTTTTCCGGCAGCGCCGCCCGCACTGGTCCCGCAGCACGTGTCGGCAGATGATGCCTGGGGTGTCACACCCGAGGATCGCGAGGCCTGCCGCGAGGCGATTCGCGGATTGCGCAACGAAGGCATCTTTACTCCACCGAGCGTAGCGGGATCGCTGGCAATTCCCGGCAACGTCGGCGGTATGAACTGGAGTGGCTCGGCCTTCGATCCCGAGCGCGGCCTGCTGGTGGTGAATACCAACAACTTTCCCACCAAGGTCCGGCTCATCCCGCGTGAGCATTTCAGGGATGAGGCTTTCCGGCACACTGAAAACGGCGAGTACAGTTCCCAAACTGGAGCGCCCTTCGGCATGTTTCGACGTCCCCTACTCTCCCCAAAAGCGCACTTGCCTTGCAATCCGCCACCTTGGGGTACGCTCGCGGCGGTCGACATGACGGAAGGCAAGATCCGTTGGCAGGTGCCGCTGGGCTCGTTCAGTCCGGCCATTGCGGCGGTACCCAAGGGCGGGCTAAGCCTGGGCGGTCCGATTGTGACCGGGGGCGGGCTTGCATTCATCGCCGGCACATATGATCCCTTCATCCGTGCTTTCGACGTGGAAACCGGCAAGGAGCTTTGGAAAGCGCAACTGCCAGCGAGCGGTCATGCCATGCCGATGACCTACCAGTTGAACGGGAAACAGTACGTGGTGATCGCGGCGGGCGGACATGCCAAGATCGACGAGGAGCCCCAAAGCGACGCGCTCGTGGCCTTCGCATTGCCCTGATGCAGTCGGCAGTGAGCGGTAGACCAAACAAGGTTCGGGGACCGCTTGAACCTTAGTCTTTGCAGCGACTTTTGAGGTTTCTGGCGGAGCCGCGCTAGCGATATGCTTGGCGAGCAGTGAAGATATCTCATGAGCCCGATCCGAGCCCTGTAGCCGCGGAGTCTGGCGCCGCTCTCGCCGGCCGCTGGACAATTGTCGGCCTTCTTTTCGCAGCATCCCTGATCAACTACCTGGATCGCGGCACCATGTCGGTTGCCCTGCCTGCGCTGGGGCGCACGCTCAGTCTGGGGCCGCAGGCGAAAGGGCTGCTGCAATCCGCATTCTTCTGGTCCTACGCGCTGATGCAGATTCCAATTGGGCGCGCGGCCGACCGGGCCAACCTTCGCTGGCTCTATGCTGGAGCCTTCGCCCTCTGGTCGCTGGCTCAAGGCTTGACGGGATTCGCCGGCAGCCTCGGAGCGCTGATGGCTTTCCGCATGCTGCTCGGAGTCGGAGAATCGATCTATCTCCCGGGCGGAACCAAGATCGTGAGCCGGCTGTTTGCGCCCATCGAGCGTGGCTTGCCGTGCGGCTTGTTCGACTTCGGCACCCGTATCGGTCTCGCGCTCGGGGGTCTCGTAATTCCGTTGTTCCTGACGCGATTCGGCTGGCAGCTGACGTTCCGGCTAGTTGGGTTTACGGCGCTGTTATGGCTGGTTCCCTGGCTGCTGTTCACGCGCGGCCACGCCCTGGGGAGAAGCGCCCCGGCGCAACCAGATCGACCCTCCCTGCGGCGCGGCATGGGACGGCTTCTTCGCAACCGCAATCTGATTGGCATCTGCCTGGGTTTCTTCTGCTTCGACTATTACTGGTACCTGCTGGTGACCTGGCTGCCGGACTACCTGGTGACCGTACGGCATTTCACTATTGTTGGAGCCGGATTCTACTCCTCAGTCCCTTTTCTTGTCTTCGGCGTGAGCGAGCCTATCGGCGGCTGGATCGCCGACCGCTTGATTCGGAGGGGATGGGACGAGACCCGCACGCGCAAGGGGATCGTCACGGTGGCCTTTCTCACCGGCCTGCTGCTGATTCCGGCTTCGAGGGTTGAGAGCGCTTCCGCCGCTGTGATTCTTGTGATCGGTGCCTGCCTGGTGGGTCTTGCTACGGGCAACCTGATCGTGATCCTGCAGTGCTGCGCGCCGCAGGAAGAAGTAGGGCTGTGGACGGGCTTTGAGAACTTTGCCGGCAACATCGGCGGGGTTCTGGCGCCGCTCGTCACGGGCTTCCTGATCGCCCGCACCGGTTCGTACGCGCCCGGCTTCGCCCTGGCCGCGATCACGCTCTTGAGCGGCCTGTTGAGTTACTGGTTCATCGTGGGAAAACTGCTTCCACCGGGCGAAGCTCGGAGCTAGCTGACAAACTGACTTATCGACACGCCTCGCGAGGACGAGCGCGTCTAGGTATACGCACGCGAGCCGTCAAGGTTCTTGCTTTGGAGCCTTAAATCTCGCCTGAACTGCGGATCGCGTACAACGCAGTGTGTCCTCAAGGGATGCGCGAGGCACGCTGGCGATGAAAGGCTTCACCATCCAGCCGACGCCAGCGGGAATAGCGCGGCTTAGCGAGATCGCTTCCACTTCGAGATAGGTCCCGCCCTCCTGCTGGGCAAAACGCCAGTAGGTGTCGATTCGCCACATGAAGCCGGCTCCCTCGCCATCGGGAAGATCGTGCTCCCCGGACTTGCCGGGATTTTCCACCTGCGAGACGCGCGTGGAATACGAGCGGCTATACCAGTGCGCGGGGTCAAGTTCTGTGTAAACGATGTCGTGCTCGGTATCCAGGGTCACCGTGATCACGTGGTGCTCCCGGAAACGCATCGTCGCCTTGAAGTGCTCGCCATCGCGGCTGATCAGGCGGGACTTCACGACTTCAGGGTAGAAATCGTGCTTGTGATTGTAGTCCTGCACCACGTTCAGGACGTCATCCAAGGAGGCATGAGGAATAAAAACGGTGCCCAGCCAGTGGTGAATCATGCCGTCGGGAATGGCGATCGCCGCGCCCGAGGGGTCACGCGTGACGAGGGGCGCCATGTAGACCTCGCCCTGGCGGAGCGATTCCAAAGCCCGGCTGCGCTCGCCTGTGCCGAGAGTGTTGACGTAGAGGAAGACCTGCGGGTCGCTGAGCTGCTTCGTCGCGCGCTGCTCAGTTAACGTGACGTAACGGTCGAAACCGGCTAGTGTCTCAGGCTTAAGGTCGCCTGAGCGCCCTAAGACTGCCGCCGCCGTCATGCTCAGGAGCAAGAGGCAGGTTGGTGTGATGCTCCTGAACGCACCAATGACTTTCATCCTTGCTCCTGCTCGCGAGTATATGGGACGGCGAATGCCGCGGGCAAACGACCCCGAAGCGAACTGTTTGACGCTAATTTCGAGCCGCGATGGGTTGCCATGAGCGCGTGGTAAAATCACTGAAGAGCGTCTTTAGATCCGGCTCTTCATGCGTCCCGCCATTTTCATGACGAAGACGACGACCAATCTCGTGGGTCTGACCCGGCACGAACTCGAAGAGTTGGCGGTCTCTCTGCGGCAGCAACGATATCGGGGACGTCAACTCTACCACGGCATCTACGGCCGCCTGCGCCAGGACTTCAGCGCCTTTACCGATCTCGATCTTGGCTTCCGCCGGCAGCTCGCCGCGAATTACGAGATCGCACACCTTCCGGTACTGCGGGAACTCACTTCCCGGGACGAATCGATCCGGTACCTCCTGGGCCTCCCGGAGGGCGCGTCGATCGAGGCGGTGTGCATGCCGTGGCGGTTCGAGCGCCGTGGCGGCCGGCCAGTGGCCACTCCTTCAGGCCGCGAGCCGTTGACGCCTAGCGACACGGAACGCCAGGACTTGAACGCCGAGGCCGAGGAGCCGCGCACCACGCTCTGCATCTCGTCACAGGTGGGTTGCGCGGTCGGCTGCCGCTTCTGTTTCACGGGACTATTGGGCGCTGGTCGGAATTTGACTCCGGGGGAAATCGTCGGACAGGTTCTGACCATCGCGCAGGCTCGCGTCCTGTGGGGAGCTGACGCGAAGCGGCAGAGTGCGGGTTCAGAGCGGGGGAACGGGATCCGCGCCTTGAATCCACGCGCGGCCCCGCGAATGAACATCGTGTTCATGGGGCAGGGCGAGCCGCTGCTCAATCTGGATTCGGTGCTGAGAGCGGTGGAGATCCTGGCTGACTCGGGCGCCTGCGGGGTGCCCTTGCGCCGCATCACCATTTCAACAGCCGGGATCGTGCCGCGCATCTATGATCTCGCTCGTCAGAAGGTGCGCCCGAAACTGGCGATCTCGCTTAACGCCTCAAACGACGAGCAGCGCGACGCGCTCATGCCGATCAATCGAAAGTATCCGCTCAGCGTTCTGCTCCAAGCCTGCCGCTCTTATCCGCTCCGCACGCGAGAGCGGCTCACCTTCGAGTACGTAATGCTCAAGGATCTGAATGATAGCGACGGGGACGCGGTGCGCGTTGCAAGGCTGCTCGCTGGAATACCGGCCCGGGTCAACCTGATACCCTACAACGGCGGTACGGGGCTTCCCTACCGTTCCTCTCCGCTAGAGCGTGTATATGGCTTCGAAAAAGTGCTCCGTGAGCGGGGCGTCCCAACATTCGTTCGCATATCGCGGGGGCGGGACATCATGGCAGCGTGCGGTCAATTGAGCCTGTCCGGTACGAGCTAGACGTGTTCGGGTTTACCTTCCGGTCGCTCCCGAAGGCCTATCACGGCCATCATTCTGCCGGCGCGAACGCCTTCCCGGCGATGCGAGAAGAACAGATCCCCGCGGCATGCCGTGCAGTAGGCGGTTTCATGAATGGCGGACGGTTTGAGGCCGCCTGCAGTGAGTTGGCTCCGAGCCACAGCGGCCAGGTCGAGGTGCAATGCCGGCCGGGGGCGGGCGTGACCGGGCGGAGCTTGGGTGTGGAAGAGCATGGTATGCCGTTCCGGAGGTCCTTGCAGGTCGCGCTCGGCGGGCTTGCGCAAGAAGGCGTCGCTATCGACAAATTGGCTCGCGAACGCCTCCGCCACCTCGTCACCAACCTCGTAGCAGCAGAACCCGATAGAGGGTCCGAGAGCCGCCACCTGGTTCTGCGGATTCGAGTTGAAGATGCGTCGCAACTCGCCCACAACCTTTTCCACGATCCTCGCCAAAGCTCCGCGCCAGCCGGCGTGAATCGCCGCTACTACCCGGAGCCGCGTGTCGGCAATGAGCACGGGAAGGCAATCCGCCATCCGGACGGTCAGCAGGACGCCGCGTTCGGCGGTCAGCAACGCGTCGCCAGGTTGGTTTTCGCGCTGCGGAGCCCCAGAACACATCCCGGCTGGCGGGAGCGGCGGCAGTGTGTAGCCGGCGACCCGATAGTCCAGCGGCCGCAGGTGGCCCGGACCGGCGGGTGCAGTGTCAGATCGCAAGCCGACGACTTGATAGACGAGGGCCGAGTGGATCTGCCTCAAGCTCGCAATCCCGGGAAACGGTCCTAGCGTGTTAGAGAAGATCTGCCGATTATGTTCTATGGTGGCAGGCTGTACGCCGGGAGTCAGCCCTAAATTGAAATCGTCATGCCGCCGGCGGGTCGCACCACCCAATCCGGCCGGCGATGCGTGGCGTATGCTGAATCCGTGCGCCAGCCAGGGAAAGCGCGAGAGCGCCGTCGATTCAAGCCAAGTGAGGCCGTTTCGAGAGACAAGCCGAAGGGGGTCGCGTGCCAAGAACCGACTATAACACGCGCTGGAACCGGTGCTCCTCCAGAGCAGACGACGCGGCCGGCGGGATTCCGATAGGGGCAGCGGCGTGCCAGCAATTGTTACTCGGCGACCGTTTGAAACCGGCCCTCCGATTTGCTATGTTAGTGCGATCTGAGATGCCTCTGTTCGAAGCACCCGAGGCGCCTAACGGGGTGATCTAATCGTCAGGCGGCGAGAGAGAGAATGATCGTGGGCATTGGGGTCGATCTCGTGGAAACGGCCCGCATCAAGGAAGGCATCGACCAGCACGGCGACAGGTTTATCCGCCGCCTGTACACTTCGGGCGAGATTGCTTACTGCGAGCAGTTCAAGAATAGGGCCGAGCGCTTCGCGGCGCGCTTCGCCGCTAAGGAAGCGGCTTTTAAGGCTCTGGGCACGGGATGGCGTGAAGGCGTGCGCTGGCTGGACGTGGAAGTCTCAAATCAGCCTAGCGGGAAGCCGGAGCTTTTACTTCACGGCAGGGCGGAGGAGCTGGCGCGCTCCATGGGCGTCAGCCGCAGGTCGATCTCGATTTCCCATGCCGACCACTACGCCGTGGTCCATGTGGTGTTCGAATCCGATGGCTAGACTCGGCGTCTTACAAGCTTCGAGCGGCTTGGCGTTAGGGCTGCTACTCTTGCCCGCTTGGGCGGCCCCGCAAGGAGACGCTCGGCCGCAAACTGAAGTGCTTAGCGCTCACGAGGCGACGCGGCTGCTGATGAACCAAATCAAGCCTGATTACCCGCCGATCGCGCACGCCAATTATATTGAGGGCCAGGTGCAGATGGAATTGATAATCGACGCGGATGGGCACGTCCGAAGGGCTCATGTGCTGCGGGGTCATCCGTTGCTTGCAGCTTCGGCGCTCAAAGCGATCCGGCGATGGGTCTACCGGCCCTTCGTCACGGCTGCCGGTCCGGCTCCCTTCAGCACCCAGGTGAGAGTGGTTTTCGACCTCCGCGATTTGCACCAGCAGCGCGACCGCTTCCCGACTTCGCCCGAACAGGACCTGGAGAGGCAGGTAAGGCCACCCGCGGTGATCGAGCGTAGTCGGGTTTCCCCTGCCGATTCTTCGATTCGCATGCGCGTGCTGGTAGGGGATGATGGTCATGCCATAGACTCCACTCTGGTTGCCGGACCCGTCGCTTTCTTTGAGTCCGCCCAGCATACAGTGACACAGTGGCGATTCCAACCGGCGCGCTGGGGCAACCTGGCCGTTCCTTGGTACCTCGACCTTGATGTGCCGGTTGACAGTCGTGAACCAATCAGGGCCGCGATCCGGATTCCGAAATCCTGACTTGACGCGATCACAACCCATGACGAGTTCCGTGAGACGATTCTGGCCCTTTGAATCTGCGCCTGTCCGTGCATCCCTGTGGATCTGCGGTGGCATCATGGCGGCCGCTTTGGGCCTCGGCCTCCGGTGCTCTGCGGCGCGTTCGCTGACGGTCGCTTCGAACCGCACTCAGGAACCAAAGTTCAACTATGCCGGGGGCACGGAGGATGTTCTGGCGGGCTGTCCGGGAACGCTGCAGCTCACGAATGACAGCATGACGTACTCTTGCGCGCAGCGCTCTGTCGCCATCCCTTACCGCGCAATCGAGACGATGCAATATCGCGCCGACGTCATTCGGCATGTGCGCAAGCTAAGGTTGAAGTGGCGGGTCGTTCCACCGGTTGGCGGAGGGCACAACAATCGCTATTTCACGTTGGTCTATCGGGTTTCGGGGGTTACGCACGTCATGGTGCTCGAGGTACCGAACGAAGAAATGCGCCCTTACCTGGCCGAAATCGATCTTAAGTGCGGCCGCCGAGTGGACGTGCAGCGGCACGAAGATTACGAGTGATGTGCTGCCCCAAGAACCTACCGGCTTTGGTAGAAATACCCCGCGCGAGACCGCACCTTTAACCCTGGTTTATCAACCCTCACTACGATGCGGTGAAAGCCTGCTTCCGAGAGCGTACTAGGAGCGTAGGCTAATTCGTACTGCGTGTGCACCTCGGAACAGATCCGGTTCAACTGGTCTTGAAGCTTCGTTTTGCTCCAATGGGAGTAATAGACGCCACCCGTGTAGCCGGCATATTGTTCAAGGGCGTTCTTTAGCAGCTCGGAGCTGACCGTCTCGCCGAGCGCCGTGATGATGGGAATGCCGGGAATCGGCGTTCCCCAGGTATCGGATGCGTTGGTGCTGGTAGGAACCGTCCCCGGCGCCGTCGGTCGTGTGACGTTGGCATCGAGCGGATCCATGGGCTGACCCTGATCCGGCTTGTCGAGCAGCTCCGCCTCCGTCCGGCTGAGATGGAGCCCGTAGATCGTGGTTTCGTCGTTGGTGGCGCGGCGGATGACATCCGCTTTATTGTTTTCGCTTCCGTGGTCATTCCCGTCTGAAAACACCACGATGATGCGCCGCTCGCTCTTCGGGCGCGTTTCGAGCGCGGCCAGGGCCTGCATGATGGCGTCGTTCATCCGGGCTTTGCCGCCGTAGTTTTGCAGGCTGTCCAGGGACCGCTTCAAGCCCTCTGGATCCCCGCCAAACTTCTGCAGAAGCTGGACCCGGTCCGAGAACGTCATGACCGCGGCCTGCCCGTCCGGACCGAGCAGCAGATCGGAAAACACGGGACCCAAAGGCCGCACCTGACCAAGTAAGCTCGCTACCGAGTCGTTCGTTTGCACGAGAATGACCAGCGCCACGACGTCTGAGCCGATCTCAAAGCGCTCGATTCGTTGCGCCACGCCATTGTCAAATACTTTGAAGTAGTTTGGGTCGAGATCGGAGACGAACTCGCCGGAATGATTGATTACCGTAACCGGCGTGGTGACCAGCGTGGATTGGACTCTGATCTGAGGGGATATATCCTGCCGGGCCGGAGCAGAGGAGGGTTTGGCAGGAACGACGGGTGGAGACCCATCGACGCCGCCTTGCGCGGCAGCGTACGCAGTGAAAAGGACGGCTTGTGCGGCAACCGCCAGCCCAACCGCCGCAACCGCTCTCGCTCGCCTTAGAAGCATCGGACGGGCCTCGTTCCCTCCACCCCTCCGTTGGATGAACGCGCAGGAGGTCAAGTTGCAGCGACGTTGAAGCTTAACTAGACGATCCGCACGCCGGATGCTCCGGTACGCGGGCGCCCTAAGCGGTATGGCGCTGACGGGCGGCCTCATAAAGAACGATGGCAGCCGCTACCGAGACATTCAGCGATTCCACGGGACCATAGAGGGGGATCCGAGCGAGGTCGTCACAAGTCTCACGAACCAGCCGGTGCAGCCCCTGCCCCTCGCCGCCAAGCACAAGCGCGCAGCCGGTGGAATAATCAAGCTCCAGATAGGACTTCTGGGCTGCGGCCTCAAAACCGAAAACCCAAAGGTTGCGTTCCTTGAGTTTGTTGAGCGTACGCGTCAGGTTGGTGACTCGCGCTACCTTCAGATGCTCGAGCGCACCCGCAGCCGTGCGCGCTACTGCGGGAGTCAAACGGGCTGCGCGCCGCTCCGGCACGACGATCCCGGCCGCGCCGGCCGCCACCGCCGTGCGCGCCACCGCACCCAGGTTGGCCGGATCCTCCACTCCGTCGAGGACCACGATCAGCGGCTGCGGGGAAGCGCTCACTAGCGTGTCGAGATCGTCATAGGCCTTGGCTGCGCAGAAGGCCACCACATTCTGATGCTGGGGCGTGCCCGCGGCGCGTTCGACGGCGATGGCAGGCGCAAACCGCACGGAAATCCCGCGCGTGCGGGCGAGCTGGATTACCTCTTCTACTCGTGGACTGTGATGCCCCTCAACTGCCAGCACGTAATCCACCGGCCGCGAGGCTACGGCCTCCTTGACGGCATTGATGCCGTAGATGGTATCGAGCCGAGATTCCGAGGGGTGGCTACGCATTCAAATGATGACTTCTGCTATCGCTACTGCTCCTGGTCCGGAGGCTGCCAGACGTCAGGAACCGCCGCGATCAAAGCAGGATCAAGTGATTTGAGCTTGAGTTGCTTCGTGAGAAAAGCGACGCGGTCGGCCCGCGCCGCCGCATTGAGCGAATGGGGCGCGTCATAGATCTTCAGCACTTTCGGATCGCTCACCGCTGCCGCGTACTCTCGCGCCCGGATGGGGTTCAGAAACCTTTCCTGCGAGCCGTACTGCAAGAGCACGGCAGCCGGCGCGGCATGCGAGACGAATTTTCCGGGATCGAGCCACGCATACTTGGCAGTGAAGGCGTCAACCCTGGCAGGGCCAGCCTTGAGGCGAAACTGCTTGAACTCCTCCGATCTCATGTCGACGCCGTCGGACAGGGTTCCGGCCATGAGCACAAAGGCCTTGA
This sequence comes from Terriglobia bacterium, assembly GCA_035946735.1. Taxonomy (GTDB): domain Bacteria; phylum Acidobacteriota; class Terriglobia; order UBA7540; family UBA7540; genus Gp13-AA77. The sequence goes on from DASYYZ010000172.1 coordinate 42,237, forward strand.
ACCGCTTGTCGAGCCCGCTCAGAAAGCCGCCGACCTCCGCGTCATAGCTGTGACCGACGTAAGCGAGGCGTGTCGGGTCCACGTCCTTGCGGGCCAGCAACAGGTCGGCACCACGGCGCATGTCGACGATCTGCTGGATGAGCTCGCTGACATTCTTTTCGCTCAGGGGATCGGGATCCTCGACGTATCCGGGGCGAGCAATCGGTCCGTCAGGCAGCAGCGAGACAACGCCGACTCGAGCCAACAGTACAGCCTCATCCAGGAATTCCTTGCGGTTCATCACCGGAGACTTCGGCATGTACCAGTGCCCCCAGATCACCGCCGCAAACGGTCCATTTCCTGCCGGAACCACTAGATAGGCAGGGACCCGGCCGCCTTTCGGGCTCGCGTAGGAGATATCGTGCACGGCCACGTCGCCGCGTTGCTCGACGCCGGCTTCTTGAATACCGAGTGGCGCGCTCGCATCGTACTCAAGCGCTTGGGGACCGGCGGGCTGCTGGCCGCAAACAGCGGTCCCGGCAGACAACAGCGCTGCAAACGAAGATACCCCTATTGCCAACAGAACCCTGTGGATCATTGAAGCCTCAAGCCTCCTTAACTCCAGCGAAAGCGGGCAGTGCCGCGAAGTCGCGCAGGCGTTGACCGACACCCTTCACCGGACGACCGAGCGCCAGCTTGGATCCCTCTTCGAAGATCGGAATCAGCTTCTCGAGCTCAGGACCCGATGCCGCGCCCGTAAGAGCCACCCTGATGGGATGAAATAACTCTCGGCCTTTCTTGCCGGTCTGACGCTGCACTTCTTTGGTGATTTCGCGAAAACGCGCGTAAGTCAGCCCACCCTCGGCGGCGGCAGCATCGAGTGCGAGCGGAACGAAGTGCCCAAGCACCTCGCGGGCTCCCGGCTCATTGATCTCTGTCCAGGTGTCAGAATTCTCGGCCAGAATGCGTGCGTCGTATTCGAAAATCACCTTCGCCGCCTGCGGGAGCTGACGCAGGTAATCGAGATTCTTCAGCACAGCGTCAACTACGCGCTCCAGCCACGCCAGCACAGCTTCACTGGCTGGCACGCTCAGGTATCCCGCTTCTTCTAGTGCCGGTATTGCAAGCTCCGCCAGGCGGCGCAACGACGCTTCTTTCATGTAGTGCCGGTTGAGCCAGTTAAGTTTTTCCTGATCGAATATAGCCGGACTCTTGGTGATGCGATCGAGCGAAAACTCCTCCACCAGATTTTCCAGAGAGAAAATCTCGCTCACCCCGTCCGATGCCGACCATCCGAGCAAGGCCAGGTAATTCGTGAGGGCCTCCGGCAGAATTCCCATTTCACGAAAGTTCTCGAGCGAAGTCGCACCGTGGCGCTTGGAGAGGCGCGTGCGGTCGGTGCCCAGGATTGTGGAGAGGTGTGCGAAACGCGGCGGCGTCCAGCCGAACGCCCGATAGACAGCCAGTTGGCGCGGCGTGTTAGAGATGTGATCGTCGCCGCGGATCACGTGGGTGATCTGCATCGCCTCGTCGTCCACCACGACCGCAAAGTTGTAGGCCGGGTTGCCGTCCGAGCGCAGCAAAATGAAGTCGCCGATGACCTCGCTGGAAAACCCGGTGGAACCGTGCACCAGATCGTCCCAGGCGAATTCGGCTTCGCGAATCCTCAACCGTACCGATGCCGGCTGGCCCTCAGCCACCTTGCGGGCCGCTTCTTCCCGGGGACGCGTGCGGCAGCGGCCCGAATACTTGGGTTGGTTTCCGGCCTTGAGCGCCGCCTCACGCTCGGCCTCGAGTTCCTCGGGCGTGCAGAAGCAAAAGTAAGCCAGGCCGCGATCGATCAGGTCCAGGGCGTGTCGACGGTGCAACTTGTGGCGCTCGGACTGGCGATAAGGCGCGAACGGGCCGCCGATGTCTGGACCTTCATCCCAATCGAGTCCGAACCACCGCAGGTCCGCAATCAACTGGGTCTCATAGCGCGCCTCGGAGCGCGCCACGTCCGTGTCTTCGATGCGAAGGATGAAATCACCCTTGTGGCGCCGGGCGAAAAGCCAGTTGAAGAGCGCGGTGCGCGCGTTGCCAACGTGCACGTAACCGGTAGGGCTCGGTGCGAAACGCACTCGCACCCTGTCTGTGGCCATCGCTACAATTCACCTTCGGCGGTTACCGGAGCAGGCTCCGGTTCAGGCGCAGGGGCGCTCGCGGTCGGCACCTTCAAGACGGAGGTCCAGGAGGAGAGTCGCTTCAGGCTGGGGTAATCGGTGCGATCAACTTGTAGCGGCGTGATCGAAATCTCGTGCGCCAGAATAGCCGAATAGTCCGAGTCAGCCTCCACATTTTCGTAAGCAATGGACTCGTCCTGCCAGTAGTAGGGACGGCCGCGCGGGTCCTGCTTTTCATAGATGATGTTCTGCGTGATCTTGCGGCTCTGGCGGGTGAAACGCACCCCCTTGGCGTCGCCGCGTGGCACGTTGACGTTGAGCATCACGCCCGGGGGCAACCCTTCCTGCAGGACCCTGGCGGCGAGTTCAGCCGCGAACGCCGCTGCTACGGAGAAATCAACATTCTTCCGCGAAGCCAGAGACATGGCGATGGCCGGCACGCCGTGCAGGGTGGCTTCAAGCGCTCCCGCCACGGTGCCGGAATAAATCAGATTCTCACCGAGGTTCGCGCCTGCGTTGATGCCGGAAACCACCAGGGCCGGCGGAGTCTTCATGAGCTGATGCAGCGCGAGAATCACCGCGTCGGCCGGAGTTCCTGAGACAGCGTAGTGGCGTTCGTCGAGAGCGTATACCCGCAGCGGCGAATGAATTGTGATCGCCTGGCTGGTCGCACTGCGCTCAGCGTCCGGGGCAACAACCAGAATGTGCCCCACCGGCTCGAGGGCCTTCTCCAGAGCTTTCAGTCCGGCCGCATGAATGCCATCGTCATTAGTGATCAGAATTCGACTCATAGTGGAGGTTGCGACTAACGCCCCGAGCGCCGAATCCGCCGGGCTTTGGCTCATATTCAGCCAGGCTTGATCTGCCTGCCGAGCCTTTCGTTACGCCTTAACGAACAGTTTAGCACGGGCTCCCGCTGAGAGAAGCAGGCGCGCGGAACGCTTGTACTTCCGGCCCGTCTTCCGGTTTCCCAGGCGCGTCCATACTGGTCACACCATTCCTGCCGCGATTGAATACAAGCTACTCGCTAGGGGCAGGCTTCTTGCGCGCCGGAGCCGCCACCCGGCTCGCAATCTGCCTCTCGATCTCGGCGCGGCGCAGCTCGCCCGTCCGGCGGTATAACTCAGCGAGCCGCGCGTGCACCTCGGGATCTTGCGGCTTCAGATTCTTGGCCTCCAGCAGATATTTTGCAGCGTCCGAATAGTTCCTGGCTTCGAAGTTTCTCGCTGCCAGAATTGAGGCAAGCTTGAAAAGCAATTCCGTAGTATCACGATCGTCAGGGTTGAGCTGATGCGCGTGTTGAAGAACGCCGTACGCCTTCACATCGTCCTTGAGTAGAAACAAGGCCGCACCCAAGAGGGCATTTGAGTCGAAGAAGTCCGGCCGCAGGGCGACAGCGCGCTCTAGTGGTGCGCGAGCTTCCTGGTACCGCTTCAGGCGAAACCAAGTGAGCCCCAGGTCGTGCTCGATCTCATAGGAGTCCGGATCGAGCCAGGCGGCGCGCTGGAGCGGCGCTACAGCTTCTTCATAAAGCCCGTGCTGGCCGTAGATCATGCCTAGCAAGGTCAGTTGATCCGGGTCATCGGGCCGGAAGAGCGTGGCGCAACTATCCCGAGCCTCGGCGGGCGTCCCACGCTCGAGAGCGCGGCTGCAGGCGACGCCCTCCTCGGCGGCGCGATTGTAGCTCTGCCGCAAAACGGCGGCGCGTTCGTACGCCTTCTTAGCTTCAGCAGCGCGACCTTCGCGCTGGTAGATCCTGGCGAGGCGGTCAGGCACGCGAAAATCGCGTTGATTCAGCGGCTCCGCACGTTTCAGCCACTCCTCGGAAGCCCTCAGGTTGCCATTTTCAAGATACGCTGCTCCCAGGTAATAGGCCGTGTCCGGAAACGGCGGCCGCCTCACGATGCTCCGGAACTCACGGATGGCGCCGTCGAAATCGCGTTCCGCAAGGCTGATGCGTCCGATGAAATAAGCAACGCTTGGATCATTGTGAGTCTGTCCTCGAAGGACCTCGAACTCGCGTCGGGCGTCCCGATCGCGTCCCAGCGAGAAGTAGCAAACCGCGAGTTGATAACGGATGCGTTCCAGTTGCGGCGCGAGCGCCAAGGCGGCTTCGAACTCCTCGGCAGCCTTGGCAAAGCGATCGTCTTTTTCGAGCTCGTACCCTCTGCCAACGTGAGCCTCAACAGCAGGCGTGGTCTCTGGAGCGCCTTTGCGCGGCGGCAACGTCTGAGAGAATTTCAAAGCGAGGAGTAATCCGAGAATAGGCAGCATCGCAAGGCGGGCGAGACGCCCGCGCTCCCGGGAGGCGGTCCTGCAGTGCCTCTGAATCGCTTGCGGAACCAGCCGGTTCCCCGTCCCATCATGCCATAATGCTCACGTGAGACTGGAGACCTGTCGCGTTCCCCGCCGCCGGCGCAGCCACTTACGAGTTGCGTGCGCGTGCTGCATTGGCTTCATCGTCGTCCTCATCCCGAGCCAGGCCCTCCCACAATCGCAGGCGACACCTTCCAACTCTTCAGTCGAGCAGCAGATTCGGACAGCGTTGGCTCAGGGCGCTATCTCGCAAGCGGAAACCGACTTGACGCAGCTTTTGTCCGAGCCCCGGCTGGAATCCGGTCTCCTGCTGCGCGTCGGAATCGCCTTTGCCCAACGCGGGCTCTATTCCGAGGCCTCCCGGGCCTTCGCGCGGAGCGCGCACGACGATCCTGCCATCTTCGAAGCGCATTACAATCTGGCGCTCGCGCAGTTGGCGCAAAACCGACCCGGCGAAGCCTTCAGGACGATCGATCAGGCGCCGCACACCTCGGCTCAGGACTCCACGGCGCGCCTCTACCTGCGGGGAAAGATCGAGGGGCAAATGGGCCAGACGCAGGCTGCGCAACACGACCTCTCGGCCGCGCTCGAGAAGGATCCTGGAAACGAGAATTACGCTCTCGACCTCGGCTTGCTATGTCTCAGGGCCCACGCCTACCTGCAATCAGAGCGCGTCTTCACGCGCGGCACAGAGCTAAACCCCCGTTCGACCTATCTCCTGCTTGGCCTGGGGCTGGCCCAGTTCCTCGGGGGGCGCACCAGTCAATCCGTGGAATCCTCGCGCCGCCTGCTCGCGCTAGCGCCGGGGTTCTCGACGGCCCGACTGTTGCTCGGTTTCACGCTCTACTTTGACGGCAACCTTGACGCGGCCCGCCAGGTGGCCCGTGATGGCATTGCTCTGCCCGATCCCAACCCCTACCTTTATTACCTTGACGCGGTCGCTTCCCTAAAACAGCACGACAACGCGCGAATCCTTGCCGATCTGGCCGCTGCCGAGAAAGGCCTGCCCTCGTGCGCCCTCTGCTACGTCGCCTCAGGCAAGGCCCGCGAGCAGCAAGGCGATCTGCCTGGTGCTCTTTCCGATTTCGAGACCGCCGTGCATGTCGCCCCCGGATTGTCCGAGGGCTGGTATCATCTGGCATCGGTCTCTGACCGCATGGGCAAGAAAGAGGAGGCCGCGCAGGCTCGGGGCCATTTCCAGCGCATGAAGGTCAGCGAGGACGAGCGCGAGAAGGAACTGATGCAGGGCGTGTTTCTTCAGAGCCTGGGCGCGCAAGACGGAGCGCGCTGACCGGGAGGCCATGGCCGCCAGATTTATTGCCCAGGCCCGTGCTGTAGCGGCCCTCTGCGAGCGCCGGACGCACTGGTCGAGACCCCACTACAATCCATGGGCAGCTGGATCGGCCAATTCATTGGCGGCCCCCATCCTGCACTCGTTCAAAATCAACATTCAGGATTGGGTACTTTCTCCAGTCTTTGTAATCGAAGTGCCACCATTCATCTTCGTAGACAGTAAAACCTTGGTTCTCCATGGCATGGCGCAGCAAGGCGCGATCCCAGCGCTCGACCGAAGTTCCGCCGGGATAAAAAGGATACGCGCGTTCCGTCATCTCATCGTAACCGCTCACCATCGGCGGCTCGGCGCCCGTCTTCAGATCGTAAAGCGTGAGGTCCACCGCGCAGCCGCGATTATGGCGCGAGCCCTGTGTGGGATCGGCCACAAAGATGTGGTCGGCGTCGGGCACAGCATCCCAGAACATCTTGGTGACGTACCACGGCCGGTAGGCGTCGTGAATCAGCAGCCCGTAGCCGAGATCGTGCAGCTTATGGCTGGCACGAGCCACAGCTTCCGCGGCCGGGCGCTGCATGAAGGCGCGTGCCTGGCGGTACATGGGAGTGCTCAGGAAGTTGCGAGTGCTTGCGTACCGGATATCGAGCTTGATGGTGGAATCGACCTTGACCAGTTCGACGAGGTCCGGACGCAAGAAGTTGCCGGATTCGCCCGGCGGCTGCGCGGCCAGCGCGTCGCGCCTCAGGTCGTCAACGGGCTTCAAGGGAGTCACCTGGAACACGCCGCCGGCGATGTTCCCTCCCTCGCGGCGCTTGAACTCAACCCAGCCGATCTTCACCCCGGTGACGTTCCCCTGTGCATCGCGCTCGAAGGTAGCGCGTTCGCGATCATACAGACCGTAGTCGTGGAACTGAAAAACGTCCTTCGATACCTGGATCAGCGGCGCGTACTCGTACCACTCGATGAGCGCGGTGAGTTGGCCATCCTTTTCGAAAATGTACAGAGTGTCGTAGTCCCAGCCGTACTCTCCGATCAAATCGTTCCAGTCTTCCGGAGGCGGCGCCGGATGAGGCGATTCAACGCGGCCGAGCCTCTTGGAGCCAACCTGAACAGCACGATCCAAAACCGTGACCGGCGTGCCGTAATCCAGGCGATCGTCGACCACCAGGTTTGTTCCGCGCGCGCGCAGCTCCACTTCGAATCCGCCGGACGCGGGCTGCACGAGCAGGCGGCCTTCGTGCTCCTTCAGGTCCACTGCGTCCGCACCGTTTCCATATCGGCCCGCCAGCTTGCGTGCCAGCGCGGGATCCACGGGGTTGGTCACTTCAACCTTGGGGAGCGGTTGATGGGCGCGCGAGGCCAGCATCAATCGCAGGGCCTCAGTGGCAATGTGATCGGTCACGGCGTTGGAGCTGTCCAGGGTAGCCACGGCCACCACGCCGAGCTTGTCGTCCGGCAAGGCGTCGAGCGTGGTGGCGAAACCGTAGATGGCGCCGTCATGTCCAACCACACGATGCCCCTCGAGCTTGCCGAGCGCGAATCCAAGACCGAAACGCCCGGGATTTTCCGCACTGGAGAATTGCGGCGTCCACATTTGGTCGAGCGTCGATTTGCTGATCACTTGACCGCCCGGGCCGCGCCCGCTCGCAAAAAGAACGCTCTCGAACTGCGCCAGGTCAGTGACCGTCGTGTACAAACTGCCAGCCGGGAAGATGCCGATCTGAAATGTGGGCGCCGGGAAAAAGCGTCCATCGTAGGTCCACATCTCGGCCTTGGCGAGATCGCGGGTCAGCTCAGGCGTGGGTTCGAAGCCACTGGCGTGCAGTCCCATCGGCTCGAGAACAGCCTGCTTGAGGCCGGCCGCAAACGGCTGCCCGCTGACCTGCTGGAGAACGTATCCCACCACGGTGATGCCGGCGTTCGAATACTTGGTGTGTGCGCCGGGCGGATACACGAGCGCGGTCTGATTGAGGCTATGCACCACTTCCGCCAGACCGGGCGGGTGCGAGTCGAAGTAGTGGCCTTCAGGCGGTTCGCGCACCAGGCCCGAGCGGTGCGACATCAGCTCGCGCAGCGTGATCGGCTTGTTGAAGGGATTCTGCGGATGAAAATCGGGAATCCGCCTACGAACGGGCCTTAGCCATAAAACCGAACCTGCTTGATGCGCAAATGTTCCCGGCGAATCTCTTCGTAGACACCGGAAAAGTTGAGCGGGCGCTGCCGTTATTGCGGGACGCCTTGATGACGAACGGCAATTATGCCGCCGCCCACTGGGAATTAGGATATGTCTATCGATTCACTGGGATGTTGGAGCAGTCCGTCGCGGAGTGCGAGCGGGCGCGTCAGCTCGATCCGTTAGTCAAGGCCAACGGCTCGGTGTTAAACACCTACCTTTATCTGGGACAATACCAGAAGTTTCTGGAGAGCTTGCCAGTCGACGATTCGTCGTTCATCCTCTTTTACCGTGGCTTCGGAGAATCGAGCATCTCGGCCGGGGTGCCGAATCGGACCGTTCGGCTGCGTTGGCGCAAGGCTAGGGTGGCCACCCCAATCGGAATCAGCCGATCCTGGCCGAAGGGCAACCCAAAGTGGGGGTGCGTCATGATCTGGAGGAAGAACCTGCCGTCTCTTCGCGTGTACAGCAACTGAGATTCAGGCGGCCTGCGAGGTGAAATCCTACAGAGTACGAAGGGTCGCGTGTGGAAGGCCAAATCTTGGCTTTGCTTCTCGCGCTGCTCTCGGATAAGCTGGACCCCTTCGAACTGTCGCAGGCGGTGCTTGGTGATTCCGATGGAAGGCAGAGCGGATTGAACCGACGTGAAGGACTGGTCGGAGGTCGAGCCGAGCGTCGCAGCGGCGCCGCGAATCGGAATTGGGGAGCATAAGAAACCTGTAACAAAACTAGCCCCAGCGGCCACGTAAGTGATAGAAAAGGGGTTCTGGCTTTTGAGCGAAAGCAGATTCCCAGAGTGGCTGTAAGGATAAGAAAACAATGGGACAAGATGTAAGGAATGGAAAAACAGCGGGTTGACTCTTAATCAGTAGGTTGAGGGTTCGATTCCCCCACAGCTCACCACTTAACTCTTCCATTCCTGTGGGAATTGCAGGCCGAGGAGGTCGGGCACATGCCGCTCAAAAGCGAAGCAGGCGCTTTCCGGGACCGTATCCATTCCGCCATCGCACCTTGCGGCCGGAAAGTATGTGGCCGATGACTCGCCCGCTCTTTGGCAGTGGCCTATCTTTCCCGACGGCTTTGACGCCCCCCGCATGATGATGCTCGCCATCCTTCGTACCGGCGATGGTGAGGTCGAGGGACCGCGCAATCGCCAGCAGGAAGCGCCCGTTGATCGACCGACGGCCGCCCCGAGGCAAATATCGGCGACGCTGACCACAGAGATCGCAGATTGACAACGAAGTTTCCGTTCTCTTCGCGCTCTTTCGGGTTCATTCTCTTACGGAGGAAAACCTTCATGAGGCGGCCGCTTTGCGCACTGGCGCTGAGCGTGCTAGCGGGACTGGCCATGGCCAAAATGGCCATGCCACGGTATGGCGCGGGCGCGCCGCCGGTCAGCAGTGCGGCTCTGGCGGCGTTAAGCGACGGAGCGCTGCCGCAGGCTCGCCCGCCCGGAGTAGCCGAGGGCCTGCAAGCGCTCCGATCGAATGATTTCGCCCGAGCGGAGCGGATCTTCTCGGATCTCGTCAAGAACGCACCCACCGCCACCAACCTCGCTTATCTGGCGATCGCCGAATCCTCGACTGGGCGCCTGGACCAGTCGCTGAAGCACTTCGAGGAAGCGAGCAAGCTGGGCAATGACTCCCCCCAACTGCACTACTACTATGGCCTCGCGTACCTCCAGCGCCACGAGTACGACCCCGGAATCCATCAGCTGAGGCTGGCTCTCGCCAAGGATCCCCGTCAGGAAGGAGCGCGTATGGCCCTGGGAGCAGCGCTGCTGAACGCCGGCCGTGCGCGGGAGGCCATCCCCTATCTCGAGCAAGCGCGCGCAGGCTCGGCGCACAACGCGGAAGCCTGGGCCAACCTGGTACGGGCCTATTTTGAAGCGGGCGAACGGCGGCAGGCGCTGGACGCAGCGGATCAGGCAATCGACGCGGTTCCGAACGAGCCACGCCTCGTCTCCACGCTGGCTTTTCTTTGCCTGCATCACCAGGAGGCTCAGAAGGCGAGAGTGTTGCTCGAAAGCGCCAGCGAACTGGCGCCGCAGGACAACGATCTGAAGATCCTGCTGGCGGAGGCCAGCATCAAGGCGGGCGAGCCCCAGGAAGCGTTGGCCGTGCTCAAGGACGTACCCGCGACCGCGGGCGCTCCGGGCGAATTGGCATTTCTGCGAGGCACAGCTTATATGCTGGGCGGAAATCCCGAAGAGTCCCGCCAATATCTTGCCGCGGCAATGGCCGAACAGCCCGCGAACCCGGATTATCTGTTTGCCTACGCCGGCCTCCAAGGTTCGGAATTACTCTACTCTGAAGCCCTGGCGACGCTTGAGAAGGCACAGCAACTCGCGCCGGCTTCCGAGGCGATTCTCTACCAGATCGCCGTCACTGAAGCCTTATTGGGCCGGTATCCGGACGCTACCCGCACTTGCCGGCAAGGTCTTGAACATTCGAGCGCGCCCGATGAGTTCTACTTTCTCCTGGGGGTCATTGCGCTGGAGGAGCGCGCTTTCCAGGACGCTCAGGTGGCGCTTCGGAAGGCGGTGGCCCTCGAATCCAGCGTCGCGGCGTACCACAGCGCGCTCGGTGTGGCGCTCTACGAGAACGGCAACTTGAAGGAGAGCCTGCGCGAGCTCGACCAGGCCTTATCGCTTGACCCTCAGCAGGCCTCGGCTTATCTGTGGAGATCACGTGCCTATGCCCGGGAGTCTGAGAGCGAAAAGTCCAAGGCTGATGAGGCCACCTACGAGGCGCTCACCTCCTCCCATGACAGTACCGGTTCACCAGCACGCGCCGGTCAGGATGAGACCGCTGCACTTCGCGATCGAGCTTCTCAGAAAGCTTTGGAAAAGAACACTGATCCGGAGAGCGCGTCCTTTCTCGATCAGCTTTGGTTAACAAGGCTGCGCGAAGGTTTCGGTCAAGTCAACGCCGAGCACTAGCGGAAGCGGGCGAGACAAGCTGTGGATGTTCTGCTTTAGCGCCCCGGAGCAAACGGAGTTTACGTTCCGCCCCTTCGAACAGTTCAGCCCGAGATAGCGTCCGAATTCGATGGAGCCTCCGATTCGACAGCAAAGTTTCAATGCTAACTACGATCAGGAATTCTTCCTTGACATGCTCTTCGCGGTTCTGCTAGTTCTGCTAGTTCTGATTGGATTATGAGCCGGTCATGCGAAGGGCCGGCGGAGGACAATGATGAACGAGGCGACCAGCAAGAAATTGCTCCTGGTCTCGGCCCTGATACTCTGCTTTCTGCTGCCTTCCACGGCCAAGGCGCAGGCCACGGGAAGTGTCAGTGGGTACGTCAAAGACGCCAGCGGCGCTTCGATTGCCGAAGCTAAAGTAACAGCCACCCTCGTTTCCCGAGGCACCTCTTCGAGCGCCCTCACAGATGCCGAGGGTTTCTACAACTTTGTTGCTTTGGAGCCTGGCCCCTACACGTTGAGGATCGAGCAGACCGGCTTCCAGACCTACGTTCGGGGTGGGCTTGACCTTACCGTCAATCAGAACCTTCGCGTCGATGTCGATCTGCAGTTAGGAGCGGTTACCAGCACCGTGACGGTGACCTCCGCAGCGCCGTTGGTGGATACGACTTCCGGGACGGTCTCGAGTCTAGTGGACGATCGCCGAATTGTGGACCTACCGCTGGACGGCCGCAACGTCATGAGCCTGGCGGAACTCGTTCCCGGCGTACTGAGTGTGAAGGCGCCCGAATCGCTGTCCGACGCTCGTGCCGGCCCGCTGATGAACACCAACGGGGGTCGGCAGAACATGAACCTCTTCACCTTCGACGGTTCGTTCTTTAACAACCCCTCGCGCAATACGGGAATGAACTACCCGCCTCCCGATGCGATCCAGGAATTCCGTCTTTTGACTTCCAACTACGATGCCGAATATGGGCGCGACGCCGGCTCGCAGGCGATGGTGGTCGCGCGCGCCGGAACGAACTCCCTTCATGGCGATGTTTGGGAATTTCTCCGCAATAACGACCTGAATGCGCGAAACTTTTTCGCCTCGACGGTACCGGCGATTAAGGAAAACCAATACGGCGCTGCGGTTGGAGGGCCGATCAAAAGGGATAAGGCTTACTTTTTTGGCTCCTACCAGGGTTTGCGCAACCGGCCACAGGGCGTCGCGAACGAGACGCTGGTGCCGAGCGCGGCGGAACGGACGGGCGACTTCACCGACCTCCTCCCCGGAACCGTCTTGACCAATTACACCAACCCCAATACCGGCGTGCCGTACACGACGCCCTCCGGCGCGCCCTGCGTGGCGCACAATATTATCGACCCAAGCTGCATCACCGCGCCGGCCATGAATTTGCTCAAGTACGTCCCGGAAAGCTCCACCGGCAGCGTGACCTCTTTGGGCTCAAGCCCCGTCAACGATGAAATGTATCTGGGCCGCATCGACCTGAATCTGAGCTCGAAGCAATCTATTTTTGGACATGTATTTGTCGATCACAATCAGAGCAGTGACCCCTTCACAGGTAGCAACATCGCCGGATACAACAGCGCCACAAGGCCCGAGGAAACGGACAACATCGCGCTAAACGACACGTATACTTTCCAGCCGGACCTGGTGAACCAGGTCGTCGTCGCCTTCCTGCGGAGCAGCTCGACCTACCACCTTAATCGCTCGCAGCCCCCTTCCGACATCGGCATCAATATGCCGGATTATGATTACTACGGCACCCTCGGCGCAAATGTAGCCGGAAGTTTTAGCCTCCAGGGCGGTGGCTATAACATTTTCAAGAGCAATAACCTGCAAGTCCGCGACTCTCTCACCTGGATCCATGGCCAGCACGAAATTAAAGCGGGGGGTGAGATGCTGTGGCTCCACTTCCTCCAGCGCTTTATCGAGCAACAGAGTTTCTCCTTCAATGGCACCGCTACGGGTAATCCGTTCGCCGACTACCTCCTCGGCACGTTCAGTTCGGACTTGTTACCTTTTGGGCTGGCAGACAACGACGACGTCACCAAAGCGCCCAGCCTCTTCGTTCAGGATCGGTTCAAGGTGACCCCACGCCTCACGCTGACTTATGGGGTGCGCTGGGAGCCCAATTTGTTCTGGGCCGACAAACACAACCGAATTGACACCGTTAAGGCCGGGGCGCAATCCACGGTCCATCCCGATGCGCCCCCAGGCATCGTTTTCCCAGGAGATGCGGGCATCACCAAGGCGATTGTTCCTCCCCAATGGCACAGTTTGGCGCCGCGCCTAGGGTTTGCCTGGGACGTCTTCGGCGACGGCAAGACCAGCGTCCGGGGAGGCTACGGGGTTTTCTTCAACCAGCTCAACGCCGACTCCGAATCCCAACAGAACGCACCCTATTCCGGGTTTATTAGTCTCCGCAACGGCGATTGGACCAACCCGTTCGCTTCCACACTCACCACCACCCAACCACCGGTCATCCTGTCGGGTCAGTTCGGCTGCGTGCACCAGTCAGCTCCGCCGGGCGTGAATTGCCCCCTGTTCCCGCTCCCGGTGTTTGGCCTCTTTATCGACGGCTCCTTGCGCACGCCCTACACCCAGGCCTGGAATTTGTCGATTCAGCGCCAGATCACGCCGTCCACGACGATGGAAGTCGCTTACGTGGGAAATATAGGAATCAAGCTGAACGGCCTCCTCAACTTTAACCCGGCGTCGTTCATTCCCGGAACCACTTACAACGCTGCGACGGGTTTGGAAAACACCAATTCCAACCCTTCCAATGACAATGCGCGCGTCGTATTTGAGCCGGGTATTATCTCCCCATCGAGTTGGGACTTGGGGAACGACTACCGCAGTTGGTACCACAGTCTCCAAGCGCAGATAACCCACCGGATGGCCCACGGATTGTCTGTCAACTCGTCCTACACGCTTTCCAAAGCCATCGACATGTGCTCGGTGATCTGCGAGGGATGCGGCTGTGTCTCCAATCCCTTCAATACGCGCAGTGTTCGTGGCCGAGCGAACTTCGATCGCCGGAACGCCTTCGTAGCCAGTTGGCTTTGGTCGCCGCCGGTGAAATTCAGCGCGCATTGGAAAAATGCGCTGCTGGCAGGCTGGACCTTCAGCGGCATCACCACCATTCAAAGCGGGGCCCCCATGACGTTCACCAATAGCGGTCTCGATGTGGCGGTGGACGGAACGTTTGCGCCGCAACATGCTTTCATCAACGGCCAGAGCATTGCCATGAGCCATCCCAACCGCAACGCGATGGTCAATCAGTTCTTCAATACCAACGCGTTTGTCAACCCCAGTTGCACGTATAATTCCATGCTCGCGACGGGCGATCCGACGTACATTGAAGACAACAACTGCACTCCCTTTGGGGTCAAGTACAACCTGCTGGGGACCTTCTCGCCGCTTGGTCGAAACACCCTTTCCGGGCCGGGCCTAAACAGCACGGACTTCGCCATCTTGAAAGACATCCCCATCAATGAGCGGTTCAGATTCCAATTCCGGTCGGAGTTTTTCGACGTCTTTAACCAGGTGAGTTTCAACAACCCGGATACCGGCGTACTCGACGGCGCCGCCTTTGGAACCATTCAGGGCGCTAACCAAACCTCGGCTCCCGCGCGCGTGATTCAGTTTGGTCTCAAGGTTTTCTGGTGACGCACGTGAGAACGATCCCGGCGTGGCGGTTTGTCGGGGCACAACTAACCTCAGTGGTCCTGGTTCTGAGCTGGTTGGCGGCGCCCAGTGCGGCGCAGCAAACTGCTTTTCCCTGTTATCTCGATGGAGGCGTCCAGGCCTTGAATGCCGGTGACTTGGCTGCGGCCGAACGCCAATTCAGTGGCCTGCTGCGGGACTTTCCGAACCTCACGGACGTGCGTGAATATCTGGGAATCACGCTCGCGAGGGAGGGTCGGCTCGACGAGGCTGTCAACCAGCTTGAGAATGTTCTGAAAGAGCGCCCCCGTTGGGCTGAGCCTTACTACAATCTCGGACTGGTCCTGCTGAAGAAGGGCGACCAGGAAGGCGCTCGCCAGCGGTTTCAGCGTGCGCTCGAGCTCCAACCTTCCTATGCGGAAGCGCACTCCAGCCTGGGAGAAGTCCTTCAGCAACAGGGCAACCTCGAGGGCGCGCAGATGGAGTACCAGCGTGCCATCGACCTCAATCCGGCACTAATCGAGCCACATCTCAATCTCGGCCAGGCCCTGATCGATGCGGGCAAGCTGGATGCGGGGATAGACCAGCTCCGCAACGCCGTCGCGATCGATCCGGCATCGGCCGAGGCCCACCAGAAACTTGCATCAGCGCTTTGGCAGAAACGGGATCTAAACTCCGCCGAAGCTGAATTCCGCAAGTCCGCCGATCTTGGAAGCAAGGATGCACTCGTCGGACTGGGCGCCGTGCTCGGTGAAGAGGGAAAGCTTGCCGCCGCGGTGGGCATACAATCCCGAGCCGTCCAGCTACTGCCGGAGGATCCTCAGGCGCACCTTTTGCTCGGAGGCGGTCTGGAGCAGAGTGGCGACCTGGAGGGTGCGATCCGTGAACTCAAACAGGCAGCCAAGCTGGACCCAACGCTTGCTACCGCCCGCGTTCGGCTTGGCGTCGCGCTGCGCAGGAAGGGTGACCTGGACCTATCCTTGGAACAGCTCCTGGGCGCGGCCGAACTTTCCCCGGACGATCCCGACGTGCATTACCAGCTTGGGCTCACGCTCTTGCGCAAAGGCGAAGCTCCTTCTGCGATTGAGCAACTGAAAGCGTCGCTGGCGGCCGAGCCCGATTCACCGCAAGCGTGGTACGTGCTCGCTTCGGCGCTCGATCAAGCCGGACGCCACGACGAGGCGTCTCGGGCGCGAAGCGAGATCGAACGTCTACATCGTTCCAGCATGAACTACGCTCGTGCCATAACCCTGTACGACGCCGGCGTGGAGGCCTTGAAACGCCGCGATCTGGATGGGGCGCGTGACGCTTTTCAGGCCGCACTCTCGGCCGATCCCGAGCTTCCCGAAGCGCACACGAATCTCGGTTCGGTTCTGCTGGAAACGGGCGATCTCGATGGAAGCATCAGGGAATTTCGGGCCGCTGTCGATCTCAGGCCTGGCGATTCCCGCGCCTGTCACGATCTCACCGTGGCCCTTGAGAAGAAGGGATACGCCAAAGGCGCCGAAACGCCTTGCGGTGAACTTGACCGCAACTCCGGAGCGCGAGGAGACAGTCAGCAGTGAGGGGGAACCGTCGTGACGAAGCACAATCTGTGCCAGGAAATCAGCCTCACGCCAGGCGATCTCAGTGGATTCCAGGTGCACTCAGGATTTGTGCCTGCTTCCGAATGGCATCGAGTTGAGGGATGTTGAGATGTTGGGCCCGAATCAAATCCATCTGGCGAGGGGAAAACCACCCGCTGCCATCGGCGAACTGGATCAGCATGGAATGTGAGTGATACCGCTCCATGGTCAGATCAACGGCCCGGTAGTTCGCCTGCCGGCGGCTATAGTTGAAGTGGAGCCCCGCCCCGTTATCGCTCATGCGGTACCGGACATTCTGCGCATACTGGATCAGGTTGGAGAAATCGTCTTGCGCCGCCACCATCGGTACCGGCGGCGAGGGCTGGCCCCAGTTGCGGTCCACGATCATTTCGAGGACGCCGGGAATAAGCACCTTGAAGAGGTGGTCGTCTGTGACGGCGGCGTCGAAACGGGCAGCGCGGGTGTAGGCGAAATCGGCGGTCTGACTCGGTGAAAAGCTGGCCATGAGCCTCATCAAAGCGTCTCGTTGCTCCGGGCTCACCGACTCATCGAAGTAGAGCGCGGAGAGTTTCTGGTTGTCGACCGCACACATTCCTCCCGTTCGCACCAACTGCGCGCCGCTGAGGTCGACGCCTGCGTATTGGCCGCGCCTGACCCGCAGGTACAGCGTGGATTCACAATGGCCATAGCTGGGCGCAGCGTTGCTGCGGCAGGGGCAAGGAACCGCACAAGGGCAGCACACGATACCATCGCCCTTGAGGTTCCACTGAGCGCCGTCGTAGCGAACCAGGCTCGCAGGACTACGGCTCGGAACCTGAGGAAATATCAGGGCAGCCAGAACGAAGAGCGTAAAGCCCGCGATTGCCATTCCAATAAAGTCACCTCGGCTCATCGGCAACCCAAAAGCAGTCTGATGAGGGTTCCTCCGCCAACCTTGGCACCGGCTTGCGCTTGCGCATCGCTGCTATTTCTCTTACCTGCCGGATTCGCCCCTCGGAACCGTCAGCAACAGCAAGATATTCCTCTGTCGTGAACCAGTCAAGCTGATGTTATCAAATTCTACCAAATCAGAAGGTTGGGGAAGACTTCACGCTGTGTCAATTGTTCAGGGCGAGAAGGTTGGCCGGTCGGCATAGGGGGCACATTGGAGGGCACAGGAGGGCAGCCTGGGACAGCGCCCCCGGTTAGGACGGGCGTGACGGTCTGTTGGGCGAAGCCGCATCGCGGAGGGGAATCGCATGCAACTTCCCCGATCAGGCCGTTTCCTGCCCACGGCCGTTTTTGGAGGCGCTGTCCGAGGCTGCCAAAATGCGATGATGAACCTCCCGGTCAGGCGACGCCACCACTAGCGCAACGATCCCACTTGATACTGCAGCGCGGCGTTCTGGATCTGGTAATCGTACTTGGCATTGACGTCCTGGATCTCAGCCTCAGTTTCGCTGAGTTGGGCTTGGTTCAACTCCACAATCGAGCTCAGGCCGAGGTTGTAGCGTCCCTGGGCCAACGCCAACGCCAGTTTGGCCTGATTCACGAGTTGATCCGCAACACCGATCTGCTGATAGGAGGTGGTGGAGTCGGCCCAGGCGTCGCGCACGTCCCGCGTAATAAGCTCCTGTTCATTGCGCAGGTCCTGATCGGCGGCCCGGGCTTTCATCAGGGCTGCAGTGCGACGGGCGGCGAAAAGGTGGCCGTTGAAGATCGGAACGTTGATATTGATCGCCGCGCCCTCGTAGTGATCCGGGATGACGCGCGGCAGCGTCAGTTGCGCGATATCCGGGATATAACCCGCCACACCGAGGCCTTCCACCGTCGGAAACGAGAGGTCTCGTTCCGCTTTCTGGAACTTGTAGGCAGCCTCCTGATTGAACCGCATCCCGATCAGCTCCGGCCGGTCGGTCATCGCCTCGGTCACCAAAGGATCGGCCGATGCAGATGGCGCTGCGGGCAGCGGTTCCTCCTGGAGCGCGTAGGTCTGTTGAGTATCGGACCCGAGCGCGCGCATGAGCTGCGCAAACGCCTTATTGATTTCGTTCTGCGTGGTGATCAGCAGAAGCCTCGCTTGAGCAAGATTTACCTCGGCAAAACTCAGGTCGAGATTGGATTTGAGCTTGTTGTTCACAAACGCGGTCACTTGGTCCGCCACCACCTGGCGCTCGGCGACGGTCTGCTGTGCCACTTTAAGCAGTGCCTGCGCCCGCAGTGTTTCAAAGAAAGCCTGGTTGACCGCCAGCAAGACGTCGTAGCGCGTGGCCTGCACGTTTTGCTGAGCAGCCTGCGCCTGCAAGCGGGAGCTCGCCACCAGATTCGGAGTTCGCCCGGAGTCGGTAATGAGCTGGTCGACAGTAATGCCCTGGCCGAAGCGATTGAACAAACGAGAGTCGGTGAGAAAGCCTGCCCCAATCCGAGACTCCCGGTCGGCTAAGGATCCGGTGACGCTGCCGAAGACCGTCGGGTAGTAGGCCGAGAGTTGCTCGCGGACTGCCTGGTTGCTGGCCAGAGCCTGGTACTGAACGGATTGAACCTGGGGATGATTCTTCAAGGCCAAAGCCTCGGCATCCGCCAAAGTCAGAACCGGGCCCGTTATTTGGCCCGGCATTCCTCGTGGCCCCTGCGGGGCTGGCGCTGCCTGCGGGGCTTGCCCGGCCTGAGCGGCGGCCAGGAGCGGCACCGCCGTCAAAGTCACAGCTGCTGTGAGCACTTTCCATGAGTTCCTCATAAGCTGCGATCCTTTCAAACCTTTCTCCCCGCCACTTCGCGAGCCGCCCAATCGTTAGCTGCTAGGCTTCTGCGGCCGCCGCATTCGTAGTTCTATCCTTCTTCCCGTAGATCAACAGATACGCCGGAGGCAGAACGAAGATGGTCAGAATCACCGAGAACGTGACCCCGCCGATAATGGCCCATGCCAGCGGTGTATAGGCTTCGCTACCCACTTCGAGCTTAAAAGCCATGGGCAGCAGGCCCACGATGGTGGCGAGCGAGGTCATCAGAATGGGCCGTAGTCTGATGCGGCAGGCCGTGACCACAGCCTCGCGCACCGTTTTGCCTTCCTCCCGCAGGATTCGGGTGAAATCCACAATCAAGATGCTGTTCGAGACCACCATGCCCGTCATCATCACCACGCCCATCAGCGATTGAATGTTGAGGGTGGTGCCGGTAAGAAAGAGGGTAACGAGCACGCCAATCAGACCCGTCGGGATGGCCACCAGAATAATGAAGGGATCCACGAACGATGCGAACTGAGCCACCAGAATCAGGTACACCAGCAGAATCGCCAGCATGAGTCCCAGTCCAAAACTATGGAAAGAGGATTCCATCGTGAGAATGAGACCGCGAATGTCCACGCGGAAATCAGTGCTGGGTAACTTGGTGGCCGCCACGATGTTTTGAATCGCCTTGTACGGCTTGCCCAAGTCCTCACCGGAAGGAGAGACGTAGATATCGACGTTCCTCTCCAGGGCGTAGTGGTCTACTTCGGTCGGGGTCAAGATGGGAGTCACCTTGGCTACCTGGTTCAAATAGGTGGGCCGGTTCAGCGCTGGTGCGTGCAGGGGCATCGACGTCAGGTCGCTGATAGACTTGATCTGATTGTCAGGGTACTGGACAGTGACGAAATAGTTGTTTCCCGACCGCGGATCAACCCAGTAGCTGGGCGCGATCATGATGTCCGAGGTCAGAGAAGTGATCAGATTGTCGATTACTTCCTGCGGGCTCAAGCCCAGCTCGCTGGCGCGCTCCCGGTTCACGTCGACCTCGAGGGCCGGGTAATCCATGTCCTGGGGAATATAAACGTCGCTGATCCCTGGGATCGCCCGAAAGCGCTCGGCCAGTCCCTGCGCAATGTCCTCGTCCTGGTCCAGGTCCATTCCGCTTACCTGCACATCAATGGGCGCCGGCACGCCCTGATTGAGCACGGCGTCCACCAGGCTGCCGGACTGAAAGTACGTGCGAAGCTCGGGGAGCTGCTCCTGGATGCGCTGCTGCACGCGGCGCATGTACTCAAAACTGCTGATGCGATGCTCAGGATTCAAGCCTGCCTGCACGAAAGCCGTGTGCATGGCGGCGTTCGAGGTAAACAGGGCTGAAAAGTCCGCCATCACGCCGACGTTGGAAACGATCGTATTCAGTTCGCCGGGCGCCACCGTCTGCCTGATGATGTCCTCCACCTTCTTGACGTACTGTTCGGTTACCTCCAGGCGGGTTCCGGTGGGCGCCTTGAGATTGATGACGAACTGGCCGGCGTCCGTTTTTGGGAAAAACGCGGTGCCGATGAACGGATAGATACACAAGCTGAGGGCAAAAATAGCGGCCAGACCCAGCAGTACCGCACGCGGGTGGTCGAGCGTCCCTTGGACCCTGGCCTCGTAAGCCGCCAGCATGCGATCAAACCTGGCGTTGAATCCGGCATGGAAGCGGGTGCCCCATGACGCTTCGGGACTGCCAGGCGACGGGCTGGCCGGCTCTCCGGAGCCGTGAATTTCCTCCGTTTCGCTTTCGTCGCGTTCGCGGTGATGGAGGATGGGCTTCAGGATTCGGGAGCAGTAGAGCGGCACTACGGAGATGGCCACGAGGTAGGAAGCAAAAAGAGAGAGCACCACCCCGGACGCAAGGGCCATGAACAGGAACTTGCTGACACCGTACAGAAACGTGACAGGAAAAAACACAACGACGGTAGCGAAGGTGATAGCGAGCACGGGAAGCGCGACCTCGTTGGCTCCTTTTTCGGCAGCGGCCTCGGGTGATTCGCCCATTTCCATGTGGCGGTATATGTTTTCGAGGACGATGACCGAGTTATCGATCAACCGCGAAAAAGCGAGCGCTAATCCGCTCAGCACCATGCTGTTGATCGACTTTCCTCCGAGATAGAGACAGAAGAAGGTCACCATCACCGACAACGGAACGGAGAGGAACACGGCCGAGGTGGCGCGCAGGCTGCCCAGAAACAGCAGGATCATAAGCCCGGTGAGCAGCAGGCCGATCCCGCCCTCGTGCATCACGGTCTTGATCGCTTGCTTCACAAACAACGACTGGTCGAACACAACGTGGGAGCCGAGTTGCTGCGGGATGTCCCGAAGGTGCCGGATGGCCTCTTTGATTCCATCGACGACGGCGATGGTATTGGTGTCCCCGCCCTGCTTCATTACCGGAACATAGACGGAGCGCTGCCCGTCCACGCGGACAATGTTGTACTGCGTATAGGAACCGTCTACAGCCTTGCCCACGTCGGAGAGATAGACCGAGTTCTGCCCTACCGTCTTGAGCGGAATGCTGTTCAGCGCTTTGGCGTTTGAGACCTGAGCGTTGGTGTAGATGTTATAGTCCAGCGGGCCGATGCGCACGTCGCCGGCGGGAAGAATGAGGTTTGAGGAGTCCACCGCGCGCACCACATCCATGGGGCTCAATTGATGCGCCTGCAACTGCAGCGGGTCGGTATAGACCATAATCTGCCGGTACTTTCCTCCGAAGGGCGGAGGCACCGTCGCGCCCGGTACGCCGGCCACCTGGTCGCGGATCTGATACTGCAGATAATCGTGGAGCTGCGTTTCGCTCAGCCCTTTGCCTTCGACGGTCAGCAAGCACACCGGAAGGGTCGAGGCTCCCACTTGCAGCACTACCGGCGGCAAGGTTCCCTGCGGCAGGCGCTTCAAGTCCGCCATGGCCAGGTTGGCGATGCCGGTAACGTCTGCATCTCCGTTCGTGCCCGGCTGGAAGTAGACTTTAATCAAACTGACCCCGGGGAGCGAGCGTGACTCCATGTGATCAATTGCGCTGCCGAGAGTGAAAAATCTTTCGAAAGTGTCGGTGATGTCGGCTTCAATCTGCTGCGGCGGCATGCCGTTGTAAAAGGTGGCGACTTCCACCACGGGAATGTTGATGGGCGGGAACATGTCCACCGGCATCCGAACGTAGCTTGAGACGCCGAGCACCATCACGATCAGGCAAATCACGACGATGAAATAAGGATGACGAAGCGAAAAACTAGCCATTTATTGACTCCCGTTCATGGTGCCCGGAATCACCAGCTTTGGGTCCACAGTCTCACCCGGCCGGTAGCGGTTCTGCTCTCCGAAGATGACCAGCTCGTTCTCATCCAGGCCGGAGGTGATCTCCACCTTGTCCGCCGTCTCTATCCCGAGCTTCACGGGACGGGACTCGACCGCGTGCTGTGCGTTGACCACCAGAACCGTACCCGTGTCGTTTCCGGACCGCTGTACGGCCTGGATGGGCGCTGCCAGCACGTTGACGCTACGGGCGGTGGGAAGCTCGACGTAGGCGTACATACCCGGCACCAGTTGGTAGTTGGCGTTGGGGACTTGAACCTCGGTGTGCATTGTGCGGGTTTCGAGATCGATCTGGTCTGAGAACCTGGTGACCTTGCCTTGGAAAGTCCTATTCAGAACCGTCACCCGCACCCGCACCGACTCTCCGAGATGAACATCCGGAACCACGGTTTCCGGCACCGGAATCACCAGCCGCAGGACGTCGTTTTGAGAAAGGTGGCATAAAGCCAGCCCATTCTGGCTGGTTGAAGTGCCTGCAGGAAGCAGGGCCCCGGTGTAAGCGTCCAGCTCGGTAACCACGCCGTCAAAGGGAGCGGAAATGCGAGCGTAGGCAAATAGCGCTTGATCCTTCTGTAATGTGGCCTTGCTGGCGGCGAGTTCCTGCTCCGCGGCGGCCACGGCATCGCGGCTCGCGGAGACCCCTGCGCTCGTTTCCTCATCTTTGCCCTGGGCCACGTCCACCTCTTCCTGCGCCACCAGGCCCGGCTGGGTCTTCTGCACCGCGGCCATCCGCGTCGAGGTCAGGTGCGCCACCTGATAAGCGGATTGCGCCCGAGTGAGCTCTTCGTGAGCGCGCGCGAGGTCCTGTTCGCTGCCTTGCTCCGCAGCCTTGTCGCGTTGAATCTCTTCCTCAAGCTCGGGAATCTCCAGAACGGCCATCAATTGGCCGGCCCTGACGTGTGTTCCCCAATCGATATAGAGGCGCTTCACATAGCCCGATTCCTTGGCGTGCACGTCGATTTCCTGGAAGGGGCGGAATTCCGAAGCGATTTCGAGCTCGTTGGTGAGATTCTGCCGGGCGACCTTCACTACCGGCGCGGGAGGCGCCGTCGTGGCTGCGGCACTGGGCTCGCTCTGTCCGCTTCGAGAGCAGGATGGCGCTAGAAGAAGAACGACGGCGAGCAGCGCTGCCCCTGTGAGCGCGAACGCCCGGTGAAGTCCTAGCCTGACGGAGTGGTGTCTCATTCCCTTCCCTCTCTCTGGTCGAAAAACCCGCGCGTCGCGACTCATCGTCGGAATATACCCTCTTTCACCGATTGCCGAACGGCTTCGCTCAGTTCTTCGATTGAGGGATGCGCGGAGTCTGTCACCTTAATCACGCCGCGTTCCAGACTCGCAACTCTGGCTGCCAGCGCCGGGATCTCTCTGGCAATTGCGACCGGAATGCTGACGACCCCGTGGCGGTCCCCGTGCAAGAGGTCGCCGGGTCGAACCTTCAGACTTCCGATCTCCACCGGCATGCCGAAGCCCGCCATGTGATAGTAGGCCGTAGACACTGCGATGCTGCCCGCAAAAAAGCTGATCCCAATCGATTCGGCCGCCTCCAAATCGCGCATCCCGCCATTGCTAATGACGCCCACGCAGCCCAGCGCCTTGTAAATATGCGCATGCACTTCCCCGGCGCAAGACCCGCGGCCGGGAGGCCGGTCCAGGTCCTCAAGCACTACCAACCGCGGCGCCGGAACGCTCAGGAGATACTTCCACCAGTCCTCGCGGTCCGGGTAACCTTTCCCGATCATCGGAGGCGCTGAAGTGCGTATTTGCGCTGTGACCGCGTATCCCGTCACCGGAGGGAGATTAGGGAACATGCAGTGAATGCTCGCGTCCATGAAGCCTTCGTTGCGCAGGCGTACCTCTTGCGTCTCGATTGCATCCGCCACCTGGCATGTCGTAAGTTGACGGAAAGGTTCGAGCTCCTCAGGGGTCAGCAAACCGGCCACGGTCATTCCTGCCTCCATAGCGCGTCCCTGCGTTGACGGAAGGGCCGGGCCAGAGTCAATCCAGCCCGGGGACACGTTCTTCTTTGGGCCTGCGGTCAAACGATCTCGCGCCAGCGGGATATTAGAGGTTTTGCCACGAGAATCATAGTACTTCTCGAGCTTCCAGGGCGCAAACTACGCGCGTAGATCGAAACCTGCAACCTGAAATTCAAAAAGCCGATTTGCAAAGGAGGAGACTACGCGAGCGATGGGCGGACCGCGGAGAGTGGGATTCGGCAAGAAGCTAGGCTTCTGAGGCTGTAGCTGGCCGGTTTCAAAGATTAAGCGAGTAGAAGCGAGCGTTAGCCGCTGTTGAGGGGCACCAATCGGCGCTCGGTGAGCAACCACGCGGGGTACCGCCGCCGCCGCCGGGCGCGGCTCACACATCTTGCATGCTTGGGAGATCCAGTGACAATCGCTGGAGCGTGGGAGGGAAAAGCTGTGTTTAGCGAGGCCTGCTACAAAGCAGAGGCTCCCGAGCAGGAGTACAACACTAAGCCGCAAGTGCCTTGCGGCCCGTTCTGCATCCCGGGCTGAGCGTCTCCTGTTCACAGCGGTTTCCAATTGAACTGCGAGCAGGTTGGATGACCCCACTCTCGATTCGACGCCGAGTACGCCTTACAGGATGCCTGAAATACATGCCGTTTGCAAACTCTGGTCACGCGTCCGCCCATTCGGCAGAACAAAAGGGCCGCGGCATCACGCGCGGCCCTTAAACAATGAACTGCGGTGCAAGCTGTTACGGCAACACGTACCTCAAGTCCACGTAGCCCATGCTGAGATGCGCGTCCTTGGGGCTGCCCGTGGACAGAACCCAAGGCTCGCGGTTCAAATACGAGTACTGGGTGATAAGCTGCAGAGCGCCGTAATGCGGGTTCTTCCAGAAGGTTTCAATGATCCCAAACGTGCCTTCCTGGATGTTCCTGTTTTGGCTGTTCGAAGAGCCAGGGTAACCGTAGCCGATGTAGGAGGGACTGCTTGAGTATGTACTGTTACAGACCGGCGTGGGCGGCGTGGTGGTGGTGGTCCCGGTGCCGCCTTTGCTTGGAGGCGTCGGCTGGGTATAACAGTCAATGCCATAGTTGCGCCCGACGTACAGGCCGCCCCAATAGCCGTAGAACATCGTGTACTTGTTGACCTGATATTCGAACCCGGCGACCGCCGAGTCTGCGTGGACAAGCGACGGATGGTAGGCGCCATCCGCGTTTCGATCGATGATAAAGTTCGGGGCTAGGCCGAACACGTAACGCCCACCCCCGTCGCTATAGAAAGTGTTCACGATCGCGTGCAGGTTCTTAACGAGCTCGAAGTTAAAGTTCGCTGAGAACCCGCCGCCTTCGGCAGTGCTCCGGAAGTCGGCTTTGGGATCGTAGACCCGGGTGGAGGTCAGGAGGCCGGCAAACTCGATGTGTTCGTGGAGACCGCCGACCTTGGGGTCGAAGGCCAATTTTGTGATGATGTCAGGCGCCACGTTCGGAGTAGCTGGGTTATTCGCGGCGTTAGAGTTTGTGATCGAGCCCGAGCCGTTGTCACCTTCCGCCACTAAGGTGCTGGGGACGGTGGCGTTCCCGTACAACTGCTGCGGATCCTCAATTGAGACGCCCCAGGCGACGGTATCGGCGGGGTGGTAGATCAGGCGAAACTGCGCTTGCCGCGCCCACGTTAAGCCCAATTGGTAGTTCGTGTCCATATCCTGCGAATAAAAGATGTCCGAAGGATTGGGCGAGAGCCCGGTGCGGTTCGGGGTGAGCATACTCCAGGACTGGCCGCCCAGAAATTCGAACTTGCCCTTGCGCGCGTCCAGCCAATACAGACGCGACCGCATCGTGTTGGAATTGCTGGTCACAAATAGATTGGGCGGAGCAAAGCCCAGAAAGTCAGCCTCGATGTGACCGTGCAGGTCGAAGCCTTGGAACATGCTGTTCACATCCAGGCTGATGCGGGAGTTCTGCATCGTGAAACGTGTTTCGGACAGGCTTCCGGCCGTGGTGTGCGAGAAGGGCAGAGATCCAAACGAGGTTCCGATACCGCTTCCAAGGTCGGTCGAGCGCCCGAAAGCGGTGAAGTCCATGAACCCGCCCGGTGTGAACTCGGCGCCTCCAATCTTCACCGAGAGGGGGCTCAGGCCCTGTTCGTCGGCCGGCGATGCGCCATTGTTGTAAAAGGAAGGCACGCCGGGCCCCGTCGACGATGTCGCCGGCGGCGCGGGCGCGGAACCGGGGGCGGCTTTGGGTATCACTGGAATCAGGCTCGCCACCTGACCCAGGGTGGCCGGCTTGGCCAGACCCGTGGACCCGGCCGGCGCAGTCGAAGCCGCTTGCGTAGCGCCCGAAACCTTCGAGACCTGCTCGGCATGATCGAGCCGGGCTTTCATATCTGCCAAAGTTGCCTGCATCTGTTCCAGTTGTTTCTCCTGCGCCGCAAGCTGCTGCTTGAGCAAGGACACTTCGTCGCCGGATGCAGCGTTCGCGGGGCTGCCCTGGCCTGTCCGTGGCTCAGACTGGGCAAAGGCGGGAGCAATGCTCGCGCCCACGCCCAACACGACCGCCAGGAGATAGGGCGCTGCTGTTCTGAATTTGTGCATCATCCGCTCCTCTTAGCTTGGAATCGTACCTCTCGCATCCGTGAGGACGGAGAGCCTTGGTTCGATCAACATAAAGAATGGTGCAGCTCCTTTACGCCGCCGTCACAAAGGGGTTAAGAATGCGTTACGGGACGGCGTAAGCAGCAGAAAAATATGGTCTGAACAATAACGGAGAAATTTACTCTCAACAACCCGCGCGAGCGGGTCCGTGCGAGCAGGTCCTTTGCCTGCTACCTGGTTAGTGTTTGTGGGTTGAAGAAACTCAATGCAGATATTCCTGAAGATCTCATGACGTCGTTATTGCACGGGCGCGCTGTGGGACAGGCCCCGGCTTTATGTCGTCGCACGCGGCCAGCGGCGCGGGCGTCACCAAGTCCGGTCAGTTATGGTTGGGGCTTCGATTCTGGCGCAGCGCACGCCCCAGCCACGCTCCAGTATAGGCGCCGCTGAAGCAGGCCGCCATGACAACGGCTGTGAGCGCGGTGTAGGACGGCACCGTACGGGGTAGCCCGGGATTCATCGGAGCAAGTCCCAGTATCGGGAGACTGCAGCTTAGCGCCGGCGTCGCCACCCCAATCAAGAATGCCCAAAGCCATGTCCGCCGCATTCCGAGTCTATCCACACACCCGACCACAGAGCTCAGCGCCACTAAGGCAACGATCGTCACGCTGGCCTCGTCGTTGTGTTGTGTCCAGCCAACCGATCGCCAGTCCGCCAATCACCGCCGCGAGACCTAGCGCAAAGCTCTCCATCTGATCTTTGGATGACATCTGGCCTCTGTAACAGCGTTCTACATCTCGTGGCCCTGCGCCTCGTTGCCGAGGATCACGATCGATACGGTGCGCGACCGCGGCCGGTCGAGCTCGATCAGAAAGATTCGTTGCCATTGACCAAGGTCCATGCGTCCGCCGACGATGTTCAGGCATTCCGAGCTGCGTAAGAAAAGGGCCTTGCAATGCGAGTGCCCGTTCTTTTCCTCGTCCGGGCACATATTCACGGTCCGCACCTCGAAGTCGTCGTGACGGTAATCGGAATGACGCGGCGCCAGTCTCTCCAGCGTCTTTACCAGGTCTTCGATCAGCAACGGCTCGTGCTCGCCCACCAGGATCGCGGTGGTCGTATGGCGAGTCTGAACGTTCACCAAGCCGTCACACACCTGTGATTCTTCAACCACTTTGCGCACACGGTCCGTTATATCGATGAAGTCGAGGTATCTTTGAGTTTCGACTTGTATCCGCCGGTGTCGAGCCCTGAGGGACCGTTCTGTTTCCATGCTGATCATCGTAATCTCCAAGTATCTGGCAACCACCAGAACGCTAACCACTGCCCGGTGCTCTTTTCAACTAGCCACTGCGCTATTCAATCCTCCAAACCGGCGCTCCCGCCGGTGAAACTCATCCAGGGCGGCAGTCAAGTCGAGGGCCGAGAAATCGGGCCATAACCGCTCGGTGAAGATGATCTCGGCGAAAGCTCCTTCCCAGAGCAGGCAATCGCTCAACCGCTGTTCGCCGCCCGTGCGAATCAGAAGGTCGAGGTCCGGCACCGGGGCCCGATCGTGAACCACTTCGGCCAAGGTTCGGGCGAGGTCCGCCGATGACAAGCCGTCGATTGATCCGCAACGGATGACGGCTTCCGCCAAAGCCTCGCGGGCTGAGTAATCGATGGCGAGGCGCAGTCGCATTCTGCGGCATCCAGCTGTTGCGGATTCAGCGCGCTCGATGGTTTCGACCAATGCGTTTGGCAGCCGGTCACGCCGTCCGATCACGTTCACCCGGATGCCGCAGGCTCGATCCTCGTGGAAGTCGGCCCGCAGATAGCTCGTGAAGATATCCATCAAGGCTGTCGCTTCACCCGCCGGGCGGCTCCAATTCGCCGCTGAGAACGCGAACAGGGTGAGAGTGCCGATGCCAGCCTCGGGCGCGGCGCGCACCACCCGGCGCACCGCCTCCACACCGGCGCGATGACCGGCCAACCGTGGCCAGCCGCGACGCTCGGCCCAACGCCCGCTGCCGTCCATAATGATCGCCACGTGCAGACCGGACGGCGCAAACGCGGATGGCCTGCAAGTTTTACTTTGTACCATAAAGTGCATGCCCAAATTTTTTTACTTCTCGCGGGTAGCGCGAATCAGCGCTTCCATGTGATCGAGATAGCGTTCCAGCGCTTTGCGGCCGCCGGCCGTCAGCCGGTACTCGGTCTTGGGCACCCGCTTGTCGAAGAATTTGCTGCAGGCCACATACCCCGCTTCCTCCAACTTACGCGCATGCACGCTTAGATTCCCATCGGTCGTTTGAAGCAGTTTCTTGAGGTCGTTGAAGCTCAGCGACTGGTGCACCGCCAGCGCGCTCACGATGCCGAGCCGCATGTGTTCGTGAATCAGGCGGTCAAGTTCCAGCCTGCCCGGTGTTCGGGGAATCCCGCGAACGACCCGAGGCTCCCCTTGAGCCGCCGCCTCGCTCTCACGCCTTTGTAGTGAAGCGTTCTGTCTAGCCACCATACCTCCTTGCGATGACGATACCGAATGCGATCTGCAGCCCTCCGAAACCTAGCGCCATGAAAACGTCGCCCCAGGCGGCCGGAGCCAGCAGCGCGACGGCCCCGCAAGCCATCAGGCAGATCCCCATCACGGGCACGATGCGGACCGAAAAGGCGCCGCCCGTGATCACACCTGCGCCGTAAAGCATCAGCCAGAGTCCCGGCAATACGCCCGGGAATCCGGCCCGAAAGAGCACCACGGTGAGCATAGCGCCAGCCAGCATCGGAGGCGCGAGGCTCGTGGCAAATTTCTGCGCCGGCGCTGCCAAAAGGGGAGTCTGAGCCGCACGCACTTTGCGCCGGATCGCGTAGATCCCCACGGCAACGGCCAGCACCGCGGCTCCTGACCAGATCGCGAGCCACCCCGCTGAAGTGCGCGCGCGGCCCGCCAGCACAGCCGCCGCAAGCGCTGTAATCCCCATCGCCACTCCGCCCCAGCCCGGCACCGCCGTGAAGGAGCCGGAGCGTTCCATGGTTTCGCGGATGAAGCGCAGGTTCTCGATGGCATGCTCATGGATTCCGGGGGCGGGTGCCGGGCGGGATCGAAAGTGGTGCAACTGGCCCATGAGGAAGAATCATACCTCAAGAAGGGCGGTTGTCAAGTACTTTGTTAGGCAAAGCAAGCTTGAGCCCAGCTTTTCGATGAGCGCTAACGCCTGCCGGATCCAATGCATCCAATTGGTGAGGAGATAATACGATGCGCGCGAACACAATGCGCAAACAACTCGATGAGCTTCTCTCCAGCCTCGATCAGGCGGAGCGTTGCGGCGATGCGGAGACAACGCAAGAGGCCTACGAAGGCCTGTTCACCTTCTGCCAACAAAACGATCTCGACCTCGAGGCTGTGATTCGCCAGCCGCGAAGCCATTCGGGAAGTTCGGGAATCGTGGCCGCTGTGAGGGCGCTCTGGCCGACGTCGTAGCTCTCTAGCCTCGGTTGCGGCGCCACAAAGCCGTGCGTCCCCCGTCAGAAATCCCAGCTCCGGCCCGCTCGTTGCCCGTTCCGACGGTCCAACCTCTGCCCTGTGGCTTCTTTGGCCTTGCATGACATCTTAACAAGCCTTTTATTTTGTGATATATTCCGGGTTTGTTGGCACGCCATTTCGAGACTTCTCCCGCATGACTGCCCTGGAAAAACACTGCTTCTTCATCCAACTGAACGCAGAATAAGTCTTGACCTGTCTACCGACCGGTCGGTAGAATACGGGGACTGGACCGGCGGACGAAAGCGTCCGACTGTTGGTCTTCAGGAGGAGCAAAAAATGGGCGAGCGCATCCACATTTTTGATACCACGCTGCGGGACGGTGAACAGTCCCCGGGCTGCAGCATGAACCTGCAGGAAAAGCTGGAGATGGCCCGCCAGCTCGAGCGCCTCAATGTGGACGTGCTCGAGGCAGGCTTTCCGATTGCCTCGGAGGGCGATTTCGAGGCCGTCCGCGCCATCGCCTCTGAGATCAGAGGGCCGATCATCGCTGCGCTGGCGCGCGCCAACGAAACGGACATTCACCGGGCCGCCGGCGCCCTGCGCGGAGCCGCGCGTCCCCGGCTGCACACGTTCCTCGCCACCTCGGACATTCACCTGGAATACAAACTGCACAAGACCCGGGAACAAGCCCTGCGGCAGATCTCGGAAATGGTTGCGCTCGCGGCCTCGCTGGTGCCGGACGTTGAATTCTCGCCGGAAGACGCCGGACGCACCGAGCGCGCCTACCTGATCGAAGTTTGCCTGGCCGCGGTGGAGGCGGGCGCCAGGGTGTTGAATCTGCCTGACACCGTGGGCTATTGCCTCGGACCCGAATACGAGCGCATGTTCCGCGACGTAAGCCAGAGCCTCTCCGGCAAGGACGGCGTGATGCTGAGCACCCACACCCACAATGACCTGGGCCTCGCCGCATCTAACACCCTGGCCGGCATTCAGGGCGGAGCCCGGCAGGTGGAGTGCACCATCAACGGCATCGGGGAGCGGGCTGGAAATGCCGCGCTCGAAGAGATCGTTATGGCGCTCCGGCTGCGGCAGGAGCATCTCGGATTTGATACGGCCGTCCGCACCGAAGAGCTTTATCCGGCCAGCCGCTTGCTCACGCGGCTTACGGGCATAGCCGTCCAGCCCAATAAGGCGATCGTGGGCCAGAACGCTTTCGCGCACGAAGCCGGCATCCACCAGGACGGAATGCTCAAGAACGCTTTGACCTACGAGATCATGACCCCTGCTTCGGTAGGCGCGCCGGCCACTGCTATCGTGCTGGGAAAACACTCCGGGCGCCACGCGCTTGCGCAGCGCTTCGAGCACCTCGGCTACATCCTTTCCAAGGCCGAGCTCGATCATGCTTATCAGCTTTTCACCGGACTGGCGGACCGCAAGAAGCACATTTACGACGAGGACTTGATCGATATCGCAAACCATGGTCTGGCGAGCATGGGAAGATCGTATAACCTGCGCCGGCTGCAGATCGAGGTTTCACACGAAGGTCCGGCGACTGCGATCGTTGAGCTTGACCGCGATGGAGGGGGCTATCGCGCCTCCGCCAGCGCCGACGATGCCGAAGACGCCGCCTTTGCAGCCATCGATCAGGCCGCCGGACTTACGGGCGCGCATAAAGGCGACCTGGCGGAGTTCTCGCGCAAGACTACGGGCGTTCCTCCCGACCGCACGGCCGAAGTGTCGCTGCGCGTACGCTATGGCGGCCGGGAATTCACCGGCAGGGCCTCCGCGCCGCGCGCCCTCGAGGCGGCAGCCCGAGCCTATCTGCAAGCGGCCAATAAAGCCGTGGCGGCACGGGATCAGCGGGAAGGCATTGTGGTCGCCGCCACTGCGGCAGGCCAGGCCGCCTCCGCGCTGAGTTAGCTCCGCCTGTGCGCAATCACCGCCGGCGGAATTTCCGGTCAAGCTTGTCCAGAAAATCAAGCCCTCGTGCCGCGGAACCCTGGGCCGCGAGCGCGCGAAACCGCAATACAACTCAATTTATTGAGCCGGCTTGGCCCCTCTGTGAGGGTTTGCGTTGGATCGAAATTGATGTTCAGAGCCTAGGAACGGCAGCCGAAGGCCTCAGCCATTCGAAGTGGATTCCGATGCTGCCTGGGCCGATGGAAGGCTCTCGCGAACCAGCCGCAGCCCTTCGTCATGGGTAGCAATTTGGCCCTCAAGCTGAGCGTCCCGGACGGCATCCAGAATCTCCTTAAAACGCGGCCCTGGTTTGAGGCCCATGGCAATCAAGTCGTGACCAGTCACGAGCGGCGCCGGCCGCACCACTTCCGCCGGAGTCTCGAGCAGCATCCGGCGGGCGGCTTCGTAGATCGTGAGATCGCGGTGGCTTGCGAGACAATCCAGCCGGTGCAATTCCAGGTGCTCGTCAAAGCCATCGAGCGCGAGAAATCGCAGTTGGGTGGATCGCTTCATCTTCAGAAAATCCTTGAAGCGCATATGCTGGGCCACCAGCTCGAGTGTTCGTTCGGTTTCATGCGAGGAGAGCTTCAGCCGTCGGCATATGACTTCCGCGATCTTCACCCCAACTTCCACGTGGCCGTCGAATCGGATGCGTTCACGGACCGCGAAAGTGGCGGGTTTCCCGATGTCGTGCAGCAGCACGCCAAGCGCGAGCGTGGGCGTGGCGCTCCGGCCGAAGGTCATGGAAACGTGGCCTAGCGCCTCCAGCATCATCAGCGTGTGCGTCCACACATCGCCCTCGGGATGAAACTCCGGCGGCTGCTGGACTCCCTGCAGCATCTTGACCTCGGGCAGGACTTCTTTGAGCAGGCCGGCCGAGTCCATGAGCTCGAACCCGCGTCGAGCGCGGCCTTCGGTGAGGATCTTGATAACCTCGTCGCGAATGCGCTCCTGGCTGACGTCGTGGATCGCGGGCGCCAGAAGACGAATGGTGGCGAACGTGGCCGGATCGATCGCGAAATCCAAACGGGCCGCGAACCGGATCGCTCTCAGCATGCGCAGGCGGTCCTCGCCGAAACGCGCCTCCGGATCGCCGATGGTGCGCAGCCGCCGGGCGCGAATGTCAGCCCGGCCTCCTACAAAGTCAAGGACGCGCTCCTGGACCGGATCGTACATCAGGCCATTGACGGTGAAATCGCGCCGCTGCACATCGTCCTCGGGCCGGCGCGTAAATCGCACTTCGTCCGGGTGGCGGCCATCGACGTAGATTCCATCGGAACGAAAGGTCGCCACTTCGACATGCTTTGGCGCGCCGGGCACGAGCACCACTCCGAACTGGGCACCCACGGTCAAGCTGCCGGGAAACAGCTTCACCACTTGTTCCGGTGTGGCGTCTGTGGCCACGTCGTAGTCGTGAGGCTCGCACCCCATGACGAGATCGCGCACACAACCACCCGCCCAGTAGGCCTGGAATCCTGCAGCACGCAGTCGATCTACGGCGGCCTTTGCGCTCTGGCGAAACTCGTCCATAGAGCTATTACAGCAGGTTTCAGCCGCGAGGGTTAAGGGAGGCGGCTCCGCAGACGATGGCCCCCGGGGGGAACACGAACAAGTTTGGCTTTGTTTCGGAAGTCTGTAGCTGATATTCTTTCAGTGGAACGGGCTTCAAGATTCACTGTTCACCTCAGGTTCGGACCACGGAAGCGAAATCGGCGACTGAAGCGATACATGCCCGAGCACATGGTCATCTATCCCGGCTCGTTCGACCCGATTACCAACGGGCACCTCGACCTGATCGAGCGCGGAGTCCGGATGTTTGACGGTTTGCTGGTGGCGGTACTCACCAATATCGAGAAAAAGCCCTTTTTCACGGTGCACGAGCGGGTGGATATGCTGCGGGAGGTTACACGGGAGATGCCCAACGTTTCAGTCGACACCTTCAGCGGATTGCTGGTTGAGTACGCCAAGAAGAAGAAGGCGCGCGCCATTCTGCGAGGCATCCGGGCATTCTCCGATTACGAGTACGAATTGCAGATGGCCTTGGTGAATCGGAAACTGGAGCCCACGGTCGAAACCGTCTTTTTGATGCCTGCCGAATCGTACACCTATGTCAGCTCGCGGCTGGTGAAAGAGATCCTGCTGCACGGCGGGGCGCTTAAGAACCTGGTTCCACCGCTGGTGGAGCAGCGAATGAAGGAGAAGATCGCGCTGCGGCGCGGCACAACAGGATAACTTATGCAATTCTCAGAGAGCATTTCGCGAATCACGGTTTCTTCCACGGCAGCAGTGGTGGCCAAGGCGGATCAACTGAAGGCCTCGGGCGCGAACCTGGTGGACTTCGGCGCGGGCGAGCCGGACTTCCCCACTCCGGAACATATCAAGAAGGCCGCGGCCGAAGCGCTTGAGCGTAACTTCACACGCTACACGCCTACCGGCGGAATTAGTGATCTGAAGCGGGCGATCGTGGAACGTCACCGGCGCGACTTCGGCTCCGGCTACAAGCCGGAAGAGTGCGTGGCGACCGTGGGAGGGAAACAGGCGATCTTCGAGGCTGTGGCTGCCATCGTGAATCCGGGGGATGAAGTGATTCTCCCCGTGCCCTACTGGACCTCGTTCCTCGACATCATCCGTTTCCCCGGTGGGCAGCCGGTCCTGCTAGAGACAAGCGAGCAGGAGCGCTTCGCGATCCGGGCTGCGGACGTGGAGCGACTGATCACCCCCAAGACTCGCCTGATGATCATCAATTCGCCGAGCAATCCCACCGGCGCCGTGGTGCCGCAGGATGAGATGGAAAAACTGCTCGCGCTCGCGGAGCGCCATCATTTCTGGCTGATGTCCGACGAATGCTACTGCCACTTCCTTTACGATGGTCATCGTCCTTTCTCGCTGGGCGCCTCGCACAATCGCGAGAACCTGGTGGTGGTGGGATCGCTTTCCAAGACGTACGCCATGACAGGTTGGCGCGTGGGATTCGCCCTAGGTCCCAGGGAACTGATCTCGAATATGGTCAAGCTGCAGAGCCACTCTACGTCCAACGTCACTTCATTTGTGCAGCGCGGGGCCGTCACGGCCCTCACCGGTCCGCAGGATTCGGTGGAGGCGATGCGGGCCGAGTACGAACGCCGGCGCAATCGAATTGTGGCCGGTCTCAAAGCTCTTCCCGGGATCGAGTGTGCCATGCCGGGCGGCGCCTTTTACGTCTATCCCAATGTGGGCACCTACTTGCGCTCCGGATTCGACATCAATCAATTCGCGAATCAACTGTTGGAGGAAGCGCTCGTGGCCGTGGTGCCGGGTCCCGCCTTCGGCACGCAGGAGCACGTACGATTCTCGTATGCGGCTTCGCTCGAACAGATCGAAGACGGATTGAACCGATTCGGCAGTTTTCTCGGGAAGCTTCAGGACGCCCGCAGCTCCACTCATGCCTCAACCTATGCCAAAGCTTGATACTCCGCTCTTGCTTGCGCCCGACTTCAAGGAGAAGATCTGGGGCCGCGAGGATCTGGAACCGCTCTATCCCTCCGATGAGCTGGCCGAGGGCGCGAAGCCCGCCGGCTTTCCAGGCACGAGCGCGGAGGCAGAGACCGTCCCGCGCATCGGGGAGGCTTGGCTCACGGGAGAGAACGCGACATTTCTGAGTGGACCGGTGGCGGGTATGGGCCTCGGAGAGGTGTTCCGGCGCTTCCCACACGAACTTTGCGGATCCGAGTGGAAGGGCGATCAATTTCCGTTGTTGGCCAAATTTCTATTCACCAGCGATTGGCTCTCCATGCAGGTTCACCCGGACGACGAGTACGCGGCGGCGCACGAGAAGAGCCGCGGCAAGACCGAAACATGGTACATCATCGAATGCGATCCGGACGCCGAGATCGCTCTCGGCGTGCCAGCCGGAACCACGCGCGAGGCGCTCGAAGCGGCGTGTCGCGAAGCGCGCTCGCTCGAAGTGGCCTCGCGATTTCGTCCCACGCCCAGCGAGACGGTGTTCGTACCTTCTGGCACCTTGCACGCGCTTGGGCCCGGATTGGTTCTGTTCGAAGTCTCCGAAACCAGCGACGTAACCTATCGTCTTGATGACTACGCCCGGCTGGACGATCGAGGACGGCCGCGGCCGCTGCACCTCGATCGCGGTCTCGAGACTACGCGCCTCGAAGCGCCCGCGCTGCGCGATCTCGCAAAGATCGAGTTCCCCGAGCCCTTCGGCTCGCGACGTTGGGCAGTCGCTTGCCGCTACTTTGCCGTGGAGGAACTAGCCGTGCGGACTGCCGCCTCATTTCCTGACGTTGCGGGCCGCGTGGAATGCCTGACGGTGATTCGCGGCGCCGGCCGGGTCGAAATCCCGGCGGGATGGCTCGCCTATCGGCCCGGCCAGACTTGGGTGGTACCGGCGGGGTGCGCTCCGTTCCGGCTGATGCCGGAGTCGTCTTCGCGCCTGATTCGTTTCTACGTGCCTGATCTCGACCGCGACTTTCGCCGGCCGCTCGCAAGCCGCGGAGCGTCGCGGGAACAGATTCAATCGGTGGTGTTTGAAGGATAGGTTTTCAGTCGTCAGTTCCCGGCTCCAAGCGTTCGCGGTAAACTGTCCGCCATTCAATCTTTGAGAAATACGAGCTGCGAGCCGACAAGCCACGGTCTCAGGTCAAGCCACTACGATCGACGAACTGCGAGTTTTCGAACGCTGAAAACTGACAACTCAAGACGGATAGCTGACAACTATCTTATGCCTCGTGACTCAATTCTTAACCACGCTCACGCCGTGATCCTGGCCGGTGGCAGCGGCACCCGGTTTTGGCCCGCCAGCCGGCGTAAGCGGCCCAAGCAGCTCCTCAAGGATGTTTTCGTCTCTGGGACCTTGCTCGAAAAAACCGTGCAGCGCATTCATCCGCTGATTCCTTCGGATCGCGTGCACATTTTCACGAACACCTTGTTGAAACCTCAGATTGCGAGGTTGTTGCCCGGGATTCCGCGCTCCCAAATCGTTGCCGAGCCAGCAGCTCGGAACACAGCGCCCACGCTGGGGCTCGCGGCCCACGAAATCCTCCGCCGCGATCCCGACGGCATGATGGTAATTCTGCCTTCGGATCACCTGATCGCGAAACCTGCGGTGTTCCGGCGGGTGCTGCGGGCCGCCTTGGAATGGGCTGCCACCAAAGGCCGGTCGGCGCTGGTCGGCTTGAATCCGGCCTGGGCGCACACCGGATTTGGTTACATCCGGCGCGGCAGCCTGGCCGCGGACGTTCGCGGGCAGAAAATCTATCAGGTGGCAAGCTTCGAGGAAAAGCCTGATGCCCGGAAGGCCGCTCAATATGTGGCTTCCGGCGATTACTTCTGGAACGGGGGGATGTTTATCTGGCGAGCTTCGACATTGGTGGAAAACCTCGCACGCCTCGAGCCGGAGATGGCCGACGGACTCGACCGCATCGCCAAGGCGGGCGGCGCGCCCGCCAGCAAGATTTTCAATCGCATTTATCCCACGTTGAAGAAGGTGTCGATTGACTACGCCGTCGCCGAGAAGGTGAGCGACGCCTACGTGGTGCCGGCTGATTTCGGTTGGAGCGACGTGGGTAGCTGGTCGGAAGTCTACGCAACGCGCCCCAAGGACGCGCACGGCAATGCCCGTCCGAAACGCAGTTTCTGTCTGGACGCGCAAGGTAATCTGATCGCCGCAGACCGATTCGTGGCCGCGGTAGGCGTTCGCGACCTCATTATCATCGAAACCGACGACGCCATCCTGGTGGCCGACCGCAATCGAGCCCAAGATGTTGGCAAGGCGGTCGTAGCCATGGAGACTGAAGGCTGGAAAGAAATGTTGTAGATTTCAGCGATCAGCAGTCACCTACGTCCGGCAATTTTGATTGAGTGCTGAAAGCTCATAGCTGAAGGCTGATCGCTCAAGTCGACCTATGACCAAGAAGAGGACCACGAAACATTACGATCCCATTAAGTTCGGCACCGACGGGTGGCGAGCGCGAATCGGGGAAGATTTCAACTTCGAAAACGTCCGCCGGGTGGCGGCTGCGGTGGCGGACTACGTCCGCGAAGAAGGCGAACCCGAACGCGGCCTGCTGGTAGGCTATGATATGCGCTTTTTGTCGCCTGAGGCGGCGGAGGTCGCAGCCGAGACCGTGGCCGAGCGCGGCGTTCCGGTGACGCTGTCCGACCGGCCCACACCCACTCCGGCCATCAGCTACGCGGTGCTCGCGGGAAAGGCGGCGGGCGCGATCATGGTAACCGCCAGCCACAATCCCTATCGTTGGAACGGCATCAAGTTCAAAGCGTCTTACGGCGGCTCGGCTCTCCCGTCGATCATGAAGAGTATCGAGCATCATCTGGATCGTCTCGATATCGGTCTGAAGCCCGCGCATCCGCACCGGCGTGCGCATCGCAAGACGGCCGATCTGGTGGCGCCCTACTTCGAGCGGCTGCGGTCTGCGATCAATCTTGAAAGTATCCGTCTCTCCAAGCGCCGCTTCGTGATCGATCCCATGTTCGGCGCGGGGCGCGGCGTAATCACGCGCTTATTCGGCGACGCGGAGATTTCTTGCCACGAGATTCATGGTGAGCACAACCCCCTTTTCCCTGGGATTAATCCGGAGCCCATCGAGCCCCACATCTCCGCTCTCGAACGCGCCGTGCGCGACGGCGGGTACGACGCTGGATTCGCCACCGACGGAGACGCCGACCGCATCGGCGCCGTGGACCGCGATGGCTCATTCATTGATTCGCACAAGGTTTTCTCCATCCTCCTGCTGCATCTGGCCGCAGACCTGAAGGTTTCAGGCGAGGTCGTGAAGACCTTTTCCACCACCACCCTGGTGGATCAACTGGCGGCGAAATACAATCTGCCTCTCACCATCACGCCGATCGGTTTCAAATACATTTGCGAACTGATGCTTGGGCGTGACGTGCTGATCGGCGGCGAGGA
Source organism: Terriglobia bacterium (assembly GCA_035946735.1). Lineage (GTDB taxonomy): Bacteria > Acidobacteriota > Terriglobia > UBA7540 > UBA7540 > Gp13-AA77. The sequence continues at coordinate 81,303 of DASYYZ010000172.1, forward strand.
AAGTGGAGGTATCGCGGTGAAGGGAAACCCTCCCGAGCGCGACGGCATTCTGAACTCGCTCCTGCTGGCCCAGGTCATGGCGCGCCGCAATCAAACTCTCGGCGAGCTGGTGCAAGACCTGGCGGCGGAGTTCGGACCGCGCAGCTACAATCGCATCGACCTCGAGATCAGCCGGCCAGCCATCTTCGCCCTGATGGCGAGGCTCCGCCATCACGGTTTTCGCCGCATCGCCGGACACGACATCGCTTCCACGGACTCGCTCGACGGCTTCAAAATGATCTTTGGGCCTACCACCTGGCTGTTGGTGCGGCCGTCCGGCACCGAGGACCTGCTTCGGCTCTATTCCGAGGCGCCAACGCGCGAGCAGGTCGACCGGTTGCTTGGCGCCGTGGTCACGCTGGCGCGGGAAGCGGAATCAAAACAGAAGGGCTAGGCCGGCCGCGGCCACGAGCGCGGGCCTTGACCCTGGCGCGTAACAATGAACGCCCCGCCGTCAATCGGCAAGCGTGCATCCGGGCCTTGCCCTCCCGATACTCGAGATGCTCGACAGGGATCGACTTTTTCACACTTGTGGTTAACCTTCAATTCTAAATGGCTTACGTTATCTATTATTTTTCATAAAGTGTGCAATAATTGGTAGTGGGCCAGTTTGGAGAATTATGTGGTATTAACCCATCATGTAATCAGAAATATTTGCTGAAGAGGTCTTGGCATGGGCCGGTCATAGTGTATCTGTTACTCACTTTTTGCGTGTCAGCCTCCCACTCCTTGCGCCTGCGTTCCATTACCTCCCTTTCCGCAGGTAACAACCCAGCTACTCTGGATTCCCAGTCCTTCGCCTCAAGGGCATCTGCTTCTCGCTTTCGTTCTTCCAACGTCGCGACTAGTTGCTTGTCTGCTGGAGGGCTCAAATATTCAGTTGCAGGATACAGGCCAACCTGTATCCTGATGGAACCGAAGGGAGCAATTTTCGGGTCGTGTTCGGTCATTCCTTTTGAGTCCAGCCACCAGTCTCGTTTTGCCTGCCAGTTGTGTGAGTGGAGAAAGTCTACCAGAGCATCTGAAACGTTCCCAGCGTGCAGCCACGCTCCCCATCCCTGGGGATCAAAAGCTGAATCGGATGGCTCAACAGAAACCCCGTCTTTAAGTTCGTCAAGTTCTCCAACTTGTTTTATCGACTGTATGTCCCACTTGGCGGCAGCTAGCGCGTTGGCAAGACTCTTCGCTGCCCTGCGAGACTCGGCATCAGGCATTACTTCGATAAAGACAACCTGTCCCGCCATTGGCCTTAACGGATCAACATACGAAGTCTTGCCCACAAACCAACTGTCTAAAACCCTAGGGGCAGTGCATACGGCTACGTTCATCAGGTCGGCCTCTGTCTTTTTGGCCTCTGATTCGAGGTTCTGTGTGTCCGTTCGCAACGTTCCAAGCTCTCTGGAAGCTGAGTCCGCCTCTTGGCGTGCGCCTTGGGCTAGTGACTTTGCTCCTGCTGCCGTGGCCTTGGCGGTTCCAGCTATGGCGCTTGCCTCTTGGGATACCGTGTTGGCTGCGTTCGCGGCTTTTACAGCGCCGACCGCAGATGTACCAACCAAGCTTATCTCCGAACGGAGGACATCCTCAATTTTGGAATTTGTCGTTCTGATCTTGGATTCCACTTTTAGTGCCCAAAAGCTGCACACGAGTTCGCCAGACACACCAAGGATAACCATTATTCCGCCAATTACCACAGGCCAGCTTCCTCGCCGGTCTCTTGGGCGTCCCCATATGAACTCCTTGAAATCTGGTCGGTACTCGATGAATAGACCAATAACGACGACTCCGGTTGAGACCAACAATGCTACCGACAATATTGTAAGCGTGGTCTCAAGTCTGGACAGCGATGCTTCAAGTGCCTTGAGTGCGGTTTCAAGGTCTGAGAGCGTCATAGAGAGGAACGCAAAAATCAGGCTGATGTGTACGGCAGTTATGTTTGGCGCTTTGGCTTTTGCCGTTTCGGTTCGATTTTTTCTTCGCAAGCGTTACTAGCCTTACTGGGTGTCAACGGCTCCCTGATTGCGTGTTCCACGATTGAGCGGGCAATCTGGCTGAGATCGGCACGTTTGGGATATTTGGGTTTAATCATGCTCCCTCACTTTAGGAACGCTACCGGCAGGTCGGCATTCTCCAGTTCTCGGATTGCCACGCGCCGTAGACGTTCTCTGATCCACGTCGCCATCGGAAGTCCGGCCCGTTCTGCGGCATCACGGAACGCCTGTTTCTCAGGCTCCGACACTCGCAGTTCGATATATTCGTCCAGAGGGTTCTTGGTCTTTGGTCGTCCTGGTTTCGCCATGAGATTATTGTACGCACAAAAAAGGTGCGATGTCAAAAAGATTTCTCTTGACATGTCCGGTTTGTGTGGGTACACTAATTGCATGAATAGACTGAGCCGAGAGAAGCAAGTCCAAGTGCTGAAATCCTTGATCGAGGGTAATTCGATTCGCGCTACGGTTCGCATGACTGGCGCTGCGAAGGATACCGTCATAAAACTGCTTGTCGCTGCTGGCAATGCTTGCGCTGACTATCAGGACGGCGCTATCCGAAACCTGAATTGCAAACGCATTCAGTGTGATGAGATTTGGGCTTTCGTCGGAGCAAAGGACAAGAATGTTCCCACCGAGAAGCGCGGACAGTTTGGTTTAGGAAGCGTCTGGACGTGGGTTGCAATCGACGCGGACACAAAGCTAGTACCCTCGTTCTTGGTAGGAAATCGAGATGTCCAGAGCGCTCACATGTTCATGCAGGATTTGGCCCACCGAATCGACAGCCGGATTCAGCTCACCACGGATGGACTCAGAGCCTACTTGGTTGCGGTTAATGGTGCATTCGGTCTGGATGTGGATTTTGCCACTCTGCACAAGCTCTATGGGATTCCAGCAGCGGGCGACGGCGAGGGCGAGCGGCGTTACACCCCACCAGTCTGCATTGGATGCAAGGCAGCGACGATCACTGGCCGTCCCGACCCTGAGCATATTTCCACGTCTTATGTCGAGCGCCAGAACCTAACCATGCGAATGAGCATCAGGCGCTTCACACGATTGACAAACGCATTCTCAAAGAAGGTCGAGAATCTGGCCTATCACGTCGCGCTGTACTTCATGTATTACAACTTTTGCCGCGTCCATCAGACGTTACGGGTAACGCCTGCGATGGAATCTGGAATCAGTAATCACATTTGGGAAGTCGAAGAAATCCTCAGCATGATGGATGCCAAAGCAGCGGAAAGCAGGGTGGCCTAAATGTCAAACTGGCCCACTACCCAATAATTGCACACAGGCGTTCAGAGAAACAACAATAAAGCCAGTTTCTGACTTCGGTTAGGCGTTCATAGGACAATAATACGACTGTAGCGAACCCCGCCGCACACCCTCCGCGGAATCGGGGTGCGAGGAGGAGAACGCGTGTCTGCAAAACTCTTGTGAAACGGACGGCGCGCGAGGCAATAAAATCTCTAGGCGGACGGTCACCCCGTGTCCTCCCAGATCATGCCCGAACGCAGTATATTAACTAAATACGTTATATTATGTATATTACATTGATAACGCATTTGTGAGAGGGGTGTGCGATCGATCAAATTCGTGTGCGCGGGTCGGAGGGCATTCTCACGCGGTCGATGATCAAATCGCAGCGTCGTTTTTGCTCATCCGCGCTCACGCCCGAATACTCTTTGAAGCTCGACCATCGCCAATCCTGCGGCCGCCGCACCAAGCCTGCCTGGACGGGGTTCAGTGGATATACTCCGCCTTCTCGCTGTATTCCTGCACCGTGCGCAAGGCGCGGTCAAAAAATCGGGGTTGCCAGAGCTCCCCGTCGGCACCTCGGCCCCGGTTGATGGCGCTCATCGAACTCTGCTTCACCGATTTGATGGCCAGCGAAATGCTCACCGAATACAGCGGAGCGCAGATGGCGTGCCGATGATCGGGAAGGAAAACTCAGGCCGTCAGATAGAAATCATGCCGCGCCCGCGCTCGGTTGAAAGCTCGCGCTAACAGGGTAAGATCGGTCTCGGTTAATTTCGCGCGGCGTTTGAGCAGCCGCACCGTAATGAAGAAATATCGATTCGAAAGAAAAGGACGCCGCAGCTTCGACACGGCGCTAGAATACGACACGGCGAGGATGATGGTTAGAAAAGACGCCGACCACAAAACCGGGGTCTGATTGGATAACGGCATCGGCTCCTTAGGGCCGGTAAACTTGGTTTGTTCTTCTGACCAAGGCTGCCGGGAAAGGAGCCGAGCCATGAACATTATCGGATGTGATTTGCATACGCGCTACCAGCAAAT
>DASYYZ010000173.1:0-2648 GCA_035946735.1 Terriglobia bacterium
GGCTGGCGATAGTCGCAGCGAATTCGGGACTGAGGATGATCTGGTAGGACTGGTCTTCTTGGGGCATCCGAGGCATGGCTGGTGTATCTCCTTTAGGTGAATGGATTTGTGGTGATTTATTCCGGGCGGAGGGCAGCGACCCGCCTTCGCCAAGGCTACGGCGAGGTGGGTGAGTTGGAGATGTGCAATAAAAAAGCTCCATAAACGCAAAAAGGCCGCGTCTCCGCGGCCTTCACCTCTCTTACGAATTGTCTGGCTGGCCCTCCAGCCAAGAAACACCAGTATACCAGAAAGTTAGGTGAACGTCAAGGAATAAGGAGGTGAACTTTACACATCCCCTGTTAGAATTAGGTTCGCAAATGCCCCTACATACTGACCTCATTGGAAGAGGCTATTTCCCGGTTGAGATCCCACCAGCTTTCTCAACGGCCAGCTTCGTGGGCGCGCTGGACCGTCTTCCCAACCCGGGGTCCTTTACCAGACCGCATAGTGGATGCGCGCTTCATTCCATTCCTCGCCTGCAGCATCATCGCCGCCTCCTCGGCATCCCCAATCCGCTTCATCAACTCAGGCTCGCCTTCGTTCTTGAGAAACATTGGAGCGAGATCGAGGCGCATATGAAACAGTCAACTTTGTCGATGACACGATTGAAATACCTTCCTGATTCGGAACGAGGTCTTTCACGTGAACGCGACTTTGATGCCCTCGATCAAGAAAGAATCGTACGGTCTTCGGCCTCCCGATTCCTACTTAAAGCCGACTTATCCAGGTTCTATCATTCCCTTTATACGCACAGCATCCCATGGGCTCTTCACTCGAAAAGTGCCGCTAAAGCGGACCGGTCGGAAAAGCTCTACGGTAACGTTATCGATACGGCCGTGCGAAACACGCAGGACCAACAAACGCTGGGAATTCCGGTAGGTCCGGTCACGTCAGACCTCATATCAGAGCTACTGGGAGTCGCTTTAGACGTTGAATTGACAAGGTTGCGACCCGGACTGAAAGGGCTTCGTTACGTTGACGATTACTACCTATTCTTTGGCACGCGCTCGGACGCTGAAGAAGCCCTGGCAGACCTGCACAGTGTTGCGAGTCAGTTCGCCGTCGAGATTAATCCTCTCAAAACGAAGATCACGGAACTGCCACAGTCTCTGCAGCCAGCTTGGAAAGCCGACCTCCGCTCGATAGTCGTCGCGCGGGAGCACGAGCGAGACGACCTGATGTCGTTTTTTAGCAGGGCTTACGAAAATGCTTCTAAGTATCCAGGCAACAATGTGCTGAAATATGCCGTCAAGCAAAGTGCGGGTTTCTCGATTTCTCCGGATTGTTGGGGGTTGTATGAATCGTTCCTCCTGGGTAGCTTGGTGGCAGAGCCAAGTCTCGCGCCCACCCTATCGGCAGTCTTGGTCGATTATTCGACTAAAGGCTACCCCGTGAACACGGATAAACTAACAGAAGTGCTCGCGGAGATTGCGTCCTACCACGGCAGATTCAAGCAAGGATTTGAAGTGGCCTGGGCATTATGGATTACGAAATTGTTCGGCGTCCGATTGCCCGATTCTGTTTGGCCCTCCATCTCTTCGGTGGACGATTCTATCGTCGCTCTTCTGAGTCTGGATCTCTATCAGGCCGGGCTTGCAGATGGCGTCGACACCACCCTGTGGGAACAGCATATGACTTCGGAACACCTTTACACTGAAAACTGGCTGCTTGCCTATGAAGCACCGAGGAAAGGTTGGTCACCCCTTGTCGGCCCAGACAACTATGTAACTGACGATGACTTTTTTGGCCCCCTCTGGCGACATGGAGTCGAGTTTTACGATACTTCAACCACCCGGGCCGCGACGCAGACTGATTGGCTCGCTGAATACGCATAGGACTGCCGAGCCCGAGTCGAACCAAGGAAAAAGCAGGTCCCTCACACCATCCGCGCGATGCGCGGATGGGTTCGGGATGACATGGTGGAGGGCGGAGCGATTGGCGGCGTGGCGTCAAGGCCCTTCGTTCCTCAGAGCAAGCGGGGACGGATCGATCGCGGCGGGATGGCAGAGGGCGGGCGGAGTGAGTGTGGGTGTGGGTTAGTTTGGGGCGGTTTGTTTTTACGATGTCATTCCGAACCGGCCGCAGTTGGGCCGTGTGAGGAATCTGCTGTTACGGTTTTCGTTTTGGGTCTGCCCTTGTCTTTAGGAAACCACTCCGCGCTAAAGTCTTCCCAACGAGGATTTTCACGCTCAATCAGCCATACTTTCTTTTGATGTCTCCACTTCTTGATTTCCTTCTCGCGGGTAATCGCCATGCGTATGTCGCCGAACAGTTCGTAATGTACCAAGCGGAAAATACGGTAGCGCTTGCTGAATCCGGGAACAAGGCCGAAGCGGTGCTGGGCAAGGCGACGTTCGAGATTGTTGGTGACGCCGGTGTAGAGGTTTCGCGAGCGGCTGGCGAGGATGTAGACGTAGTAGGTGCGGCTCACCTGACGATTGTAAGTAGAGAAGAGCCAAAGCGAGCAGCAGATTCCTCACCCGGCCGGAATGCGGCCGGTTCGGAATGACATGGTCGGGGGCGGAGCGATTGGGAAGGACTCAGCGGGCGGCGGCGACGGGGGAAGGGCGGGGAGTGGCTTTCGGCGGGGGCCAGGGTTCGAGGAG
>DASYYZ010000174.1:0-26018 GCA_035946735.1 Terriglobia bacterium
GGCAGATCGTGGAGCTCGGTATCTATCCGGCGGTGGATCCGCTGGCTTCGACATCGCGGGTGCTCGATCCTCTGATCCTTGGCGATGAACATTACTCCGTGGCACGCTCCGTCCAGGCGGTGCTGCAAAAATACAAAGACCTGCAGGACATCATCGCGATTCTCGGGATCGACGAACTATCCGACGAGGACAAGCTCACGGTGGCCCGCGCCCGCAAGATTCAACGCTTTTTGTCGCAGCCGTTCTTTGTGGCGCAACAGTTCACCGGACTCGAAGGCAAATACGTGAAGCTCGAGGATACGATCCGCGGATTCCAGGAGCTCGTCGCCGGAAAATACGACGACATCCCCGAGCAGGCCTTCTACATGGTGGGCACGATCGATGAAGCTCTGGAGAAGGCCGAGAAACTAAAGGCGGCGGCCTAGGAATTTGCGGATTTAGGGATTCACGGACTTGCGGATTCGCGGTTCAATCCGAAGATCGATCAATCCGTAAGTCCGGCACTGTTATGGCTGACACTATTCCGGATCAGATTAATCTCGAGCTCGTGACACCGGATCGACTGATGATTCGCGATGCCGTGCTGGCCGTGTCGTTGCCCGGCCGCGAAGGCTACCTGGGCATTCTGCCGGGGCATGCTCCCTTGCTGTCCGAGCTTAAGCCTGGGCAGGTTTCTTACACGCAAGGCAAGGTCACCCACTATTTATTTGTGAACTGGGGCTTTGTTGAAGTGCTGCCGGATCGCGTGATCGTTCTGGTGGAGGGCTCGGAACGCCCCGAAGAGATTGACGTGGCACGCGCCAAGAGGTCGCGGGAGCGAGCCGAAGAATTGCTGCGGCGAGCCGGAGCGGGCGAAGCAGAGATTGATGCTTTGCGCGCCCGCGCTGCACTGGAGCGGGCCATGGCGCGGATCGAGGTTGCGGAGCGCGCCTCGCAGAGGACAGGAGTGGAAAGTTGATTACCGAAACGATTGCCGACGAAAAGTCTGAACCCGTGAATGCAACGATCCGGATCTATACCACTTCCTGGTGCTCCGACTGCTGCCGCGCCAAATCATTTCTTAAGCAACGCGGCGTAGCGTTTGAAGAAGTCAACATTGAGCAGACTGAGGGCGCGGCCGATTTTGTGATCAGCTCGAATCAGGGCAAGCGCCGCGTACCCACCTTCGAGGTGAACGGTCGCACCTTCCACTGCTCACCTTACGATCCGCGAAAGCTCGTTCGCGAACTGGGCCTCGAAGAAGTTCCGATCGGTCGTTGAATCCCTCCAAAGGTAAATGTCGTCAGTCTGACTCTGACGTGGACGGAGTGCGATTCCGCAGTCGCCTCGATTGGTCTCTTGCCAGCCCCTGCTTATCGGACCGCGGCTCGGGCGCGATGATGCGCATGACGAGCGTGATGCCGGTGATGGCGAACGTGCGACCTCTGCGCGGCCGGAGCCGGACTGGCAAACGCCGGCGCACCGAGCGCGAGCGCCAGGGCAACGGTTCCAAGTATTGCGGCAAGCTTTTTCATCGTGGTTCCCCTCCTAAATTTAGTTCCTGATGCGGCTCCATTCTATCGCACGAGATGCCTCATCAAAAAGGCATTTCGTGCCCGAACCGGCACGAGAGCATTGATTTGTTCCCAGTTGCGCCGGTCCCCTCCGCGTGGGCCCGCGGGCCCTATTGCCGAGTCGACCTCCCACGGACCGGCCCGGCAAATCGAGTGAACTCCAAAGTTACTTCTGCTGCGGTGTGGTTGACTTGGCGCTGGCTGGCTTCACGCTGGCCTTAGCAATCTTGGGCGCGCTTTTGCGGCTCTTCTTGCTCACCGCCTGGCGCTTTGCCTGCGGCTTTGCAGTCGCAGTCTGCGTTTGACCCTTAGGCTTGGGAGCCGTAGGAGCTTTGGCGGCAAAAGCCGGAACTCCGAGTGAGAGTGCGAGAGCAAGCGTTCCGAGAGTAGTGGCGATTCTTTTCATGACCGTTACCTCCGTTAGAATTTAACTTCGCTCTGGTATAGAGCAAGGGATGCGCCAAACGCATAGGTGCATGAAAGCCGCTGAATAAAGGGCTTAGAACGCGTCGCGGCGCAGATTCTCCGGTTCAGGCACCGCGTTCGGCACGAGTTGGAATGTGGGATACGAACGCGTGTCCCGGGAAAGCGGTCGGGAATCGGCAGCCGGGAGTGTGGAAACGTCCTCTCGCCCCGCCTCGATCTCGACATTCCACTCCTGATTCCCCTGTCGGCTCCTCCCCCTTATATACTGGGCCTATGCTGCTGCTGATCGATAACTACGACTCCTTTACCTACAATCTCGTTCAGTATTTGAGCGAGCTAGGCGCCGAGGTTGAGGTCCGCCGTAATGATCAAATTGCGCTCGATGAGATTGACCGCATGGCGCCGGAGCGCATCGTTATCTCTCCCGGACCGAAGACGCCGCGGCAGGCGGGAATCTGCCTCGATTTGATTGAGCGTTTTGCCGGTTGTCTGCCCATCCTTGGAGTTTGCCTGGGACATCAGGCCATCGGAGAGGCCTTCGGCGGGCGAGTGGTTCGTGCGCCCGAGCTGATGCACGGAAAGATCAGCCCGATTTCACATGATGGCAAGGGAGTATTCAGAGGCCTGGCCAATCCGTTTCCCGCAACGCGCTATCATTCCCTGATGGTCGACCGAGAAAGCTTGCCTGCCTGCCTCGAAATTTCCGCCACGTCTCCTACGGGTCTCATCATGGGACTTCGGCACCGCGAACTGAAGGTGGAAGGCGTGCAATTCCATCCCGAATCGATCATGACTTCAGCCGGCAAGCAACTTCTGTCAAATTTTCTGCGATCCTAAGCTCAAATCCGTGCGGGTCACGAGCGATGGCGGTTGGTGAACCCAACGAGGCTCGCCAGCGTGCGGCGCGCCGCACCAGAGTCTATGGATTGGGCGGCCACACTCATGCCTTCGGTCAGACTCTGGACTCGTCCTGCCGTGAGCAGCGCCGCTGACGTGTTCACCAGGACCACGTCGCGGTGGCGCCCGGCCTCCCCATCGAATATTCGAGTAAGCAGCCGAGCATTGTGCTTAGCATCGCCGCCCTCGATGGAAACGGAACCAGTGCGCGAGACCCCGAAGTCTTCGGGCGAGAGGGTTCGGGTCGCGATAGCGTCCGATATCGACTCTGAAACGCGGGTGGTTCCCGTGATGGAGATTTCGTCCATGCCGTCCCAGGCAGCCACAACCATTGCCCGTCGTGTGCCGAGCAAGACGAGCGCCTCCGCCATGGTTTCAGTTCGCGCATGATCGAAGACGCCGGTCAATTGGACGCTGGCTCTGAGCGGGTTGGTGAGCGGTCCGAGCAGATTGAAAACGGTTTTCGTTTTGAGCGCCCTGCGAGCGTTCATCACGTGGCGTGTGGCGGCGTGGTGTTGCGGTGCGAATAGAAACACTGCGCCTACTCTGTCGAGGCATTCACCGATGCGATCGAGAGGCAGTTCGATGCTGACACCCAGCGCTTCCAGCACGTCGGCGCTGCCGCAGCGGCTCGAAATCGAGCGATTGCCGTGCTTGGCCACGCGGACGCCGGCAGCGGCTGCTACTAGCGCTGCCGCCGTGGAGACGTTGAAAGTACCAAGGCCGTCTCCGCCCGTGCCGCAGGTATCGAGCAACGGCCCAGCACGGTGCAGGGCATCCAGATCAACACCCTCACGGGCCAGAATTTCTGCGGCACGCGCCCGCATCACTTCCGCGAATCCCACGAGCACGTCGACAGTCTCGCCACGGTCGCGCAGAGCTGTCAGGAAGGCAACGATCTCCGGATCGGGTACGGTTCCGGAGAGCAGTTCGGTCATCGCATCACGAGCTTCAGCTCGTGTGAGAATCTTACCCTGTTCCAGTTTGACTATCGCTTCGCTAATCTTCATGGGGCGCGCGGGCTCTACGTTGCCTTTTCGGCTGCTGTTGCCTATACTGGCTTATCAAAGAGGCGCAACCTCATTCTAACGTGTGCTGTCCTTGAGTCGTTCGCTTCCTTCTCAGACTGAGTACTTCGACGATTTCTGGTGCTGCTTGCTGTTGTATCCGACTGGAAACCGACGATTGACAACCGACGACTAACAATGAAAATCCACGAGTATCAAGCCAAAGAGATTCTTGCGCGTTTTGGGGTCAAGGTTCCCCGCGGCGAAGTTATCTCCAATCCGGAAGAGGCTCATGGCGTGGCCAAGCGCCTGGGCGGCGGGACGGTGGTGGTGAAGGCCCAGATCCATGCCGGCGGCCGCGGCAAGGCGGGCGGCGTCAAGGTGGTGCGCGGACCGGAGGAGGCGGAGCGCGCTGCCGGCGAGATCCTCGGCAAGACCTTGGTGACGCACCAGACCGGTCCCGAAGGACGCGTGGTGCGGCGGGTGCTGATCGAGGAAGGTCTCGACGTCGAACGCGAACTTTACTTGGGCCTGGTCATAGACCGGGGAACCGGCGGGCCCGTTTTCATGGCCTCAACCGAGGGCGGCATGGAGATCGAGGAAGTGGCCGCCGCGCACCCGGAAAGGATCCTGCGGGAGCCGGTCGACCCGGCCGTTGGATTCCGGGCCTTCCAGGCTCGCAAGCTGGCCTTCGGGCTCGGTCTCGACTCCAAGCTGGTGAACGAGGCCACGCAATTCCTCCAGAGTCTCTATCGTGCCTTTGAAGCCACCGACGCCGCGCTCGCCGAGATCAATCCTTTTGTTGTCACCAAAGACGGCCGCCTGCTCGCGCTTGATGCCAAGATGAATTTTGATGACAACGCCCTCTACCGTCATCCCGACGTCAAGGAAATGCGCGACGTTAACGAGGAGGATCCGCTTGAGGTGAAGGCCACCAACTTCGGACTCAACTACGTTCGCATGGACGGCACCGTCGGTTGCATGGTGAACGGCGCCGGCCTCGCCATGGCGACCATGGACATCATCCAGTATGCCGGCGGCAGCCCTGCGAACTTTTTGGACGTCGGCGGCGGCGCGAGCGAAGAGCAGGTGCGGCGCGGATTCGAGATCATTTTGGGCGATCCGAACGTGCGCGCGGTGCTTATCAACATTTTCGGCGGGATCATGCGCTGCGACATCGTGGCCAACGGCGTGGTGGCGGCCTCGCGCCAGCTAGGGATAAAGATGCCGGTCGTGGTGCGGCTGGAAGGGACCAACGTGGAGCTTGGTCAGAAGATACTCGCCGACTCCGGCTTGAATTTCGTTGTGGCCCAAGGCATGAAGGATGCGGCAGAGAAAGTCGTCGCTGCGGCCGGAATCTGACGGCGACTCAAGAGATCTCGCGTGATCGTTGCTAAGCTGAATCGCGATAAGTTGCAACGTCTTGCCGAGGCGAAGCTCGCGGAGGCCCGCATTTTGCTCGACAACAAGTGCTGGACCGGCGCCTATTACACGACCGGTCTTGCTATAGAGTGCGCCCTCAAAGCCTATTTAGCGCGAGGGATTCAGCAGCACGATTTCCCCGACAAGAAATTTGTTAACGACGCTTATACTCACAAGTTGGAGCCACTGGTTCGGCTGGGCGGTGTGCTATGGGCGGAATTGCAGGAGGCGACCAATCGTGATGAGAAACTTCAGAGCAATTGAACACAGTTTTCTCTTGGAATGACGAAAACCGCTACGAATTGATGGAAGAACAGCAGGCGAAATCGCTGTACGATGCCGCCACCGAACGAGATTCTGGGGTCATGGAATGGATTCGACGGAGGTGGTAATGAGCTATGTCGAGACCCTCAACGAAGCGGACCTCGAGTTTGGGCGAAAGCTTTGGCAGATGCTGCGGGCCAATCCTAAGTTTCCAATTGCAGGCGTATTCTGGTTGCTTGAACCGGACGACGGACAGATTGGGAGATGGCGCCTGATCATTGCCAGCCCTAGGGTTGACGTGTTGGGGCCGCGAGATGCGTACAGGGAGCTTGCGGAGGTCACGCGCAAGATTCCAGCAGGATTTGGGCAGCGCTTGAAAATCGAGCTGATCAGCCCAAGACACCCGATGTATCAGGCGCTCCGCTCTGTGTTCGCGCAAACGGCTTCCGTGGAGGGAGCAAGGCTGGGCGGCACTCAGGTGGGCGGCACTTACATCGAGGGTGCTTATCTTTACGAAGTGCGCTGAAAGCACGAAACAAGACCTTACGAATTCCATTCTATGTCTATTCTCGTCGACAACAATACCCGGCTCCTCGTCCAGGGCATCACCGGCCGTGAAGGCGGATTCCATACCGGACAGGCCATTGAATACGGCTCAAGAGTCGTGGCCGGTGTAACTCCCGGCAAGGGTGGGACCATCTGGGAAAGCAAGGACGGCGCCCACGAGGTCCCGGTATTCAACACAGTTGCCAAGGCGGTGGAAACCACCGGCGCCAACGTTTCGGTGATCTTTGTGCCGCCGCCGTTCGCGGCCGACGCCATCATGGAAGCGGCGGACGCCGGTCTGCCGCTCGTGGTCGCAATCACGGAGGGCATCCCGACCTTTGATATGATCCGCGTAAAGCAGTACCTGGCGGATCATGCCGGCACCCGGCTGATCGGCCCGAATTGCCCGGGGATCATTTCGCCGGGAAAGTGCAAGTTGGGAATCATGCCGGGCCGCATTCACAAGCAGGGAAACATTGGTGTGATTTCGCGCAGCGGAACACTTACTTACGAAGCCGTCGGGCAACTCACCGCCCTCGGTATCGGCCAGTCCACCTGCATCGGCATCGGCGGCGACCCCATCATCGGGACGAGTTTTGTGGATGCTCTCGACCTGATGAATGCCGACCCTGACACTCACGGCATCATTTTAATCGGTGAGATTGGGGGGAGCGCTGAAGAGGACGCCGCCGCCTACATTCAGTCGAACGTCAAGAAGCCGGTGGTGGGATTTATTGCTGGCCGCACGGCTCCTCCGGGCCGGCGCATGGGCCATGCCGGAGCCATCATCGCGGGCGGGAAGGGAACTGCCGCCGACAAGATTGCTGCCCTGAAACGTGCGGGTGTGGCTGTAGTGGAGAGTCCGGCTCTGCTCGGAGAGAGCATGGCCAGCGTGATGAAAACGCGACTCACGGCATCGTGAAGCGATCGGCCACCCGCGGTCAGCCATCAAAGGAGTTCAATGCCACTGGAACGTACACTGACGATTATCAAGCCCGACGCTGTCGAGGCGGGGCACGTTGGCGACATCATCAGGATTTTCGAGGGGCAAGGCTTCAAGATTGTGGCGGCGCGCCTTGTCAGTCTCAGTAGGAAGGAAGCCGAAGGCTTCTACGCTGTTCACCGCGGCAAGAGATTCTTTGGCAGCCTGACTGCCTTCATGAGCTCGGGCCCGGCGATTCCCATGGTTCTGGAGGGCGACAACGCGATCGCGCGTCTTCGCGAACTGATGGGGGCCACCGATCCTGCACAAGCCGCCCCCGGCACCATCAGGAAGTTGTATGCCGCCAGCATCGAGGCCAATTGCGTGCACGGTTCAGACGCGCCCGAGACCTCAGCTTTCGAGATCGGCTACTTTTTCCCCGGCATTGATCTCGTATAAGGCAAATTCCGGCGATTCGAGACTCCGAACCTCGTGTCGTCGCGACCTTCCCATAAGAATCAGCCTCGGGCGGTTTTGGGATGAGCTGGCCTTGACAAGCCCCTGCCTGAGGCCGACGATGAAGTCAGAAGGTCATGGATGGATCCCTTCTGTTTTCGATCGGCAAGCTGATCGTCGTCGCGGGCTTCGTTCTTGTGGTGGTGGGAGCGCTGGTAATGACAGCTTCGCGATTGGGGTTCCTGGGCGGCATGGGCAGCCTTCCCGGCGACATCGCCTATAAGGGCAAACATGTTTCATTCTATTTTCCGATCGTCACATGTCTGGTGCTCAGCGTTGTGGTGACCTTCGTCCTTTGGGTCGTCTCAATGATTCGACGCCCTTAGCAGGCTGCGGATCAGGCGCTATTCTGAGGTCCATCTCCCTCAAGCTTGGCTTTCACAGCTCAGCCGAGGTAGTGGTCCGCAGCCTGAAGGTTGAAAACCCGAGAACTCACGACCACCATGGGCCAGGCCTTCTTTGATTTCAAGCCGCAACGCAAGATCTACAGCGTGTCCGAGCTGAGCCAGGAGATTCGCGGCCTCTTCGAGGAGCAATTCCCAGACGTTTGGGTGACGGGTGAAGTGTCGAACTATCGCCCGGCGAATTCGGGTCATCTCTATTTCACTCTCAAGGACTTGAGTGCGCAGCTTCGTGCCGTCTGCTTTCGCAATCAGGCGCGTTACCTGAAGTTCAGACCTGAGGATGGGCTTTCGGTGATCGCGCGCGGTCAACTCACAATATATGAGGCGCGCGGCGAGTACCAGCTTGTTGTCGAGTTTCTCGAGCCCGCGGGTTTGGGCGCATTGCAACTCGCTTTCGAGCAGCTCAAAACCAAGCTCGCAGCTGAAGGTTTATTTGACGCGGCGCGCAAGCGTCCCCTTCCGGCTTTGCCGCGTACGATTGGCGTCGTTACGTCGCCCACAGGAGCCGTGATCCAGGATATTCGGCGTGTCCTTCGCCGGCGTTTCTCCAACATTAACGTGCTGCTTTATCCGGTGCGCGTGCAGGGTGAAGGCTCAGCCGCAGAGGTCGCAGACGGGATTCAGTCTCTCAACCGGCATCCGGGCGTCGACCTCATTATCGTGGCGCGCGGTGGCGGATCGCTCGAAGACCTCTGGACTTTCAATGAGGAAACGGTAGCGCGGGCGATTGCCGCCTCCAGGCTGCCGGTGGTTTCAGGAGTCGGGCACGAAACGGATTTCACGATTGCAGATTTCGTAGCTGACCTGCGCGCGCCCACGCCATCCGCGGCGGCCGAACTCGCGGTGCATCGCAAGCAAGATTTTGAAGCCGACATTGAAACCCGTGCCCGCCACCTTACACAGTGCATCCGGTTGAGTCTGGCGGAGGCTCGTCATCGATTGCACGAGCTTGGCGCGCGCCGCGTGTTCCAAACTCTCGGCACTCGCATCGCGCGGCGTTCTCAGCGGCTGGACGAAGCGGCCTCGATGCTCACGGCTGCCATGCGCGGTCGATTGAGCCTGGCGCGGAACGAGTTTCTGCGCGTGGCGCCAGGTGTGGCCCGCTACGATTTCGAGCGACTGCTGATGCTGCGGCAGGCGACACTGCACGACCGAAGCTGCAGGCTGGATGAGGCTGTGAGCCGCCAGCTCAGCGCAGAGCGAAGCCGGCTGCATCAGGTGCACGCCATCCTCGGCGAGCGAAATCCTCTCGCCATCTTGAATCGGGGATACTCGATCACGCGGGATGCGGAGGGAAAGGTCGTTCGGGACGCAGGGCTTCTTGCTGCGGGCAGCGACATCAGCGTCCGCGTTGCGCACGGCGAGCTGGAAGCCGTAGTATCTGGAGTGAAGAAATAGCTGCTTTGACGCGGCGCGATCGCGCGCCGGGTTCATTCGACACCGGCCGCTCAAAATCGTCGATCACTCGTATCGCAGCGCCACGATCGGATCCACCTGGGACGCACGCCGCGCCGGAATAAAGACCGCCAGCAGTGCCACGGCCGCCAGAAGCAGTGTGGCACCGCCCAGCGCGAGCGGATCGGCAGGCCGCACCGCGAATAGCAAGCTTCCCATCAGCCGCGTTAAGCCAAGCGCCGCCACCAGCCCGACTCCGAGGCCGGCCAGGGTCAGAGACATGCCTTGCCCAATCACCAAACCCAGCACCTGATTCCGCCGAGCACCGAGCGCCATGCGCAGGCCGATCTCCTGCTGGCGCTGGACCACTGAGTATGAGGCAACGCCATAAATCCCAACCGCGGCCAGAACCACGGCCAGGCCAGAGAAAACGGCGAGCAGGACCAAGGCCAGACGACGCCGGGCCACGGATTCACCCATCACTTCAGTCATGGTGCGAACCTGGTAGGCCGGAAGCTCCGGGTCGAGCACCGCGACCTCCTTGCGGACCGTCGTGGCCAGGCTCATCGGGTTTCCCGGTGTGCGGATCACCAACGCCATAAATCCTCGGGGTTGCTGAGCTTGAGGCCAGTAGACCTCGACGCGCGAGCGCGCCTCCAGAGTCCGATTGCGAACGTGCCGTACCACGCCGATCACCGTCATCCAGGGCATAGTTGACTTCCCGTCGCCAAGGTGAAGCCGCCTGCCGATGGGATCCTGATTCGGCCAGTAGGTTTGAGCCAGCGTTTCGTCGACGATGGTCACCGGCTGCGCCATTTCGGAGTCGCGCTCCTCAAAATAGCGGCCGCGGACCAGGGAAACGCCCATGGCTTTGAAGAAGCCTGGGGTGACGGCGCGGTAATCCACTTCCGGCGTGGTATCTTCGGGCGGAACCGATTGCGAGTCGATCGTGGCCGTCCCGGAGAAATTAGAGCCGCCCAGAGGCAGCAGATTGATGGCGCCCGCCGCTTCCACACCAGGCAGGCGCTGGACTCGATCCAGCAGTTCGCGATAGAAGCCGCGGATTTGCTCCGGCTTGCCATAGGTCGCGTCCGGGAGCGAAATGCGCATGGTCAGCACGCCTTCTGGGCGAAAGCCGGGGTTCACCTTCAGGATTTGAATGAAGCTTCTCAGCAGAAGTCCGGCGCCTGCAAGCAGGATCAGGGAGAGCGCGGCTTCGCCCATCACCAGCGCGCGGCGCAGCCGGTTCGATCCACCGCCGTGTGTGCTGCGGCCACCCTTGAGCAGATCGTAATGTCCGGCACGCCAGGCCTGGAGGGCGGGCGCCAGACCGAACAGAATGCCGGTGAGCAGAGAAACTGCCAGTGTGAAGGCGAGAGCCCATAGATTGATTCGAGTGTCCACCACGCGGGGAAGCGCAGTGCCGCTGAGCGCCACCAAGCCGTGAAGTGTCCAAGGCGTGAGGGCGAGTCCCGCGAGCCCCCCGATCAAGGCCAGAAGCGTGCTTTCGGTGAGCAACTGGCGGGCGAGGCGGCCAGGGCCCGCGCCGAGAGCTACGCGAATCGCAGTCTCCTGCTGACGCCCGGAAGCACGCACCAGCAGCAGATTGGCGACGTTGGCACACGCGATCAACAGAACGAGCGCGACAGCAGCCATCAGCACCCACAACGATGTCTTCACGTCTCCGACCGTCTCTTCGAGCAGAGGGTTCAAGATGATTCCGAAACCGTATTTCTCGTATGGGTAGTTGCTGCGATTCTGCTCGATGATCGTTTTGCCTATGCGGTCCATGTCTGTTCTCACCTGAGCAAGGGTGAGCTCGGGTTTGATGCGAGCGAGTACTTCGAGTCCGTGGTTGCCGCGGCTGTTCGGACTGAGGTCGTCCGGCGAAAAGGAGAGCGGACCCCAGATTTCGGTGTCTTGGGGATAGTCGAATCCAGCCGGCATGACCCCGACCACGGTATACGGGACCGCGTCCACGCGCAGCGTGGTGCCGATCACGTGTGGATCGCCGCCGAAGGCTCGCCGCCACAATCCATAGCTCAAAATTACTTCTTGATCGTGACCGGGTTGCGCCTCCTCAGGGAGAAAAGTCCGCCCGAGGCTCGCCTGTGCGCCGAGAATCGCGAACAGGCTTGGAGAGACGGTAGCACCTACCACCCGTTCAGGGCTGCCCTTAACGCCGATGTTAAAGGTACCAGTGTTGATGGCCGCGATGCCCGTAAAGCTCTGATTGAGCTGCTGAAAATCACGGAACTCCGGCGCCGAGACGTCATTCTGGTCGTTGGGCAAGCCGATGCCGGTGAAGCGGCTCCAAAGCTTAACGAGCTGCTGCGGCTCAGGATAGGGGAGCGGCCGCAACAACACCGCGTCGAGCACGCTGAAGATAGCGGTATTCGCGCCAATGCCGAGCGCCAGCGTCAGCACGGCAACAAAGGTGAATCCAGGATTTTTCCGCAGCATCCGCAACGCGTATCGCAGGTCTTGCCCAAAGTCGGCCATCATATTCTCCTTCCCACTTGCGCCCGGAACTAGAGGCTCCGTCGTGATCGGATTCTCAACTTTGCGAAGTTCCTGGATGAGGGCGGTTGGATTGCTGAGGTCCCCAAGCACGGCCTCCCGCGCTTCGGGTTCGGCGGCGCCGCCAGCCAGCAGCTCCCGGTAGCGATCCTCGAGGTGCTCGGCCCATTCCTCGACGATCTCGGCCTCGCGGGCGGGTGCGAGCTTCAGGTCCGCCAACCGGCGGCTGACCACGCCCTTCCATTGCGATTGCTGCGCAGGAGGTCCCTCCCCGGGCTCAGGCATGGTCCCTCCCTTGAGCGGCCGTGATGGCGTTGACGGCCTGCACGAACGTCTGCCAGCCGCGGCGCTGGGAAACCAAGACATCGCGCCCCTGGACGGTCAGGCGGTAGTAGCGGCGCCGCCGCTGGCCGGCTTTTTCGACCCAGCGCCCCTGGATCCAGCCTCGTTTTTCCAGGCGATACAACAGCGGATAGAGCGAAGCCACCTGAAATCGCAACGCGCCGGCCGAGCGCTGCTCGATGAGCTTGCTGATTTCGTACCCGTGCCGTGGCCGAGCTTCCACGAGCGAGAGAATCAGCAGCTCGGCGCTGCCCTTTTTCAGTTCACGATCGAACAGTCGCAGATCTATAGGTTGCATAGCTATATATTGTAGTAAGATCGATTCGGAGCGCAATCCTTTTTTTGTGCACAGTTCTGAAACGTTGCGAATCCAATCCCGCCTGGCCCCAAGCCGAGGGAGACGGGCAGGGGAACTCCCTTGCGTCAGCAGCGAACATCGAATTAAATTCAAGGTTCAGGCCCGATATGTTCTGGCATATTCAGCCAAGCCGCCTGGCGTCTTTTCAGAGGAGCTGTCAATGAAGATGCCGATTATTTCCCGCCGCCGGTTTCTGGCCGGCGCACGCGCGATTACTGGTGTCGGGCTTGCCGGCTTAAGTCGTTTCGATCTGAGCTTGGCTCGAAGCAGCATCCTTCCGGCGGAGGACGAAGCAATCGCGGACCACACCTTGCAAATCAAGGCTTCTCCCATCGAGATCGCGCCCCAGCGAATAATCTCCGCCGTCACCTACAACGGGCAGTTCCCGGGGCCCCTGCTGCGCGTCCAAGAGGGTCGCCAGATCACGGTAGACATTTACAACGACACGGACACGCCAGAGCAACTCCACTGGCACGGTCAACGGGTTCCGGTGGACGTAGATGGAGCCGCTGAAGAAGGCACTCCCTTCATTCCGGCGAGTGGCAAAAGGCGGATCCGTTTCACGCCAGGCCCGGCAGGCTTTCGCTTCTATCACACGCACAATCGCGCCGGCGGCAATCTCGCTGCCGGGCAGTATGGCGGCGAAGTGGGACCCATCTACATCGAGCCTGCCCAGGAACCAGGCCGCTATGACCGCGAGGTGTTTCTGGTCCTGAAGGAATTCGAGCCGAGCTTTAGTCGGGGCGGTGACATGGAGCAGGACTTTCTTTCGCCGTCTGAGCCCAACAAGGTGCTCAAGCAAACCGGTGAAGCCTCGATGAAAGCTTCATTGGCCAGAGGCATGCCGCACGGCTACGAAGTCGGCTACGGATCTTTCACCATTAACGGACGCATGCTCGGCCACGGCGAGCCGGTACGAGTGAAGCAAGCAGAGCGAGTCCTGTTTCACGTATTGAATGGAAGCGCGACTGAGATTCGTAGTTTAGCTTTGCCGGGCCACTCGTTTCAGGTGGTCGCGCTCGACGGTAATCCAGTGCCGAATCCTGCTCCCGTTCCCGTGCTCTGGATTGGCACGGCCGAGCGCGTCTCCGCTATCGTACAGATGAATCGGCCTGGCGTCTGGATCCTGGGTGATCTGGACAATGATGATCGCCGGCACGGCATGGGCATCGTCGTGGAGTACGCGGGCAGCACAGGAAAGGCGCAATGGGTCCACCCCCCGGCGTCCAGGTGGAGCTACTCGCGTTTCGCCAAGCCTGGAGCCAGCGTGGCGCCCCCGGACGAGACTTTCGAGATGACGTTCGCTAAAGACAATGCGGCCGAGGAAGGCTTCAACCGATGGACCATTAACGGGGTCGCGTATCCAATGACCGGCGAGATGGTCCCGGCGACATTCCACCTCAAGCAGGGCAAACGCTACCGCCTGCGCATGCATAACGCCAGCGACGACATCCACCCGATCCATCTGCACCGGCACAGCTTTGAGATCACCAGTCTGGCCGGCAAACCCACAGCTGGGATTCTCAAAGACGTGGTGATGCTGGGAGGCTATCAGGAAGCCGAAATCGACTTCGTCGCCGACAACCCAGGGTTGACGCTATTTCATTGCCACCAGCAGCTTCACATGGATTTCGGGTTCATGACGCTGTTTGATTACGTTTGATTCTCATCGCCTGCAGCCCGCCCGAAAAATGACCAGGCCCGGCATCGCAAAGCTTGCCTTCCGATTTGTCCTCATCCTTGGGATTGTCAACTTCTTCGCGGACATGACCTACGAGGGTGCGCGCGCGATTACGGGGCCGTTTCTCGGCTCTCTCGGCGCAAGCGCGACCATCGTGGGCTTTGTGGCGGGCTTTGGTGAGTTGGCCGGCTACGGCTTGCGTTCAATTTCCGGATACTTCGCCGACAG
The DNA here is from genome assembly GCA_035946735.1 of Terriglobia bacterium. Taxonomy (GTDB): domain Bacteria; phylum Acidobacteriota; class Terriglobia; order UBA7540; family UBA7540; genus Gp13-AA77. The sequence continues at coordinate 14,482 of DASYYZ010000174.1, forward strand.
GACGCGAAGATACTGGGCCGCTGCTTTTCTCGGGTACGCAATCAATGTGCTGGCCGTACCGGCGCTGGCGCTGACCGGAAGCTGGCCTGCGGCTTCGGCGCTGATGATCGCTGAGCGCACGGGGCGCGCGATTCGCCGGCCGTCGGTTGAATCAATGCTCTCCCACGCCGGCAGATTCATCGGGCAGGGTTGGGTGTTCGGCCTGAACGAGGCGCTGGACCAGGCCGGCGCGACCCTGGGGCCGCTGATTACAGCCTTCGTTTTGTACCGGCACGGCGGGTATCGACACGCCTTTGCGGTGCTGCTGACCTCGGCGCTGCTCTGCTTGACGGTGCTGTTCGCAGCCTGGCTTCTTCACCGGCGGCCCCGCGAGTTGGAAGGAGAACCCACGCCGCACTCCTCGGGCAAGGGGTTCTCAAAAGCCTATTGGCTGTACCTTGCGGCAGGAGCATTCATCGCCGCCGGGTTTGCTGACTTCTCGCTGATGGGCTTTCATTTCCAAAGGACCGGTACCGTTTCCCAGGATCTCATTCCGGTTTTCTACGCTGCAGCCATGGCGACGGGCGCGCTGTCCTCGCTAGTATTTGGACGGCTATTGGACAAGCTGGGCCTTCCCATTCTTCTGGTAGCGTTCGGTATCCCGGCGTTGTTCGCGCCCCTTGTTTTCCTGGGTGGAACGGGCATAGAACTCGTGGGCACGGTTCTTTGGGGCACGGGAACGGGAGCGCAAGATTCGTGTCTTAAGGCGGTTCTATCCGGTGTTGTGCCTGCGGAAAAACGCAGTACGGCCTTTGGGATTTTCGATACCGGTTTCGGCGTTGCCTGGTTTGCAGGCAGCGCCATCATGGGCTTGTTGTACGGCAGATCTATTCTGACCCTCGTTGTCTTCTCTGTGTCACTGCAGCTGCTGGCGTTGCCGCTGCTTGCTCTTGCCAAGCGGCAAGAAGGCCCTGCCTGACGGATTGACGTTCGCGGAATTGAGTGGCACCCAATGGTTATTCTCGATCGCGGCCGTGGGTTGGGAATAGATTTCGATTTGGTGCTTGATGATCTCGATCTCGTCGCTCTTGTCCGCCGCGCCCGCAAGGACTAGCATGGCTTGTTATCAAGCATTCATCAGTTTTTGCAGAAGGAGGCCTCACCGATGAGAACCCGAAAGCTTTCCCGGCGCCGCTTCATGGGACGCACGCTTGGCACCGTGGGCGCCACGATTGCCACTCGATCTCTTCTTCTGGACGGAGGGACAGCGGAGGCCGCGCTCTTGCGATCCCGTGTCCCTGGGTCCGGTCCAAGCGACACGGTGCGCTTCGGCATGATCGGCGTCGGAATGCGGGGCTCGGACTTGCTCGAGACTTCCGTTAAGTTGCCCGGTGTCCAGTGCGCCGCCGCCTGCGATCTCTACGAAGGGCGCCGCACACTCGCCGCGCAGATCCTTAATAACGGCACGCCGATCACTGCACGCTATCAGGATCTGCTCGATAACAAAGAGATCGATTGCATAGTAGCGGCTGTTCCCGACCACTGGCACAAGCAGCTTATCGTCGACGCATGCGCTGCCGGCAAGGACATTTACTGCGAAAAGCCCATGACGCACGCCGTGGAGGAAGGCTTCGAGATCATTGAGGCCGCAGGCAAATACAATCGCATCGTGCAGATCGGCAGCCAGGAGCCGAGTTCCGTGGTGTACGCGAAAGCCAAGGAGATGATCGCCGCCGGCGCCATCGGCAAGCCCTGCCTTGTGGAAGCTACCATGGGACGGAATGACCACTGCGGGGCCTGGTGGTACAGCATTCCGCCCGACCTGTCACCGCAAACCGTCGATTGGGACACCTGGCTCGGGTCGGCGCCCAAGCGGGCCTTCGACGCCGTGCGCTGGACCCGTTGGCGCTGCTTCCAGGATTACGGCGAGGGCATTCCAGGCGATCTGTGTATTCACCACCTCACTGGCATTCACTACGTCATGGGAATCACGGCTCCGCCCAGGCGCGCGTTCAGCCAGGGCGGACTCTATCGCTGGCACGACGGGCGCGACGTCCCTGACGTGCTGACTACCGTCTACGACTATGGAGACTTCAGTTGCACCTTGCGAGTGACTCTCAACACAGAGACCGAAAACGGGTTTCGCTTCATGGGTGAGCACGGCATTCTCGAGATTCACGGTGTGGAGAATCCGAGCTCGCTGCGCTTGACAGCGCAGGACGGCCTCGACCATGACCCGTGCACGCCCGCCTGGCCGAGCCCGATGGAGCAGGACTACGCTAAGAAATGGGAGTCAGAGCACCCGGCGCAGGCTAATCCTTCCGGCGGCAGTCCTGACAAGGTCACGACCTTCAGGGCTCCCGCGCACTACGACGACACCCGGGAGCATCTGGCGAATTTCTTCCACTCCGTCAAAACTCGCACGCCCTCGATTGAGGACGAGCACTTTGGCAACAACGCCGCCATCGCGATCCATATGGCCAACTACTCGTACTTCAAGCAGACGCCTGCCTGCTGGGATGCGGAGGCGAAGCAGATCAAAGGCTGAAGTGAATCGGGAGGTGCCCGGCGCCGCAGGAAAATCGCGAGGTGAAAATATGAAACGATATGGGCTGCGGGTTTCGCTTGCATTCTTGATTGCCGCCGCTCTGTTCTCTGCCGCTCAGGCGAGCGAAGTGCCGGCCGTGCACTACGAAACCGTAGAGTTCGCGCCCGCCCATCTGAACGGTATGAAGGTGAAGTTCAACATCATCTTCCCAACCGGTTACGATCTTGCAAAAACGCGGCGTTATCCGGTGCTCTACCTTCTCCACGGCTACACCGATGACTACTCAGGCTGGGTAACGAAGTCCAACCTGCTCGAGCACTCGGCTCGATTTCAGGAGATCATCGTGAACCCCGAGGGCGGCGTGAGCTGGTACGTGAACAACAACGCCGACCCCAAGAAACAATGGGAGAATTACCTGATTGACGACCTGATCCCGTATGTGGACACCCACTATCGCACCGTCGCGGACCGCAGCGGACGCGCTGTCGCCGGCCTCTCCATGGGCGGATACGGCGCCCTGCTGCTGGGCTTCAAACACTATGACAAATTTTCGGCTGCGGCCAGTATGAGTGGCGCGCTCGAAGGAGCTGAAGGGCCGTTTTTCGCAGAAGTTCAGTCAGCGGCCCAAAAGGCCGGCCGGAGTAACGCGTTTCTGACGAACCTGGTGAAGGACCTGTCCGACGACTACGGCCCTGCGGATAATTCGGCGCGCGCCGCTGACGACCCCTACGAATTGATCAAGAAAGTCCCCGCGGACCAGATGCCTCAAATTTACTTCTCCTGTGGCGAGGACGACCAGTTGATCGCAGCCAGCCGGCGCCTTGCAGACGAACTCACCAAGATGAAGATTCCCTACCAGTATCGAGAGCTTCCCGGCAAGCATGAGTGGCCGGTCTGGGACCGTGAGATTCAGGTGATCATGGGGATTCAGGCGCCCATCATCGGAGCGGCGGAACTGGCGCCGGGCGAATATGGTCCGGACTGGAGCCGCTGAGACACGAGCCAGCCAGTAGCTTCCGGACTACCGAATCGCAGGTCGAAGCGTCGAATCAGGCATCAAGGTGAACCATTGCCCATCTGAATCGAGACGCTCCCCAGCAGGCTCTCTTCTACCGTGAACTGCAGCAGCGCGGCACGCTCAGCAGGTAGAAAGTTGATTTAGATCTGGCTAGGAATCTGAGGGAATTAAGAGACGGTTGGCGCCCTATGGGTGATGCTTCTGCGGGCTCCCTGTCACGCCAACTTGTTAAGCGCCTATTAGTGGTGCGGAAGGGGGGACTCGAACCCCCACGCTCTTGACGAGCGTCAGCCCCTCAAGCTGGTGCGTCTGCCAATTCCGCCACTTCCGCAGTGAGGAACAGACTCAATCCTAGCACAGGATGAGGACGATTTCACGCCTTACCTCTTGGCCGGAGGCGCGGCGGGCTTTGGCGCCGGCGCCGCTTTGTGGGTCGAGTTTTCGAGCACCGATCCGGTGCCCCGCTTTCCTGCCCACACCGAAAGAGTGACCGACGTGATCATGAAAATCCCGGCCAGCACCCAAGTGGCTCTCGCCAGGGTTGAAACGGTGCCGCGCGGTCCGAAAGCGGCCTGGCTCACACCGCCGAATGCCGCCGTGATGTCGACGTTCTCGCCGCCCTGAATCAGCACGATCAGCACGAGCAGCAGCGTGACCAGAATGTGCAATGCCAGGACGAGCCCTATCCAGATATTCATGCAATCCCTCAGCAATCCCGCGCAGACTACCGTGATAGCCTAGGTCTTTGGGTAATTCACGATCGCGGCGAAAGAATCCAGTTTCAGACTGGCCCCCCCGACCAAAGCCCCGTCAATGTCCGGCTTCGCCATCAAGCCTCGGATGTTGTCGGGCTTGACGCTGCCGCCGTACAGGATCCTTACTTGATCCGCGGCCACATCGCCGAACCGTGCCGCCGCAAGGCGCCGTAATTGACCGTGACTTTCAGCGGCCATTTCGGGAGTGGCGGTCCGCCCGGTCCCGATGGCCCAGACCGGTTCGTATGCGAGTATGATACGGCAAAGCTCGGTACCGGTCAATCCCGCCAGGCCCGCCGTGAACTGACGTTCAAGTATTTCTGAGGTCCGGCCGGCTTCACGTTCATCCAGAGTTTCGCCGACGCAAACGATCGGGATCAACCCGGAGGCCAGCGCGGCCTTCAGTTTGCGATTGACATCGTCGTCGCGTTCCCCATGATCGCGGCGTCGCTCCGAGTGCCCGATGATCGTGTGCGAGCAGCCCGCGTCGAGCAGCATGACGGGCGAGATGTCGCCGGTGTGCGCGCCTTCAGTGTCCCAATGGACGTCCTGCGCGGAAATAGCGATGTTTGAACCGCGCGCGGCATCGGCGGCGGCTCGCAAGGCGGTGAACGGCGGCGCAACCACGATTTCACAGTGCGCAACCCCGCGCACCATCGGGGCCAGATCACGGACAAAGGAGACAGCCTCCGCGATGGTCTTATACATCTTCCAATTTCCAGCGATGACGGCTTTGCGCATGGTTCTTCTCTGGATGTAGGAGAATGGCTAGCCGGGGGAGGTCGATTCAGTGAGCGCCGCAACCCCAGGCAGGGTGAGTCCCGACAGAAACTCCAGCGATGCGCCGCCGCCGGTGGAAATGTGGCTGATTCTGTCAGCGACCCCCATTTGCTGAACGGCCGCCACGGAGTCGCCGCCGCCGACAATCGAGAAGGCTTCTCCCTCTGTGGCAGCGGCGACTGCCTGAGCCACCGCGAGTGTACCCTCAGCGTAAGCGGGGATTTCGAAGACACCCATGGGCCCGTTCCAGACGATCAGCTTGGCGCCCGCGATTTCGCGCGCGTAGGCCTGGCGCGTTTCGGGACCAATGTCGACGCCCAGCTTCACGACGGGAATCGTTTCGACGGATACCTCGTGCGCGCCACCAGCGTCCAGTTTCTCGGCCACTACGTGATCCGCGGGCAGCAGGAACTTGATGCCGCGCCTCTCCGCGGACTGGAGCAGCTCGCGCGCCAGGCCAAGCTTGTCTTCCTCAACCCGCGATCTGCCGACTTCTACGCCTTTCGCCTTGAGAAACGTGTATGCCATGGCGCCGCCCACCAGGATCGCGTCCGCAAGCTTGGCAAGGTTCTGCAGGAAGTCAATTTTATCTGACACCTTAGCGCCGCCGACGATCACGACGTAGGGATGGGCCGGATGCTCGGTGGCGCGAGCGAGGCTGAAGATTTCTTTTTCCATCAGCAGACCCGCCGCCGCAGGCTGTAGATCATGCGTGATCCCTTCCACCGAAGCGTGCGCGCGATGCGCCGAGCCGAAAGCATCGTCGACGTAAACTTCGGCGAGACCCGCCAACTGTTTCGCGAAACCCGCGTCATTCTTTTCCTCCTCAGGGTGAAAGCGCAGGTTTTCCAGCACCAAGACGTCGCCGTCTTTGAGCGCCGCGGCTTTCCGGGCAGCCTCCTCGCCGATGCAGTCGGTAGCAAATTCCACTGGCTTTCGCAGCAGCTCGCTGAGCCGCGCGGCCGCCGGCTTCAAGCTCATCTTCGGGTCGGGTTTGCCCTTGGGCCGGCCGAGGTGGGAGGCGATAATCAGGCGCGCGCCGCGCTCGAGCGCGTACCGGATGGTCGGAAGCGAAGCTCGAATGCGGGTGTCGTCTGTGATCTGGCCGGCTTCGTCAAGCGGGACGTTGTAGTCGACCCGCAGGAAGACTCGCTTGCCTTTCAGGTCGATGTCGCGAATGGATAGTTTTGGCTTCACGGTCTCTCCATAATCGCTCCCCTGAGCGCGACAGGTTCGGAAGCGACGATCAATCGCTTAAGTTCATAGCCGCCCGGACCGGGCGCACTGCTTTAGAAATCGATCCAAACCGAGTTGTTCACGAGGATCAAAGGCGGTTTCTCCGCAGCGTCTTAAGGTCTCCCCTCCAGATGCCGCTGCCGAAATACTGCAGGATTGCCTTCCTCTCTTCCGCTCTCACAAGAGAGTCCAGCGCGCGATGAACGATCTGCCGCTTCGTCCTCAGCCCCGTAAGCTCCGCGGCCTTCCGAAGCAACTCACCGTCGATTTCGATATTGGTCCGGCTCACAGTGTCACTTGCATGCATATTGCGGACCGGCCGACTGCGGACTGCCCACTGTCCACTGCCAATCGCGTTAGAACTTCGCGGCCACGAACTTCACGAGATCCCGGACCCGGCACGAATAGCCCCACTCGTTGTCGTACCACGCCGTCACCTTCACCAAGTTGCCATCTATCACCTTGGTAAAGCCCGCGTCCACGATCGAGGAATACTGGTTGCCGGTAAAGTCCTTGGAGACCAACTCCTCTTCGCTGTATTGCAGGATTCCCTTGAGCGGCCCCTCGGCTGCCTTCTTGAAAGCGGCGTTCACTTCCTCTGCGGTCGTCGACTTCTCGGTCAGGGCGACCAGATCGACCACGGAGACGTCCGGCGTGGGAACCCGCATGGCATAGCCATCGAGCTTGCCCTTAAGATCGGGGATCACCAGGCCGATCGCTTTGGCGGCGCCCGTGGTGGTCGGGATCATGGAGAGGGCCGCCGCACGCGCCCTGCGCAGGTCCTTGTGAGGCAGATCCAGAATGCGCTGATCGTTCGTATACGCATGGATGGTGGTCATGGAGCCTTTCAGAATCTTGAAATTCTCGTGCACAACCTTCGCCGCCGGCGCAAGACAATTAGTGGTGCAGGATGCGTTTGAGATGATGTGATGCTTGGCCGGGTCGTACATCTTGTCATTCACGCCGAGCACGATCGTGACGTCTTCGCCCTTGGCGGGGGCCGAAATGATCACCTTCCTCACGGCGCCTTTCAGGTGCTTCTTCGCGTCGTCCGCCTTGGTGAAAAGACCGGTGGACTCCACCACCACCTGAGCGCCGAGCGACGACCAGTCGATCTCGCCGGGGTCCTTGATCTTGAACACGCGAACGCTTTTCCCGTTGACCTGCACGCAGTCATCGCCGTAGCCCACCTCGGCGTTAAACGTGCCGAAGACGGAATCGTATTTCAGCAGGTGCGCCAGCGTCTTAGGGTCGGTAATATCGTTCACCGCCACGATGTCGATTTCGGGATCTCCCGCTGCCGCTCGAAACACGTTGCGCCCGATGCGTCCGAATCCGTTGATTCCAACCTTGACTGCCATGTGAATTCCTCCAGTGCTCTATTTTGTGAAGTCTTATGCTAAAACTTGACGATGAAGCAAGTCAACGAAACGGACGTGTGCCGGGGTCACAACTCGAAGATCTGATTTCGTTCGCGGACCGCGCGGATTCGGTGCGAGTGAGCTTTGAGTTGCAAGGAAGAGGTGATGAAGGCAGAGTTACGAGGCGAAGGGTTTCGGCGCGATCAGGAATGTCCAGTATCGATTTTATGGTTCCCTGAAATTCGAATCCCCATCACAGCTCGCGTTTGACGCGACCGGTGATGGGGATTTCCCGGGTTATAAAAAGTGAGGCTGCTGTATTAATGCCGCCCGCCGCCGCCCGAGTGGCCACCGCCTCCACCACCCGAATGTCCGCCACCGCCGCCACCGCTGTAGTGACCACCCCCACCCCCACTGTAGTGACCACCGCCACCGCCGCCATAGTGGCCACCTCCACCACCACTGTAGTGACCGCCGCCGTACCCGCCCGACGATCGGGGGGCGCTGTACGAGCGCGGCGCACTGTATCCGCCTCCGTACGAGCGAGGGCTGCTATATCCATAAGACCGCGGCGCGCTGTATCCGCCTCCGCCATAGGAGCGTGGCGCTGAGTAACCGCCGCCATTGTAGGAACGTGGAGCACTGTAGGAACGCGGCGCGGTCGTGTTCGATCCGCCCGACGGCCGTGGAGCACTGTATCCGCCGTTGCTGCGCGGATAGCTATTTCCATAACTCGGCGCCGGCCGCGGCGAGAACATCGGGCGATTCATCTGCAGCGGCGGACGGCCGGAGCTGTATGCACCACCCCCATAGCTGGACGCACCGCCCCGATAGGCCGGCGCAGCGGAGCGCGAACCAAAGCTCGATTGAGACCGTGCCGGGCTCCCACTCGCGCTCCCATAAGAGCTGCGCGGCGCCGGTTGCGAACTGAATCGCTGCCAGCCCTGCTGCCCAGACTGCCCTTGAGAAGCCCTGGGTGCGCTGAACGCACCGCCGGGCCGCGCCGTTTGGGTCTGCGCGAGGCCGCGAGGATTGTTGGGGTCATTCGTGAAAGAGCGATTCGTGCTCCCTGTGGCGGTTCCATGGTTTGCGAACTGCCGCCAGCCTTGTTGCGCGGACTGAGAAGCCGGACGAGCGCCGCCGGATTGAGCGCTGCCAAACGAACGGTTGGCGGTGTTGCCAAACGCACCCGGCCGGCTAGTTGCAGCCGTCGGTCGAGATCCGCCTGCGCTCCCGGTTCGCGCGCTCGTGCTGCTGGCTGCCACGCGGTTGAGCTGCTCGGCATTCGCCTTGCCTAACTCGGCCACACTCTGAGGCCTGAGGTTCTGGGACAACTGCCGCGCGCTCGCCTGTTGCTGGGCGAACGACCCACGGTTCACCGCGGGCGCCCGGCTCCCGGCGAAATGGCTGTTGGCGGTCGAGTGGATCGAGTTGGCAGCCGGCGCGCGATTGGTCGCTGAGAGACTGGCCTTGGTCGGCACCACTCCCAGCTTCCCGGACACGAATGAGGCGTTCTTCAGCATCCCGGCTGTCACCGCGCCATGAACCGGCCTCACTCCTCCGTGGCCGAACTTGTTGCCGGCAAGAGTGTTGATCCCGTGCAGGACGCGCGAATTACCATTGAAGGCCGCTTGCAGGTTGGACCCGCCCGGCAGGTTTCTGCCGGCACCCGCCAGCGGGGCCACGCCGCCTCTCATGTTGTTGATGTTTGTGATGTTCGTGATATTCCTCACATTCGTCACATTAAATCCGCCGCCACGGCCCCACCACGGGAAGAAGGAATCGCACGGTCCTACCGGAAGCCAGCCCAAGCCGCCCCAACCGAAGCCCAAACCGAAACCACCGAAATTGAGGCCGAATCCGAATCCACCGCCGCCCCAGCCCCAACCGAAGAAGTTGACATACGCCGGCGCCCAGATGGGCTGATACCAGCCTCCGCCAAAACCCCAACCCGCGCCGACAGGTCCGGGCCACCAGGCCCAGGCATTATTCTGCATAAACCAGCGGCCATAGTGATACGGCGCCCAACCCCAGGGCTCGGCGGAAACCCAGGTCCAGCCGTAATCCGGTTCCCAATCCCACGACCCATCGCTGTAAGGCGACCAGTCGGACCCGACCTGAGGCTCCCAAACGTCGCCGTACCCCGGAGCATTCTGCCATTGGCCGTACTGATCGAGATCATTGCTACCGGTGTAGTAGGGATCGGTGTGCTGCCAGCTCGATGCGTTCAGGATTGCTTTGTCGCGATCGGCATTAAAGCGATCCCAGTCGTCACGAGCCTGCGCCTCGTCGATCTTGTACTGAGGATTATCGGAGCCTTTCACCGTGATCATCTGGCCCTTGTTGACGTTCGTGCTGCCTTGCGGCGTCGCCACCTGCACCTGGCCCTCGCGCACCGTGACCACGGTCTCAGTGGGCGAAATCACTCGGATGCGATAAACGCCACGGCCCAGCGGATGCACGGCCAGATTTGGACTGTCCACCTCGGTGTTGCCCGTGTCGCCGTCGCGGATCACCACGTAATCCACCAGACCTTGCGAAACCTGAATCTGAATGCGCCCCGGCGTCAGATCGGCGACCTTTGCCACCGCATTATCGGCCAGCCGCAGAACGTTGGCGTAGTCAAGCTGGACTTCAGTGCGGGACTTCGGACCGGTGGAGAGCGTGTCGCCCGGCATCACCGGCGTGTTGATCGTGTCCGCCACCCAGTCGCCGGAGTCGCCGCGCTGGGTCGAAAGATTACCGTCAATCATGCTGACGCGTCCAACGCCGCCTTGCGGCTCCTGACCCTGGCCCTGCGGTCCTTGACCCGGACCCTGATAGGGCGGCTGACCCTGATCCTGCGGTCCCTGACCCTGATAAGGGGGTTGCTGACCTTGATCGGGAGGCTGCTGGCCCGGCTCGCCGCTATATTGGGGCGGGGGTCCTTGATCAGGCGGCCCATCTTGCGCGGTGCCAGAAACCGTCAGTGCCGGTGTAAGGCAGACGGCGAGTGTAAGAAAACTTGAAGTAAGAAACGCTATCAAATGCCGCTTCATGGCAACCTCCGATGAACTTCCCCTGTTCATCCGCCCATTTCGAGGGCAAGGCGCCTGCCAAAGCCGCACTTGGCCGTATCCTGTTCATAATTTGCGTCTTATGGTAATTACAGGTCTTGGAGAGAAAAGTACCTGAGGGGTCTCAGCGCATCATTTGAGCCAGCATGGTGCATTTCAGCCAATCACCTGCGGGCTGGAACGAGGCCAAACTGTTTGCTACTGACTGAGTGCTGATTGCCGCTCAGTTAATATACCTGCTGTAGTTTCAATAGGTTGTGGCTTGGCTAGCCGCAGTCCAGCACTGCGTAGTGGCGACGACATAAGAAGCGATGTCGTCGCCATCCGCGGTTGCGGATGATCCAACCTAGCCTGACCATCAGGACCTGGAGCTGAGACTCCAGGTTCGCTCAACCGCAGCCGGGACGGACCTTGTCGCGCTGCGGTGACCACCAGCAGGCCTAAGCCCTGGCCCCGGCGGTTCGTCATTGCTACCGGTGACGAACCGCCGGGGCACAAGTCAAGGGTTAAACAGCTTCGTCAATGGACGACGCCCGGATTTGATTGGACGACGGCCTGATTTGCGCAGAAGGGCTGAGGGATGTTGTAACGGCCGTCCGACCAGGCAGCATAATCCGTGACCGCCCCGCCCGACAGCAATTCGATAAAGTTGTCTGTGTAGTCACCGAAGTTGGGAATGATGATCGATCCTACGCTGAGCCAGTCCGTAGCCACGCTGGTCACTCGAGTGTTAGAGCTCGGTGTGCTCGTTGTCTTAGGATTCACGTCGAGCGCTGCGTAAACGTCTGTGAGGGCCGAGTTGGG
>DASYYZ010000175.1:0-6347 GCA_035946735.1 Terriglobia bacterium
GGCAAGCAGGGTACGATGATGCAGGCGTTCGGGAAACAGCTCAAGGACGAGGAGATCGATGCGTTGGTAAAGCAGATCCGGTCGCTTAAGAAAGAGTAAACCGGACTCTGCGGTTGGTTCTGATCGAGGCGGGAAGGCCGCAATCGCGTCATCGGTTCAAATCCGAAGGACGGGTTGCGTAGTGCCCTCTAGGCTTAATGGAAAAAATCCGCATTGGAATTATAGGATCGGCGTTTGTCTCGAGCCTCCACGCCGAGGCTCTCGAGGAGTGCCCCGAGGCCGAGATCGTGGCGGTGTGCTCTCCGAACAAAAGCCACGCCGAGGCGTTCGCCGCCCGCTGGCACGTTCCCAACGTTAGCACGGACTATCGCCGGCTCCTCGACCGCGAAGATGTGGACGCCATCGTCATCGGCATACCGAACTACCTGCACCGCGAAGTGGTGGTGGCGGCCGCTGACGCCGGCAAGCACGTCATCCTGGAAAAGCCCATGGCCCACACGCTCGAGGACGCCGACGCCATGCTGAGGGCATGTCGCAAGCCCAAGGTGATGCTGGGCTACGCCGAAACGATCTGCTTCTCGCCGAAATACGTTCGGGCCAAGAAACTCGTGGAAGAAGGCGCAATCGGCAAGCTCTACATGGTGAAGCAGAGCGAAAAGCACTCGGGCCCGCATTCGGACTGGTTCTACGACGTGGAGCGCTCCGGCGGCGGCGCCGTGATGGACATGGGGTGCCACGGGATCGAATGGGCGCGCTGGATGTATGGCAAGCCCAAGGTGAAGAGCGTTACAGCGCACTGCCAGCGCGTCTTCCATACCAAGCGCACTCCGGGCGAAGACAACTCCGTGGTGATCCTTGAGTTCGAAGGCGGTGGCATCGCCGTGATCGAGGATAGCTGGGCCAAGCCCGGCGGCATGGACGATCGCGTGGAACTTTATGGAACCGAGGGAGTGATCCTCTGCAATCTTCTGCGCGGCAGTTCCATGGAAACTTACAGCGGCAACGGCTATGGCTACGCAGTGGAGAAGGCAGGCGAGACGCGCGGCTGGACATTCACCGTCTTTGAGGAGACCCACATTTACGGATTCCCTCACGAGATGCGCCATTTTCTAAATGCGATCCGGACCGGACAGCCGCCCACCGAGACTGGTGAAGACGGACGCACGACGCTCGAGATTATTTATGCTGCCTACGAGTCAGCCGCGACTGGCCGGCGCGTCACCTGGCCCTACAAACCCAAAAAGCCGGGGGACATTCCGGTGAGGCCCTGGCTGAAGGCGCAATCCTGACGGCCAGCCTGCCTGTTTTTGTCAGATCGAATCGAGTGCCAACACAATGAGCGATAGAAAGTACCGCCAGCGCGGGTACCAGGACACCGACCGGGACCGCCGCGACCGGCCTTCGGGACCGCGGCCGGGACCAAAGCCTGAGACTTTTGGCCCGCGCACGCCGAACTTCTCCCCTGCGCACACCGTGGTGCGATGCGCCGGATGCGGGATCATTCTTCCGGTTGACTTTGATCCGAAAGGCCGATGCCCACGCTGTGGCTTTGAGCTGCACACTTGCAAGCAATGCGCCCACTTCGACACGGCGGCGCGCTTCGAATGCAGCCAGCCTATCACCGTGCGCATCACGCGCAAGGACGCGCGCAACGAGTGCACGTTCTATGCACCGCGTGCCACCGTCGAGCGCCAGACTTCGCCGGGATCGGGTGGCCAGGGTTCGGCTGTGACGCAGCGCGCGCCCACCGATCCCCGTCAAGCCTTCGAGAACCTTTTCAAGAAGTAATGGCGCTCACTCGTCGTTAAGGCGAAGAATCGTCCCAGCGGAGTTCGCTCCCCATGCCAGAAGTCCTTCAACCGCAAACCGAGAAATATCTCGAGGCGCTCCTTCCCGCCCGCGACGCTGTGCTCCGCGATATGGAGCGCTACGCGGCGGAGCACGACGTTCCCATCGTGGGCCCCGCCTGCGCCCGTGTGCTGTATCAACTGGCGCGACTGTCACAAGCTCAACGCGTATTCGAGATGGGCTCCGCGATCGGCTACTCGACACTCTGGTTGGCGCGCGCCGTCGGACCCAAAGGCGTGGTGTACTACACGGACGGCGACGCCGCCAATACGCGACGCGCTGAAGGCTACCTGAGGCGCGCTCGAGTGCTCGATCGCGTGCGCCTTTTAACCGGCGACGCGCTCAAGCTGCTGCGCTCCACCGAGGGCGAGTTCGATCTGATCTTCAACGACGTGAACAAGGACCAATATCCCGACGTCTTCCGCCTGGCGGTGCCGCGCCTCCGCCTGGGTGGCCTGTTCGTCACGGATAACGTTCTTTGGTCCGGACGCGCGGCGAGGCCCGCCGCCAAGAACGATCTCGAAACCCTGGCCATACAGAAATTCAACAAGCTCATCTACGGTTCGCCGCGTCTCTTCACCACGATGGTACCGCTCCGCGACGGCCTGGCTGTTTGCCAACGGGTACGATAGGCCCCCTGGAAAGTCTGCGTGAATCCCGAGACAGCCGCGTTCGCCTGCAGCCGCCAATCTACCTGATAAGTTGCGCCTTCTATCCGGTCAGATAGACCAACGGATAATGATCTCCGTCTCGCGGCCGCCGATTGGCGCCTGACGTAAGGCTAAACACAGGGGATGAGTGAGGACGCGCTCCCGGATCTGGGTGTCGTAGATAGCTTGCTGCTAGGATGGCCAGGAAAGCACTTTCATTTTGATGCTCTTCGCGATCCCTGTACCGGCTGTCCGGTCTCTTCGCGCCTGCATCAGCCGCCCATCACCCTAGCTTCTGCTCGATTCCGCTAACCCACTCGCGATCCTGAATCGACGGCAAATTGGCGCGCACGTTTTCGACAGCTCCGGCACGACCGGCGGCAGCCATCCCCAGGGCCACGCTGAGATCGGACGCTGCTTGCGGCATGGTGATGGGCCGCACCATTTCGAGCGTGAGCTTGACTTCGGCCGCAAGTTCGGCATTGCGTAGCGGCACCAACGCTGCCCGCTTGCTTGCCTCTTCGATTGCCGCCTCTCGCGCCACCTGCTCATTCTCAGTGGCCTTGGGAAGCCTCATGGCGTCGAGGACACCTTTGTAGCTCTCGGCATCACGGTCGATTCCATCCATCAGACTCCGGCGCAGATTGGCGAACCGATCCGCCGCCGCGCCCACCTGCGCATAATGATCGACGAAGCTCTTCTTTTTAAGCGTGAGCCGGCAAACCATCTCACCGAGAGCAGCCCCGAGAGCCGCTGCGAGCGCGGCGACGCTGCCACCGCCGGGAGTAGGCGTTGGAGCCGCCACCGCGTTCACGAAGCTCGCGGCCATGCCGGCGAGAGGGCCGGTCGCTGGATCCCCCGCCAGGAGTGGCGGAGCCGCCACCGCGGGTTTCGCCTGGATGGCTGCGGCAGTGGTCATGACGCTGTCGAGCCGGTTCTCCAGAATCAGCCCGGGCTGAAAATTCTCTACCTTGAGGTGGTACACGGCAGCATCTTCGAGGGCACGGCGCGGAACCAGCCCCACAATTTCGCTACCTTCGACTCTAACGCCCGAAGCCGCCGCCTGTTTCGAAACAGCGTCAAACACGGTTCCGATCGATGTGGTCTCAAAATCCGTGAGGTTCATCGAGACCTGTGCCCGCTGCCGCGCCTTTAGCTCCAAGCCCATCGCTTTCACGCAGGGAAATCCCCCGCTCGAGGCGCGGATGGATTTGGCAATCGACTTGGCCAGGGTCACATCCGAGGTCGTAAGGTTGATGTTGTAAGCGATTAGGAATTTTCGCGCGCCCACCACCGTAGCGCCCGCAGTGGGATGGAGCCCTGCGCGGTCAGGCTCGGGCCCGAAATCGGGCCGCCGATCAGCATTGGTCTTTACTTCCTCGCGCAGACCCTCGAACTGCCCCCGGCGGATGTTTTCCAGGTTGCGGCGCTCTGCCGTGCGCGCTGCGGCCTCGTACAGATAGGTCGGAATGCCGTACCGCCGCCAGGCTTGCTCTGCCACGAATTCAGCGATGCGGACGCAGCCTTCAAGGGTCACGCCGCTGACCGGAACAAACGGGACCACGTCCGTTGCGCCAAGCCGGGGATGCGCGCCGTGATGCCGGTTGAGGTCGATCAGTTCGCTGGCCTTGCCGATGCCTCGCAGAGCTGCTTCGCCGATGGCGTCGCTCGTGCCTACCACCGTAATCACGGAGCGGTTGTGGTCGGCGTCCATCTCCTGATCGAGCAGATAGACGCCCGCACCGGCAAGGAGCGCCTGCACGATGGCCTCAATCTTGCCGGCATCACGCCCTTCGCTGAAATTGGGAACGCACTCGATGAGAGTCTGCATCTCATTAATCTAGCAAATTAGCCTTCATCTCAGTGCCGGCAGTCTCTCCGTATCCCAACGGTTCAGCCCGGACTGGTACTATAGGTGATGAATGGATTCACCCAGCGCCACAGTCTCCAGTCTGCCGGTCTATCAGGCTGCCTCTGAAGCGCAATTTCGTAGCTAGGCTAGACGGCTATGAGTTCCTGGCTTCAGGTCGGTAATCAAACGAGCCGGATTCCGGCACGCGGGCCGGCAGGCTTCTGTGATCGCACACCGCACCAGATGTGCCGCCGAGCGCGTCTTATCGTCGCTCGAGTGGCCATTATCACGGCATTGACAGCCGCGCCTGTTTTCGCGCAGCACGAGCGCGGAGAGATTCGACTCTCGGTTCGCGATCCCAAGGGCGGGCCTTTGGCAGCGACGGTGGAACTCGCAAGCCAGATGAACCAGGTGCAGCGAAGCTTCCACACCGGCCAGGACGGCACCTACGTCGCCCGTGAGCTTCCCTTCGGCGTGTACCGGCTCCGCGTCTGGCATCCAGGATTCGTCTCCACGGCGAGGCTGATCGACGTCCGCTCCGAAGTTCCGCTCGCCGTTTCCGTAACGCTCGGTCTCGCTCCTGTCCAGAGCCGTGTCGAGGTGACGGATTCCGCCACCTTGATCGATCCCAAGCGGGCCGGGACCGTCTACTCCGTCGGTCCGGGAACCATCAACGAACAGCTTCCGGCGCAGATGGGCCGCAGCGTGACCGACGCCGTCGACTCCGAACCGGGTTGGCTCTATGAAGCGAACGGCGTACTCCATCCTCGCGGCTCGGAGTATGACGTACAATTCGTGGTGAACGGGCTGCCGCTGACCGAGAATCGCTCGCCGGCTTTCGCTCCTCCCTTCGAGCCGGACGACGTGGAGTCGATGCGCGTGATGACGGCCGGATTCCCGGCCGAGTACGGCCGCAAATTGGGCGGTGTGGTGGAGCTATCAACCTTGGAGAACCTAGCGCCTGGCTTTCACGTGACTGCGGACGCAGAGGCCGGCAGCTTTGCAACTGTGGACGGCGAAGCGGGGATGGACTACGCACAGGGCAAGAACCAGTTCATGATGGCCGGCAACGGGGGCGCCACCGATCGCTACCTGGACCCGCCGGTGATCGCCAACTACACGAACCAGGGCTCGAACGGCGGATTCACCGCAGTCTACGCGCGCGACCTGACGGATCGCGACCGGTTGCGGGTCTCTATCCGCGAGGGCAAAGACCGCTACTCCGTTCCGAACGAGCTCGTGCAACAGGAAGCCGGTCAGCGCCAGGATGCGGCGGGCGCCAAGTTCAGCGGTCAAGCGGATTACGAGCGGGTCTTGACACCCGCTCTGCTGTTCAGCGCCGAGGGCAGCTTCAGGGACGACTCGTTCCGTCTCTGGTCAAACAGCCTCGCCACGCCGGTCGTCATCAGCCAGCAGCGCGGATTCAGCCAAGGCTATGGTCGCCTCACCCTGGCCGGCTCGCACGGCGCTCACGACTGGAAGATCGGAATGGACGCGATTTTCAATCCCGTGCACGAAGCTGTGCAGTACGCGATCACGAATCCCGCGCTCTTCGATCCCGGCACCGACCTGCATTTCAGCTTTACCGGCCACCACACGGACACGGAGCCCGCCATCTTCGCGCAGGACACGATGCACTGGAAGAGCTGGAACCTGGGCCTGGGTTTGCGCTATGACCACTATCACTTCATCGTCGATCAATCGGCCTGGAGCCCACGCCTGGCCGTCTCGCGCTACTTCAGCCGCGCGGGAGTGCTGGTTCATGCGACCTATGACCGGGTATTCCAGACTCCGGCGCTTGAGAACCTGCTGCTGGCGAGTTCTGCCCAGCTCGACGAAATCAGTCCGCTGGTGCTGCGCCTGCCCGTGCAGCCGGCGCGCGGCAACTACTACGAGGTGGGCGTGACGAAGGGGTTCTGGGGGCAGCTGCGCCTCGAGGCGAACCTATTCCGGAGGGATTTCCGGAACTATTCCGACGACGACACCCTGCTCAACAC
>DASYYZ010000176.1:0-13865 GCA_035946735.1 Terriglobia bacterium
CCGGAGATGAACCGGAAGTTCACGGTGCTGGCTGCGGAGAAGGGGCACGCCTTTGTGCCTGCTTCGGGCCGTGATCTGGATCGTGTTTTTTCGGTGCAGCAGGAGCGGGTGGTGGCGAAAGACAACACGGTGCAGTGGGGAAAAGAGGACATCTTGACGTGCTAAGAACATCCATTATTTTTTGCTTGGCGAATTGTCATCGGTGGATCGGTCAGCGGAAAGTGTGCGGTTACCTTGGGCGCCAGCTTGAGCCGGAACGCGGCCGCCTCATTATGGAGCGGCCAATCACAACTCACCAGGCGCAACATCAGCGCTCATCCTTGCCTGTTAGAATGACGCCGCGACCGGCAACTCTTGGTGTTCTGGGGTCTCGAATCGCACCGAAACCAGCTTGGAAATGCCGGGTTCCTCCATGGTGACGCCGTACATGAGCGGGCAGATCTCCATGGTGCGTTTGTTGTGCGTCATGAGGATGAATTGCGTCTGCTGGCTCATGGCGCGGATCATGCGCGTGAAACGCTCCACATTGGAGTCATCGAGCGGCGCGTCCACCTCATCCAGGACGCAGAACGGGCTGGGGGTGTAGCGGAAGATGGCGATGAGCAGCGCCAGGGCCACCAGCGCCTTTTCGCCGCCGGAGAGCAGCAGCACGTTTTGCAGCCTCTTGCCGGGAGGCTGCGCCGCCAGATCGATGCCGCTCTCAGGATCGGCCTCATCCGTCAAGCGCATGGCGCCCACACCGCCGCCAAAAAGCGTGCGGAAACTCTCGGCAAAGTTAGCGTTGATAACGGCGAAGGCCTCGTTAAACTGCCTGCGCGAGACTTCGTCGATTTCCCGAATTGCCTGGCTGGTGTCACCGATCGACGCCAACAAGTCCTGGCGCTGCGTTTCAAGGAAGATCAGTCGCTCCTCGGCCTCCTGAAGCTCATCGAGGGCCATCATGTTCAGAGGACCCAGATTGGCGATCCTTCTCCGCAACTCTCCGACCTCAGCTTCAGCCGCCTCCAGAGCCTCGCCCGCGAGCGCGTTTTCGGGCTGAATTTCCTGCCGCAAGCTGTCCGGCTCCCGGCTGAATTCTTCACGGCACAGGCTCACGTGGTGGTCGAGATCAGACTGGGCGCGAGCCAGCGCGACCTCGCTTCCCGAGCGCTTTTCGCGCAGGAACTCCAGGCGCGCGCGCGCCGCTTGCACGGCCGACCCGAGCTCGTCTCGATCGCGCCGCGCATTCTGAGACTCTTCGATCAACGCAGAGATGCGAGCCCGATCCCGCTCCTGCCGGATCTGGAGGGCCCCGACCTCACTGGCCAGCCGGACCGTGTTTCCGCCGAGCGAGCCCTGCTCACCTGTCCAGGCTTCGCACTGCTGCTCCAGCCGCTCGAGACGAGCCTTTCGCTCGGCCAGTCTATTCTCCAGTTCCAGCCGCTCGGCTTCAGCCGCCTGTCTGCGCTCCTCCAGCGCGCTGCGCCGGGCCTGAGCCTGACCAAGCTCCTGCGCGAGCCGGTCGCTTTCGCCGCGAAGCTGCCGCGTGCTTTCACCGACCTGCGCGATCTCAGCCTCACGAAGAGCCTGGTCGCCCGCCGCGGCCTCCACTTCGCGGTCGAGTGCGGCGCGCCGCTCCCGCAAAGCCTCGCCCTCGGTTCTGGTCCTGGCCAGCTCGCTTTCCAGAAGTTCGAGCCGGCGCCGGCTTCGCTCAAGCGCCTGCCAGGCCTGCTCCAGCCTTTCAGCGAGCCGAAGGGCGTCTTTCTCGCTTTCAACCCGTGCCGTACTGAGCCGCCGAACGTCCTCCTCTAAAGCCGTGCGCTCGGAGATCAGACTTTCGAGTTCCGCTCGCGTCCGCTCAAGCACAGGCTCGAGCTCGGTCAAGCGGCGATCGAGCTCACGAAAATCGCGCCGCAGGGCGAGCGGGCCGGCGCTCGGACCTTTTCCGCCCGAGACCAGGCGGTGATGATAGTGCTCGCCGCGCGGGGTAAGAAAATGGAACGTGGGATGCTCGCCTGCCAGCCGTTCTGCCGTCTCGGCGCTCTCTACCACGTAGGCCTGCGCCAGAGATTGCAGAGCCAGGTCGCCGTTGATGCCGAGACTGGGCTCGAAACGCACCAAAGCAGTGAGCGGCGCGATCACGCCCGGGATAGACTGGCCGGCAGCACGGTGCTCATCGTGCGCGGCCGGGTCCATGCTCTTCACGAAGAACGTGGACCTGCCGGCGCCTTCCGCCCGCAGCAGATCGAGCCCATGGCGGGCGTCTTCGTGGCGCTCCACCACCACGCAGTCGAGCTCCTGTTTCAGGTATTCCTCGACCACTTCTTCGTAACCTGGCGTCACCTCCAGAAAATCAGCAAGCACTCCGAGGGGGCGGAATGATCGTGCGGAGCTGCCAGCTTCGTTCCCGTTCCCATTGCCCGATCCGTTTCCGTTGAAGCCCCCCGAGAGCAGCCTGCGGACACTTTCGGTACTGTAGGCATGCCGCTCCAACGATTCGCCCAGGGCCTCGCGGCGCGCCTTCACCTGCGCGTGCTCCTCGCGCAAAGCCTCAAGCCGGACCCGCTCTGCGGCCTCTTCCCGGCGCACCTCGTCGAGGCGGGCGGCCGCGTCCTCAGTGGTGCGGGCCACTTGCCCGAGCGTTTCTTCCGCGGAGGCGCGCTGTTCCCGGCAGGTCTCGAGATCAGCGGCAAGGCGCAGGTTCTCATCCGAGGCGGCGGCGCGTTCAGACTCCGTGCGCGCAGCCTGGCGATCGAGCGCAGTCGCGGATTCGCCTGCCTGCACAATCCGGTTCCGCAGCTCCGCGGCACGAGCCACCGCGCCCAGCAGACCGTGACGGCAGGACTCCAGACGGCGCTCCGCCTCGCGCAACACGGCAGCGAGCTCGGACTGACGAGTTAAAGTGTGCGAAACCGCTTCTGCCGCCGCAGCGGCTTCACCCCTGACCTCTTGGGCGTAGCGCGAGCGCTCCACGCTCTTGTGCCCGAGATCTTCAATTTCCTGACCGAGGGCGGCCTGCTCCGTGGCGGCTTCGGCGCGCCGGCGGTCGAGCGATTCCATCTGCTGTTTCGTCTGACCCAGACGCGAGACCAGCCGCTCACGTTCCAGGTCGGCCAGCGCACAGGCTTCGCGCAGCGCCACCAGCTCAGCCTCAAGCCGCTCCAGCCCTTCGCCCGCAGTCTTCTCGCGCGCGCTCAGGCCTTCGAGCTCGCGGGCGGCCTGGCTGCACTCCGCCTGCATTGCGGCCAGCTCGTCGCCGACGGCCGCACATTGGGCGTCAAGCAGCAGCAATCTGGAAATAAGGGCCAGTTTCAGTCGCGATCGCAAATCATCGTTGAGCTCCCGGTATCGCCGCGCCTTCGAGGCCTGGCGCTTCAAGGAGCCAACTTGCTTGGAAACCTCTTCGAGAATATCCGTGACCCGCGCCAGGTTCTGACGGGCCGATTCGAGCCTGGCTTCGGCGAGGCGTTTGCGCGTCCTAAATTTGGAGACGCCAGCCGCTTCCTCAATGATGGCGCGGCGGTCGGAGGGCTTGGAGCTGAGAATCTGGCCGATGCGGCCTTGCTCGATGATGGCGTAGGAGTCCGGGCCGAGACCCGTGCCCATAAAAAGTTCCTGAATGTCCCTGAGCCGGCAGGCGTCGCCGTTGATCAGGTACTCGCTCTCTCCGGAGCGGAAGAGGCGCCGCGTAACCACGATCTCGCTGTCTCGGAAAGTGAGCCGCGAAGGCACTTGAGACTCGTCTTCCGCATGGCGGCCATTACCGTTCGCGCCCGCCTCGGCGATGACGCTCGAACCCTCGCTCTCGCTTGAAGATGCGGCTTGAACCCACGCCGAATCGTCTGCCCTCGCACCCTTGTGCGGGCGCCCGGATCCGAGTCCGCCCGGGTCTGGATTAATCAGGGTGAGGCTTACTTCGGCCATGCTTGTGGCCGGCCGCAACCGCGTGCCGTTGAAGATCAGATCGGCCATGCGATCGCCGCGCAGCGTCTTCGGACTCTGCTCTCCGAGGACCCAGTTGATGGCATCGCCAAGATTCGACTTGCCGCAACCGTTTGGTCCCACGATCGCAGCCGTACCCTGGCCGAAATCGAGCCGGGTACGATCCGCAAACGATTTGAAACCTTGCAGTTCCAGCCTTTTAAGTTTGAACAAGGCAGACTCCTCCCGCATGCTTCCACCGAAGCTCCAAAAAGACGAAAGGTCGTGAAGTCACTACCTGTTGCAGGATGGCCGCGCCCGCTGCCGCGAGACGCCGGGCCGAAGACATCGCCCGCCTTGCACGCTGTTCCGGATTGCGGCCCGTGTCGGAGCCAGACTGCCTCCGCAGAGGGCGATCAAGAGCAAACTTCATGTACGCCTTCGTGCTGGCGCACGCCGGATAAAGCAGACACGAATGATTCCCGAGGTCAAGCTACCACGAACCCTCACTGGTGTAAAGGGCAAACCACAAGATAATGTGGTAAGTGAGGAATAAAACCCAACGCGTAGGCTGACCATTTTTCAAAGGCGATCGAGGTCCTCAGGCAAGACAGCCGGCGAGACCCGGCACTGCCGGCGACGCCCGCGCTCCCACGACCAAAAGCGTCTGATGCGCCATCCTGAGCACCTGAACCTTGGCGGTGGTGGCGCGGGCCGCAACCTGCTCCAGGTCAACTACGTTCCGTCGCCGCTGAGCGCCACCCGCTGCGGGCTGCCTCCGCCGTTGTCGCTGATCCCCAACCAGGCGCTACGCGTTCCCGTGGCGGTAGGCGTGAACCTCACCGTGATGGTACAGCTCTTGCCCGCTTCCAGACTCTGACCGCAATTATTGGTCTCGGCGAAATCTTCGGGATCGGCGCCACCAATCTTGATGCTTGAGATGCCGAGGGGCGTCGTCCCCGCGTTGCCGAGCGCCACCGGCACAGGCGGGCTGGTGGTGCCCACTTTCTGACTGCCGAAATTGATGCTGGCGGCGGAAAGCTTCACCACGGTTCCCGTGCCGGTGAGCGCGACGGTTTGCGGGCTGCCCGGAGCGTTATCGGTGATGGACAGCGTGCCGGTGCGCGTTCCGGTAGCCGTGGGTTTGAAGGTGACGTTGATGATGCAACTCGTTCCGGCGGCCACGCTCGACCCGCAAGTGTTGGTTTGGCTGAAATCGCCCGTCGTAGAGAGGTTGGTGATGGCGAGCGACCCGTTGCCCGTGTTGGTGAGCGTCACAGGCTTCGGTTGGGTGCTGCTCTTAACCAGGATCACGCCGAAGGTAAGGCTGGTGGGAGACAGCGTGACGGTCGCCTGTGTACCCGTGCCCGTCAGACTGACGGTCTGTGGACTTCCCACGGCGCTGTCGGTAACGCTGAGCGACGCCGCACGAGTCCCGGTGACGGTAGGAGTGAAGGTGACGCTGATGGCGCAGCTTGCTCCCGCGACGAGATTGGTGCCGCAAGTGTTCGTCTGGGCGAAGTCGCCGGAATTGGTACCGGTGACGGCGACTCCGGAAATGGTCATGGTGCTGTTGCCGACATTCGTGAGCGTGACCGTCTGCGGTGGACTGGTGGTGCCGATGGATTGATCGCCGAACGTCAGGCTGGTGGGAGACAACTGCGCGGCGGTTTGGAGGAAAACAGAGACGACGTCCTGGCCAAACCCGGCAGTTACAAAGTCGAGCTTGCCATCACGATTGAAGTCACCGATGGCTTGAACGGAACCGGAGGTCCCTAAGCTGTAATCCACATGGTTCTGAAAAGTTCCGTCTCCGTTGCCTAACAGCAGGGACGCGGTGCCCGTATTCGTTACGGCCAGCACGTCCGGCTTGCCATCCCCGTTAAAGTCACCGACGAACAGGTTGTAGGCTTGAGAGGCGGTGCTGTACTTCACCGCGCTGCCAAAGGTCCCGTCTCCGTTACCAAAAAGGATATCGACGGCACTGTAGCTGATATCGACTCCCGCCAAATCAAGGAGCCCGTCACCGTTGAAATCCGCGGTGCTCACCGTGCTCATTTCGGTAGTGCCATAGGTGATCCCATTCTGAAAGGAGCCATCGCCATTTCCGAGAAGTATGAGGGGTAAATACGTATAGCTAAGGTACGTGCTCTCAGCAAGGTCGAGCTTGCCGTCCCGATTAAAGTCGCCCACAGCAGGGGGGCTGCCGCTCGCTCCGTCAGTTCCTCCATCATTCTGAAAGGTTCCGTTGCCCTGGCCGAGAAGTACGTAAGTCGTGCAGTAATTTCCGCACGCAACAACCGCAAGGTCGACTAGCCCGTCGCGATTGAAGTCGCCCGCTGAAATCTCCGCACCACCGTAGGGGCCTTCCGGGTACTGTGGCCCGGCAGTAAACGTGCCATCGCCGTTACCGAAGTAGATGCCGACGTACGACGTGGCAATATCCAGCTTTCCATCGCCGTTAAAGTCGCTGATGACCGCTCCGTACGCTGTTGGTGCCCCTAACAGACTGACGACAGGCGCGGAAAACGTGCCGTCGCCATGGCCCAGCAGGACATTAATGTTGCCTTGGCCGTCCAGCAAGGCGACGTCGAGGTTGCCGTCAGCATTGAAGTCAGCGACCCCCAGCGTCTGCGCGTAGAGAGTCCCCACTTGCGAAAAACCTGCGAAAGCGACCGCTGTGCTCGCCTGTGTGACAGGAAAAGCCAACACGTTCGACGCTTGCGAGGCTTTCGGGTTCGTCACGTTGACAAGTGCCGTTCCTGCGGTGGCGATGTCCGCCGCGGGAACGGTTGCGGTTAGCTTGCTTTGGGAGTTCACAACCGTGAGCAGCGCGACGCCGTTCCACAGCACTGAAGCTCCGCTCGCGAAGCCGGTGCCGTTGACGGTGAGTGTAAAGCTCTTGCCTCCCGGCACCGCGGAACCGGGAACCAAGGGATCATTAATCAGCGGCACCGGATTGGTCTGCGCCGCCGCCGTGTGGGTAAGTCCTGCCAGGCACGCCAATGCCAAGCCAACGATGACGATGAAATTAAATTGCGCATGAGCCTTTTGCACGATTCCCTCCTGTTTACTATTCCGCATCGTGAATCTAGTCTCATGACCGTCCATGAGTCCACGGAGAGCGCGTAGCGCGGTGCAATAAGATTACCGGTGTTCTTGCGGAAGTCAAGTTCAGGTAGGTTAATACAGACTTGAAGTTTCAGGCAGCGATTCGAGGATGTTGCGGGCCGAAAAGCGCACGGAGGAGGGCGTGACCGCAACTAGCTGGGGGGGAGCGAGCCGCGATCACGCCGTACCGCTCCGATAACGCAGTATTAGAATCGCCTGAGCCCCAAAAGGCGTCAATGCGGAAGAGTTTGTATATTGCAATAGGAAATAGCGTAGAGGATTCGCCTAGTTCAAAGCCGGCCCAAGCGTCAGTTGAGAAAATAAGTCCGGTAAAGGGTGTCCCGTTTGATGGGGCGATATCCAGCGTCGGCAATGAGACGGCGCAGATCATCCTCGCTTGAGGTGTTGCGGCACCCGGCAGCGTGGACAACGTTCTCCTCGATCAAAATGCTGCCCACGTCATTGGCGCCGAAACCGAGCGCGATCTGGCAGATCTTGTGGCCCGGCGTCAGCCAGGATGCCTGTACGTTGAGAATGCTCTCCAGATACAGGCGGGACACCGCCAGGGTCCGCAGGTATTCGACGGCCGTGGTTTCTTCTTTCACAAAACGGCCGAGAGAAGTATTTTCACGCTGGAAGAACCAAGGGATGAAAGCGGTAAAGCCACCCGTTTCTTCCTGCAGCCGCCGGATGCGCTCGAAGTGGTTGACGCGGTGCTCGATCGTCTCGCCGCAACCAAACATCATGGTGGCGGTGGTTCGCAGCCCGAGCTGGTGCGCAACCCGGTGAACGTTGAGCCACTCCTCCGTACTGCACTTGAGCCGGGCAATTCGGAACCGCACCTCGTCGTCCAGGATCTCCGCGCCCGCGCCGGGGATCGAATCAAGCCCGGCGTCGCGCAAACGCGCGAGAGTGTCCGGAAGGCTGAGGCCTGAGATCTCCGCAATGTTGAGAATCTCCGGCGCGGAGAGGCAGTGCAAGTGCAGCCGCGGATAGCGCTGCTTCAGCGTGGAAAGCAAGCCCTCGTAGTAATCGATCTTAAGGTCCGGGTGAAGGCCGCCTTGCATCAGGATTCCGGTGCCGCCGAGCGCCAGGGTCTCATCAATCTTCCGGAAGATCGCCTCCAGCGGCTGCAGATAACCTTCGAGCGAGCCCACCGGCCGGTAGAAGGCGCAGAAAGAGCAGTATTCGGTGCAGATGTTGGTGTAGTTGATATTCCGGTCGATCTGGTAGGTCACAACATTGCCGGGATGCAGGCGCCGCCGCAAAGTGTCCGCCTCCATGCCGAGACCGATCAGGTCGTCGGAGCGGAGCATATCGAGCGCTTGTGAGTGAGTCAGGCTCATACGAAACCGGCCAGAAGCGTCAAGGCGAGACGAGCCCGACCGGGCGGCGCCGATCAGGCAAAGTCGAGGTCCTTCACCGCCGGGATCACGCCCGCCTCTGCGGCCAGCTTGTAAAAAAGACGAAGGCCGGCCAGGTTCTCCTCGTCCAAAGTATAGTCGATGTTCTCGGTGAGGTAAACGCTCACCTCCCCGGCGGCCAGCCCCAAACGGGATCCCCAGTCCAGAGCAATTTCGGGGATGTGCGCCAATCCCTCGTCCCGGGCTCGCTCGAAATCGCGCCGGACGTCGTCGATGCTATAAATCTCTCCAGAGCGGCAGGTCCACACCGCGAACACAAAGGGCAACCCTGTAAACTTCCTCCATTCCGCCGCCAGATCGATCATCTGAGCCGGTCCTTGGTAGACCAGAGCGGGATCCCCGATGAGCAGCGCGGCGTCCGCGCGAAGCAGCATGGCACTTGGATCAGGCTCACCGGGCAGTGTCATCACATCCATGCTATAGAACTTTCGGAACAGGATCTGAACCAAAGCGGCTGAGGTGCGTGAGGACGCGTCAAGCACGACGGAACGGACCTGCTCGATGGGTACTTGGGCCAGCAGGAGCACGCTGCGCACGCGCCGCTTGGAGGCGATCGAGATCCCAGGCAGTACCTTAAGTCCGTCGATGCGTTGGTACTCGATCGAAGGAATGATTCCGATTTCGGCCCGCCCGGTGCGAAGATCCTCGGCGCAGCCTGCGGGCGTGGTAAAAGCGAGTTCGTACTTCTTCCGCCGCGGGCCGCGCTCGAGTCCCCAGATGAGCGGTGCAGTGTTCAAGTACTTGACGACGGAGACGCGCTCGGTAGCGCTACTCGGCTTTGCAGGCACATATCATTTTAACCGGTCCGGCCGCGCGCGAAAATCCTCGATTTAGAACGGCAACCAGAGGTTGGCGTTAAAGAATATTGACTAAATACATAGTAAATAGCGGTTAAATATAACTCGATCAACATAGTTGACATTAACCGGGGATTTACAGATAATCCCCGAGTATGAGTCTGGGACTAAGCCCTGTTACGAGTGCCCGTCCGCTTGGGGGTAAGTGCTGCCAGCTTGTGGTACGCCGGCAGGAGGGACCTGCGGAGTTCGTTCGCTTTATCCTTGAGGGACTCGAAGTCGGCCAGCAAGTAGTGGCGATGGCTGGCGCAGGTTGCCTCACCGATCTCGCGCGCGCCTTGGGCGGCAGCGGACTTCATCTTCAAACGCTCCTTCGAAGCGGACGGCTGATCTTCCTCACGGCTCCCGATTGCCTGGGCCAGATGAGCAGGCCGGACGGTCCTCTGCATCGCTCACCAATCCGCCGTCCGGCGCCGATCGTGCGCTGGGTGTCGGACTGGTCCTGGGCTTACTCGAATGGCGGCTCTGCCAGCGTGTTGCTGGAGCACCAGCGGCGCGTGCATGGAGTTATCCGATCGCTGGATGCCCTTTCCCTCTGCACCGTGCACTCTTCGGTGCTCGAGCGCCGCGCCTTGCTCGCAGTGCTGGCGGACCACCGGCAGGCAGTAAAGGGCCGTGTTTCGCCACCCCGGAACCCCTTCCGTTCGTTCGGTCTTCCTCAGTAAGCTTCCTAAAGGCATTTGGTAAAGGCGGCGCAGCGCGCGAATCAGTCTTGCGGCGACTGTCTTTTGCGTCACAATAGGAGGGCAGCATCAGGAGCCCGTCGCTTAATGCTGATCGTCGCCAAGCTCAGGAATCATCACGGCTCTGGTTTTTCTGCGACCGCCATGCGGGTAGGCTTGCTTGTGCCGCTCCTCGTTGTGCTCGGCACATCCTGCAACGATCGTACCGACCGTGTGCGCGTGGAGCACAAGTCGGCCAGCAAGACTCCTGAGGTCTTCAATGACGGCGAGCTTGCCGGACGGGTTGTTTTTGCCGCGAGTGGCCAAGGCGTTCCCGCCTCGGGCGCCAACATTCTAGTGGTGGACACCGATGCCGGCAAGCAAGTGCTTGAGCATCTGCAGAAGGGGACCGATCCTTCCTGCATGAAGCGGCTCACCGGAATGGAAACGTTTCTTCTCGAGTCCGCGCAAACCAGTGCGCGAGCCGGGCAGAAACTCCCCACAAGCACGGCCGATGCCGACGGCTACTTTCTTCTGCCTCGTGTGAAACCGGGAGCATACCTGGTGATCGCTTATGGGCGCGCCGGCGATACGCAGGCCATCTGGGAGCAGCCCGCCATGGTGGAGCAGTTCCAGGCCGTGATGGTAAAGATGGTCGAGCCGCTCCTCTCCTGCTCGGTGAGCGACGAGAACAAGGCTCCGTCTCATCCACCCCCGCTTCCAGCTCCGTCGGCGCAACCAACAGCGCCTCAACCATGAAACCCATCGCGGAGTGTCGCTCGCATGGCTCGTGACCGCCTGGTGATAATTGGCGGCGTGGCAGCCGGCTTGAGCGCGGCCAGCCAGGCGCGGCGCCTCAACCGGTGGATGGAGATCCGCGTTTACGAGAAGGGTCCGGACATTTCCTATTCCGCTTGCGGGCTGCCCTATTACGTTGAGGGATTGGTTCGAGACGCCGATTCTTTGCGCGTGCACTCGCCGGACTTTTTCCGGACCGAACGCGACATCGACGTGTTGACCCACCACGAAGTCGTGGAGATCTCGACCAGCAGCCGCCGTATCAGCGTTCTGGCGCCGGGAGCCGGAGGTCCGCAGGATGTGCCTTACGACCATCTCGTGGTTGCTACCGGCGCTGAGCCTGCCGAGGCCGGGATTCAGGGGCTCAACCTTCGCGGCGTTTTCCACGTCAACGACCTGCAATCGACCGTCAGGCTCAAGCAGTATCTCGCCTCCGCGCACGTGCGCCGCGCGGCGATCATCGGCGGAGGCTACATCGGGCTCGAAATGGCGGAAGCGTTGAAGACTGATGAACACGCCGTATCGCTGTTCGAGCGCTCGCCACGGCTCTTCGAAGCAGTTGACGACGAGATCAGCGAGGCGGTCGAGCAGGAGCTGGCACGGCATGAAATCCAGGTGATCACCGGCGCTCAGGTTGCGGCGCTGTCTGGCGATGCTCAGGGCGCGGTGCGGCGCGTGCATTCGGACCAGGGCAGCGTCGAGGCGGATTGCGTGGTGCTCGCCACGGGCGTGCGTCCGCGCGTGAAGCTTGCACAGGCAGCCGGCGTCGCTCTGGGCAGCGGCGGGGCGGTAGCGGTGAACGATTACATGGAGTCTAGCGTTGCTGGAGTGTTTGCCGCCGGCGATTGCGCCGACACGCTGAACCTGGTGAGCGGCCGGCGCGTTTACGTTCCTCTCGGCACCACGGCCAACAAGCAAGGACGCGTCGCGGGTGAGAACGCAGCGGGCGGCCGCACACGATTTCCCGGCATCGTGGGAACCGCAGTGGCGAAGGTGTTCGACCTGGAAGTGGCGCGCACCGGCCTCAGCCGCAAAGAGGCTCAGGATGCCGGCTTCCGGGTAGCGGAGGCGACGATTCGCTCGGCGGCGCGAGCCCGGTATCTCGGCGGGCAGGACATCACGGTGAAGCTCAGCGCTGATCGGTCGAGTGGCCGGCTCCTGGGCGCACAAATGGTGGGCCCCGAAGGCGTTGCCAAACGCATCGATGTGTTGGCCACCGCGTTGCACGCGCGCATGACCTTCGAGGAGGTCTACCAGCTTGACCTCAGTTACGCGCCGCCTTTCTCAAGCGTCTGGGATCCGATTCTGATCGCAGCGCGGCAACTGTTGCACGCGCTCAGGCGCTAGCCAGGTTCTTTCGATCCTGACCGGCAACGCGACGGTCGAGGCCTCCGCTGGCCGTGCTACTCTAGAAATATATGCGCATCATCCTCTATAGCGGCAAAGGCGGCGTCGGAAAGACCAGTATCTCGGCCGCCACCGGGCTGGAACTTGCGCGCCGAGGCTATCGGACGCTGGTGATGTCGGTGGACCCAGCCCATTCGCTCAGTGATTGCTTCGATCTCGACACGTCACTGATGAATCGCGAAGCGGGACGCGCGCAAAGCGTCGCCAAGAACCTGTGGATTCAGGAAGTGGACGTTCAGGAGGAGATCGGGCGGCACTGGGATGCGGTCTACGGCTACGTGGCGGGGCTGCTGAATGTCTCCGGCCTGGAGCAGACGCTGGCGGAAGAACTGGCCATCTTTCCGGGCATGGAGGAAGTGAGCTCACTGCTTTATGTGAACCAGTACGTGCGCGAGAAAACCTACGACGTGATCCTGCTCGACTGCGCGCCCACCGGCGAGTCGCTGCGTTTTGTCAGTATTCCCACCACGCTTGAGTGGTACATGTCAAAGATCTTCAAGGTGGAGCGCCGGGTTGCCAAAGTGGTCCGGCCCATGCTCAGCACGTTCACCTCGGTGCCGCTGCCTGAAGAAAGCTACTTCGACAACTTGCAGGAACTGCATCACAAGCTCGAAGGCATCGATAAGCTGCTGGCCGACCCCAAGGTCACCACCGTGCGCCTCGTGACCAATCCTGAAAAGATGGTGCTGAAGGAAACCCAGCGCGCCTTCACTTTCTTCTGCCTCTACGGCCTCACCGTGGACGCGGTGATCGTGAACCGCATTCTGCCGCCCGGCATCCAGGACACGTTCTTCAGCGCCTGGCGCGAGACCCAGGAGCGCTGGATCAGCGCCATCGAGGAGTTCTTCGCTCCCGTTCAGGTCTGGCGGGTGCCGCTCTTTCAGGACGAAGTGCTGGGCGCGGAGCGCCTGCGGGCGCTGGCCCAGACGCTCTTCGCGGGACGCGACCCGGCCGATCGCTTCTATCATGAGTCACCTTACCGTTTCAAGAAAACGGACGGCAAATATCAACTCCGCTTGCGGCTGCCGTTCATTACCGCCAAAGACGTGAATCTGCACAAGCACCTGGACGAGCTGATCATTCGCATCGGTCCGGTGAAGAGGCACGTGGCGCTGCCGCAGCGCATGGTCCACCTTGAGCCGCTCAGCGCGCGCATCAAGGATGGCGAACTAATCGTGGTTCTGGGGAGAAACGAAGATGCCAAGATCAAAAAAAGCGAGGACTCAGTCCAGCCGGCGTGAGCCGCCCGAGATTCCACCGCTCGCACTCTGGTTCGTGAGGGAAATCCTTCCTCTGCTGCGCCGCCGCCGCTCAAAGACCTCGAAGTCGAGACAGCATCTCAAAAACGCCGGAATCGAAGTGCTGGAGGCGATGCGGGTGTGCATTGACGAAACCCTCGATTGGCTGCGCGAGGAAGAGCGCAGCGCGCCCATGAGGCGGATCGAGGTGGAGGACTGAGGCTAGGCGTCAGGGGTCAGGGCGGGGAGGAGTGTAGCGCAAGGCTCGCTTTCAACCTTGTGGCTTTTGAGAGCAGGGACGAGCGTCAGTGAGAGCAGCGTGGCCCGGGTAGATTCTCTCTTGGTTGGCAAGAGTTTTTTCTCTTTTGAAGGTCCAGGAATCTTTTCTCTTTAAGGGATTCACGCCGGCACCTCTGTGGAAATCTGTGGGTTGGGAAGCCGATAGACTTTGGAGCCGTCAAAGGGCTG
>DASYYZ010000177.1:0-1755 GCA_035946735.1 Terriglobia bacterium
GATTGTGCTCAGCGGCAGCGTCATGAAGAGCTCCGACCTGTTTCTGGATCGAATTCGGACGCTGATCCGGAGCGGCTGCCGCTTTGTCCCAGCGGAAAAAACCGAGCTGATGTTGGCTTCTTTGGGCGACGACACGAATCTGATTGGCGCGGCCCGGGTTTGGCATTACCGGTTCGATAAGGCTTGACACAGCCATCCTGGCAGAACAGAATTTCTGAACCGCAAAAAGGGCGCGCCTGGCTTGGGATCAGGGAAATAGGAGTTTAGCCGTGCCTCAGAAGAGTGTTCGTTTCGACGATTTCCAATTGGATTACAGCCGTTTTCAGCTTTCGCGCAGGGGAGTCCCGTTACGGCTAGAGGGACTGCCGCTGCAGTTGCTGATGTTCCTGGTCGACAAACGTGGGGAGTTGGTTACGCGCGAGCAGATCTCCAGCGCTTTGTGGGGCCAGGACGTGTTCGTCGATGTCGAACAGGGAATCAATACCGCCATCCGCAAAATTCGCCGCGCCTTGGCGGATGATGCCGCTGAGCCGCAGTACCTGCAGACGGTCGTAGGGCGGGGCTATCGTTTCGTCGCACCCCATGCCGAAGAGGATGCCGGGGGCTCAGCACCGACCGGACCTATCGTCTTCTCGGCGGAAGAATTCGGACGCGCCATCATGAGCGCTGCCGGCCTGGATCCAGAAAATCCACGCGGAGCCCCGAAGGCTCCTTCGGAAGACTAACTTGCAACAGCGCTGTCAGCGGTTCGCATAAAGTTGCATTGGTGCAGCCCTACCGCCCCGTCATTCTTCAGATCGCTTCATATCAATTCAGACCATCTCCATGGACTCCACCTGAAGTTGAAGGCAAGATCAGGTTCATGATTTGTTCCCGTTGCGATCGCCACGAGTCAAACGGGATTCACCAAAGGGTTTCCCTGTACGGATCTATCGGTATCGGGCTGTGCAAGGGCCTGGCATCTCTTGCAATCCTGTTAGGCACGCTCTTTACGATGCTGCTTCCGGCGCATGCCCAGCAGGATGTTGTTCCGAACTGGTATGGTCCGTGGGCCGCACCGAACCGTGCGGTCGCTCACCCTGCGCAGGCACCAGCGGTGGCTCATTCTTCGCCGCCGCTGGTTTATAACCGGCTTCAACTCGGAGGGAACTTGCTGCCTCCCTGCACGGTGAAGCCTCGCGCTTCGAGGCCGGTGACGCTTAGTCCGGAACCAGCGAGGAAATGTAGCGCGACTTGGGTCTTTATAACGTATTGATTTTTTCGGCCACCGGTATGCGCGCATCTCGAGTCATCGAGCTTCTCGAGAAGAACGCATACCGGCCTTTTTGTTCCGCGGCCCTGTGATACGAACCCTGTCTTTCCGCCGCGTCTTTGCCGTCTCGCCAGCAGCATCTGTTGTAGCAACGTGATTCTGTCACCCTAACAGCAACGTGAAAGTGTCACCCTGGCGGAGCCAGGGTGTGTTGAAGTTTGGTCTCGCCATAGCAGAGCGAGATACGGCCGTCGAGAGCGTGATAGAGGTTTACCTTGGCACCGGCGAAGCTGAAACGGCGGCCTTGGGGAGGAATCTGGAGACGACGGCCATCCCACTGCACAATGTTGTCATTGCTGACTACGCGGGAGTGAACAAAGCAGCAGATACGATCCAAGTCCGCTGGAGCGGGACGCCATGCGGCCCCGGTTTCCCGTGGACGGCGGGCGAAGCGGCGGTTGTAGTCGGCGACGAAGCGGGCGAGCACGGCATTGGCCGAGTCC
>DASYYZ010000178.1:0-27770 GCA_035946735.1 Terriglobia bacterium
TTGGCGAGGGCAATGGCGTAGTGAACGTCAAGGGCCATGTAACAATCGAGCATAATGTCTCCATCGGGCCCGATCAAATTCCGGGTGCGCTCCACCAATTCGATGTTTTTCCTGAGGCCTGGCTTGCCATCAGCAGGACCATGGGGGACCGCCAGTTTGACGTGGCGAAATCCTTGTTGCAGGTGGCGCCCCGTGAGATTCCCTGTGACGTAGACTGGAATCTTTTCCTTCGTCTTCCCTCCGATCAGGTTGTAAACCGGCTGTCCCGCCGCCTTGCCGACAATGTCCCATAGGGCAAGATCAATGCCGCTGATGACCTCAATCACCGCTCCCTTGCGCCCGTAGAATTGCGAGGCGCGGAACATCTGCTCCCAAAGCAATTCGATATCGAAAGGGTTGCGCCCGATGAGTAAGGTCCTGAACTGCTCGTCCACCACCGTCGCCGCCAGCTTGCCTTTGCCCCCTCCAACTGTGCCGAGGCCGCGGATCCCGCCATCGGTGGAGATCTCCACAATGGCCGAAGTCATCGGACCATACCAACTCTGCCGCTGCTCCCGATACTCGGGATAGATCGACATGGGGTTCGCGATGAGCCCCTCGCTCAACCAGGAGCCCTTCATCGGAATCGGGTGAACTTGGATGTCAGCGATGCGCAAAAGCGGAGACTCCTTCAGTAATGTGCAGAACAAACCGGCGGACCGTCCAGTCCGGGCGACGCGTCGTCGGGGCTATCGTAATTGTCATGACGGTCAGTTCGGCTCCAGAGATCGCAAGCGGCACAGAAGCAACCCGCACTGATATCACTCGCAATTTGAGCCTGTCAAGGATTTTCGGCTGATAAAGACATTATTTTCTTGACAAAAGAATTGAACGGGCGTATATGTGCGCATTGCGTCGGTGAGTTGGTCCGCCAGAGGAGGCACGAGGAGTATCGACCTCGTCGCTCGCCAGATGAGGACCAGAATAATCATCCCTCCACGAGCGTGCTCTTTCGCTTGCCACCCGGCCTTTGTTGCCGACCCCAATCTTAAGCGCAATTGGCATTGGTTCTGGCCGGATGGCGCTCCGTGGGCGGTGCGCGTCACTTCGGCAGCCGACGGCACCACAAGCAATTCGAATAAGACGTCGAAACGTGCGGTGGTCCTATGGGTCGGTTGCTGGCGGACAGGCAGTAAACCAAAGAAAGCCCTTTTGGAGAATCACAAAGGAGGTATCTCTTATGTGGCGGACGCGCTCTAAAGCAGTTGTTCTTTCGTTGGCCCTGGTTTCGTTGATGGTGACGGCTCGCGCCAGCTTCGGTCAGTCGATCACGGGTGACATTCTGGGTACAGTGCATGACCCTAGTGGAGCCGTGGTGACGGGAGCTAAAGTCACCCTCACGGCGGTGGATACGGGTATCAAGTTTGAAGCGACTTCCGACGCAGGTGGCGACTATCTCTTTGCCGAATTAAAGCCGGGCCACTATGGTGTTGAGGCGTCCAAGGAAGGCTTCGAAACCGCCGCGGTCTCGGATATTGAACTTCTGGTGGGTCAACGCCCCAGGGTGGATGTCACCCTGCGCGTCGGCGCCACTACTCAGACGGTGGAGGTGAGCGCGGGAGGTGTGGTGCAACTCGAAACCCAGACGTCGTCCATGAACCAGATCACCCAGGAGACGGCGGTGGAGAATCTGCCCATCGTCAACCGCAATTTCATTGACTTGGTGGCCTTGTCTGCGGGAGTCGCGCCCATTGGCCAAGGTAACTCCCCGGCCTCCTATTGGACCGGAGCCGGACAGGGAAACGTTACGACGAGCGTGGCAGGAGGAAGGGAGTCTGACGAGAGCTTTATTGTCGATGGCATTGAGTCCCGCAACGCGCGCTTCGGAAGCGCCAACCTGCGGCCTTCCTTCGACGCCATCCAGGAGATCAATGTTCAAACCAGTAATTTTTCCGCGGAGTATGGAAGGTCCGCAGCCGTAATCAATACCACCCTGAAATCGGGATCGAATAACATCCACGGCGACGCGTATGACTATGTTGAGAACAATATCCTGAATGCGAACAACTTCTTCTCGAATCTGACTGGCTTGCCGAAGGGCATCGTCCGATACAATGATTTTGGGGCCACGATTGGCGGTCCGGTGGTTTTGCCGTATTACAACGGCCGCGACAAAACGTTCTTCTTCTTTTCTTATGAGGGCCTGCGCAACCCCACGGTGACGAACCTGACGGCCCTTGACCCGAGCCCGGCCCAATTGGCTGGAAATCTTGCCGACAATAGCGGCGGAACCGGGTTTTTCCCGACCAGTTCTGCTTATTGCCAGGCTGCTGCGACTGCCCATTCCCCCCATTGTGTCGATGTCATCAACCCGGCCACTGGGCAGCCCTTCCCCGGAAATCTGATCCCCACGAGCATGCTCAACTCGACCACGCAGAAATGGCTTCCCTATTGGCCGGCTCCCAATGTTGCCAACCCATCTATTCCGTCAGCGGGCGCTTTTCCCGTGTACAACTATGCCATTTCGGCGAGGGGCTACGTCAACAGCGACCAATATAACGCCCGCGTCGATGAGGCGCTGACTTCGCGCGACCAGCTTTGGGGCGCCTTCACCCACGATAACCGCCCCACTTTCGCTCCGGGGGCTCTGCCCTTGTCCGGCAGTTCCTGGCCGCTCTCCGACACACTGTTCACGCTTACGGAGACGCATACTTTTTCACCCACCATCGTTAACGAGGCGCGCCTGGGATACAATCGCGGCAGGACCTACCTGGTCGGTCAGGGCGCCTTGACTCAAAACTATGCCCAGTCGGCCTTTTCGTTCACAAACACGTCGCCCAATCCATTTGATTTCGGCGTGCCCGGTGCCGGGGTCTCCGACTTTAGTGATCCGGGCTCTCCATCGGAGTCCATTGGAGCGCTCGATCAGGACTACCAGGTGGTCGATAACCTGAGTATCGTCCGCGGCAACCACAACCTCAAAATGGGTGTCAATTACATTCACGAATTGTTCAATCAAATTACCGATTTTGGCGGAGTACCGGGTGTCAGCTTCAATGGTCTCTTCACCAGTAATAGCCTGGGTGACTTTTTGTTGGGTGATCCGCTGAGTGCCACCGCTTCCGTCGGGGACTCCTCACAGGACCTGATCAGCAATTATTACGCGGGGTTCTTGCAAGATAACTGGCGGGTTCGTCCCAACTTTACTCTCAACCTCGGCGTCCGGTATGAGTACGGTCAGACGCCGTGGGACCGTAGTTCCAAGACCGGTTGGTTTGATCCTACGACGCAGCTCGTGGAATATTCACGCTCGGGGGCCGTGCGGAACGGCATCGTCGATCCCGACTGGCACAACCTTGCTCCCCGGGTGGGATTCTCCTACAGCCCTTCATTCCTCCACAACACGGTAATGCGCGGGGCCTTCGGCATTTTCTACGCCACTGACAACTGGAATGAGCTCCAGTTTGAGGTGGTCTTGCCCGCCTTTTACACAACCCAGACGTTGAATTCCGATCCCACTAAGCCGACACTCTCGATGTCGAGTCTCTTTCCGACCGGCTCCTTCGGTAGTGGAACCACGGTGCCGTTCAGCCTGGACAAGCGCAGTCGTACCCCCTACGTCCAGCAATGGGACTATGACATCCAGCATACGTTCTCTCACAACATGTTCCTGGATGTGGGGTACATCGGCAATGTGGGCCAGAGGCTTCCCCAGCGGCGGAATGAAGACGCGCCGACCTTTGACCCGACGGGCACCATCCCGATTGCTGATCGCGTTCCCTACCCGAACTACAGTTGGATCCTGCTCGATTACAACGGGGGCTGGTCCAGTTACAACGGCCTCGCCGTACGTTTCACCAAGCGGTTCGGCGGCGGCATGTTCCTGAATGCAGCGTACACTTGGAGCCATACGCTCGATTTGGGCAATACGGACGACTTCTCGGCGTCACAGTGCTGCTTCAAAACGATAGACAAAGGCAATGGAGATTACGATGTGCGAAACCGCTTCGTATTGAGCTACGTGTACGATCTGCCGTTCGGTCGGGGCCGGCGCTACCTTTCCGGCGTCTCTGGAGCGCTCAACAAGGTGGTTACAGGTTGGCAAGTGAGTGGTGTCACCACTTTTTCGAGCGGTCAGTATGAGTCCGTCACCTTACCCGCGGACTGGCAGGTTCAGGGAGCCTTCAGCACGTCCTATGCCGACAAAGTTGGGCCTGCTTATCCCGCTAACAAGAGCTATACGCATTGGCTCAACAGCAATTCCTTTGTGTATCCCGGGTGCCCAGTTGGTGACCTCACTCCTATTACGTCGGGGTCTAAGGTAAACTGCCCGAACCCAATTCACCTGCAGGGAAATTCGGGCCGCAACAGTATCGAAGAACCTGGCATCAACAACTGGGATATCGCTGCGTTCAAGCGCACCCCCATCACTGAGCGATTGAACACCGAATTGCGCGCCGAATTTTATAACGCCTGGAATCACACCCAGTTCGCCGCCCCCAGTACCAGCCTTGCTCCCGGGACTTTTGGGGTAATCACTAGTACTCTGCCCACTGGAGGGCCCAGGGTGATCCAGTTGGCTTTTAAGCTGCTCTTCTAAGGATAGTCGCGCGGGCCTGGCGAGCGGCTGCTTCCTCCACACCGCCGCCAGGCGCGCATGCACCAAATCGAGCACTGAACCGTGAAAGTGCCTGGGGTCGTTGCGACGTAGCGTTGCAAGTGGCGGAGCGTGGCGACTTTATCGAAATTAGGGCAAGAATTTACGTGACTCGAACGGCCAATCAGATCAAGATGATAGCGGCGGGGGGTGCGTTGAGCCAGCACCGCTACGCGGAAGTAAAGCTCAGAGGAGTGCTTGGTGGTCTCTGGTTGCTGGAGTCCCAACCAACATCAGGATTGGCGATCACGGAATATGAGTTTTAGGCTTATTTACGTAATTCTCATAAATGTTCCGAACGAAGCCATCAAGTTATTGAAAATAAATACTCGGACTTTTTCCACGGTGATCAAAGCCGTCAGGCTACTGAAAAGACGTGACTTACTGACATAAAGCCGTCAGGTTGTTGATAAATAAAGGTGTTAACGAATGGTGGGGCGCTCTGTGCTTCCACTTTCAGTCGGCAAGTTGGCGGCCTCTGGGCGCTAGCTGTCGGCTCGACGGGCGGGCACGAGTGAGGGGTAAGGCGACGGAAAATGGATGCTTGGACTTTTCAATCCCCCGCCGGCCCCCCGCCGGCCCCGCCGGCAAATCATGCTTGGCCCTTCCCCAGAGAGCTGCAATTCCCGGAGACCGCATGACTAGACATTCAAGCGCACGCGCGCTGCGGCTAATCCCGCTCGTCTTATTGGCAGCGTCTTGCTCCCGGCCAAAGGTCCCTGAGCAGGCGGCTCCGCCGCAGCAGGTGAATGCCACAGTTAACTGGAATAAGGTCGTCGCCGTCTCCAAAACCACCCCAACGCTCCAGGTGGTGGTGAACCCTCCTCTACGGCGCGGCTCAAAGATACACGATCCGGTGTTTCAGGCGCTGCATAACCTTGGCGCCGACTACGTTCGCTATGTCCCGTGGCTGCCTTATCCAAAACTCGGCGTCGCGGAGCTCGACCCGCCCGCCAACGGGAAGACCTCCTGGGACTTCTCCGTCATCGATCCAATGACAGAGGACTTCATTAACGCCACCTCTGGGCACTCCGTCATCCTCAATTTCAGCACGATCCCCCAATGGATGTTCAAAACTGAGAAGCCGGTACCGTATCCGGCAGATCCCGACCAGGTGACCTGGGATTACGAGCAAGGCACGGAGTTCCGCGACCCGAGCCTGAAGGAAGTAACAGACTACTACGCGCGCCTCGTGAGTTGGTACACCGAGGGCGGCTTCACCGATGAGTACGGCCAGCGCCACGAATCCGGCCATCATTACAAGATTGACTGGTGGGAAATACTCAATGAAGTGGACAGCGAACACTCGATGACGCCACAGACTTACACCCGCGTCTATGACGCCATCGTGGAAGCTGTGCACCGGGTTGACCCGCAAATCAAGTTCGTGGCCTTGGCCCTCGGCAGCGAACCACCGGACGATTTCGAATATTTCCTGAATCACAAGAATCACAAGCCTGGCATTCCCATCGATATGATCTCTTACCATTTCTATGCCGTGCCCGATCCCGACGAGACGCAGGACGTGATGCAGCATACCTATTGGGACCAGGCCGATCGTTTCCTGGCCGTCGTTAATTACATCCAAGCCATCCGCGCGCGGCTCTCGCCCGAGACGTGGACAGACACCGACGAACTCGGCTCGATTTCCGCCGACGATCTCGAACAAGGCAAGCCGGGTCACGTGACCAAGCCGATTCCAAGTTCGTATTGGACTCTCTGCGGAGGCCTGTATGCGTATCTCTACGCTGAGCTCGCCAAACGTGGGGTCGAGGTTGCAGGCGAATCGCAGTTGGTAGGCTATCCTACTCAGTTTCCAAGCGTTTCGATGGTGGACTGGACCACCGGGCAGCCCAATGCACGTTTTTGGGTGCTGAAACTGCTGCACGACAACTTCGTGCCCGGCGACAAGCTCGTAGAAACACACCTGGACAATCCCTATGTTTATGCTCAGGCCTTTGTCACCCGGCAAGGCCAGCGGAAACTGCTCTTGGTCAACAGGAGGGACCGAGCCTTCGAGGTTGGCATCCCTGATTCTCAGGGCTCAGAGGTGGCGTACGTGGATCAATCCAGCAATTCTAAGCCGCCGCGATCCGCTCGGTTGAGTGAAAGCCGGCTCGGCCTGAGCGGCCTCGAGGTTGCGGTAGTAGATATGTCCAGGTAAGGACATGTTGATCCGTCGTTTGAGGGCCCGATGGCCTGCTCACCGCGTGGGGATATGAGGGGAGGGAGCCCGGCGAACCATCCCAGGTTATGAGGTGATACACATGATGCGGAGAGGGCAAGGGCGGTGGCTGCTTGAAGGGGATGTAGGCGGGCAGGTTCGGTTCATCAACTTAACCCTCGGGCTCCTGTTTGCAACAC
Source organism: Terriglobia bacterium (assembly GCA_035946735.1). Lineage (GTDB taxonomy): Bacteria > Acidobacteriota > Terriglobia > UBA7540 > UBA7540 > Gp13-AA77. The sequence continues at coordinate 7,001 of DASYYZ010000178.1, forward strand.
TTCCTGCGAAAGCGCTGTGGACTAAACTCCACGCACAACTCGGTTCGAGAATGAGCCAGGCAAGTCATCCTCGCGCTTGACGAGAGCAGGAGAGAATGAGCAGAATCCTCCTGAAGGAGTGACGATGGATAAACACTCGCGACGTGATTTCCTGAAGACGTCGGCGTTCGTTGCCGGAGCGACCATGCTCAGTCCTGGCCGTCCCCTGGCGATTGATCAGCCTCACATGCAGTTTCCCACCGCGCCCCGGGAGCGGCTGGCGGTAGCATCCTATCCCTTTCGAGCTTACATCGACAGCCCTTCGGGCTACGAACGTAACAAGTCGCTCCCCGGAATGGAACTAAGGGACTTCGGTCAGGCGGTGAAGACAAGGTTGGACCTCATCCACATTGAGCCCTGGAACATCCACTTTCGGTCCACCCAACCGGACTATCTTAACGGGTTGCGCTCGGCCTGGGACAAGGTGGGCGTCACGCCCATCGACATGGCCTGCGACATCCGGGCCAGCGTCTACGATCCCGATCCTGCGAAGCGGGCGAAAGCAGTAGCCCTGGGCAAGACCTGGGTGGATGCTGCTGGCGGCGTGGGATGTCCCAGCATTCGGCTCAACAATCCGGGCGTGCGCAGCGGCAAACCCGACGCGGCGCTTGCCGCCGACAGCTTGCGTCAGGTGGCGGATTATGGTGCCGAGAAGAACGTCCAGATCAGTTTGGAAAATGACAACCCCGTGAGCGAGGACCCGTTCTTTCTGGTCAGCGTGATTGAGAAAGCCAATCATCCCTGGCTGCACGCGCTGCCGGATTTCGGGAACACCATGACGAATCGCGGCGCTGAGTACAACGGCCGGGCCATGAAAGCCATGTTCGAGCACGCTTATTGCATCTCTCACATGAAGGACGGCGAGTTCAACGACGACAAGAAGTTCATCAGTGTGGACGTCGGAAAGACCTTTGCGATCGCCAAGGCGGCGGGATACCGCGGATACTACTCGATCGAGTGGGAAGGTCAGGGGAACGCTTACGATGAAACCGCCCGGCTCCGGGACATGTGCCTGAAATATCTTGCCTGACCGCGGGTTTGGCGTCGTGCTGAAAATGTCGTCTGTCATGCTGACCACAGAGAAGCATCGGCCGCTCCGTGCTGAGAACAAATCCAAGCAGATCCTTCGCGGAGTTTACCGTGAGCCCCTTCGCCTCGCTCAGAGCGGTTCGAGGAGGAGCGCGCGTGATCGGGATGATATCGTAGGCGCGTTTCTCTGCGTCCTGTTCATGCTGTTTATTGCTGTCGCCCCACCCCGTGCAATGGCCGGAGACAAAGTCGACGACCATTTTCGCCGCGGTAATGCTTTCGCACAGGCGCTTAATTGGTCCGCCGCAATCGTGGAATATCGAGCGGTGGTCCAGCTCCGCCCGGGCTACGCTGAGGCGCACTACAATCTCGCCAACGCCCTGAACGCGCAGGGTGATCGACCCGGAGCCGTGGCCGAATACCGGCAGGCTCTGCGTTTGAACCCCGATTATGTCGAAGCCCACAACAATCTGGGTCTGGCGCTCGCGGCGGCGGGCGACCTGGCCGGTGCTGAGACGGAACTGCGCACCACGGTTCGCATCAGGCCTGGGTACGCCGAGGCGCACTTCAATCTCGGGAATTTGCTGGCCGCCAAAGGCGATTTCGACTCGGCGCTTAGCGAGTACCGTGTCGCGCTTCTGTTGAGGCCCGGTGACGCGGCGGCGGTCCAGAATCTTGCCCAGACGTTCGAGCAGAAGCGTGATGCCGGACGCGCGATTGCCGAGCTGCGGCAATTGATTTACTTCAATCCAGGGTCCTTCGAGGCTCACTTCAATCTTGCGAACGCACTTGCAGGCGCGGAGGAGCTCGACGCGGCGATCACGGAGTACCGGCTTGCACTCTTGCTCAAACCCGGAGACGCCGCCGCCGAGGACAATCTGGGATACGCGTTCGAGGAGGAAGGCGACTTGAATCGAGCCATTGTCGAGTATCGTGGGGCGGTCGACTCGCAGCCTCGGGACGTGAAGGCGCACTACAACCTTGGCAGGGCGCTCGAAGCTAGAGGCGATCTCAAATCTGCTTTGCAGCAGTATCGCGCAGCTTCGGGACTCGAACCCGGCAACCTGGAGTTGCAGGCGCAGTACAAGCGGCTCGTGGCTGCAGTCGGGCAGTAGGACTCTCGGGTGACTTGGGTGGTTCCGATGGCGATCGTCTAGGCGGGGGATGCTGCGAGGGAGTTCGCCAGCGATTTGGCCGGCTGAGAATCGTGAGCGAACGGAGGCTCGGCGGGGAGTTTTTGGGCCGAGCCAAGGTGGCTGCGGACACGCGGACAATCCGTCCGGCACTACGGCCGTCCCAAAGGGCTGGGATCCTGCCCGACACGAATCGGGAGGAAAGAATCTAGCGGGCGGCATCAAGAATCGTAGGCTGGATGCCGACGAGTCGATTGGTTCGTTGGGTGATGATGATCGGGCGCTCCGTGCTGTTCCTTAAAGTGAGGCAGGGGACGCCCAGGACCGTAGTTTCTTCCTGAACTCCACCGGAATCCGCCATCACTAACGCAGCCTCCGATTCCAGCCGCAAAAAGTCGATAAGGGCTGCGGCGGGATCATCAAAATGCGCCCCCCACAGGTGCGGCGATCGTCCTGACCTGCAGGCCCGAATCCAACAGACGGACTCGCGTGCGCGGGAAAGACCACCGGAATTGTGGCCGCGATTTCTTCAAGGGTCTTCCAGATCCTGGCCAGAATCGCAGGGCAATCGACGGTGCCCGGCCGATGCAGGGTCGCGAGAACGTACCTCCTCGGCGGAGCTACTCTCATCCAGAAGGCCGAGCTTCCTCAGAATCGCAGATTCGCGAGCCGCCGCCTCGAAGGGCCGCAGCGCACCAATCATGATGTTGCCAACCAGGAAAACCCGCTCGGCCGGCGGATTTGACCCGCCTCACGGCGATGATCCAAGCGAGTGTCGGCCGCCAATCCTGCTTGCCGGGGTGGTCTGGCAATGGCACTGGAGTGATCCGGTGGTGGGTGGATTATGACCCGGCGGGATTACACTGCCCTGCGGTCGAGGGCGTGTTTCTTCACGAGCCGGCCAAATGCACGGCGGTCTTGGCGCGCCTCACGAGCTGCACGCGTGATGTTGCCCTGATACTTCCTCAGCATCTCTTCGATGTAGAGGCGCTCGTAAGCTGCGAGAGCCTTTGCTTTCCCCTCGCGAAACGAGACAGGCGCCGGCGAATCGCCGGCGCAGTCAGGAAGTCCCAAATGATGGGGTAGAATCTGCGGATCTGTCGCCAGCACCATCGCTCTTTGCACGACGTTGAACAGCTCGCGCACATTGCCAGGCCATGGGTAGTGATCGAGACTCCGCTGTGCGCTCGCTGAAAGCCGTTTGGGCGGCGTCTCGCCGGGCCGGCGCAGCGATTCGACAAAATGCCCCGCCAGCAGGGCAATATCCTGGCGGCGCTCGCGCAACGCAGGCAACCGCAACTGAAGGACATTGAGGCGGAAATAAAGATCTTGACGGAATCGCTTCTCGCGCACGCAGGTTTCGAAGTCGTGATTGGTGGCCGCCAGCACTCGGACATTAACGTGGCTGAAGCGATCCGCACCGAGCGCACGGTAAGTGTGGTCCTCCAGGAACCGCAGCAGCTTGGCCTGTACCGTCAAGGAGAGTGAGTCCACTTCGTCTAGAAACAGCGTGCCGCCCTCCGCCATGGCGGCCAGACCCTTCTGCTCGGCGAGTGCGCCGGTGAACGCGCCGCGCACATGTCCGAAGAGCTCGTTCTCGGCCAGATGCTCCGGCAGCGCGCCGCAATCGACGGGAATGAAGGGACGACTGTTGCGAGGGCTGAGGTGATGGATCGCGCGCGCGCACGACTCCTTCCCAGTCCCGGTTTCACCGAGCAGCAGCACCGGAGCATCACTTTTGGCGAGCAAGGGAATGTGGCGGATGACCTTAAGGAAAGCCGGGTCGCGCCCGACCAGCTGAGCCAGGCTCAATTCCTGGGTCAGTTGCTCGCGAACCATGTCCAGGTCACGAGGGCTTTTGCCGAGCAAGCGTCCGATGCGGCCCTGAAGCTCGTCTTTGCGCGGGGGCCAGAAAATAAAATCGTCGGCAGTGTCGGCTACCCGTTGCAGCAGCTCAGGGTCGGAATCGGGCGCAAGCACGGCGAGAGCTGGAGCGGCGAGGTCCCACTCCGGGAGACTCTGGAACATTGCGAGCGCGCGGCTTCGGTCCGCGGCCGGCAAAAGGATGACCAGGTCTGGCTTAAACTCCCGGATTTTTTCAGGTGCCGACGAGTCCGAACGCAATTGGCAGTGGCAGAGTTCGGCTTGAGCCGGTAGCAGGCAGGTAAGCGAGGGCTCGGTGTGGAGGTCGTCGGCGATAATCGCTAGCCGATTAGACATCGCGACTCCAGGCCCCCTTCAGCCCAACCCGGGGGAGTGTTGCACGCATTCCCGGTTTCTGTCAAGCAGCTGTTGGTTGCTGTAGAGCAGCTAGTTATCGCCTTCCTGCAGAAGGCAAGAGCGGGAGAAGGTCAGGAAGCGAGAAAAAGCAAGTTCTAAGATCCGAAGCTCCGATGCTTGGGCGGATGTGATCTTATGCCGGTACTGTCCGGCAGGAATGGCAGTAAAGGCCGTAGCGGTGAGTGCCATCAAATCCGGTCTGCGCCCGGGAGCTGGGCGGGCTCGAAGGGCCAGCCGGGATCATCTTTTCTGCAACTGGGCCTGGCCGACCACGCCCCGAGGACTTTCGAAGGACTCGCCAAAAAGGTGTGCCTTGCCCTCGATGCCCGAGCCAAGTCAATGCTCATCGGCGACGACTCGCGACAGACACAGCTTCGTACGCTGGATTCGAGAATCAATGCAGTCGCGGAGTCTTGCATCACCAGCGAAGTGGACTCAATGCCTGTAAACGGGCGACCCGTGCTTTTGATTCGTCGGAAGACTCCAAGTCACAAGAGCGATTTCTCTGGTGACGGACACACGGATCGGCGGTCCAGAAGTTGGTACGAGCAGGACGATCGGCGTGCGGACCGGTCCCGCCGCGACAGTCGTAGCTATCCGCCAAGCACCAGCCCGGCCACCACACCAATGGAGCCTTCAGTTGCTGCATGTGGTCCACCAGCGTTTTGCGGATGCCGCTCACGGCGGAGCCAGTTTCGCGGCGGCGAGCGCCAGCGTTGAAGAAAAAGATTCTCGCCTTTTCATAGGTCCACGATCTCCTGCGAAGCGCGAGGTTGTGGGCGCATCCAGCGGCGTTGGAATCCGGACAAGTCGTACCGGAAGCGGACACTCTCATTCACAGAGGGCGAGTTCGGGCCTTGAATCGCAAGGAGTTGGAGCCCCTCGGGCTGGTGGATTGATTGCTTCACGGCTAGCGGGGGTGTGTCTATGCGGACGCTGTGGCAGGATCTGCGGCTCGGGCTGCGGATGCTCAGAAAGAATCCCGGCTTTACCGCAGTCGCGGTCCTGACGCTGGCGCTCGGCATCGGAGCCAATACAGCGATTTTCAGCGTGGTGAATGCCGTCCTGCTGCGCTCGCTGCCATTTCGAGACCCCTCTCGACTCGTGCTCGTGCTCGAGCAGAGCCAGTTTCCGGTCTTTTCGACCTCCTATCAGAACTTCGTCGACTGGCGAAACCAGAGCCGCTCGTTTGAAGGCATGGAAGCCACGCGCGCCACCACCCTGACCCTCACCGGCAGCGGCGATCCGGAGCGCCTCAATGCGCGCATGGCGACGGCGGGGTTGTTCCCGCTCCTCGGCGTCAATGCAGCCGCGGGCCGCACATTCTCGGCGACGGAGGACAGCGCCAGCGGTCCGCCGGTGGCGCTCATCAGTTATGGACTGTGGCGGCGGCGTTTCGGCGGCGCTGCGGATGTGATCGGCAGGTCCATCGATCTCGACGCGCGGCCTTATACGGTGATCGGCGTTCTGCCGCCCGGATTTCAGATCCTGCAGCCTGCGGACATTTTCCTGCCGTTCGAACCGTGGGCAAGAACCTTGCCGGATGATCGCTCCTGGCACCCCGGCATTGTTGCCGTGGCCCGATTGCGGGCCGGCGTCCGCATGGATCAGGCGCGCGTCGAAATGCAGACCGTCGCGAAACGGTTGGAGCAGCAATATCCCATTTACGACACGGGTGTGAGCGCCGACGTCGCAGGGCTGCAATCGAAGTTGGCGCAAAACGTCCGTCCGGCGCTGATCATGCTGCTCGCCGCAGTCGGGTTCGTTCTGTTGATCGCCTGCGTCAACGTGGCCAACCTGCTGCTCTCACGGGCTTCATCGCGGCAACGCGAGGTTGCGATTCGAGCCGCACTCGGAGCGACCCGCTCCAGAGTGATCGCGCAGTTCTTGACGGAGAGCGCCCTGCTCGGTCTGGCGGGAGGAGGGCTGGGCCTGGTGCTGGCTCAATGGAGCCTCCACCCCTTACTGAAGCTGGCTGCGGGCAGCCTTCCCGGCTTCGCCACCAGCATTGGGCTTGACCGATGGGTGCTGGCATTCACCGCGGGCGTCGCATTGCTGACGGGAATCCTCTTCGGCTTGTTTCCAGCCCTGCGCGCCACCCAGCTCGACCTGCGCGAAACCTTGAACGAAGGATCGAGGGGATCAACCGCCGGCCCCGGCCAGCACCGGCTAAGCTCGGCGCTGGTGATTTCAGAAGTGGCACTCGCATTGGTATTGATGGCCGGTGCGGGGCTGGTGCTCCGCAGCTTCCGGCGTCTGCAAGAGGCGCCGCCGGGATTCCAGCCGGACCACCTTCTGGTCTCCGACCTTCCGATCTCCGCGACGACCTACGCGAAGCCCGGGCAACGATATCTGTTTTTCGATCAACTGGTCGCACGCGCGCGAGCGCTCCCCGGCGTTCGGTCCGCGGGTGCGGCGACGTTCCTCCCGGTAAGCGGAGGCGGATCGATCATCCACTTCAATATCGAAGGACGGCCGCCCAGGAGCGCGCACGATTTTGTTGCGGCGGGCTATCGCGCCATTACGCCCGGATATTTCGAAACCCTCGGGCTTCCGTTGCTGCCTGTTCACCGATGCGGACAAGGAAAAGTCCGCTCCGGTCGTGATCCTGAACGTCACCATGGCTCGCACGTATTTTAATCGAGAGAATCCACTGGGCAAGCGCTTGCAACTCGGCGCAACTCCGGACAAGGACACTCCGTGGATGGAGGTGGTTGGGGTCGTGGGCGACGTGCGCCCCGCGCTCGGCGTCGATCCCCAGGCCGAGATGTATCTACCCTACAAGCAAGCCGACTCCCTCCTGCCGGTCTTTCAGCTATCCGTCGTCCTGCGCACGGCCACGGCTCCGTTCGGCGCCGCGTCGGCCTTGTGCGCAGCCGTGAAGGAGATTGACGTCAACCAGCCCGTCGTCAATACGCGCACCATGGAAGACAACATGGCGTCCACAGTGGCGGAACCCCGTTTCCGCACCTGGCTGCTTGGCATCTTCGCTGCTCTCGCGCTGGTGCTGTCTGCCGTGGGAGTCTACGGGGTGATGTCGTACTCTGTGAACCAGCGCACCAACGAAATCGGAATTCGGATGGCGCTGGGCGCGCAGGCCCCCGACGTCTTCCGCATCATCGTCGGACGCGGGGCCCGGCTTGCGCTCGCGGGCGTGGCCGTCGGCCTAGCGGCGGCGCTAGCGCTCGGTCACATCTTGCAGCGCTTCCTGTACGGAGTCACTTCCGCCGATCCGGTCACGCTCGGAGCCGTCGCCCTCCTGCTGGCGTCCGTGGGACTCCTGGCGTCGTATGTGCCGGCCCGTCGAGCCACCCGCGTGGATCCGATGACCGCCCTGCGCTACGAATAACAAGTACCCTTCAACAAGCCTTCCGATCAGGCACCGGCAGCCCTCGGGGCCCATCCGAGCGGAATGCACGGTTCGGGCGGGCACATCGAACCGTTCACCGGTACCGTGCCCTCGATCTATCCATCACCATGTAACATGGCCTCACGTCACGCAGCGTGCGGATGTTGGAATGACTCTACCAAGCGATAGCGCGGGCTTCGCGCTCGAAACGTTCGCTGAATTCGGTCTTGGAAAGGTTTTGACCGCCACCATGCGATCAGGCGCGTGTCCGCATCCCACCCGCGCCGAGGTGCGAGGATTTCGTAGGGACCCAACCGAGTTCCTGAGGCCAGGGGCGTACGATGCCGCGTGATCTATACCCTAGCCGGAAATACAAGGCCTGAGACGGCGCATGACAAGATCTCGCAATTGGCCAAGGACCTCTCCTCAAACGAACGTGTAGTGGGCCGGTACAGCCACGGGCGGCACGTCCATCGCGAGCTTATAGTCGAGAGCCTTCGGCTGAAGGTCCTGCTTGGAGGCCATGATCATATCCCAAGTGATTTCCACGCCTGAGTAAGCTGCCTCCCGGCCCATGATGCAGGTCAGCGTGCTTTCGGCTACCGTCATGCCATCATTCACATATGGAATGTCGCCGCGAATGCTGTCCACCAACCGAACATGCTCCTGGACATACGGATCCAGACCTTTAGAGCCCAGGTCGATGCCATCGCTGCGCCCCTTGGAGCCGACTATCGTGTTCCACACTTTGCGGTAGCAGCCCTTGGGATACTGTCGGCAGGCGCTCCCGAGGTGAACGCCGTTGGGGTAAACGAAATCGGCCGTCAGGTGGTCGTAGATGTTCCCGTAGAGTTCCTCCCGAGGACGCCACGCAACGCCGCCTGACGCGACTACGCTGACCGGATGAGTACCCACAACCCAGTTGCAGAAATCAATCGTGTGAATATGTTGCTCGACCATCTGATCTCCACAAATCCACACGAAGGAGTACCAGTTTCGATGTTGCCATTCCATGTCGCCCCACGCCGGGTCACGATGGTCCACATGCATGACGGGTCCGCTGAGGTAATTTGCACTGAGGTCTACCACTTCCCCAATGGCCCCATCATGGATCTTCTGAACGGTTTCGATATACTCCCTTTGCGAACGTCGCTGCGTACCGGCGACGACCGTTAACTTCGATTCCTCTGCCTTTTTCACCGCCGCGATGAACCGACGTGCTCCCACCGGATCACTGGCGATCGGCTTTTCGGTGAAAACATGCTTCCCGGCGTTGACCGCGGCCTCGAACTGCTCCGGCCGATGGCCCGGGGGGGTGCACAACAAGACCACATCGAGGTCGGAGGCGATGACCTTCCGGTAGGCGTCAAAGCTGCTGAAGCAGTGTTCGGGATCGACCTTAACTCGCTCACGCACGGAGTCCACCAAGTCCGCCAAAGGCTTGCCCGTGAATTCGGCGGCGCGCTTGGGGCTTGCGTCCATCAAAAATCCGGGATCACGCAGGTTGGCTAAGGACCTTTGGAGTTTATCCTCAAATATGTCTCCCATGCTCACGAGCTCTACGCTGGGGTCAGCCGTCAGCAAGTCGATTGCTGCCTCTGTGCCGCGTCCGCCACAACCGACCAAGCCGGCGCGGAGGCGCTCCTTGCCCGCGCCGCGTACGAGTTCGGGCTTGATGATGGTTAATGCTGATGCCGCCGCTCCAACGGCTAACGATCTGCCGAGGAACGATCGACGCGTGCACCCAGTGAGTTTGCTTGGCGCCATAGGATCACCTCGAGAGACTATTCTATTGGCTTCGATGCCGGGATGAGTGGCGGGTTTACCCGGGGTCCCGACGAGCCCCTTACCCCTATTGATCTCTCTTGAATATCATCCGGTCTGTTCGATGATCCTGCGGATGTATGTCAGATTCCTGCGCATGTCCGCTTCCAACTGGTTCGGATGCGAATCGGTCTCTAAATTCGCATAGCCGGAGAATTCGATGTCGCGAATTGCCTTGATGATCGCTGGAAACTGAATGCCCCCTTCGCCGAGGTAGTACGGATTGTCCTTGAGATGGAGCTGGCAAATCCTGTCTTTCCCGAGCCAACCGATCTCCTTCACCACGTCGAACCCCGCCTTGGTGGAATTCCCGACGTCGTAATACACCGACACGCTTGCGGACCGTGACCGGTCCATGACTCGGACGTTGTCCTCAGCGGAGATGGTGTCCTCCAACCCGAGAATGACGCCAGCCTTCTCTGCTTCTGGTGCCAGGTCGCGCAGTACATCGCCGACATGATCCATTTCGTCTTTGCTTTGCAAGGCCCAGCGGCCGAAAAACGGCAACAGAAGCACCTTCACGTTCAAGGCCTTAGTCAGTCGAATGGAATCGAGCACCCACTTCGGGGCCAGCTTGTCGCTTTTCAGGCCATTATCATGCAGCCGGTCGACGCAGGTCCCGTCGATCGGAATATTGTATTGTGTCGAACGGCTGACGTAGCGAGCAACCATTTCCGGATTGTCCACAGGCATCTTGTCATCCACAAGCTTCCGTCCGAACGACACTTGCAGCCCGTCGAACCCGAGCCGAGCTGCAAATGGCAGCGCCTCCGGGTTGGCTCCCATGTTCAGATTCCAGTCAGTCACACCAATGCGGAGCTTTGGCCCTTCAGCGAACTCCAGACGGGAGCCGGCGCTGAGAGCCATTGCAGAATAGAGAAACCTGCGGCGGGTGAAGTCGAGCACCAGGAACCTCCTGAATAACGAGGTTGCGTGCGAGGCGGAACTCGAGGGCGCGTCCGCTTCATTATTTCGTCGGCACATTCAGAACGTTCTTTCCTATAGTACAACAGCAGGATCAAGGGCGGGGCAGGCTGCGTCAGGAGGAGGAAGCCCGTCCGTCTGTGGCTGCTGCTGAGACAAATACTCTGGACGCAGGCCTTCGTGGTGTACGTTTGCGATCGACGGACTTCCGGGAGAGGAAGGCTCGGTTCGGAGCTGAAGGGTGTGGGGGCGGGAGTTCCCTGGTTGAGGACGACTCTCTGCCTGCGTCACGAACAGTCTTCGTTAGCGATCGTATGGTTATCGGTCTCGTGAAGCGGTTAGGTCCCCCTCGCGGTTATTGAACCTGACCGGAGGCTGCTTTCCAAGGTGCTGAGGATTCGGCCGATTGGACACCTTCGGGGGCCAAACGTCTCGAAGGAAACGAGACAACCGTGGTCCCGAATAAGCTTTAGAACAAGTCCGGCGTTCCAGATTCGGCGAAAATGCCTCCTCTTTTTCAGATCATCCTACTTTGTACTTGCGGATTTCCTCGGCGGGCACCTCGCTGCTCATGCCGGGTTCTTCAGGCGCGAGGATTTCGCCGTCAATCATCTTGCAGGGGCCGCCGGTCTCCATGTAGATCGCATTGGGCATGGCTAGGAGCATATTGAGGTTGGTTGAGCCCCCTCCGTGACTGGCCACCTCGACCCCATAGCCATCGGCAATAGCGGCAATCTCCATCCATTCGGTCACTCCACCTGCGCGGCGGTTGTCAGGCTGCACAATGTCGGCCCCTCGCCTGGCGATGAGGTCAGCGAATTCATACTTCGTGTTGAGGTTTTCTCCGGTAGCGACACGCATGTCCAACGCCTGGGCCAAGCGGGCGAAACCTTCCACATCGTAAGGTGGCAGGGGTTCCTCGAACCAGTAGCAGCCCATCTCCTGGTATACCCTCCCGCGCCGCAACGCCTCTTTGTGATCGAACACCTGATTGGCATCCACCATCAGGCGCCGGTCCTTACCGATGGTGTCGAGCGCCAGGCGGATGCGCCCGACATCGTCCTCCAGAGAGTACTTGCCCACCTTAATCTTCACCGCCTTATAGCCTTGCTCGACGGCGTCGCTGACCTGGCTCTTGAAGCGGGACAGATCCGCGTCGTTGTCATAGTACCAGCCGCACATCGAATAGACCGGCATGCGGTCGCGATAGGCGCCCAGCATCTTGTACACCGGCAGCCCGGCGTTCTTGCCGAGAATATCCCACAGGGCGATGTCGGTGGCCGCTACGGCAAACTGTGCCACGCCGGTCACTCCGTGATAGTTCATCGCCTTCCACAGGTCCGCGCGCAAGCGGCGCGGAAAGGCGGGGTCCTTTCCCATGATTGCGGGCTTTACTTCGTACTCGAGAATGGTCTGGACCACGCGCACGCCTTCGCCGCGGTTGCCGAAGGAACTGCTGGCCCACCCGGTGATTCCGGCATCAGTGCGAATCCTCAGGACCACTGAGCCTTTGTCTACGTCCAAGGTCTGGAGCGCATCGTAAATGGGAGGGCCGGGAGGGGGCTTCAGTAGGTCCGTCTCGACTCCTGTGATTCTCATTTCCTTCTGCTGTGCCTCCGCTACTGCGCACGCCGTACCCAAAGCAGGCAGCGCCACCGCCGAGCGGAGAAGTTGCCTTCTGTTCATAATGCCTCCTCATCCGCCTGAATTAATAAAGGGCGTCGTGGTTGAGACCTTCGGCCGTTACGCTCAGATCAGGGGGGTGAGGCGCACTTTGCGAAACTGCACTCTGCCGTGATCGCCCTGGAGCATAATCGGGCCGGGTCCCTTCTCATTGGCGTCCAAAGCCCCGCCCGTTATCCCGGGTACCTCACTGTTGTCGATGATCTTGGTGCCGTTGAGAATCACTGTCACGCGATTGGCAGTCAGGGTTATTTCATAGGTCTGCCATTCACCGGCGGGCTTGTCTGCGTTGACGGCAGGAACGATGAACCCGTAGAGAGCTCCTTGGCTGTGCACATCCAGCGGGCGGCCGTAGCCATCGAGGATCTGGATCTCATAACGGCCGCGCAGATAGACCCCACTGTTGCTCTTGGGGTCGACCTTGAATTCAACTTCGAGCTGGAAGTCGTTGAAATTTTGCCTGGTGTAGATGTTATTCGCATCCTTATCCTGGTTCATCAGGATGCCATCTTTGACGGACCAGCCGAGAGGGCGGCCCGGATCCTGACCGAGCCAACCCGACAAATCCTGGCCATTGAGCAAATCAATCGGTTTGCCGGGCTTGCTCTGGGGCGGACTCGACGGCCAGACCGGCCCGCGGACACCGTTCCAGGAAAGCGTTTCTCCATTCACGAGCGCCGTTCCTTCCAGGCGCGCGTTTTTCATTGTCGCCCGCCAGACTTCCTGGCTTTGATTCGGAGGATTTCCCCGCGGGTATTGGAATCTGAGCTCGCCATTCTCAATGCCCACCTGCGGCAAGTCGAATACTGCCCCTCCGCCAGAATTGAAGCGCCCGGTGAGAGTTTCGCCGTCGCGCTTCAACTCCAGCCAGCAGAATCTGGGTAGCGCTGCCCGGGAACCCGTAGCGGTGATGTCCCATCGGCCCAGAAAGGCATCGTTGGCCACTGGGCTCGCAGGTACTCCGAATGGGGGTGCCGCCACCATTATCCAGATCAGAAGCACGGCAAGTTGCGCGCAGGTTCGGTTCATCAACTTAACCCTCGGGCTGAAGACCGTCTGAGCCACTCAACGTCACAGGCCCACAAATGGGCCCCTTCGCTCCTGTTTGCAATACTTCCGAACTGGCTGCCGCATGAACCGGAAAGGTTACGTGACCGAACTTATGAAACGACCGACTTAGTTCCCATTGGTTTGAGCCACCAAGGAACGAACCCTAGATTCCAATGGGCCGCGTGGCGAATAGCCGGTCTGCAAGTAGCTGATATAACCCTCGGGATCGATAATGATCGTCAGTGGCAGAGTACCCACGAGATCATAAGTTATGGGAATTGGACTGGGAAAATCACCCGCGATCAATATGGGGTATGAAAGAGGCCGAATTTTGAGGAAGTGCTGCAATTCTTCGGGATCATCATCGACGTCAAGCCCAAGAACGGCGAGTCTAGTCCCCGTTTCCCGATTTAATCTGTCAAAAAGGTCAGCCTCGGCAACGCATAGGCGGCACCAACTGGCCCAGAATGTGAGGAGTACAGGTTTACCCCGAAAATTATTGAGCGCTACGCTCCTACCCCTCAGGTCGGGCAAACTGAAGGCCGGCGCTTGCTCTCCGCGTGCGTGGAGCGGGAAAGGCATTTTCTGTGCCTCTGGAGACTGTAGGGATTGCCCGGAATAGACCGGCTTCAAGGTGGTATCGAATTCATGACTTCCACGCCGTATCCGTATGCGCTCGCCCGAATCACGGGGCTTGGAAAAGAAGTCCGCGAGTTGTGCTAACGTCATTTCTCCAACGGCATTGCCCCCCACGGCGAGGAGCTCATCGTCGCTTTTCAATCCTGCGCGTTCGGCCGGGCTGCCGGGCAAAACTTCGGTGATGAGAATTCTCTGGGTGTCTTCCACGGATCTGAAAGTGGCGCCCATAGCCGATGTCTCCCGTCGGCTCCCCTCCGAACCGGGAGCCGACGGAGGATGGAAAGAGAGCTCCTTTTCCTGCCCTGCCCTCTCGACCACGACGCCGACATCTTTGATCTGTGCATATTCGAGCAAAGGAGGGATGGACAGCGGTCCAAGCTGGGCGACACCTTGCCCGGCGACCTTAAGAATAATATCTCCTCTCTCGAGAGGGGAGCTGGTGAAGAGAGAATCACGCGTCTCTTTTACCTCCCATCCTCGGTCGTTTTCAGCGAGCTCGATTCCGGCGAAGTTAACTTCCACCTTGGTTTCCTGAGCGCGTGCGTCGAGACAGAGCATGAGGGTGGAGAGAAGGCAAATTGAAAGGGACCGCATTTCTTACTCCTGACGGATCACCGCGGGCAATTTTAGCACAAGCGTACGGCGCCGACCGGGGCGTGATGGCGCTGATGACTTAGCGCGTGGCGTCGGGAAGTGTCCGCAGAAGGGTATCGTCTCCCGAGGGTTGGGAGGATGCGCCAAGTTTCTTCTGCTGAGCCAGTACCTCCGCAGCCCGGGAAGCCTGGCCGGTCTCTGAATAAATCCGGGCAAGTTCCGTATAGGCCTCGGCATAATCTGGCTCGAGCCCAATGACCGCGTTGAGGTCTGCGATTGCCTTCTCCTTCTCACCCTGAGCTTGGAGCGATTTGGCCCGCCAATAATAACTGGCCGCATCCCTGGGGTCGCCCTGCAACGCCAAGTCGAACTGCTCACCGGCCCGGGCCACCTTCCCGCTGTCGTAGAGAGCGATCCCGAGCTGGCGATGGTAAAAGGGGTTATCAGGGGCCAAATCGACCGCTTTGGTGAAATCAATTGTGGCATCCCGATAATGCTTCTCATTTATCTTGACCATTCCACGCACCATGTAAGCGGGCGAATACTTCGGGTCAAGTTGCAGCGCCTGTTGGCAGGCATTTTCGGATTGTCCAAGTTTCCCCAGAAACAAATAACTAACCCCCATCCGATAGGGTACCCAGGGTGCTCGGGGCAATATAGAACGAGCTTTCGCGAGGGTAGTGATGGCGGCTTCATAGTGGCCCTGGAAGTTTTGTAACCAGGCGTAGGCCGCCAGGCACTCCGGGTCACGGGGCGCATCGTTGAGAGCGAGTCGCAGGTCGTCTTCGGCTGATTTCAAATCACCTAGCAACGCCCGGGTCTCCCCCATCAGCACTAGCCGCTCCGTGCTTTTTCGCTCAGCCGGGGCCATGCCCTGGAGAACGGCCAAGGATTCGATGGGTTCCCCGGCCAGCAAAGACGCCTTGGCGAGCGGCAGGGCCGTTTCCGGATTATTGGGCATCGACTCGCTGGCGTCTTCAAGCAGTTCTCGCGCTCTTTGCACGGCTCGATAACGGAGGCAAGTAGTCGCCAGGGTCACGTCCAACGGTGCGTCCTCAGGGAAACTCTCTACGGCGGTTCTTGTGGAAGCGAGAGCCGTCTTGGAATCGCCCGCGGCAAATTGAGCACTCACCAGAAGCACCCAAAAACGCTCCTCGGGGGGCGTCTGCTCCAGCGTTTTCTGCATCACTTCAGCAGCTTCACGGGGATGGCCGGACGACAGTAGCGCCGTACCCAAACCGAAGCGGGCAGGAGAGTATTTGGGGTCCAGATCAACGGCATGTTGGAACGCCACTTTGGCGGCATCGAACTGATTCTCCTGTATCTCCAAGACGCCGAGATTGTAGTAAATGCTGGAGGTCCGATTCCCCAATTGAATGGACTTCAGGAGGTGGGTAATGGCCAAGTTGACCTGCCCACCGGCCGCTTCCGCCGTCGCAAGGTGATTGTAATTGTCGGCGGAAGGCTCGCGCTCGACTAACCGAAGAATGGCTTGCCGGGCGGCCGCATAGTCCCGGGCTTGCATGGCTTGATTGGCGCGCTGCCGAAGGTCATCATTGGTTTGAGCCTGCGTCCGATATCCGGGGGAGAGAAGAACGGCAAGGCCCAGGAGAAAGAGGATGCAAGTTCGCCGGGCCCACGTCATGGCGAACCCCGCGCGCCCTTTAGGCGGATGGCTTGTTCGCGCAGGGCAACGGGGTCCGGAATTTGCAGATGCTGAGCTTTGATCAACGCCATTTGGCCGGGAGAGTACCACCCGCTGTAGTCGGCATATTGGATGAGCATCGACTTCGTCTGGTATTGCTCGTCCGTCAAGTCCACCACCCGGTAATTCGCCTGGTGACGGCTGTAGTCGAAATCCAACCCTGCCTCGGGGTCATGCACGCTGTATCGAATGTTCTGGATATACTGGAGCTGGTTGGCGAAATGGTCGGGAGCCGCCACCATGGGGAAGGGTGGCGCGGAAAGACCCCAGTTGCGATCAACCACCATTTCCAGGACGCCGGGGATTGAAACCTTGAAAAGGTGCTCATCGGTAACTTGGGCGTTAAGGGAGACAACTCGCACATGCGGGTCCCCCGGAGGGGTTGAAGAGAAGGTGGATCTCAGCGCTATAAAGGCAGCCTGTCGCTCCGGGCTGTCAGATGAGCTGAAGTAAAGGGCTTCAACCAGTTGGTAATCGATGGCGCACATTCCTCCACTGCTCACCAGGTTCATACCATCCAGATTCACGTCCCCGTAGTGACCTTGCTTGATCCGCAGGAAGAGTGTGGCCTCGCAATGAGCGAAACTAGGTTTGGCATTCATACGGCAGGGACACGGAACCCGGCACGGACAGCAGACTACTCCGTCCCCCTTGAGGCACCAACTCGCAGCCCCGCGATGCGCGGCCCCCGCAGCTTTCCCACCGGGTGGCTTGGCAAATAGAGCCGTGGTCAGAATTAGGTACAAAAGAGTGAGCGCCGTCCGTGGCTTGGATGCCCTCATCGTCCTTGTTGCCTTAGGGCCGCCGGTTGAAGAAGTGAGATACACTTGAAAACCGGGAGCAAGGCGCTGCGGGAACCGCAGCGCCTTGCTCCCCAAACATTTATCTTAGGATGGGCTGAATCTGGTGGCAAACTTTATTGAGGTTCACCTCCAGGATTCTTCTCGTCCGCCATGGTGGACTCCCCCAGGGTCAATACACGAATTTCAGTCCCAACTGAAGTTGCCGCATATTGGAGTAGGTGCTGGTGATCTCCCCAAAGTTCGAGGCTGAGATATCCGCTACGGGAGCCCCGAAGTTCGGGTGATTGGTAACGTTGAAGCCTTCAAAGCGAA
Organism: Terriglobia bacterium; assembly: GCA_035946735.1. Taxonomy (GTDB): domain Bacteria; phylum Acidobacteriota; class Terriglobia; order UBA7540; family UBA7540; genus Gp13-AA77. Next base: position 24,365 of record DASYYZ010000178.1, read on the forward strand.
CTTGCAGGTACGTTCCCTCGTGGAACACAAACCGCTTCATGATATTCATGTCCATGGTGCCGAACCACGGTCCGATCACGGTATCTCGCCCCACGTTACCGTAGCAAAGACAAGTAGTATCCGCGTACGCGGCGGGGTTAAGCCATTCATTAATGGTCTGCTTAGGTGGCAGCAGGGGCGCCCCGGTGTAGTTGGGACGATCGTAACCCCCTTCTCCGTTATTCACCTCGTCTGTATCCGTGAGAATGTCGACGGGGAAGCCGGTCTGCAAGGTGAGAATTCCCCCCAGTTGCCAGCCGCCCAGAATGGCATTGGCCACACCACCCTGATTCAAAAACGCGCGGCCCTTGCCCGCCGGCAAATCATAAACGAACGACGTGACAGCCCGGTGCTCGATCTGGAGATTCGATAAGCCGCGATCGGCATTCAAATCATAGGGATTCTGCGGGAAAAGGCTGTCATTCGCGTGTTCCCGAACGGCACTCCCATCGTCGATGTCCCGGCTCCAGGTGTAAACCTGGTTCAGACTCAGACCATGCGAGATCTTCTGGGATAGTCTGACCGATAACGCGTTATAGGCTCCACTGACAAAGGGTTCATCCCCCTGGATGACCCCAAAGGTGGGGTACGGTCGCCGGGGGTTTATAGGGCCGGGGGCAGGGACGACGGGATCGTTTTGATCGATTAATTTCCACAGGGAGTGGCTCATGTTCCCCATGTACCCTACGGTGAGCATGGTGTTGGGAGTAAGCTGACGCTGCACGTCCAACAGGTACTGGTAGAGGTAAGGAGTGTGCATGTTGGGACCCTCGGCCAGCGTGAAGGGATTCGTCACAAATTGTCCCCCGGCACTCCCTAGTGGCATTTCGAAGCTGAGGTCGGGGGTCGCAGCATTCGTCGTAGTCTGGCGGCGCGCCGCCAGGTTCCGCCCTTCATCAAAAAAATAGTTAGCCATGTCCTGCGAATAGAATATGCCGGCGCCTGCCCGGATCACCCAATTGGGGGTGGGGTTATAGGCAATCCCGAGGCGGGGAGCAAAATCCGTCTTCCAAACGCAGTACAAGGCTTCCTTCATGCAGGGAACATCACTCGTTCGGGCAGTGAGCAGGCCCCCGCCAAATTGAAAATTCGCCGGAATGTTCTGATAGAAGTTTCCCGTCCCCGCGCGAACCTCCACCGCGACATCCGTCTCGGGCACCCCTGTCACGCTCCCTCCTGTCACGGGATTAAGGCCAATCACGGTCTCGTTGGCGGGAGGGAACCAGACATTCGAGTCGTCGTTGTGCTTTTCCACATAGGGGTCAACATACTCATATCGCAACCCCATGCTGATGGTGAGCTTTTTGCTGACCTTCCAAGTGTCATCAATAAAGTAGGCTTGGGAGGTGTTGCGCAATTCCGTGTGCGCCAGACCCTGGGCGGAGCAGAGCGCCGTCTGTAAGCCCAACAGGAAGGCCGCCGAGCCAACGCCCCCGGTGAAATTCGGCGGACCGCTGGAGGTGGGTCCCTCACTGCGGTAGCTAAACGCACCACGAGAGAAGTCGTTGCCCGCCGAGTTGAATTGGTCACGGCGAATGTCCAAGCCGAACCGGATGGAGTGTTTCCCGTGAACTTTCGCCACGGTGTCAGCCCACTGGAAGGTGTTGTCCTGGATCAGGAAGGGGATCCCGCAGCAATCGCCCCAGCTCGACACATCGACGGGCCCGACGCTCGGAACGCCGTAGATTGCGGGATAGGGAACGGCGACTCCAGCAAAGCCTCCAAGCGCCCCTACTTCATTGACCCCCGTGTAGGCGTCGTGTTGCAGGATGCCGTTGATGAGCCGGTTGTAGCCAAACCGGAAATCGTTCACCAGGGTGGGACTCAAGGTGTACACGTTCGACAGCACGAATTGATAGGCGTGGGTAGCGAGGGTATTGTTCGCTTGAGGAATCGCGCTCTGGATGATTGAGCCTACCTCGCCGGTCTGGCTCCAGCGGCCAAACCAGGTTGAATTGGCGTTCTGGTTGAAATCCCCCCGGAACGTGTATTGGTTGTTCACCTGGGTGGACGGGAAGGAGTCAAACAAATTGAGTTGACCAGGAGGCGCCGTGGTGGTGGGCAGGGGCTCGAAGGCCAGGAGCTTGGCAGCAACGGGATCGATGCGCGAGGGCATTCCCAGGCAATTGCTGCCGTTGGGAATTACATTGGCCCCACCGCATTCGCTGGCAAATGTCTTGACGCTGGTAACAGCAGTACCGGCCGGATAAACCGTCCCGCCGATAGTAACCGGCGCCGTATTCACTACTCGGGTGGCGGGATCATAGAGCGGAGCGGAATTCGCGTAGTAACTGTAATCCCCTTGGCGCTCCGCTGCAGTCATCACAATACCCGATTCGGTCTGTTGCTGGCTTGACCGGAAGCCCTCATAATTGAACATGAAGAAGAGCTTGTTCCGGCCATCGAACACGTGGGGGATGTACACCGGGCCCCCCACCACCCCTCCAAACTGATTCTGGTGCAGGATGGCTCCCGGAGGGCAAGGCCCATTGAAGCAATAGGCTTGCGCGTCCGTAGAAGTGTTTCGCACGAATTCGAAGAGGGACCCGTGGAGGTTGTTGGTGCCGGGCTTCGTGGATACGTTGATTTGGGCGGTCCCGCGGCCGAATTCCGCCGGGAAGACGCCGGTCTGAATCTTGAACTCCTGGATGGCGTCAATGGACGGAAGGAAGGTGTAAGTGTTAAAGCTTACGTCCGTATTGGTGACTCCATCGAGAGTGTAATAGTCAAACTCCGGGCGGCCCCCGGCCACTGAGATATCCATTTGGTTGCGTTCGCCACCCATACGGCTGGTGGCCGCGCCGACGTCCGGAGAATATCCGTACATCACGTTGGCGTCGAGGGCGGTCAATTGCAAGAAGTTGCGGCCGTCCAAGGGAAGCTCGACAATGCGTTCGTTTTCAATGACCGAGCCCACCGTTGCGTTCTCAGTGTTCACTTGCACGGCGGAAGCCGCGACCTCGATCCTCTGGCTGGTTTGCCCGACCTGGAGCTGGAAATCGATGCGGGCTGCTTGCTGCACCTGCAACTCGATGTGGGTTCGGACATCAGTCTTGAAGCCCGTTCTCTCCACCGACACGTCGTAGAAGCCAGGCACCAGCGCCGGCACGTCATAAACTCCCGCACTGTCGGACGTAGCGAGCCGTATGCCGCGGGAGCCCGTGTTGGTCACTGTGACTTTGGCTCCCACGATCGCCGCCCCGCTGGTGTCCGTGACGGTTCCAGTGATTTCCGCTTCAGTTTGGGGAAGGTGGACCCCAAAATCAAGACCATTTTTCGTCGGCAATAACTTAGTGTCGACGAAGTCTGGTTTTGTATTTCCATCCAGCGGAGGATGGGGGTGTGGGGGAAGGGGGCTGGCGTTTGA
>DASYYZ010000179.1:0-19621 GCA_035946735.1 Terriglobia bacterium
CGCTTGCACCACCACTTGAGACACGACCCGGGTCTGGAAACCCTCCTGGTTGAAGGTGACCGTGTAAGTCCCGACGGGCACGCCGAATGCCGAGTAGCTGCCGGAGTTGTTCGCGCTGGCCGTCAGTTGCAAACCGGTGGCAACGTTCTTGATGATCACCTTCGCGCCCGGAAGTACGGCTCCGCTCGTGTCCGTAACGGTTCCAGTCAAGGAACCGAGCGACTGTTGAGCCGTCGCGGGCCGAGAGGCGAGCACGATGGCGAGGGATAAAAGAAGAAGACTCAATCCTCGGTGAAGCCTGCTCATTCAAAGCCTCCTTGCGTATCGAACGAAGTTCGCGTTACCCGGTCGGCAGGATATCGTGCGTGAATCGCAACCTTATTGAATTCCGTAAGATATAGAGAACTGGAGCTGAAAGACTTTGTTCCAGCAAAGCAGTGACTTGGACCTCCATAATTCCTCAGGGTTGTTAAAGACGGGTTTCGGTTCTGTTACAACATTGTTACATTCCTGTTACATTCGAGGACAGCACCACCCCGGACCAATCCCAGCTTCCCGCTTGACAGTTTAAATCGGCTGCGTTCAATATGAGTTTGGCGAATAAAAAGCGAAAGTCGCCGCGCGGTCTCGCTTTTCCGGGAGCTGAAAGGTTCACTTTCGTGAGGTGTTTTGGCTATGAAGTCTGCGGCCCAGGTTCGCGCCCACGTGGAAGCTGCGCTGGGACCCAAAGTTCCTTCTCCTTTTAATCTGCGCGAGTCGACTGCGCCCGAGATGGTCTTAACCGGCCTCGCAGCGGTCGACTTACTCACTGGCGGTGTGCCTCGCTCGAGCCTGACAGAAATCTCGGGACCTCCATCATCGGGCCGTACCGCTTTGGAGCTCGCCCTCCTGGCATCTCTCACCGCCAGGGGCGAAGCGTGCGCGTTGATTGATGCCGAGGACGCGCTCGATCCCGTCTCGGCGCAGTCGGCCGGCGTGAAGCTCGATTGCTTGCTTTGGGTGCGCTGCGGCGGCCTCGGGCAGGCTCTGCGCGCGGCAGACCTGCTGCTGGGGGCAGGAGGCTTCGGAGCCGTAATCCTGGACCTGGCCGGCATCCCTGCCCGTTGGACGCGCCGCGTCCCCCTCAGTTACTGGTTCCGCTTCCGGCGCGCCGTGGAGAATACCCCGACCGTGCTGATGCTCGTCGATGAGGAACCCTGCGCCGGCAGTTCAGCCTCGCTGGTGCTTCGCCTGGAAGCGGAAGGCGCAGTGTGGTCCTCCGGGAGCCGCGACTCGAAATTCGAAAATCGAAGCTCGAAAGTGGAACTTCGAAAACCGCTGTATCAGGCAAATTTGCTGTCGCACGCCCGCTTGTTGCGCAGCATTCGCTGGCGCGCGGAAGTGGTCCGCAACCGGGAATTCGAAAATCGAAACTCGAAACTCGTGGCTGCGCATGATGTACAGGAACAGGATCAGGAGCGATTACGAATTTCGAGTTTCGCTTTTCGAGTTTCGAACTTCAATCGTCAGTCATCAATCGGCAATCGAAAATGAAGTTCGCCAGTCTCTACATCGCCGATCTTCCTGTGCAGGCCGTGATCCGAAGTGAGCCTTCACTCCGTAACCGGGCCGTAGCCTTGGTGGAGCGCGAGCCGCCGCCTTTTCGGGTGTTCGCCGCGAACGAAGCGGCGCGAAAAGCCGGAGCGGATTGCGGCATGAGCCGGGCGGAAGTGGCCGGAATTCCCGGAGTGGAAGTGCGGCAGCGATCGCAAGCCGCGGAAGCTTCCGCGCAGGCGGCGCTTCTCGATCTGGCGCAATCCTTTTCACCGCGTTTTGAGCATGTGGCGGCGGACACAGTGGTGCTCGATCTCGCAGGACTCGAGGCCTTTCTCGGCACAGCAAATAAAGTCGCTCGCCGGGTCGCCGCTCAGGCGCAGGAACTGGGGCTTGCGGCGAGCGTCGCGCTTGCCGCCAATCCCGACGCCGCCCGCATTGCCGCTCGCGGATTTACAGGAATCACAATTATCGGCGAGGGCGAAGAGGCGGAGCGGCTCGGCAAACTGCCGGTAGAAACGCTCGACCTTTCGCCGGACATGCTGGAGACGCTCGCGCGTTGGGGAATCCGCACTTTCAGTACGCTCGCTGCGCTTCCCGCGTCCGAACTTTCCGAGCGGCTGGGACAGGAAGGAATTCGACTGCAGACGCTCGCTCGCGGCGGCAGCCTGCGGGCGTTAGTTCCTGCCGGAGAGCCCCTTCATTTTGAAGAAGCGATGGATCTGGAGGATCCTGTCGCCGAGCTCGAGCCTCTGGCTTTCATTCTGGGGCGGCTTCTGAATCAGCTCTGCGCCCGGCTTTCGGCGCGTGACCGCGCCACCGAGGAGCTGCGGCTGGCGGTGGAACTGGAAGGCGGTCATGAAGACCGGCAAGTGGGAGAACGAAACTCGGATCACGAGAAGGTTTTGGGCCACGAGAATGTTTTGGCCCCCGTTCACCGGGGCCGGTCCAGCGGAGCCGCGAAAACAAACGTGGACAGCCTGCGAGTTTCGAATTTCGATTTTCGAGTTTCTAACTGCGAGTTCCGAGTCCTCCGCCTGCCTGTTCCTACGCGCGATTCACGTCTCCTATTGAAGCTCTGGATGCTCGAACTCGAGGCGCACCCGCCTTCGGCGCCGGTCTTGAAGCTGGCGATTACGGCTGAACCCACCCGGCCGCGGGTTGCGCAAGGCGATCTCTTTCTTCCGCGGGCTCCCGATCCTCAGAAGCTGGAACTGACGCTGACACGGCTCCGGGGCGTGGTGGGCGAAGGCAAGGCCGGGTCGCCTGAACTGCTGGATACGCATCGGCCGGACGCATTCCTCATGGTGCCGTTCGGGGAATCGAAGATCGAAGCTCGAAGCTCGAAAGATCGAAGTTCGAAAATCCATCTGTCAAAGTCGCGTTCAGTCGAGTTTCGATTTTCGCTCTTCGCTCTTCGCTCTTCGCTTTTCAAATTTCAAACGAAGTTGCGTCTCTTCCGGCCTCCTATCGAGGCGAGCGTCGAAATGCAGAACGGCCGTCCCGTCCGGTTGGAATCTCACCGCGTGCGCGGACGCATCGTGTCGGCAGCCGGACCCTGGCGTACCTCCGGGGGCTGGTGGACTGACAATCCGTGGGAACACGATGAGTGGGATGTCGAGGTAAGGTCCGTTGTCCGTCTTCCGTTGTCCGTTGCAGGAGCAAATCAAAAGTCGCACGTCGAAAGGAAGGGCCTTTATCGCATTTTTCAAGATCAAGTCAGCAGGAAGTGGTTGATCAATGGAACGTACGATTGACTCCTATATCTGGCCAAGCAGTGTTTTCGATTTTTTAGAGCGGGGACGACAAGGCGGATTTCTCGCAGGTCTGAAACAAAGCAGTTTCTTCGCGTCGCTCCGCTACTCTCAGAATGTCATCCTGAGCGCAGCGAAGGATCTGCTTCGGTCAGAGGTTACAACGGACCACGAACAACGGAACGGACAACTGACAGATGTACGCCGAACTTCACACCCGATCCGCTTTCAGTTTCCTGGAAGGCGCTTCGCTGCCGGAGAGCCTCGCGCTGAGGGCTGCGGAGCTTGGCCTTGGCGCGGTGGCGATTCTCGATCGCGACGGTCTTTATGGCGCGCCGCGCTTCTACGCAGCGGCAAAGAAGGTAGGGCTGCGGGCGCATGTGGGCGCTGAGGTCACCTCAACAGAGGGTTTTCGCTACCCGCTGCTAGTCGCCACGCGCAAGGGCTATCAAAATCTCTGCCATCTGATTACCCGGATGAAACTGCGGGCTCCGAAGGGCGAGGGAGCGGTGACGGAAGCTGACTTGGCGGAGCACGCCGAAGGGTTGATCTGTTTGACAGGAGGCGAGGAAGGATTGTTCGAGGGGACTCGGGAATCGGGGTTCTCTTCGACTGCGCTCAGGACGGGCGGGGTTCCCTTTGCCGAACCACGAATCCCCAACCCCGGACCCCGCATTAACCGTCTCATCGAAATCTTCAGCCGGGACAACATCTACGTCGAGCTGCAACGGCATTTCGACCGCAATGAAGAAGCGCGTAATCAGGCGGCAATGTGCGTGGCGCACGAGTTCAACCTGCCGCTCCTGGCCACGAACGGCGCCAGCCATGCCACGCCGGCGGATCGTGAGGTCGCAGACGTTTTTGCGGCTCTTCGGCACTATCGCACGCTGGAGACCGCCGGCCGGCTGCTTACCCGAAACGCTGAGCGTCATCTCAAATCCGCAGCCGAGATGGCGCGCTTGTTCGCCGACTTGCCGGAGGCGGTGGCGAACACCATCGAGCTTTCTTCGCGACTCGACTTCACGCTTCGCGATCTTGGTTACGAGTTTCCCCGATATCCCGTTCCTGAAGGTGAAACTCAGGCCTCGTTCCTACGCCGGCGCACGGCCGAAGGGGCGCTCCATCGCTATGGTTCCGGAAACGAGCGCGCCGAAAAGCAGATCGAACGCGAACTGGCCTTGATCGAGAAGCTTCATCTGGAGGGCTATTTCCTCATCGTCTGGGACATCGTGCGCTACTGCCGCGATCAGGGAATCCTGGTGCAAGGCCGAGGCTCAGCCGCCAACAGCGCAGTCTGCTATTCGCTCGGGATCACGGCCGTGGATCCGGTTGGCATGGATCTGCTCTTCGAGCGGTTTCTTTCCGCCGAGCGCGGCGAGTGGCCGGACATCGATCTTGACCTGCCCTCCGGCGAGCAGCGCGAACGCGCCATTCAGTATGTTTATCATCGCTTCGGAGAGCGGGGCGCAGCCATGACGGCGAATGTCATCACCTACCGCGGCCGTTCCGCGGCGCGCGAAGCCGGCAAGGTGCTGGGATTCGATGGCGAGACCCTCGGCCGCCTCACCAGCCTCGTGAGCGCCTGGGAATACCGCGACCCGAGCGATACTTTGGAGCGCCATTTTCGCGATGCGGGATTCGATCTTGGCCAGCCCGGCATCCGCAAGTTTCTCGATCTCACGCACGCTCTCCAAGACCTGCCGCGTCACCTCGGGCAGCATTCGGGCGGCCTGGTGATCTGCCAGGGTCAGCTTGATGCGGTGGTGCCGCTCGAGCCGGCCACCATGCCCAATCGCGTGGTGGTGCAATGGGACAAGGACGATTGCGCCGAGCTCGGCATCGTCAAGGTGGATCTTCTGGGCCTCGGCATGATGGCAGTGCTCGAGGAGTCTCTTCAGCTCATCCGCGACCATTACCGCGAGGAAATAGACCTCGCCCACCTGCCTGCCGATGATCCCACCGTGTATGCCGCCTTGCAGAAAGCGGACACTGTGGGCCTGTTCCAGGTGGAGAGCCGGGCACAGATGTCCTGCCTGCCGCGCCTGCATCCGGAGCACTTTTACGATCTGGTCGTAGAAGTAGCGATCATCCGTCCCGGACCCATCGTCGGCAACATGGTGCATCCTTATCTGCGCAGGCGGCAGGGGCGCGAGCGGGTCATGTATCCGCATCCGTCGCTCGAGCCGGTACTGCGGCGGACGCTCGGAGTTCCGCTCTTTCAGGAGCAATTATTGCGCATGGCCATGATCGCTGCCGGGTTTACCGGCGGCGAAGCGGAAGAGTTGCGGCGCGCCATGGGCTTCAAGCGCTCCGAGAAGCGCATGATGGAAATCGAGAAGAAGCTCCGGCTGGGCATGGAGCGCCAGGGTATCGCGCCCGCGGCGCAGGAAGAGATCATCACGTCGATTACTTCGTTTGCGCTTTACGGTTTTCCGGAATCGCATGCGGCCAGCTTCGCCCTGATCGCTTATGCAAGCGCCTACCTCAAGTGCCATTATCTTGCCGCCTTTACCGCCGCCCTGCTCAATAATCAGCCCATGGGTTTTTATCATCCCTCCACCATCGTGAAGGACGCGTCACGCCACGGCCTGCGGCTGAAGCCTATCGATGCCACGCGATCGGGTTGGCCCTGCACGCTGGAACACGATGCGAGACAGCCTGATCAAATCGCGCTTCGGCTGGGCTTCGGTTATGTACACGGATTGCGTGAGGAGGCAGCCCGGGCGTTGGTACGTGAGCGAGATCGCGCGCCCTTCGCTTCCATCGATGACATGGTGCGGCGCGTACCGGAACTGCGAAAAGACGAGCTCGTGACGCTGGCGGAAGTGGGTGCGCTGAACTTCATCGGCCCGGATGCGCTCGAAGCCGTCTTCGGCATGGAGGGCGGCGAGCAAATGAAGGTGAACAGCGCGATAACTGCACCACGTGCCGCGGCTCAATATCGACATCGCCGTGACGCCTTGTGGCAGGTGGAACGCGCAGCCCGGCCGGCAGGACCGTTGCTGGAAGATCTCGAAATTCGAAACTCAAAAATTGAATATCGAATTTCGAATTTCGAGTTTCAAATTTCGAATTCTCCTCTAGCGCAGATGACGCCCGAGGAACGCTTAGTGGCGGATTTTCGTGGCACGGGCATGACCGTAGGACCGCATCCGCTTGCCTATCGACGCGCCGAACTGGATGCCATGGGCGTGCAACCAGCGAGCACTCTACATCGCCTTCCGAGCGGCCGCAAGACTCGCGTGGCCGGCGCTGTGATCGTACGCCAGCGCCCGGGCACGGCCAAAGGTTTCGTGTTTTTGAGCCTGGAAGATGAAACGGGAATCGCCAATGCCATCATCATGCCGGATCTTTTCGAGCAGCACCGCGTACTGATCGTTCGTGAACCGTTCCTGCTGGTCGAAGGCACGCTCCAGAACCAGGACGGGGTCGTGTCTGTGAAGGCCGAGCGGTTAGTGCCGTTGGCCATTAGCCACGCTCAACTTACGTCTCACAATTTCTATTGAGTTTGGATCATCGTGATCGATGGCTTCAAACCAAAAGGCCCTGAGGGAGTTCGCCCCAGGGCCTTTCGGAAACTTCGATGACCAGGTAACGGAAAGCTAGCTCATGGCTACGGGTGTTCCAACCTCCGTCTGAGCCTTGCGCCGCACGCTGCGCTTCTTCTTGGGCGCTTCACCTTCTGCTGCTTCAAAACTCGCGATGGAAGTAACAAACTTCCTGAGACCAGCCGTATCGAAATCGATTGTTGTCCGCTGCTCGTCTCGATCCACAATGATTCCGTTGCCGTACTTGATGTGGTGCACGTACTGCCCGACCTTAAAAGCCATTGACAGTCCTCTCTGGGTGGCCTGCGCCTGATTTGCGGTCTTGTAGACGGCATGGCTTCAAAAACTCTGCCGCAGACCGTGAGCCCTAAAATCCCCTGATATCTATGAGATGGCTGGTAGGTTCTAAAGGTTACACCACAAAACTGCAGATCCCTTAACTCTTTATCCCACATGAAGCTGCGGGGCTGAGGCCGTGCAAAAAGGCCCGATCTGGCGCCAGCCCCTCGGCCGTTCTCCTGTGAGGACCGCTTTTAGCGCACTTCCACCACACTTCGCCGGGCCCGGCGGCGAGCCAAAGCCGCCAAGCTGAGCAATCCCGTAGCCAGCAGCAGCAGACTGCCCGGCTCCGGCGTCGGGTTGTTCACCGGCAGATTCGCGGCCAGATTCGCAGCCAACGGACCCATACCCGCCACCACATCGAGCGTGACGTTATTGGAGTTGTAGACCACCGAGAAGTGCTCGCTCGAATTGATCCCCGTGCCGGTCACGGTCGCAAAGGTCGTCCCGTTGAGCGCACTGGCATTCAATATGTCGAACATCGACCCGATCGTGGGAACGAAATTGTTGATCAGATCCAGATTCAACGTTCCGTTCAGGCTCGCCGCGCCCGATACCGTCAGCTGATCGAACAGCGTCCCCGCTGTCGTCCCGCCGATGTCGATATCCAGCGCTCCGCTGGCCCCCTGCGTGTACGTACCCGTGATGGACTCCTTGCCCGCTGTCTTCACGGCATCCCCGATGTTAAAGGTGCCGCCGTTGTTGGTGACATTAGCGGTCCATATGCCGCTCTTGCCGAACACCGACCCGCCCGAGATCGTCGCGCCTCCCGGAGCCGTCAGCGTGCCGTCCACCGTGGTGGTGCCCGCCGTCTGAGTGTAAGTAGCGCCGGCTCCCGTCAAGGTCAGCTTGCTGCCCGTCTTCACCGTCGCGGTTCCGGCATTCGAGAAGGCCGCGGCGCTGTCGGAAAGATTCTGGCCTCCGGTCAGCGTGAGTTTGCCCGTGGCCGCGTTGCTGGCCAGGGCCGCCAGAGCGTTATTGCTGTTTGAATCGATGATCTTGGCATTGGCTCCCGTCAGCGTGATGATGGCTGCGTTCGTCGCGATATCACTGCTGCTGTTGTATTGCATTGTCCCAGAGATCGTGTAGGTGCCGCCGGTGAGCGTCGTGCCCGTGAGGTTCTTGAAGGTGCCGCCGGTGATGTCCAACGTGTCGCCGGTGCTCACGCTGACCGTACCTTTGTTGTTGAACCCGCCGCTGCCGGTGTCGATCGTAAGCGCCAGACTCTGGTTGGCAATAATCGATTTTCCGGCGCTGTTGACGAGACCTGCCACGCCGTTGCCGATGTTGCCCGATCCTTCGATCGTGCTGGAGTTGGTCAGCGTATCCGTGGAGGCGCTCGCCGAAATGACGTTGCTGGTCTGGTTGGAAAGCGTCAGTTTGCCGGTACCGCCCAGCGTGGTATTGCCCTTGAGCAGGATCTCCGTGGTCGAGCCGCTGGAATTAAGGTTCAGCGTGCCGTTGTTCGTGATCGTTCCCTTGGCATCGATCGTCGCCCCGTTGTTGACCGTGAGCAGACTGCCGGTCGAAATCGTCACCGCGCCAGTAGAGCCGTTCAGCGTGGCGCTGTTCTCGCCGATCATCGTGCCGCTGGAGGCCGTGGTCAGCGTGCCGCCCGAGATCGTGGCGCCGTCCAGCAGGACCTGCGAACCGGTTCCGGTGGCCAGAATCGTTCCACCGGTGTTCGTCCACGAGCCTTTCAGGTCGAGCGTTCCGCCCGCCGAGGCTTCCAGAGTCTTCGTGTTGGTGTTCGTTCCAGTACTCGGGCTGACGATCAACGCGGTGGTCTGGTCGGCGTTGACGGTCCCCGAGTTCGTCAGGAGAAGGCCCGAGATCGTACCCGATCCCTGAATCGTGCTCGAGTTGGTCAGCACGTCCGTTCCGGCCGAGGCGCTAATCAGGTTGCCGGCGTTGTTGGAAAGCGTCAGAAGGCCCGTGCCACCCCACGTCGTATTGCCGGTCAGCAGCAGCTCCGTGTTGCTGCCCGTCGAGTTCAGACTCACGGTGCCGCCGTCGGTGATGGTGCCGGTGGCCTTCAGGGTTTGACCATTGGCCACGGACAAGGTCGTGCCGCTCGAAATCGTGAGAGCGCTGGAGCCGTTCAGAGTGGCGCTGTTCTCGGCGCTGAATGTGCCGCCCGAAGCGCCGGTCAGCGTACCGCCGGTGATCGTGGCGCCGTTGAGCACCACCTGTGCGTTCGTGCCCGTGGCCAGAATCGTCCCCCCGGTATTGCCAATGGTCCCGCCCGAGATAGTCATGATTCCGCCACTATTCGTTTCCAGCGTTCCAGCGTTGGTGAATGTCCCCGTATTCGTGATGGTCCCGGGATCGATCATGATGCCGCCGGCCTGAATCGTGGTCGTGCCCGAATTGGTGTAGTTTCCGGCCGACTTGTTGAAGGTGCTGCCGCTCCCCACGGTCAGCGCGCCGGCGTTGGTGAAGCTGCCAGCCGTGGTGAAGTTTGCTCCGCCATTGATCGTGAAGCTGCCGCTGGACGCAACGTCGTTGAGGCCCGTCAGAGCGTTCGCGCCGCTCTGATTTTCAAGCGCGGCGGCGCTTCCCGTCAGGGTAATGTTGGCCGAGTCGGTGACGATGCCGCTGGCGTTGTTGGCCTTCAACACTCCTGTCAGATTGTACGTGCCGCCCGAGATCGTGGTCCCGGAGATGTTGGTCAGGTTGCCGTTTACGTCAAACGTACTGAGGGCCCCCACGGTCAACGTCCCATTGTTGGTGAAGTTGCCTGCGGTGGTAAAGTTGGCGCCACCCTGCAGGCTGAAGCTGGATCCTGTGCCGATGCTCGCCAGAGGCGCCAAAAGGTTCTGTCCGCCATTGTTAAGGAGCTGCGCGGTGGAACCATTCAGAATGATGTTGGCGTTGTCGGCTGCGATGCTGGTGCCCGTGGAGCCGAACTGAATGGTGCCCGTGGCGTTGTAGGTGCCACCCGTCAGGGTGCCGCTAGCGGTATTTGTGAAGTTCGTGAGGCTCGCTGTCGCATCGAGCGTGCTGCCGGCAGCGGCGCTGAACGTGCCGTTGTTCGTGACCGGTGCAGAGCCATTGAGGAGCAGCGTTTGGCCTGACAGGTTCGCGAGGATAGTTCCGGCCGCGCCGTTGACAATCGTCAAGGCGGTGCCGTCGCCGATGATTCCCGCTCCCTGGATAGTGTTGTTGGTGTTGGTCAAGGTAGCGGCGCTAGCCTGCGTGTAGATGAGGGTGTTGCCGCCGCCGCTGACCACATTGTTCAGCGTCAACGTGCCGCTGCCGTTGCCTTGTAGGGTAGAATTGGCGTTGATAAACCCATAGGTATTCGTGCCGCCGCCGCCGTTCAATTGGATGTTGCCGTTGTTGTTGAACGTGCCGAGAAGGACGGTCTGGCTGTTGCCGGCGCCCGTAAAGGTGCCGTTGATTGTCATCGCGCCCTGGGTACTTCCATCGAGCGTCGTACCGTTACTGATGTTTTCGAACGTGCCGCCGTTGAGCGTATTCAACGTGCCGCCTTGGATGTCCGCGGAATTCAGTTGCACCGAAGCCGTGCTACCGTTGGCGGTAATGTTCCCGCCGGCGTTGTTGATAGTCGTGCTTTGGATCAGTAAGTTGCCGCCATTGGTGGCTTCCATCAAGCCTTGATTGGTGGCGGTCACGCCAGGGTTAAACTCCAGCGTCGTCGACAGGGGGCTGCCGGTGGAATTCGCGTCGATGACTCCGCCAGCCTGATTGACGACGGTCATAGCGGTACCCGCCCCGATGTCGCCCTCTCCCTGGATGACGTTGTTGACGTTCGTCAGGGTGTCAGCGCCCGCATTGGAGTACAAATTGGTGCCGCCGCCGCCGCCGGCGGTCGTATTCGACAGAGTAATCGTACTTCCAGCCGTACCCTGCAGCGTCGTATTGCCGTTGATGAATAGATACGTATTGGTGCCGCCCCCGCCGTTCAACTGGAGATTTCCTTTGTTGTTCAGGGTTCCAAAGAGGACGGTCTGGCTGTTGCCCGCGCCCGTAAAGGTGCCGTTGAGCGTTATCGCACCCTGGGTGCTCCCATCGAGCGTGCTACCGGTGGTGACGTTTTCGAAAGTGCCGCCGTTCAGGGTATTCAGCGTCCCACCCTGGATCGTGGCGCCACCGTTAAGTACCACTGCGGCGGCGCTGCCATTGGCCGTGATATTCCCTCCGGCGTTGTTAATCGTCGTGCTCTGTATTTGCAGGACGCCGCTGTTCGTGGCTTCCATCAATCCCTGGTTGACGACCCCGGGGCTGCCGTTCGATCCCGCCACCTGAACGACCAGCGCGCTTGTGAGCGGACTGCCTGTGGAGTTTGCGTTGATGGTTCCACCCACGTCGTTGATGAGCGTCATCGCGGTTCCTTGCCCGAGGTTTCCTTCTCCCTGGATGACGTTGTTGACGTTGGTAAGGGTTAGGGCGCCGACGTTGGAGTAGAAATAGGCACCGCCGCCACCGCTGGTGGTGTTGGACAATGTGACCGTGCTCCCAGCCGTACCCTGTAGCGTCGTGTTGCCGTACAGGAGCAGGTAGGTGTTGGTGCCGCCCCCGCCGTTCAACAGGATGTTGCCGTTATTGTTGATCGTTCCCAAGACGTGGGTTGCGCTGTTGCCGGCGCCCGTGAAGGTGCCGTTCAAGGTCACCGCACCCGAGGCGGTGCTTCCATCCAGCGTGGACGTACCCACGCTTTGCACCGTGCCGCCGTTAGCCGTGAGCGTGCCGCCCTGGATGACCGAGCTGTTGTCCAACTGCACCACGGCGCCGCTATTGGCCTTGATGGTTCCACCCGCGTTGTTGACCGTCGTACCGTTGATCTCAAGCACGCCGCTGTTCGAGGCTTCCATCAAACCAGTGTTGGTGACCCCTCCCGTGGTTTGGACGGTCAGGGTACTATTCAGCGTGCCCGTCGTTGAGTTGGCATTGATGGTTCCGCCCGACTGATTAACGATCGCTACGCTTTGCCCATCCCCCAGCAGCCCCTCTCCCTGGATGGTGTTATTGACGTTCGTAAGGGTCACGCCGCCTACGGTGTTATAGATGTACGTGTTTCCGCCGCCGCTGGTAGGCGTGGTCATCGTGACCGTGCCACCGTCCTGCAGCGTCGTATTTCCGCCGATAAACATGTAGGTATTCGTGCCACCTCCACCGTTCAACTGGAAGTTGCCCTTGTTGTTGATCGTGCCCAGAACGGTGGTCTGACTGTTCCCCTCGCCGGTATAAGTGCTGCCCGTGCTCAAGGTTAACGCGCCGTTGGTGGTCCCATCCAGCGTGACGCCACCGCTAAAGGCCCCCAGCGTGCCGCCGCTGGTGTTATTCAGTGTGCCGCCCTGGATGTCCGTACCGCTATAGAATTGAACTTGGGCTGCGCTGCCCGTGGCCGTAATGTTGCCACCGGCGTTGTTGACCGTCGCGTTCTGTAACTGCAGCACGCCGCTACTGGTGGCTTCCATCAAACCTGCATTGGTGATTCCTCCCGAAGGGGATACCAACAGCGTGGTAAGGAGCCCGCTGTTGCCGCCCGGGGAGTTCGCATTGATGATTCCGGTGGAAGTATTGTTCAACGTGAAGGTAGTGCCGGTAGTGCCGATGGTTCCTTCGCCCTGGATGGTGCTTTGATTGGTCAAGGTCGAAGCGGCAGTCGCGTACAGGACGGTAGCACCGCCGTTGGCGATGGTATTGGACATCGTCAGCGTGCCCGCGCCCGAGAGCGTCGTATTCCCGCCGAGAAACATGTACGTGTTCGTGCCGCCACCGCCGTTCAGCAGGATGCTGCCCTTGTTGTTGATCGTACCAAGTACCGTGGTCTGGCTGTTTCCTTCGCCGGTATAGGTGCTGCCCGTACTCACAGTGACCGCTCCCGCGGCGGTGCTCCCATCCAGCGTGACGCCCGATTGGAAGGCCCCCAGGGTGCCGCCGCTATTGGTATTCAGGGTCCCGCCCTGGATGTCGGTACCGCTAAGCAATTGAACCTGGGCTGCGCTACCCGTGGCCGTAATGTTCCCGCCGGCGTTGTTGATGGTCGTGCTCTGTAGCTGCAGCACGCCGCTGTTGGTGGCTTCCATCAAGCCTGCGTTGGTGATTCCTCCCGCGGCGGGAATGTACAGCGCGGTGCTCAGCGGACCGCCGGTGGAGTTCGCATCGATGATTCCGCCGGAACTGTTGACCAAAGTCAAGGCAGAGCCGGAAGCTCCGATGCTTCCCTCTCCCTGGATGGTACTTTGATTGGTCAAAGTGGCAGCGCCGTTGTTGGCGTACATGTTGGTGCCGCCGCCCCCACTGATGGTATTGGTCAGCGTAAGCGTGCCCCCGCCCGAGAGCGTCATGCTGTTGTCGATGAACATGTAGGTGTTGGTGCCGCCGCCGCCATTCACCAGGATCGAGCCGGCGTTGATGATCTGGGTGCCGAACACCGAGAGCTGTGTGTTCCCACCGAAGTTCAGCACATTGCCGTGCGCGAGCTGGAGGTTGTTTATGGACGCGTTCTGGTCCAGAGTCACGGTGCTGGTGCCATTGGTGATGCAAACGCTGTCGGACTGGCTGTTGGGCGATCCAGCCGGGTTCCAGTCTGAGCCCGCGCTCCAGTTACCGTTCCCAGCCACATTCCAGGTGGACAAAGTCCCAGTCAAAGTACACTGGGGAAAAGCTGCCACCGAGCAGAGGCACAGCATCGCGATCGCAGCAAGGGCGGCGAACAACGTGCGGCTCCAATTTTCGCTACCGGCTACTCTGACGTTCATCGGACTCTCCTTAATGTTTGTCGATCAAGCTAATGCTAAGAATCGAGCCTTGCGGCAAAGCAAGGAAAAACTGAGCCTCACACTTATATTTGAAATCCATAAACGTAGCAAGCCCGGACTTTGGTAATAACCTGGAATCAGAGGACGCGCCTCGGGATCGTAACACGACGTCGCTACGACGGCCATGGCAACTCGCGATTGGCAGTCGAGCCCCACGACGCGCCTGCGCGAGCAAGCCGGCTCGAAGCTCTTGCGAGTATGATGGTCGACTTTTAACGACAACCTGAGGTCCACAAACCGATCCAAAAACGTTTCGCCAACATCGCTTCCTGCCCAACAACCGCTGACAACACCACACCTGAAAGCGCTTAAGTCTGCAGTGATGACGATCTGTGGGCAAGCGACAAGATGCGCCAAGGAGATTTGGCGCGCTTTGGCGTATTTATGATGAATCCATTATTACAGTGGCTGGGCATTGAAACAAAGCTCTGTCCGCGTTACGATTACAAAATCAACTACAGCCAAGCTGGCGGGGCGGGGGGAAATGCAAACCTCGGAACTGATTTCTACGAACTCTGGCGCCGATGATCGCCTCTCATCCTGGAAAGAGATCGCCACCTACCTCAAGTGCGGGGTGCGGACCGTCCAGCGTTGGGAGCAGCTCGAGGCCCTCCCGGTTCATCGGCATCAACATCAGAAGAACGGCACCGTGTACGCTTTCCGGTCCGAGCTGGACGCTTGGCGAAAGGACCGCACCAACTTGGAGGCCGCAACCCCGGTGCCCGGCGGTAGCGACATCGTACTAGGCATTGACCGCCCCGATCGGGTATCCGATCGAAGCCCGGGTCATGGCTCCGCAGACGGGGCAGCCGAGCCCGCGTTCGATGTCCAGGAGACCAACGGCGAGGTGCCGAACGCCCAGGGGCCAGGGGGGAGGGTTCAGGGACCAGGAATCAGAGTCGACCAAGCCCGCCTCGAGGCGTCGAACCCTGAAGGCGACGGCAACGCTTCAATCGCTTCCGTAAGGCTTCCGCGACCAGAAGCTGCCCCAGCGTCCGCAGCGCCGGATATATCAGCACCCAAAAGGCTTACTAGATCATGGCTGCTCCCCTTTAGCCTGCTTGTCGCTCTTGCAGTCGTCGTTTCGGCCGCGGTTTACATCGCTCGCGAGCGACTAAGAACCACTCCAAGACCCCAAGTGACGCGCAAAATGCTCGCGGTGCTGCCTTTTGCCAACTTAAGCGGCGATCCGGCCCAAGACTACTTCAGCGACGGCCTCACCGAAGAGATGATAACCGAGCTTGGCCGCCTGGACCCGGAACGGCTGGGAGTGATCGCGCGCACTTCGGCGATGAAGTACAAGCGCACGCAGGAGGATATCGCTCAGATCGGGAAAGAGTTAGGCGTAAGTTACGTGCTTGAGGGCAGCGTGCGGCGGGCCCAGAATCGGGTGCGCGTGTCGGCGCAGCTCATTCAGGTGAGCGATCAGACCCACCTCTGGGCGCAGAACTATGAAGCCGACATGCACAACGTGCTGGGGGTTCAAGAGCAGGTGGCCAACGCGATCACAAGCAAAATCCAGGTCAAGCTGGGCCGCGGACAGCAGACGACGAGCCGAAGTCCCCAGACGCTTGACGAGGACGCTTACGACAATTACCTCAAAGGCCGCTATTTCTGGAACTTAAGGACAAACGACGGGTTCCGCAAAGCTATCGGATATTTTAACAACTCTATCCAGCGCGACCCCAATTACGCTCAGTCTTACGCTGGCCTCGCCGATTGTTACACCCTGCTGGCCCTGTACGGCGAGCCCGTGCAAGAGGTTATGCCGCGGGCGCAAGCGGCCGCGCGCAAGAGCGTAGCCCTCAACGATTCACTCCCCGAAGCGCATACGTCACTGGGCGCGGTTGAGGCACTCTGGGAATGGAACTGGCCGGCGGCGGAGCGCGAATTCCAGCGGGCGATCAATCTGGACCCCAACTATTCGCCAGCCCATCATTGGTACGCCAATCTTTACCTCATACCGCAAGGCCGCCTGGATGAGGCGATTGCGGAAATGAAGCGGGCGGCTACGCTCGACCCGGTTTCGCTAATCGTGACGACGGACCTCGGCTGGAGTTATTTCGTTTCTGATCAGTACGATAGCGCCTTTGAGCAGTACTCCAAGGCCTTGGAGATGTCGCCGGAATTTTTGCCGGTGCATTTCCGGTTATCGCAGTACTACCTGCAGAAGGGCGCCTACGATCAGGCTCTGGCTCAATCGGAACAGGCGATACGGCTTGACGGCTATCACGGCTCCTTGTTGACTGAGTTTGCCGGTGCCGCGCCGGTCACTCAGCAAGACTATCGCAAGTTCCTACGGCGGCGGCTCGAAGAGATCAACAGCGGGCGGCCCGACCTTGGCGCTTCGCCCGCCAAGGTGCCTCTCCAGACCGACCCCGAAGGACGCGCCGCCTTTTATGTCGAGCTGGACGAGACGGACCAGGCCCTCAAAAGCTTGCAAGGGGCTGTCAACGAACGGGATCCAGGCCTGATCTACCTGGCGGTCGACCCGGTTTTCGCCGCTCTGCACTCTGACCCGCGCTTTCAGGAGATCGAGCGCCGCATCGGACTGCCCGCCCGGCAACAAACAGTGGCTACTCGGCGCGCAGCATCATCGCCGGATCGATTCGCACCGCGCGGATCACGGGCGGCAGGGCAGCCATGATCGCCGCCGCCAGAATGGTCAGCGCAGGAAGCATGAGCATTCGCGGGTCGCCGGGCTTCACTTGGTAGAGCAGCGACTCGATGTATCGCACGGACGCGAATCCGAGCCCGAGGCCGGCGAGAGCGCCGGCGAGCACCATGGAGAATACGTCTGCGGTCACGCGCCGGGCGACATCGCCGGCCTGAGCGCCAAGCGCCATGCGGATGGCCACTTCGCGCCGCCGCTGCAGCACGGAATAGTCGAGCACGCCGTACAGGCCGGCGCCCGCGAGGAGAAGCGCGACCAATCCAAAGAAGAACGCCAGCCTCGCCAGCAGACGCTCGCGCACCGTGTGTGACTGATTGATTTCCAACTGGGTGCGAATGTTGCTGACGCGGAACTCAGGCCACGCCCGCGGCACCTCCCGGCGCAGAGTGGACGCGAGCGCGAGGGGGTTCGTACTGGCCATGCGCACGATGAACGTCCCCCGGTCCTTCGCCTTCAACTCCAATGCGCTCCTGGTATCGAGCGCACAGAAGGGATAGTAGGCTTGGGGCAGGATGGGCTCGTGCACGTCGCGGTAGCAAACGTCGCCGACGAGGCCGACGACTTCGAAGTGGAGGCTCCTTCCTTCGTCGAAGACCATGTCAAACGACTTCCCCACCGGATCCTCGCCTTTGAAGTAATCCCTAGCGAAGGTCTGGTTGACAAGTGCCTCGCCGGGGTAGGTATCGCCCTGGCGGAAATCGCGGCCGTCGATGAGCGGAATCCTCATTGTTTCTACCCAGCCCGGCGAGACGCTCATAAAGTAGCCGAGCACCCCATTAGGCGGCGCGCCATTGACGGAGACAGAGTTGTTCCAGCTCCAGCCGCCCATCAGGGTTGAGCTGGCCAGCGCCACGCTCTCGACGCCGGGCAGTTCCCGCAGATGCTGCGCCACCTGGTCCCAGTAGACCGGCGATTGGGGGCGGTGCGCGACGGTCTCGAGCGTCAACAGACGATCGGCGGAAAAGCCGGTGGGCCGGTTCGACAGCCGCTGAAACGTGGCCACGAAGAGACCGGCGACGAAGAGCACGAGAAAACAGAAGGCGGTCTGCACCGCAATCAGCGCGTGCATCAGGCGGCGCCGCGAGTGCGGGTCTTGACCGCCCTTGAGCGCGCTTACCGGCTGCACACCCGAGGCGCGTAGCGCGGGCGCCAGACCAAACAGCAGCATCACGCCCACGGTGAGCGCGAGGCCGAAGGTCAGCACCCGCCAGTCCGCCGGCAGAACCAGCCGCGCCGGGTTGTCCGGCGGATCGATCATGCTCACCACAAGCGGCGCGGACCACCAGGCGAACAGCCCGCCGATGGCGGCCGCCAGGAACGCAAGCCAGGCGCTTTCCACCAGCACCAGTTGCACCAGGCGCCGCCGTCCGGCGCCGATGGAGACGCGAAGCGCCATCTCACGCGCCCGTGCCGCCGCTTGTGCCGTCATCAAGTTGGCGACGTTGGCGCACGCGATGAGTAACACCAGCGCTACCAACACACCGAGAGCCACCAGCGAAGTGCGATAGTCGCTCTGCATATCGGAGGCCCCTGCGGCCGCAGGCTCCAGCAGCAGTCTTTGGTTGAGGAAATCGGCGATTTCCTGTTTGGACATATTGAGGAAGTCTTTAGCTCTCTCCTCCTCGAAAGCGCGCGAGGTGGCGTCGAGTTTCGCGCGAATGGGTTCGAGGGCCACTTCGAGCCTCACCCGCGCCATTATGCGTAACCACGTCGAGTCGGAGCGTTCGACGTCGGGATGCATCATGGTGGGAACGAAAATGTCGGTAACGGTGCCGGGCTCAGTGCCGCTGAATCGCTCCGGACCCACACCGATGATCTCGTAGAGGCGATCATCCATACGAAATGTGCGCCCGATCACCCTAGGATCTCCTCCAAAGCGATGCGCCCAGTAGTCATAAGAGAGCACGGCATAGGGATGGGCGTGCGGTTTCAGGTCATCGCTTTCGGTCAATAGCCGGCCCAAGGCGGGCCGCAATCCGAAGGAGCTGAACATCCAGCCCGAAACGTATTGCAGGCACGCTTTTTCCATCTCCTGATCAGTCGCGTAGGTCAGGTCCGTCCGCTCGGAATATGAGATCGCAATCAACTCGGCTTGATCTTTCACCGCAGCCCGCATCCGCTGGAACGCCGGATACGCCCAACCGTCGAATGTCTGGGGCTTGCCCTCGGGTCCGATGCCCTGGCGAGCAAGGGCGTACAACTGCGACGGCTCGGCGACGGGTAAAGGCCGGAGCAGAAGGGCATCGATGAGCCGGAAGGCGCCGGTGCAGGCCCCAATCCCGAGGGCCAGCGACAGGATGGCCGCTGCCGAAGCCACCTTGTTCTTCAGGAGCTGCCGCCAGCCGAAGACGGCGTCGGCACGCAGCGAATCGAGCCACGTGATCAGTCGTAAGTCGCGGCTCTCTTCGCGGAGACGCAGGGCGGAACCGAATGCTCTGCGGACCTCGGCAGGATCGCGGCCCTGCTCGATGGCTTCTTCGATGTGCGCCTGCAGCTCTTCGTCGATCTCGCGGCTCAAACGGTCGGGACGAAACACATTGGCAATGCGCGACGACCATGACATATCAGGCCATCCTCAGAACGCGATTTACCGCCGAGGTCACCGCCTGCCAACGCGACTCTTCGCTGGCAAGCTGCTTCCTGCCCGCTGCCGTCAACTCGTACAGGCGCGCCCTCCGCCCCGTGTCCTTGGTGATCCATTGGGCGCGCACCCAGCCGGCTTCCTCCATCCGGTGCAGCGCAGGATAAAGGGAGCCTTCCTCGGCGCGCAGCACATCACCGGACATGTCCTCGATTGCCGACATGGTGGCGTAGCCGTGCAGGCGCGGCCGGCGCGAAAGGATCTTGAGCACCAGCAGGTCGAGCGATCCTTGCAGAGAGTCGGGCTTCCGCATACCAAGACCTCTTAATATATAGACATCTTAGCACAGGAAAGGTTAGCACAAAGGGGTGGCGCCGTCACGCCCTAGCGAATGAAGATTT
>DASYYZ010000180.1:0-3880 GCA_035946735.1 Terriglobia bacterium
GGCGGGTTGCTCTCCAGCAGTGCCCGCCTCCGCTTCACCGACCAGCACCAGCATGCTATGGTCTAATTCCAAGGCCAAGGCCTTTACAGCGAATGGCAACCTGTCCCTAATTCCTCTGTCTCACCCTAAGGGTGCAGTCCAGGTTCCTGTCTTTTCCAAACGTCTTGCAACAACTCCGAAGCGGCGTCAGCGGCTTTCGGCTGATCGCGGATATCTCCTTAGGTGGCCACCGACACGCCGAGTTTCTGTGCGGCTGCCGAGAGTGCGGGGAGGCAGCTCCCAGAATCGCAGTTTGCTCTCCGATCGGAAAATCTCCCCTTGACTATTGACAGGACCGGCGCTCGGATTTACCCTCGATAGTTGAGGGGAGTGAATATGGGCAAACCAACCGATCTGGTCCAGGGCACGTTGGACCTCCTGATTCTCAAGACCATTGCGCTGGAGCCGATGCACGGCTGGGGCATCGCCCAGCGCATCCGGCAGGTGTCGAAGGAAGTGCTCCAGGTGAATCAGGGAGCGCTCTATCCCGCGCTCCACCGCCTGGAGCAACAAGGCTGGATCAAAGCGAAGTGGGGCGAATCTGACAACAATCGCAAGGCGAAGTATTACTCGCTGACGCCGCCGGGCCGCAAGTATTTGGACCGGGAGGAGGCCAATTGGCAGCGGCTCTCCGCGGCCATCGGTCTCGTTTTGGAAATGTCGTGAGGTGGCACTGCCGTGATGCGTTGGACATACAAGCTTCCCCTCCGGTTCCGGTCGCTGTTCCACAACACCTGCGTCGAGAAGGAATTGCGCGATGAAGTTCGCTTCCACCTGGAGAGATTGATCGAGCAGAACACCGCGCGAGGGATGACGCCGGAAGATGCCCGTTTCGCGGCCTTGCGCGAGCTGGGCGGCGTGGAGCAAATCAAAGAGGAGTGCCGGGATATGAGACGTGTGAATTTGATCGAGGACCTTCTGCGGGACCTTCGCTACGGCTTGCGCGTTCTGGCCAAGAACTCCGGCTTCGCCGCCATTGCGATCCTGTCGCTTGCCCTGGGGATCGGCGCTAACGCGGCCATTTTTCAGCTGCTTGACTCGGTCCGGCTGCGGCTTCTGCCGGTGAGCGCTCCGCGAGAGCTTACCGGAATCCGCATCCCCAAGCCGCGCTTCCGGCTGGGAAGCTTCTACACGCGATACTCCGATCTGAGTGATGCCATCTGGGAGCAGATTCGGGATCGCCACGAACCGTTTTCAGGCGTCTTTGCCTGGGCTCCCGTCACATTCAACCTCAGCCCGCGCGGCGAGGTGCACCTGGTGCCGGGTATCTGGGTGAGCGGGGATTTCTTCAACGTGCTGGGTGTTCGGCCGGTGCTCGGACGAGTATTCACCCCTGCCGATGACCAGCACGGCTGCGGATCGGCGGGTGCCGTGATCAGCTATGCCTTTTGGCAACAAGCGCTTGGAGGCGATCCCGCGGCGGTGGGCCGAAAGCTCACGGTGGACTATCACCCCGTGGAAATTCTGGGCGTGACACCGCCCGGCTTCTTCGGGCTTGAGGTCGGCCGCTCTTTCGATCTGGCGCTGCCCATCTGCGCAGAGCCGGTCCTCGGGGGCGAAGACAGCTGGGTTGATACGCGATCGGCCTGGTGGTTGAGCGTGATGGGTCGTCTGAAGCCCGGCTGGACCGTGGGGAAGGCCTCGGCGCAACTGGGTTCCCTCGCACCAGGCATCTTCGAGGCCACCCTTCCTGCCGGATATGACTCCAACGAGACGCAAAAATATCGGGCCAACAAACTATCGGCGTATCCGGCCGGAAACGGGGTTTCCGGCCTCCGTGAAGAGTCTTCGAGCTCGCTTATGCTGCTGCTGGCGATCACCGGCCTTGTGCTCCTGATCGCGTGCGCCAATCTGGCTAACCTGATGCTCGCGAGGGCGAGCGCCCGCGAACGGGAGATCGCGGTCCGGCTGGCCATGGGAGCCTCACGAGCGCGGCTGGTGCGTCAATTGTGCATCGAAAGCGTGCTGCTGGCGGCCACGGGAGCGGGATTGGGCTTGTTGGTGGCTCGGACGCTGGCACGATTACTGGTGTCATTCCTGAGCACGGCGCGCGACTCCATCCTGCTGAACCTCGCTCCGGACTGGCGCGTGTTCGGCTTCACGGCGGCCATAGCGATCCTCACCACCATGCTTTTCGGGCTGATGCCGGCCTTGCGCGCCACCCGAATCGACCCCGGGGCGGCCATGAAGGCGGGCGGACGCACCCTCACCGCCAGCCGCGAGCGATTCGGAATGCGGCGCGGGTTGGTGGTATCGCAAATAGCCTTTTCGCTCGTGCTGTTGGTGGCTGCGCTCATGTTCAGCCGGAGCTTGCGTAATCTGCTGAGCATCGACCTGGGATTTCAGCCCAACGGGATCCTGATCGTCAACCTCGATATGACCCAGCTCAATACGCCTCCCGCGCGACGGCTCGAGCTGAAGCGTGAACTGCTTGAACGTGTGCGGTTTACGTCCGGAGTCGACTCCGCTGCCGAGTCCTATATTGTGCCCACCGGCGGCAGCTCCACCACCCAGCAACTCTGGATGGAGGGTTCAAGCCGGACCCAGGCTAAAGACTGCTGGTTCAATTGGATAAGTCCCGATTACTTCAAGACCATGGAAACTCCGCTGGTGGCCGGCCGGGACTTCGACGAGCGCGATCGGTTAGGTTCGCCGAAAGTCGCGATCGTGAATGAGGCCTTCGCCCGCGAGCTGGCGGGCGGATCGAATCCGGTCGGGAAGCGAGTATGGCGGAAAGGTGAGCTGAACCAGCCCCAAACGGCCTACGAGATCGTGGGGCTGGTGAAGAACACGAAATACCAGAACATGCGCGAGCCTTACGGTCCTGTGGTCTATGTGCCCACCATGCAGGACTCAAACCCGGACCCCACCGACACGATTCTGGTCCGGTCGAGTCTCCCTCCCGGTGACCTCGTGGCTCGAATCAAGCAGAGCGTCGCCGCCCAGAGCCCTGAAGTGGCAATCGACTTCGGCCTGTTTAACACCATGATTCGCGACGGTTTGGTTGGCGAGCGCCTGATGGTGACGCTTTCGGACTTCTTCGGGTTGCTGGCGCTACTCCTGGCCACGCTGGGGCTGTACGGAGTGATGTCTTACACGATGGTACGCCGGACCAACGAAATCGGAATCCGGATGACCCTGGGTGCTGGCCGGGGCCAAATCGTGGGGATGGTGCTGAGCGAAGCCGGGTTACTCCTGATATGGGGCCTTTGCGCAGGCGTTCTGCTTGCGATCGCCGGCGCAAACGCAGCACGATCCTTGGTTTACGGCCTGCAGCCTTACGATCCGGTAGCGCTGGCGGGGGCTGCGGCGCTGCTGGCGGCGGTAACGCTCGCCGCAAGTTACCTGCCGGCGCTCAGGGCGACAAAGGTCGATCCCATGGTGGCCCTGCGCTACGAGTAAGCCGCGAAGCCTAAGAGCCTGGCCGGTATTGCGCTGTTCGTGGACGGCGGTTAGGCTCAGATCTAAACGTGGCTGGCGCGAATGGGATCGGGCGTCCCGCCGATTTGATAAGCTTCAGTTGAGGCATCCCTAAGATCGGTGCAGCTACTCGTACGATCGGAAACCCGGGAGGAATAGCTCATGCACGCACTAGCGGATTTTCTTGCGCAAGCGCAAAACAAAGGCGTCGCGGTGGGCCATTTTAATATCTCCGATATGGTTCTGTTGAAGGCGGCTTTTACATCCGCGCGCGAACTCTAAGGTTCCGGTACTCGTTCAATTAGCGCCACTTTCCGCACCTATCCCGTGGCCTGGGTGTTTCCACTGCTGGCCCTGCTCGGTCTCACCTGGGGGTTTCGATCGCGCCAACCCGGCCGCGAGCGCTGGGGTTTCCGCGCTT
>DASYYZ010000181.1:0-7880 GCA_035946735.1 Terriglobia bacterium
GCTTGACGGCAGACGACTATGGTCGCGATCACCATCCGCGCTGCTTTACCATGTGGCTGGCGGGCGGTGGTTTCAAGCCCGGGCTGACCTACGGCGAGACGGACGACTATTGCTACAACATCGTCAAAGACGGCGTACACGTGCACGACATGCACGCCACCATGCTCAAGACGCTTGGGGTAGACCACACCAAGCTCACCTTCAAGTATCAGGGACGCAACTTCCGCCTCACCGACGTACACGGCGAGGTGGTCGATAAGGTCCTGGCGTAGGCGGATGACCGCATCGGCCTCGCGACCCACAGCTACTTCACGCCGGTGAGCTTGAATACGTAAGCGTCGCCGGCAGATTCCGCTTCATGCCCGGAAGCTTCTGGAACCTCGATATGCATCTTTCCGCCGGACTCACGCCATTTTATCGGCTCGTTTGATCCAAGCAAGCTGACCGTTGCTCCGGCCGCCGGCTGTGGCGTCGCCAATGCCAGAACAGGCCCCGGCCAAGCCTCGGCGATGGCATACACCGAGTCGCCTTTGCTGGTATAGCGGACATTGCCCTCAGTCGACTGGCGCCAGGGTCGACTGCCGTAGATGGCATCGCCATTTACTTTTAGCCAGGCGCCCATCTGCACGAGGCGCTCCTGCATGATCACGGGTATCCGGCCATCCGCCGTGGGACCGATGTCGAGCAGCAGGTTTCCACCATTCGCCACCGTGTTCACCAACAGATGCACCAGCTCGGGCACCGACTTGTAGTCCTCCACCGTTTCCATGCGATTATAGCCAAACGACTTTCCCATGCCCTGGCACTCTTCCCATTTGTGCGCGGCCCCGAGCGATACCCCTGATTTGGTGAAGCCCGCATATTCCGAAGTGTAGAAGCCGCCGTCTGTTTCGCGCGTCTCCTTGCCCCAACGGTCGTTCACTGCGATCTGGTCGCGTACGGAGGATTCGTTGAATAGCCAGGTCAGGAACTCGGTGGATTTCCAGGCCGCGCTGGGCTGCTCCCATTCGCCGTCCGTCCACAGGAGCGAGGGACGATACTTCTCAACCAGGTCCTTCATCTGCGGGATCATGTGGTCGGTCACGTAACGGTTCAGGTCATGAAGGTAGTCAGGGTTGTACCACTCGTACAGCGAATAGTAGAAACCCATCTTGATTCCGCGCGCTACGACCGCCTTCGACAGATCGCCTGCCAGGTCGCGATGCGGCCCCACATCAACGGCATTCCAGTTCCAGCTCGCCGGACAGGGCCACAGGCAGAAGCCCTCGTGATGCTTGGAGGTGAGCACCACGTAGCGCGCGCCGGAGCGCGCAAACACATCCGCCCACTGGTTCGGGTCATACACCTCCGCCTTAAACTGATCCGCAAAATCCTGATACTTGAACTTCGCGCCGTAGTGTTGAAGGTGAAATGCCCAGGTGGGTCCCTGCTCGTTGTGCATGTGATTCCAGTACCATTCGGCATAAGTTTCCCCGATCTTGCTACGCGGGTCAGCGAAGGCCGGTACTGAATATACGCCCCAGTGAATAAAGATTCCGAACTTCGCCTCGTCGAACCAGCCGGGCGTGGGGCGGCTGTTCAGCGACTCCCAGGTGGGTTGATACTGGCGCGTCTGCGCCTTGAGACTCGCGGGCAACGCACAGAGCAGTATCGCTAGCGGAAGGTAACGTTTGATCATGGCTGCGGATTTTATCACGGGCGTTGGCCCGGTGGGTCAGTCAGATTCGGTGGCAGCCGGACTCATCCACTTCTGCAAGCGCGCGCTATCCAGAACCGCCTCAGTTACGGCTTGAGTCTCGAGCGCATCGCGAAAGTCCGGCCGGACGCGCTCCCCTGTCTTGAGGCAGGCGAGGAAGTCCGCAACCGCGTTCACAAAAGTGTGCTCGTAGCCGATCACGCAGCCAGGCACCCACCAGTTCGCCATGTAGGGGTGCTCCACTCCCGTCACCAGAATGGTGCGCCAGCCTTGCAGGTGGGAAGCGTCATCATGGCTGAAGTACTGAATCTGATGCATGTCTTCCAGGTCGAAATAAATCGATCCCTTTTCGCCGTTCACTTCGAAGCTGTTCTTGTTCTTGCGTCCGCGAGCGTAGCGCGTAGCCTCGAAAGTGCCGTTCGAGCCGTTGGCAAAACGTATGAGAAAGGTGCAGACGTCATCCAGCTCAACTCTCGCAGCGCTGCCGTCCGGCCGCAGCCGGTCTTTGATGAAGATTTCCGTCATCCCGCAGACGCTGGCTACGGAACCGTTCAGCCAGAGGGCCGTGTCGATGTTGTGAGTCGACAGGTCGCCGGATACGCCCGCGCCCGCGAGCTCCTTATCCAACCTCCAAGTCGCGGCTCCGCCTACCGGAACCTTGGGGGAAATCGTCCAGTCCTGCAGGTAGGTAGCACGGTAGTGGAAGATCCTGCCCAGCCGGCCCTCGTCGATGATTTGCTTCGCGAGCGCGATGGCGGGCACGCGGCGGTAGTTAAACCACACCATGTTGGGCCGGCCGGATTTCTCCGCGGCCCGGGTCATTTCCCGAGCCTGGGCGAGATTCATCGCCAGCGGCTTCTCGCACAGGATCATTTTGCCCGCGGCGGCCGCGGCCATCGCGATCTCATGGTGCGTGTTGTTGGGGGAGCAGATGTCGATCGCATCGATCTCCGGAGACTCTACCAGCCGGCGCCAGTCTGTCTCAACTCGCTCCCACCCCCACCGGGCCGCGAAGGCCTCCGCGTTCTCCCGCGAGCGCGCCGCCACGGCCTTCAAAACCGGCCGGTACGCGACATCGAAGAACTGGTTCACCCGGTGGTAGGCGTTCGAATGAGCTCGGCCCATAAAGCCGTAGCCGATCATTCCAATGTTAATGGCGTTTGCCATTGCGATTCTCCACTGACGCTAACCCAGCCTCAGATTCCCGGCTTCCAAAATAACGAGACGACTTGTTGGGAACCGAGTTGGAAAACGCCGGACCGCTGCTAGCCGGCGGATTCGCCCGCGTACTTGCGCGCCATGCCATCTAGAAAGACCTTTGCGTCGGCCGTCACCTCCCAGGCATCGGGCCAGAAGCAAAGGTCGATGGTCCACCAGTCCGAGGGACAGCCGGAGCGCAGGATCTGCGGGATCAGCCGGTCGAAGTCGAGTACGCCCTGCCCGAATGGAGCGTGGGTGCTGGTTTCGTCGTGGTGCAGACTTCCGTCGGAATCGATCAGGTGGATGTGGCCGATCTTTCCCTTCAGGCGCGTGAGCAGTTCGAGGGCGCCACCGGGCAGGGTTTCCTTTTCGCCGGGCTGGCGCGCGCCGATCGACGCGCAGATGTGAGCATGG
The DNA here is from genome assembly GCA_035946735.1 of Terriglobia bacterium. Classification (GTDB taxonomy): domain Bacteria; phylum Acidobacteriota; class Terriglobia; order UBA7540; family UBA7540; genus Gp13-AA77. The sequence continues at coordinate 3,311 of DASYYZ010000181.1, forward strand.
CAGGTGTCAAACAGGACGCCGAAGTTCCGGTGCCCCACATCGTCAACCAGGCGAACGATCTCCGAGGGTTTGTTGAAAGCAAAGCCGGGCTCGAACTCCCACACCATGCGGATGCCGCGGTCGGCGGCCTTGGGCGCGGCAGCGCGGAAAGCGCTAACCAGGCGCTCCCAACCGAGCTTGGGATCGACATTCTCTTTCTCGAATACGTCCGGCGGGCTTACCGAATCCACGCGGATACAATCGATGCCCAGGTCATTCGCAAACTGAAGGTTGCTTTCAAATGCCGCCATCCACTTTGAATTGTCCTCGAGGGGAATGATCGGGAATGACCAAAGGTCGGCCGCGAGTCCGGAAAATTGCAAGCCCCGATCGGATACTTTCTGCTTGAGTTCGGCGCGCTTCTCTTTTGTGTCGCAGGATGCCGGGCCGGGGTGCGGGGGAAAGCCGCCCAGCTCAACGCCGTCAAAGCCAAGTTTGCCGAGTTTTTCGATTACGGTATCGAACGGTACAGGATTGGCCTGGTAGGGTCCAAAGCAATACGCCCAACTGCCAATCGAAAGCCGCGCATTTTTCATGATCACCCCGGGGAAACCAATAAGCCTTTCGAGAGCAAAGATAATGTTCTCGCACGGGTGATTCTAGCAGAATTCTCGGGCGGCAGTTTGGGCGCTCGCACAGGACTTGCTATCATTCTCATGAGAATGATTCGAAGAACCACCGGAGCGTGCAATGACTGTAACGAATCTGGAAGACGTGGCCATCGTCATCAGGCCCGAGCGTGACAATCTGGCCGTGGTTACGGCCGACTTTCTGGAACCTGGGACCGAGCTGCGCTACCGCGATCAGTTGCTGGGGATTTCCGCCCGGGTACTGCGCGGTCAGAGTTTCGCCGTGGCGAAGGTGGAAAAGGGCGCTCCCTACATCACCCTCGGTGATCCCATCGGTATCGCTTCGCGTGACGTTCAGGCGGGCGAGCCCATCGACGTCACCAACCTCGAGGATCGTCTTCCCAAACTTTCTGTCCGCTACAAGAGTAATCCCGCCCCCAATGCCGCTGATCTGGAGCTGGCCGGCCTGACTTTCGACGGCTACGTCCGTCCTGACGGGACTGTGGGTACGCGCAACTACGTGGGAGTGGTCACGTCGGGGATGTGCTCTTCCACAGAAGCCCACGAAATCGCCGGCCGGGCCATGCGTGAGATCTATTCCCGCGAAAAGTACCCCAATGTGGACGGCGTAGTTCCGATTTCGCAGGAGTCGGGCTGCGGCATGCCGGACGGAGTCGCGGTTGACCTGTTGAATCGGCTTCTGGCGAACACGCTGCGCCATCCGAATCTGGGCGCTGCAACCTATATCGACCTTGGTTGCGGCAAGACCTGTGTGGAGTGCTCGGCCCCGATCTTTCAGACAGCGGTGCCGGACTACAAACAACGCGTCACGAATCTCGTGATCCAGCACAGCGGAGGCAGCCGGCGCACCGTCGATCGCGGGTTGGAGTTGGTGGAAAGACAGCTCGCCTTTGCGAATCAATTCAAGAGGGAACCCGTTTCCATTTCGCGCCTGATCGTGGGCACCAAGTGCGGCGGGTCCGACCGCTGGTCTGGCGTGACCGCCAATCCGGCCGTGGGTGTGGCTGCTGACATGTTTGTGAAGGCAAACGGCGCAGTATTTCTGCCGGAGATTCCGGAGCTGCAGGGCGCCGCCATGATCGACCTTGCCGCGCGCGCCAGAACGCGCGGAGTGGGCAAGAAGCTGACGGGAGCCCTCAAACGCTACGAGAAATACGTGCGCTCGTTCGGCAGTGAGTTCGACGACTTCCGGGACAACCCGTCGCCGGGCAACATAAAGGGCGGCATCTACAACATTTACCTCAAGTCAAGCGGAGTGAAGGCCAAGGGAGGCACCTCCGTCGTACAGGACCTTGTGGAGTACGGCGAATGGCTCGGCGAGCGCAAGGGACTCTACGTGCTCTACACGCCCGGTTACGACCAGATCTCCACGCCCGCGCTCTTTCTGAGCGGCGCGCAGATCGCCCTGTTCACGACAGGCCGCGGGACCGGCATCGGCTGCGCCCTCGGCCCCGTCATCAAGATCGGTTCGAATTCACCGTTGGCGCGAATGAACGGCGACATCGATATCGACGCCGGAACCGTTCTCGAAAAGCTGAAGACGATCGATGAGGTGGGCCGCCAGATCTTTCAAGAAACCCTCGATGTGGCATCGGGCCGGAAGCTCACGCGAGCTGAGCAGGCCGGATACCACCACGAATTCAAGATTTGGGAATCGCTGTGGCCTGCGCTCTAGCAGATCGCCAACGGCCCGTAATCTCTCGGGAGCTACTGTTTGTTCCTCAGGCCAAAACAATAGAGGCGGGAGTCATGATCCACGGCGTAGATGCGCCCGTCAGCCACGGCCAGCCCGCTGAAATGGGTCCATCCTGAAATGGCGTCGCCGCTGTCGTAGAGGGTCTTTCCCGTCTTGGCGTCCAAGGCATAAAGCACGGCGTTCTTGGTGTTCAGTCTGCGTTCGGCATCCGTGAGCAGCCTTAGGTGCTTGGCATTGACAATCACCCCCGATTGTTCGGTCTGCATCGAATTTTCACCCGTGGATAGAGCGAACACAACGCCGTTCGCAATCACGACCGGCTCCGGCAGGTTGAGATCGCCGGAGACCCACGCCGGGTCGAGGATCGGCTTCTTCGACGACGAGTTAGCGCTCACTTTAAACGCCATAATGCAGCCGTGTGGGACGGGACCGTTGTTTTGCGGAAAGCTGGGAGCATCCTTCGAAACGGGCCCCGAAATCGGGACATACACCCAGGTGCGATCTTCAAGGTCCCTCCAGGCTGACATTCCGCCCCACACGCCCTTTCCTTGAAATGCCTTTTCATCGTTGGCCAGATGCAGGGTCTGGAGCGGCGTCTGGTGGTCCTTGTCTCCGAGTTCGTTGGCGTCCATCAGATAGACGGCAGCTTCCTTGCCGGCGGCTACAAGCAGGTCGTAGTCCCCGCTCGAAAACCACACCGGGCTCGCAGAACCCATGTCGAGGTCGTATCGGCTCACGTCTTCCCAGTTCGTAGGCGTGTAGTGGTCAACAAGCTTGAGATCGTCGAGGGATGCTGCGATCACGCTGTTCGAGAAGGCGCCCTTCGCGGGAACGTAGTCTCCGTCGCCGGTTGAGGCATAGACTCGGCCGTTCTTCCCGATTACCGGCCCGCCCCGTCCCCAAATACCGCCGCCGCGATGCGAGATAAAGAGATCGCGCACCATCGGACGCTCCGGATCTTCAACGCTGATGGAGTAGATTCCCGACTCGGCACCGCCGCAACCCTGGGAGATTGCGGTGTAGATCACGCCGTCGACAAAATTCAGGCTCCAGTTTTTGGAGAACGGAGGAACAAATTGGGCAGGTCCGAACCTGATGCTGCCGGTGCCGAGATCGAGCCCGTACAGCCGCCCATCTACGGCCACGGCATAGATGCTGTTGGAACGGCGGTCGATGACGGGCGTGGCGTTGATTCCGTTGGGACATAGCCACATTCCTTCGTCTTTCGGCAGTACGCGGGAATCGAAATCAACGCGCCATGCCAGCTTCCCATTGGCGGCGTCGTAGGCGAACAGGTGGTCGGCGCTGCCGGCCACGTACACCAACGTCCTGACGCCTTGGGGAGTTACCACGCCGCTCGCTACCACAGGCGCCGTCAGGGCGGTGAGTGATCGCGGCTCATTCTGAGCTTGCGCCTTCCACTTCAGCTCCAGTTGATTCACGTTCTGCGGCGTCAGTGTCGACTCCTCAAATGCCCACCCGGACCGTTGCGGGTCGTGGCCGAAGGTGGCCCAGTCCTCCGCAAAAAGTGAGGTGGACAACAAGCACGCGGCCGCCAACGCGAATCGGATAGCGCCGTCTTTCTTCGCTGATTGCATCGAATCTCCTTTGCCTTTGAAGCGATCCTCGTTGCGACCGTCGATCGGACCTTCGACTTCGCAGTTCCCCCCAACTTTGTAAGTTCGTGCGCAGACCGCAGTCACCGGCGACCCTGCCTTCGTTGGACTGAAATCCTATCACCGATTACCCGTTCTGTGGCAGGTGCATGCTACCGATATTTTTGCATCCCAGTCTTCGGGCTTTCGGGCGCTTGCTGTGCCGCAAGATTTCGTGCCTGCGCTCCTGGCAGCACCCATGGCCGTTTCCGGTCCGGAGCACTTTGTACTTGCCGAAGCTGCCCCCGGCAACCTGCTTTGGACTGGAGAACGCCAGGCTTGGCGACAGTGCCTCTCTGGAGTGTGGTGGGGACGACATTTCCCGACGCGAAGTCCAGGTGCCGATGGTAATTATTATGGAACTACGTACAAGGGTGGGAAGGGACAACTGACTTTCCTGCACAGCCTCGACTCCACGCCCGGTGAGCAACTCTCTTGTCGGGATTTTTCAAGAAGGCGTCCCGAGTTTAGTTGAAGGTTGGTAGGCGGCGGTTGGCGCCGATTCGATAGAATCCGGTTGCCAAACGCAGAACACCGAAAGGAGCCTACCGCCGTGAAGAAAACTTACCACATCGTGACTCGCGCTGCTC
>DASYYZ010000182.1:0-77500 GCA_035946735.1 Terriglobia bacterium
TGGCAGCCCCCAGGTGGATGCATCGCGGCATGTAATCCGGCTCAGACTTCTTTCTTCGCACAAGGAATCAACGGAGCCGCAAACGGAGCACAGTACGAGCCACAAGAGAATGAACTACTGGGGCAGTGGGTCCAGTACGAAGTTTATCTCAAGGCAAGCGATCCTAACACGGATAACGGAGTCATGCAGGTTTATCAAAACGGGCAACTCTGGTGGACGGTAAGCAACCAGACCCGCGGGGACAGATGCCCGAAATTCAACGGAAACCACGATTGCGGATCCATGACGGGGCCTTACGATGCATCCCAGATAGCGCTAGATATCGGTGGCGACTGGGGGGCTATAAACGGAGATACAGGAAACAACCAAAATATGGCGGCGTGCACAGCTTGGGGTGGTCACACAGTACAGCAGGTGTGTCCTCCAAACGGAAACATCCCGTACTTCCACATCTACATCGACGATGTCATCGTGCTGAAGCAGTAGGCACGCTGCTCGTCATGAACCCTTCGGGCCGGAACTATATCCGGGCATGTAGCGTGCTCGACCTGCATTTAGGCTAGCTTTCTCCAATAGGTTCCGGTCCAATCGATCTGGATCAAAGGCGTCTCGATTTGCTTGCTTGCACGGAAGTCGTCCACGGCCTCACGGCACGCTTTAATGGCGCTATAGTCGTCAATGATGACATAACCTCCCACGGAAAGCTTTGCATAGAGGTTTAGGAGCGAATCCATGGTAGAAGAATACATATCGCCGTCTAGCCGCAAAATAGCTAGTCTTTGGATGGGCGCCGTCGGAAGAGTGTCCTTGAACCAGCCTTTGAGGAACCGTACCCGGTCGTCGAGTAGCCCGTACCGCGCAAAATTGGACTTCACCTGATCGAGGGAAATGCCGAGGGAAGCAGCCATTGTCCAGAAGAGGTCGCCCTTGTCCCGTTGATAGCGCCCGTCCGGCTTGGGCAGACCCTCAAACGAATCCGCCACCCATACCTGTCGGGTGCAGTCCATATATGCTTTCAAAGCAGCCCGCATGAAAATGCAGGCTCCGCCGCGCCACACGCCGGTCTCGATGAAATCTCCGGGAACTTCGTCGCGAAGCACCTGTTCGATGCAAAAATGGAGGTTATCCAATCGTCTCAACCCGATCATAGTGTCAGCGTCCACTGGCCAATCCCTGCCTTCCGCTCGGGCCGCTGGATCAAATTTCACATAGCGACAGAGCCTCAACCCCTTCCTTTCCAGAATCGCCGCGATCGGCGCATAAACCGCCCACGCGAAAGCGTGTGTCGCGCGAGAGGGGCGACGCAACGGTCGAAGTGAGTCGGGGAAGATATACCTGGTTAAACAGTTTTTCATCAGGTCCAGGTAAGGTTCGGCAACGGTAGATTCGAGTTTCATTATAGAAACCTTGGTCGCAGACGCTGAGTCATGCTGATTCTTGTAGTGGCACGGCCTTCGCACCCAGCGGGCCAAACGACTTCGCTTCGCAGCCTCAACCGGTCACATTGAAAAGACCCCGATTCCGGCCCAACCTTGCGCGCCATCTGCGATGAACTCCCTGTGGTGGTGACCGGTTCTGATTTCGTTCCAGAACCTCCAAACTTCACAAGTGACGGGACCACGGGGCTGAGCGATGTCGTGGAGCGCTACCATTCCTCCTTTTCGGAGAAGCGCCGAGTAGGTCTCAAAGTCTCGTTTGACACCGTCATAGGTGTGGTCACCATCGATGAAAAGAAACTCGATCCCACGTCCGGACAGGAGCTCACGGACCTGCTGTGAGTTCTCGATATTGTGCGAGTCACCCCGCAGCAGATGAATCGTTTGACCCGGCAGGGCGAAGCTGCGATACAAGGAACTTAACCAAACAGGGTAGCCTCCTCCGAATTCCCCGCCAGGGAGGTCAATGCTAATAAGGGTGGCCTCCGGATGTGCCAGCCGCGCCCACAGGAACAGTGTTCCACCTCTCGCTGTCCCGATTTCCAACACAGTGCGCGGTCGGCATTCCTCGACCATGCTGGCTAATTCACTGATTTCGCTGCGCACCTGCCAGGGCCGGATGGGTTGGTCATAGACAAACTGGGTGAGTTCTTGTATGGTCATGTTCTCCGGCAAACGACGCACACAGTGCGCGCACCGGCGGGCGCTTTGAATTGACTTCAGGGCCTGCGTAGTGCGGCGCACGGCGGCCCTTACCCCTTCCTGGCGGAAGACCCGGAGCGCTCGCGATAGAACCTCACTGGGGTTCGACTGCGCTTGGTTTCCGTGGGGAGTGACGCGCGGTCGAGACACCGTTATGTTCCTCCACAATTGGTAGGCGGCCCGGCACTGGTTCTCACCTTCCAAGGCGTGCTGCTCAACATTGTTGAAGTGCCCGCGGTGGATCGTGGTGCTCGCTCGACGTCCATGTGGGAAAGCGCGTCTCGATTTCTCGCCAGATCCTGTCTACGATCCGAGGCCAACTGCACTCCCCCACGACGTGCCGTCTCGCGTTTTCGCCAATGGCGCGCAACCGGTCGGCAGATTTGAGGTACCCAGCGATGGCGTCAGCAGTCTGTGCAATACTTGCGGCTGTAACCGTCAGCCCGTTTTCGTCATTTCGAATGAGGCCGGACATATGCGGATTATCTTCAGCGACTACGCAGAGGCATTTGGCTGCCATCGCCTCAGTTACTGTTTGATACCCGCCGACTGCGCCGGGCATGAGCAAGACGGCAGCCTGCTTGAGAATTTCATGAAGGCGCGTCCTGGAAACGATCCCGATATTCCGCACGCCGGCCGCCTTGACGGACCGGTTTGTCACTGTGGTTAAGGTCGCGTCCGGGGAATGGCCTCGAACTCCTTCGAAGATCTGCAGGGCGAGCTCCCCGCCGTGGCGATGAAAATCAGGTCCCGCGAAGACCAGCACCCGGTTTTGACGCTTGGCAAAGTCCTCGGCTAGATCATCGATGTGCGCCCCCATCCCCACGACAGCGATTTTAGCTGCGTTGACATGATAGTGCTCGGAAAGGGATCGCGAGACTAGATGCGTCGGCACCAGGATAAGATCAGCCGATTGGTAGATCCGCTCCTCGATGATAAACCATTCCTCAGTATCAGCCGGTGACTCAGGCAGCCAGGCTGGGTAATACTTCTCAGCAAGCCCGGTGGTGAAATCGATGTGTAGAATTAGTGGCGCATTGCAGGGTCGCTTCAGCGCGCCAAAAAGAGCGCCGAACTGGTAGATGACATCGTACGAGCCCTGTAGCCTATTTAATTCACCTTCACAGCGCCTAATCCGCTTCCGGAGTGTACTCGGCCTCTTCGTGTATCGTCCTAGTGCGGCGTAGTAGCCCCGGCCCCAGTCCCCGCGCCGTGGCCGAACTGTGCGGGCTGCCATCCGCAGGCGGTCCAGTCGAGGCACCTTCAAACCGTCGATGACCGAAACTACTTCACAGTGCTCGCCGAGCTGGCCGAGCACGGCTTCTGGAAGGCCCGAGAAGCCGCCGGGAGAGCTCAGGGCCAGCAGCCGGAGGTGAGGCGTCTTCGAATCTACAGTGGCAGCGATAGGTTTGGGGGCTTCCGTCTTGGCTCCCACCCAGCAGGCTCGGTACGTCTTACCGTCCGTGTCCCTTCTGCAGAACCAGGAGCGCCGCTTTGGCTCTCAAAGGCGCTTCCATACTGTGCAGAAACAGCTTAGAGAACGCGGGTCCCAATGGCGAGACCAGTATGCGCAAAGCCCGAGGCAGCCGGTTGTAAAGGCGCTCGTAAGGGAGCCGCCTTTCCCCATAGTATTGCGTCGCCAAAACGCGCAAACCGGAGGGCGCAACGAGGCGCCTTTGAAGTGAATCAGGATCGTAGTGCCGCTCGTAAAAAACCGGCTGACCACCAACCGGCTTCTTGAAGTAAATCTCGTAGTCAATGGTCGACTCTCGATAACTCTCACCGAAAGGTACGGTTAGGCAACAGATCCCACCGAGTTTCAAGACCCGTGCTATCTCGCGCATCGCCTGCGAATCGCCATCATCTTCGATATGCTCGAGAACGGAGATCGCATAGACCCGGTCAAAATGGGCGTCGGGATATTCGAGCCGTCGGGCGTCCTGCTGCTCGATATGGTATGCAGGCCCAGAGAAAGACGGCCTGAGAAGCTCTGCATAAGACGAATACTCTTCAAAGAAGTAAGGGAAAAGATCGGTTGCGTAGACCTCGGCTTTCAGACGGTACCAGATGAACAGCGAAGGGAGCTTCGGACTCCCTATGTCGAGCACCTTTTCCCCGGGTTTCACGCCAAGCCGGTTAATCACAGCCGGAACCTCGACGTTCCGCCAGTAATTGCACGGCTCAAGCAGCAGGCGAAGTGCATGGGTTCGGTTCTTACGGCCAAGTGAACGCAGCGCAACCAAATAGGCGAACCTGTAAATGGACCAGAGAGAAACTCGTCCCACGTATTCCTCATGGACCGCCGCCCGGGCGAGCCGGGTATCTTGCAATCCGGCACTCGTCACCGCCCGCTCCCAACAGGAACAGAGGTTTCAGCCGGCACAACCGAGGCTCCCGGGCTGAGCGCGCATTCATAGGCTTCTTCCAAGTGCCTCCCGACAACTTCCCAACTGTAGTTCCTTTCCACCAGACCCCGTCCTGCGGCGCCCAGTCGCTCGCGCAGGGCCCTGCTCTCCAAGGCCTGCGAGATCGTGCTGGCAAACTCTTCCGGCGTGTCTGCGATCAGAATATTGTCTCCGTGCGTCACCTCGAGCCCCTCACAACCGACCGAAGTACTGACAATAGCCTTGCCCATCGCCATGGCGTCAAGGAGCTTGACCTTGGTGCCGCCACCGTCCACCATCGGGCAGACGAACACGGCCGCGCGGGCGATCCAGGGGCGGATATCGGGCGGACTCGCTACCACCGTGATGTCGGGATCTTGCTTCAGCCATCGGACCAGGGAATCGGACGGCTTCATCCCGGCTACGTACAGCCGGACACCAGAGCGCTGACGTTTGACGAGAGGCCAGATTTCCCGAACGAAAAGCTGAAGGGCCGAAATGTTCGGATACCAGTAAAACGAGCTGGCAAAAATCAGGCTATCGGGCTCCTCCTCCGCCATTCCTGGAGCGAAATAACCCGTATCAGTGCCATTTTCGACTACGTGAAAATGGGCTTCAGGACTTTGCCGGTGAAGGACCTGCATATCGACTTCCGAGACCGCCAGGTTGACATTGAAGCGTGGGCAGACCTCTCGCTCGAGGAGTGCCAGCTTGCGAGCCTGCGAGCGCAGGTAGATTCTCTTGAGCGGATTGGGCTCCTTTTTGGCACGCCGTTCCGCCATGGCGGATTCGCAGTTGTGGTGATTCAAAACTTTCCGGAAGCCCGCCGCTCGACCGGCAAAAAGGGCCAGGTCAATCGAATCGAAGTGCACCAGGGTCCCCTGATGCCGTTGAAGCGTGTCCTTCCATTTCGCATCAAGCTCCGGAGACCAGAAACAGGTGCAGCCGTACGGCGCCCGTTCAAAGGGACTCAGAATGAGCCGCGCCCTCCAGCGCGCGCCCTTCCACTCGATCGGCATCTGCCAAAATTCGACTCTCGAACAATACTTCCTCAGTTCGCCCTCGCACTCGGAGAGCTGACCAGGAGTGTAGCCGTGCAGATTGAACCCGACTAAAGTCGTCTCGTACGACTTGGAGGCGTGACGCAGCAGATGGTAGCTCCGCTGATGTGCCCCGCCCTTGGGGGGATACGGAACGAAATGCGAGAACCAGAGGAGTCGCATCTTAGTAGGCGATCGGCAGAGGACAGCGGGCAGCTACACTATTGAAGTTCGCGGACGCCGGTAAGTTACGCTTGGCCTTGGATTTCCGCCCGCAGCTTCCCCCGGACGCCAATGTTTCGTTTGTAGTTGTCCTGTTGAGTGGAAGGGATGGTCTGCCAATTCACAAGCTCAACGTCTTCAAAGCCTGCTTCTCGAAACCATCCCAGAACCTCCCCGGGCTGGTGGCGATGCACATACCGGTGGGTAAAGCGGTCGCGCGCGGAATGCAGGGCCCGTTCGTAGTTAAATCTTTGGATCTTCGGATTGCGCAACCTATCGAAGACGTTGTACGCCATGTAGCCCGCAGTGGCACAGGAAAGAAGCGCGGTGGTAGCCGGAGAGGACGGGCGGCCACTGAGAACCGGGCGCACCACGGCTTCAGCCACGTATACCGCCCGGCGCAGCAAGCCGGCATCGACCGACCCTGGTCCGTATACCCAGATATACAGGCGCCCTCCCGGCCGGCAGTATTTTGCTATCGCCCGGAAGGCTTCTCTGGTGGAGTAAGTAAACATCAGCACCCCTCGAGAGTACACGACGTCGAAAGACCACTCTTTGAGGGGCATATAGAAGGCGGAAGCCTGAACAAAGTGCAGGAAGGGATTTCCGCTGTAGTGTTGTGAGGCCTTCATGGAGGCAAGGCTGAGATCAACGCCTACGGCATCGCCTTTGAAATTCTTGTGGGCAAGGTAAGTAGCGACACCTATACCGCAACCGACTTCCAAATAGGTTGATCCTTCTTCTTCGGCCGGGTTGCAACCCAGCTCCTGCAAGAATGTTTCCTCAAAATCATCATAACTCTGGTCCCACAAGACGCCGTCGTAATGATAGTCCCGCCATTCCTGAGAAAAAGAGTCCAGAATGAATCGTTCGCCCGCCATCGGCTCCTTGTCCGGGGGTCGATAGCCCGGCCCTAGCCTGGAGATTTCGGCTCCGTATTCCGTGCAGAATTCGGTGTGAAGGGGTATGGCGTAGGGCAGCAACACCGGCAGGCCCCGCGCGATAGGAAACCACATCTTGCAATCCTGGCAGACCAACAATCCCGAGTCGACAAATTGATTGAACTCAGCGTTCCAAAGTCCCAACTTTTGGCCAAGCGAGGCCTCGTCCTGAGAGATCTCGACCAGCGCCCCTCGAAATGTAGTTAGTTCTAAATCGCCCCTGCAGACGGGGCATGCCAGGAGCTTCACGAACCTCTTCCACATCTAGACCACCCTCCTGTTCTTGGCCAAGCTTCCAGCCCAGTTACACCGGGTCGAGCCGGGAAAACGACAGACTCTCTTCGTCCTTGATCGCGTCATCGACTTTGGCTTTTTGAACGCTTTTGGAGGCCTTTTTGGGGGGGGCTCCTGTAGCTTTTTGATCGCCAAACCTGAATCGGAAATCCGTCTTATTGTGTCTTTTTGATGGCCTTTGTGCAATAGTTGCACACCTTATGAAAAGCCATAGATAATGGAAGTCCTTTAGAATTGAACGTGGCCCGAGGCATTAAAAGAGCTGATCAGGAGCGAGTAGCGAGTAACGCGGAGTTGTTTTGTAACTCCGCGGCTCTCCCTGGAACCGGGGGCCGCAGAGTTTGTGAAGAGCCAACCTCCACGCGCCCCTCAGCCCAGAAGGTACTTCAGAGAATTCCTTGCCCACACGACGTCCCTAAACTCGAGCGCGACCTGGAGAATCCAGGCGAAAACAACGAGTTCTGCAAAAACTTGCAGCTTGGTCTTGCTCCCGAACACTAGATCGATACGATCAATCAGCGTGTTTTCAAGTAGATAGCGCGCACCGGCGTAGCCTGCCAGCCCCAGCGCCAAGCCGGCCACAATGTCGGTGAAGTAGTGTCCTCCGACGTACATCCGAGGCAGCGCGACCAGAAGCAGGATCGCTGACCAGAGCAGCCAGCCTGTTGACTTGTGGAGTGAATAGACGCCTGCAGTCACCGACGCATAAAGCGCAGTCGACTGGCTGGGAAAAGAATTCACACTCGGATTCTGGCCCATATAATACATATACATAGCGGCCAAGCCGGGGCTGTGCGCGGGGGCAGGCCACGAAATGACTCCGCCCGCAATGACCGTGAGGGCGGCAGCGATCAGGGATCCTGCGAAAGTCGTCAGAATCCTCCGTCGCGTCGCCTCCTCGCCTGGCTGTCTTCCCTGAACCCAGAGAATGAACAGGGCGGCAGCGTACCAGATGCCGCCGAGTAGGTTGTGAGTGATGCCGCTCGCCACGCACAGATCGAAGAGAGGATGCTTTCGAAGATGATGGGCAAGATAGCCGGCGAGCCAGCTATCAAATCGAGTTGGGACCAGGAAGACCAAGGAAATCAACGGCTTCCGCTCTAACACCACTCTGGTGACAAGGACCCCAAAAAGCCCACAGGTTGATGGGCGGCTCACCCGTCCCGATGCTCCGCCGAGCTTGGCCGCACACATCGAAGGTACAGTTCTGCCACGTCGGCTGCGGTGCGTTCCGCCAAGAAGCGTTCCGCCACTCGTGATTGACCACCCTGCGCGAGGCGTCTTCGCAGATTGCTGTCTTCGAGCAGCCGCACACAAGCATCGGCGAGCGCCCGCGGGTCAGCCGAGCGGACGAGAGACCCGCTAACCCCGTCCTGAATAACTTCAGGGATACCACCAACCTGGCGAGCGACCACTGCGACTCCCATATGGAGCGCCTCGAGCAGTACCATGGGCAACCCTTCGTGGTCGGAGCAGAGAACGAAAACATCGAGCGCTCGCAGCACGTCGAAGATGTCGTCACGATGACCGAGAAAAAAGGCCCGATGTTCAAGGCCAAGCGCTTGGGCCCTTTCTTCCAGCCGGGGGCGGTCGCAGCCCTCGCCCACCACGACGAACCTCGCCTCCGGGGTCCGGCTCGCCATCTCCTTGGCTGCCGCGAGAAAAATATCCAGGCGCTTGATGGGTACGAGCCGACCCGCATAGCCCAGTACCGGGCAATCTGCCGGAATGTTCAACCGTCTCTTGGCCTCCAGCGGGCTCAGGTGCGAATGAACGTTGTCGGTATCCAGTCCGTTGGGTATGACAGCTATCCTGCGAGGGTTCACGTACCTGGCGAGGCGCGGTTGGAGCTCAGCGCTCACGCTAATCACTCGATCCGTAGCATAGCTGCCCACGAGCCTGTCAACCTGTCGTAGAACACGCTGTTTCAACTGTTTGAGTCCTTTGAATTGCTCCGGCGCTCCATGCTCAGTCCGGATCACGAAGGGCACATGGCAGCGCCGCGCCAGCAGGGCCGCCAATAAGTTCTCCTTGTAACGGTGCGAATGCAAAATGAGGATGCCCCTGGCGCGGACATACCTGGTGGCCTCTCCTAGTATTTCGAAGAAGGTGTGTGCGCTCTCGGGGATGACCTTGACGTCCGCGCCGCTGCGTCGGGCCTCCTCCGCGAGCCGGCCCTCATTGAGCAGGACGACAAATACGCGCAAGTCCCGATGGTGAGCGAGGGCACGGAGCAAAGCTGCGAGCTGGGCTTCGGCCCCTGCCCACAGATCTCCGGAGGCTACGTGGCAAACCGCTATCCTTTGGTTCCTCGCGCCGGTCTCCACAGCCTGCCGGGACCTCGACCTCAAGCCCGCTGGCTTGGCTGCCAGACAACATACCGCTTGCCGAGCGAGAAATTCACCCAAGCTACCAACGTTGCGGCATTACCCATCAGGAAAAATGCGGGTAGCCTCAGCAATCTAAGGTCCAAGCGATCCTCCAGAGCCCATACGACGACGCCGAGCCCGTACCCGCAGAGTTGCAGGAGCAGGAAAGCCCGATAGAAAACGGTGGAGTTCCACAACAAAATATTGGACACCAGCAACGCGATGAAGGCGAAAGGCAGAAGCCAGCGAAATAGCTTGTGACTTGCAAGCTGCCAGGAAAACAATCCGTAACGAAAGGGGTTCAGCAAGGTCAGATGCGAGAAAAGGACGTCAAGCCCTTGGACAATTGTCCGCACCTTTCGAAGAAATTCGGCGCGACCGGACTGAAGTACCGCGAAACGGGCCCGGCACTGCGGGTCCATCACGACTCGGTAACCCTGAGCCACCGCGCGGAGAGGAACGAAAAAATCGCCGCAGCCCTCCGATTTCCACCTTTCACAGACTTGCCGCCTCGCACCCCAAAAAGAACCGCTCACACTAACAAGAGAACCTACGCAGCTCTCAAGACGACGCAGTCCCATCTCACTGTTTACGTAAGAGCCTTCACCCGCGCCACCGGCCCGGGTCTCAATCACGTCTGTGCTGCTCACTACGCCGACTGACACGTCGGCAAAGTTGTCGATCATTCTTCGGAGGCTAACCGGCTCCAGCATCACCGAGGCATCGGTAAAGGCAAGGATCTCGCCTTGGGAAGAGTCGCGAGCGATCATCTCTGCATGGCCCTTCCCGCGTCTCTCCCCAACTTCGATTAGCGTTACACCCTTGGGGGCAAACTGGCGGACTATTTCGGCAGTATGGTCGGTGGACCCGTCAGAAACGACGATAACTTCAAGTTTGTCGCTTGGGTAGTCGAGCTCAAGCGTGTTCTCGAGCTTCTCGCGAATCACCTTGGCGGCGTTGTGGGCGACAATGATAAGGGACACCTTCGGCCAAATGTTTGCCCGCTGGTGTGATTTGCTCCCACGCCAGCTCAGCATCCACAGGAGGGTCGGGTAGCCCACAAAAGTATAAGAGATAAAGGCCAGGGAGATCCAAAACAGCCAGACCATAGGGAAGTCAGAAGGGGTCAGAATCCAGAAACTTAGGTGGAGCTCAAGCAACGCTCGTAAACGCGGGTGTATTCCCTGATCATTTCGGAGAGACTAAATCTATTGCGAACCATGGCTTGGGCGCACTGGCCCAGGGCAGATGCCAGTGCCGGATCGTTTAGCAGCTCGCAGATGCTGGCGGCAAGCGCTGGGGGATCGGCGGGAGGCACAAGTAACCCGGTCACCCGGTCTTTGACGATCTCCTCGGGGCCTCCGGAGCGTGTCACAACCACTGGCTTCCCGGCCGCCATCGCCTCGATGGTGGCCAGGGAAAAGCCTTCACTGATGGAAGAGAGAACGAATACGTCGAGATCGGCGAGAACCCGGTCTACATCTGACCGGAATCCGACAAAAGAGAGCCGGCTTTCGAGGCCTAGCTCGCGGCGGAGGCTGACCAAGCTGGAACTGGTGGAACTATGGACATCGCCAATGGCCACGAAGCGGGCTTGCGGCATCGACATCGCCACAAGCTGGGCCGCCCGAACAAAATGCTCGTAACCCTTCGAGTCGCGGACGTTGGCCACCATGCCGATTAACTTTGTGCCGTTCGAACAACCCAATTCAGCCCGCAAATTCCCCTGAGAAGGAAGTGCGAAGCGGCCGCATTCGATGCCATTATAAATGCGAACAATCTTTTTGCTCGGGAAACCAGCCTTTTCCAGGGCCTCCTTCAAATAGTCAGAGACAACAACGACCGCGCTCGCAGCACGCCTAACGATCTGGAGCTTCAAAGTGCACTTCAGGCCGTCCGCTTTCGAGAGTTGTTGTGAGCCGTGATACGTCACAACCACCTGCCGATCCATTAATCGTCCCACAAGCGAGCTGTAGAAATTTTGGTCGGGAAGGTGAGAATGGATCAGGTCCGCCTTCTCGCGACGAGCCAGCGCCGCGATTGCCCTGGGAAGGCGAAAATCGTACCAGAAATTCGATCTGACGACATAAGCCGGGACGCCAGCTTCCTGGAGCTGAGAGTGTAACCAGCCGGAACCGGGAAGCAGCACCACCGACCGAAAACGCCGGGAGTCGAGATGAGAGGCCAAGTTAAGCAGGATTGTCTCGGCTCCCCCGGGGCCAGCCGTTTCAATGGTATGGAGTATGGTGTACTTTCGCAAATGACAAACGCAGGAACCGGTCTCGCGCCTCTCGTAACTTGATGATCTGCCAACCTAAGCAGCGCAACAGGGCCGACTGAAGCCACGAAAAGTCGGCCTCTGCAGTGCACGAAAACAGTCGCGCGCGAATTCTGTACCGGCCCAGCCGTAGACCCTGCAAGATCGACGGTGCAGACAAAGAGGAAACATCCAGCTCGATCGCGACATCGTAAAACCCGGCTCGCCGATGAAAATCGTGCCCGGCAACGGCAAGCAGCCTGGGATTGATCTGCCGTAAGCGCGGAAAGCCGATGACAGACTGGGGCGAGGGAAGAAGCTTCCCGTCGTAGGCAACATTCCAAATCTCAGCAGCGTCTACTACCCGAACCAAGTGCGGCGGACACTTCCACTCGTTCCTCTTGGGATGGGCGAGGACGGCATAACCGTTAAGTTGATGGATTGCCTCTGTCACAGCCACTGGGTCGAAAACATCGAGGAGAGAAGTGATCCCGATGCCGAGAATGTGCACCCCGCCCTTGCAGGCAAACTCTATACCAGGGACTATGCAGAAGCCGGATGACGAGTTCTGAGCGCTCTGCTCCGCGAGCGCTCGGAGCTTCACCTCGTCCATGTCCTGCGAGTGCTCGCCCAGAGCGACGAATTGGTAATCGTGAGCACGGTACCACTGCGCCAACTCGCCGATGCTCAACGTGCCGTCGTGCGACAAGCTCGAGTGCACGTGTAGCGCGCCCCTGATCAGCACTTGGACGCCTCCCGGCCGCGATTAAGATCCCTTAGCGCTCCAAAGAAGTAAGATTTGGATTCGAACCAGCCAGGGCGTGTGTCATCCAGGCGGAGAATTTCATAGTGTAAGTCGCGTTCGTAAAACTTCAGAAATTGCGCGAGCGCCTTCAGTCTGGGCCAAGAAGGACCAGGAAGGCCGTTCGCATGCCCGGAGGTTTTAATTGTAATCAACAAGCAGTCCAAGTCGCCTAGAAGCCAGCGGCTCTTTACGCCAACTCGATAGTCGAATTGGGGAGAAACGTTTTCTCCTCTTGCCAGGCGATAAAGCAGCAGGGGAAAATTCATACCCGCATCGATGGCCAATTGAAGAGAGCCCCAGAACCGACCATTAACCTCCATCAGCTTTGCCAGACCATCTTGCCGGTCAATCTTGAACTCCACCATTGCCACACCCTGCCAGTCCAGTTCCTTCAGAAGCGCCAGCGATTTCTCGACCAGTAGCTCGTCCAGTGGAATACTCTCCCGGTAGACGCTCACACCTCCCGAGGGTGGCTTTTCGCGCACACGGCGATGGCAGAAGGCAGCCTTCAGTTCTCCATTCCAGATAAGCAGAAAAACGCCGCGACCCTCACCCGTCAGCTTTTCCTGAATCAGCGGTCTTGGAATCTGCCTGTCCGACTCGCTGAACTTAAAAGTCAGTTCCTCCGGGGTGCGCGCATACACGACAGGTCCTGATAACCAGTGGCCGCTTCGAAAGAAATGAGAGAACCGCGGCTTGACAACGACCGGAAAGTGCATGGCTCGCGCTAATTCGGCTGGATCGCCTCCGTTGTCCAGACTCACGGTGCGAGGGCACGGAATACCAAGCTCCTCGGCCAACTCGATCACATATCCTTTGTCCTGGCTTCGATGGATTGCGTCCTCCGCCGGAATGGGTACGTTCACAAGCGGCTCAATGCTGGCCCGCATCTCGGCGACCAGCCGTGTCGTTACGTCTGTCATCGGGATCAGAATGCTATGTTGTTCGCGTTTGAGTTCTTCGTAGAGAAACTGCTGGAAGCCAGCGGAATCCTCAGATGGAGAAGGGTAACGAACTCGCGCCGCACAATATCGCGAGCTGCCGGCCAGGCTTTCCGTCCGGCTTTCCCCCACCACGACCGGAATCCCGGCGCGGCCCAACGCACGCACCAACGCCAGCGTCGACCGTTGATCTCCATCTGTGACAAGGACGCCACCACGCTTGATAGGCTGCCTCATTTCCTCACACCGAACGGGCCAAGGTCAGAGTAAACATGGCTGGAGAGAACTCTCCCTCGCGTCCCGTCACGTTGCCCTCATGGAGCAGGATTCTGCGGATCGTGTAGGGGTCTTGTCCCCGGCGGTACCATCCCGGCTGGGTTGTAAATGCACACTTATAACCTGCTGCCGCCACGCGCGCCCGAGCCCGGGGATTCCAGTCACCGTTCGGGTAAGCAAAGGCGCTTACTTTTTTTTTCAGTGTTTTTTCCAGTGTCAGCTTTGCTTCACGAACTTCCCGCTCAATCGTGGCTTCATCTTCATAGGGCAGCAAAGCATGTGTGACCGTGTGCGCGCCGAACTCGATTCCTCCCTGGCTCATTTCGGTAACTTCATCCCAGCTCAGCATTCTATCGGCCGAATCGGTCTCCCTGCTCTGGCTGCGATCGGACAGCAGCGGACTTAGAAGTTGGTTCCGCTGCCCGCCGGGCATACGCTTAAAGTACTCGATAACCCAATCCAGGCCGGGCATGATGTCCCCTCTCGCCAACCCGCCCATCGCGCACAATTGGATCTTTTTCCGTTTTGATGGATCGCGCCACACCTCGATCACCTGCTCGACCCAGAAAGCGTCCTCTCCGCCAATAAAACCTGTTGTCAGAAATATGGTTGCCGGCACTCCATATTCTCTGATCCACGGATAGGCTCTGGTGTAGTTATCCTTCCAGCCGTCATCGAACGTCAGGACGCAACAGGGACTCGATCCATTCTGGCTGGGTTGTTGTATCCCCTCGATGCCAATCACCCGGAAACGCTGCTTGACATATCGGAGCAGATTGATAAAAGTGGATTCCTTCATGACGATGCCGGGTAGTGAGTTTGACCGAGCGATCTCAGATTCCGACAGCACCCGATGAAGTCCCAGTACGCAAATCTGATCCTTTCGCAAGACTCGCGTTCGGAAGAAACGCCAGGCGGTAAGCGCACCCGAGTAATATAGAAAATCGGCCGCTATAAAATGCGCAAGGCGGCGGCTTCTAGCCGCCATGATTAGCCACTCTTTCGAAGATATCTGCCATCTTGCCAGCGAGTTGGTCGTATCCAAACTGGGCAACGAATGTCATCTTTGCCGGATCCGTGGGTTGCAAGCTGTCTCCCTCCATGAACGCACTTTTGAGGATGCGCTTCATCGCGGCCGTGTCTTCCGGGTGCACTACCCATCCGGCTCTTCCTGTTTCGATCAAAGTCTTCATGGGCCCGTCAAGTGTGACGGCCAAGATCGGCGGCCCCGCCCGAAGATACTCATAGGTCTTGCCGGCCACCGCCAGACGGGCGAAGTCAGGGTTCGCCCAAAACAGCAGGAGGCAATCGCTGGAACGCATTACCTCGATCGAACGACTATGGTCGATAAAGCCGTGCATTCTCAGCAGTGGCTGCAATACCTCGTCGCCCGCGTACCGCTCGACCACTTCGTCGGGGTACCCGATAATGTTGACGCGAATCTTTCGCGCCCAAGCAGGGCACTCACGAACCAGCTCTTTTAAGGCTTCGAAGAACTTGCCGCTGCAATTCGGATATACCGTTCCGAGGTGGGTCAAGTTAGCATAACCGGGCGCCAGGAAACCATTCCCTGGCGCGGTACGGTGTGAATCAAAGTCCTCCCCGTCGAAACCGTTTGAAACCACATTTAGTTTTCTGGTCGGAATCCCGAGGGCGTGGAATTCATTCGCGTGCCCCGGCGTCATCACCACGACTGCGTCAGCCTTGCGTCCGATAAGCCGGAGCAACCATCGTTCAGCAAGTGCCCGGACCCGTCGGCGTGGCGGGTACCAGGGGTCCCGGAACTCAGCCACCCAGGGAGTGCGGAGGAGAAACCTAAGAAAAAGTCCGATAACCAGCGAAGAGCGCGGCGGGCTGGTCGTATAAATCGCATCGAATCGGTGACGGTAAGCTAGACGAATCGCTTTGGCGAGCCCGAAGGGGACCCAGCCGATCGTGTCGTCTGGGAAATACAGGCAGGAGCGGACTGTATCGGCCAACCAGCGCAGGCATCGATTTAAATTGGGCGACCGGGTTGTGTTCGCTTGAGGACTGAGGGCCCCGGTACGGCGAAATACGGCGGCCGTGGAGTCTTCCCACGCCGCAAGATTGAACCATCGGGTTCGTACCACATTGACTTGTGGCGGAACCCTCTCCAGCAGCACGGGGTCCTGCAGTTCTCCAGCTCCGACTCGAACCGTCAGAACCGTCGGTTCCCAGCCCAAACGGACAAGATACTTGGCTAGCCCTGCTGGCCGATAAATGCCGCTTGTACGGCGGGGCGGAAAGTCAAATGCTATCAGGAGCACCCGCTTCGAGCCTGCTGCGCGGAATTCCTTAGGTTGCGTTGTGCCCACAGATAAATAGTGTCGGAGCTGCACCGACCGTATCACTTGCTTCCGCTAGATTGGGGCGTTACCCCGCCGAGCTCTCTTATATTCCGACAATCTCATCGCTGAAGCCGAGCGTTCGCCGCAGAGCAGTGATTCTTCACTGACCCGAGACTAAGTTGGCTGACAACCCAATTAAGGTTCGATCTACTCGGCAAGAACTTCAATCATTCGGCTGATGTCCTGCTGGCTAACGTAACAGTGGGTCGGGAGAGTCAACACGCGGTCCGCCAACGATTCCGCCCCGGTACAATGGCGAAACTCAGAACCTGCAAACCGCTCGAGACCTGGGATGTCGCAGATCGCGCTTGGATAAGAAGGCGTGGCGCCAATTCCTGCCGCACGCAAGCGAGTTACGGCCCGATCGCGCGTCGGCTTATCCGAAGCAATTATCGGGAGCCGGGTGTAGATCGGTCTCGAGCCGCAGATTGGCTCTGGGACAAAAAACCTGGGGTTAGCCTTTATACCTTCGGCAACACAAACAGCATTTCTCTCTCGATCCGCATTCATCTCCGCAAGCTTGCCCATGAGCTGTGATATGAGAGCAGCACTTAACCCAGAGATACCCGATATTGGAAAGTCTGGGGCAAACTCCGTTGATCCCAATTTCAGGAACGGAATGGAGTTAGGGATCCAGTACAGGCGTGGGTGGAGGAAAGCTGCAAAGCCCAACATCTGAGCCAATAACCGAACCGAGTGTGACTGCGAAGGCTTGGGCAGCAGGTCAGCTTCAACGCGGATGGCCCTCGAAATCTCCTCTGAATTGGTTACGGCGAGTCCTCCCTCCATGGCTGGCAACGCTTTGCCGCGGCCAAAACTGAAGAAGCCTACATCGCCCCGAAGGCCCGAAAAATACCCGTTGCGTGATGCTCCCAGTGCCTGAGCCGCGTCGTCCACGACGAAGGCTCTTTTGGCGGCGGCGATTGCCCTGACACGCTCGAGATCATTGACAAGCCCAAAGAGATTACATGCGACAACACACAGCAGGCCAGCGGCAGAAAGGCGCTCGAGCTGGCTGAAGTCGAAATCGAGCGTCTCGGGATCGATGTCAATGGGGCATATGGTGAGCCCGGCGCGAACGACCGCGGCCGGAACGGTGAAGCATGTGTAGGCGGGAAGGGCGACGATTTTTCGATCAGGCCTAATCCGATTCAGAGCCTTCAAGATCAGCCAGAGCGCAACGCGTCCGGAGCGGGTTCCAAAAGCATTGCAGGCTCCCAGTTGCTGCACTACGCCTGTAATCGACTTGCGACCACAATTCTGGAGGGCTGCGGCCTTACCAGCACGCAGGATCTGAGCAAACTCCAGACGTGCCCCAGCCGGGGGTACGAACCTCAACATACGTCCGTTGCACTCAGATCGCCCCGCAAGACTACTCGTTCCCAATTGTCAAATTTCGGCGCGTGATTCGCATTTACCTCGCTCGTAGTCGCCCCATGCAGGGCCGCACTCAAGCCCAGAAGAACCCAGAGATGGGGATAATAAAGAACCGTCAGGAACGCACCGCTTACCAGATAGCCGACAAACGCAAGATCCAGACCCAATGACAGGTGGTATTCAAATCCCTGGCATCTCTCGGGGCCAATCGAACGAAGGAGCTTTCGTGTCCGTGCGTTTAACCGGGCAAGCAGCACCCAGGCGATGAGCAGTGGCATGAAACCGAAAATTCCGAGTTCAGATAGACCTTCGACATAGATACTATGCGGCGCCGTCGCCATCAGTCGGTGCCACCTGGGATGTTCCGTCCAGTACTCGGGGGCAAAGTTTGCGGGACCGACGCCAAGAAAAGGGTGCTCGCTGAACATCTTCATGCCAGCCTTCCATTTCTCCAGCCTATCGTTTGATGTTTTGTCGTGCTCAGGGTCCAACGCCGATTGCATTCGAGCCCTGCTCGCTCCGGAGGCGAAAAGGAAAAAGGCCACGACCACCGCCAACATCATGAACGCTCCGAGAATCCGCTTGGAGCTTCTCATAAAAGCGACCAACGAAACCACACCTGCGCCCAACATGGCTCCACGCGAGCTTGACGCTACGATGGCTCCCAGGAATGCGAAGAAGCAGGCGGCGAAAAACCACTTCCGCCAGCGCCTGGTTTCAGCGACAAACATCGCACCAGCCAGCGGCCACACCACACACATGGCCACGCCGAGATCGCCGGCATTTCCAAAGAACCCCGTTGTACCGGCGCCGACACCCTGAACGGCTAGAGCCTCCTCGCCGAACCTCATGGCGCCGGGAGATAAATAAGTCCTAACTACAAACTGAGCCAGCTTGAGGTTCAATAGCAGAATCACGAAGAGGCAGACCTGAAGCCGCCCACTGCTCGCTGCAACTCGCGAAATAATGAAGTAGATTACGCACCACTGAAATGTGTTGATCACCTGCACCCATGCAGGTTCTTGGTACTCGGCAAAGCTGGCCGACAATACGCTGACGAACAAAAGAAAGCCCAAACACGCATCGACCGACCAAACGGTGCCCGGAGTTGGTTTTCGGCTTCCAGCAGAGACAATCATCCCCACGACCGCCAAAGCCACGGCCATCTTTCCGAGCTGGAATGGCTGAAGCACGGGAAACATCTCGGGCAGGCGACTGTATTGAATCAGAAAGTAGCCGAGAAGACCGTAAAATGCCAGGTCCCAGTTTGAGTGACCGGATGATGTCGATACACGATCGGGGCAAACAAGCCCCACGCTGTCTTTGCTGATCGGCGTCTCCATGTCGAAGCCCGACTCCGCTATCGCAGTAGAATCAGGGAGTGCGAGTCGCCTATGCTCAACCTGTTCCATTGTGGTTTCGCCCGTCCTCGCGATTGTAGTGATAGTAGGAGCTATAGGCTGGGTTCGGTGCGGCGCGATTTAGCACCACGGCCAGCACTTGCTTGTCGCGGAACTGCTGGCAGGCCTTCCGAGCCAAATCATAAGGTGTCGACCCGGCTTGGACTACAAGAATAACTGCGTCGCACAGCTCGGCAAGCAGTTTGGCGTCAGAGACCGGGAGAACAGGAGGAGAGTCTAAGATGATCCAGTCAACAGCCGGAGTCAGGCGGTCGAGCAACAGTTTCAGCCGGCCATTCCCAATAAGCTCAGAAGGATCTGAGGGCGATTTCCCGGCGGGAATGAAAAAGAGGTTCTCGATTAAGCCCCGCTGAAGAATCGAGAATTCGTCGGCCTCGCTGCTGAGGTACTCTGTTAGGCCGGGTGTGGAGTTGGTGCCGAGAGCGGCATGCAACCGCGGTAACCGGAGGTCCGAGTCGATCAGAAGCGCCCCGTGTTCCGGCTGACGTGCGATAGCGTGCGCCAGATTCAACGCGGTGAATGACTTGCCTTCGCGCGGCAGTGGGCTGCTGATCAGAATCCTCTGTAACCTGCGCTGCTGGCGGGCCAAGTAGAGGAAAGAGCGCAAACTGCGAAACTCTTCGGCACCCGGCGAATCCCCGTCCAGTTGCTCCGTCAACTGAGCGTGGGGATCGGGATTCCATGTCAGTTTCGAGGACCGCGCTTGCAAGCTTTCCAATGTCAGCGGCGTGAAGCTGGATGGAACTTCGGCTTCCTCTGGAATGGGATCGAAGGCAGAAATTTGCACCCTCGCAACAGGAGGGTCGGCTCGCCCTCGCTCTCGCTCTGCCCTCTTTAATGCTTCATGGATTCGACTCATGATTCCATTTCCTCTGACCTCGCCGCTACGAGTTTAGGGTCAAGCGCTGAGATCTCTCTTTTCCCTTGAGACGTTTAGAGTGGCTTAGTTTTGTCACCGCCGCTGCGTCCAGTGACGGTATGGCGACAGCCACCGGGATTCGAAGAAGGAGCTCAACATCACCCTCGGTTCGAAGTGATTTATCGCGGATTTCCAGCAACAGAACCCACGCAAACCCTAGCGCGCCTCCGACTCCCAGGCCGGCCAAAGAAACCAGCAGCGTGTTTGGGGACGAGGGCTCTTGTGGGAACGTGGCGGCATTAACGACCACGATCTCCTCCTGTTCCCGGCGATGCTGGAGATCACTGGCCATCTCCTCCTCATGCTTTCTCTTAAGCAGATCATTATAGAAGTCCTGGGCGGACTGGTAATCACGTGTAACCTGCAGGTATTCCTGTTCGGCGGCCGGACTCACTTCAAGGCGCGACTCGTAGAGCTTAATCCGTTTTTGGAGGTCGGCCTCTTCCTGAGTGCGATCCTGAAGTTGCTGATCGTAGGTGTGGAGCTGATTCCGAAGTTGCTGAATTTCCGGCGGATCTGGGCGTGAATTCCCTCCCGGATTATCGGGATTGTTCTTGAAGGAATCGCTGATCTCCCTTTTCAGCTCCTCCGCCTGGCTTTCCAGTTTAACTATTTCCGGGTACTTACCTGTGTATCGAGCTCGCAGAGTCACGAGGGTCTTTTCTACGTCAGCCAACTGCTGCTCGAGCATTCCGGCTTGCGTGTTCCTTGGCGCCTCCGCCGGCTGCAAGGATGCCAATTTCTGGTCCAAAAGACTTCGGGTATAGGCTTGCTCCTGCTCCGTGTCGCGGCGCGACTGCTCCATTCGTTCGAGCTGCGCATCCAGAGCTGACAGCATGTTCGCCGTGTTGGGGTCGGTCTGGGCCCGCTCTGGCAGCTCACCTGCATGTTTCTCCTTGAATGACGCCACCTTCGCTTCTTCTTGATCAAGCTTGGCTTTTGCATCCTCCAGTTGGTCGTCCAGGAAAGCAGTTGTGCTGTGAAATCCCTGCTGCTGTTCCGCTTGGTTCTCTTCGATAAACATGGACGCTACATCCCTACACGCCTGCTGAGCCAGCTGGGGACTGTGAAGAGCACAGCTTATCTCAAATCCCGGAAAATCGGTCTGCCCCGTGCTGACCGGTGACTGCGCCCAAGCCACAGTAATGGCCTTTCGGAGGCCCGCCTCTACGCCCTGAATCTGCTGCTGCGGGCCATTGCCGTGAATAAGACTTAGTTTCATGGCAAGCTGCTGCAGGTGGGCTTCGCCAAACACCTGTTCCTCCATAGCGCTCAGGCGCGACACTAAATAGGCGCCAACGTCGGCTTGGACCACCTTGTCAGAGGGGTTGGGCTGTTCTATGGTCAAAAGCGTCTGCGAGGTATAGATTTTAGGCAGATATCTGGAAATCGCGTAGCCGACGAGCGTACCGGCGCACATCGTGGCGATCACGATCCACCACCGGCGAAACAAAATCACTTTGTAATCCTCAAAGCCCAGTTGACGATGTCCTAGCATGACATACCTCGTTACCTTCCTTGATGAAACGGAGCCTGCCTAATGCAGCCTGATCGGCCTGGCGTGCCAGTTAAGGCCGACGCCGACGGCGTAGCGAAATACCTCCGAGCCGCCTGTCAGTTGTTGAAGCACATTACCGTAGAGATACGCGTTAAAGCGCTCGCCGAAGTTTCGGCTCAAAGTTACGCCGGTTTGCCACGTATTGAACTTGAACTGCTGGTTCGCATTTGTATTATTAACCAACGACGTGTTGTGTGCGTAACTCGCATCGACCGATGCGAAGTAAGCACGTGAGAGTTGCCGACTCGCGACAAGAGATAGGTAGTCACTTTCCGCTCCGATGAGAAGGCCTGAACCCGTAGTTGGAGATCTGCTATAGATGAGCGCAACGCTGCCCCTCGAGACGAGATACTGAATAGAGGTGAACGTGCTCCAAGTACTCCTGGTTGTATTTCCCACTCCGACGACCGCCGATTTGCTGGTAATCGGCCCACCGCCTGCTTGCAGAAACAAGCTGCGAGCCAGCTTTCGTCCGTAGCTTACTTGGAAGCCGCGACTGGTAATACCGGGAAGACCGCTACTGAATTTGAAATCGGAGTACAACCCTGTGATCGCGACGATATCCCGGCGTGTCAGGGAATAATTGTACCCGGCGAGGACGGTAAGAGAGTTGCTGTCGAGAAAGCCTGAGTCGAGGAAGTGAAGCGTGCCGTACACAGCGGTGGCAGTTACCGTCGAGCGGCCACGGCCATACTCCACCTGCGTAGTGGCCGCATTGCTGATGCGCCGCGAGTTGCCCGTCAGAATGGTCTGATTTGGAATGAAGGCGCCGTTGAGAAAAGGGTTGCCGACCATTCCCCCACCGGGAACCAGGCCGTAGGTGTTCAACCCGGAAAAGCCCACGAATCCGAAACCAGCCTCGGGCAGGTATGAAAACTGGTCAGCGAGCTGCAGTCGCCAGTGGCGCCACTTCAGAGTCTCCATCGCGATCAGGTTGTGAAATTGTCCCTCGCTTGAGGTACCTCCGCCGTTACCCGTGAAAGAAGGGCCGAAATAACCAAAGGCACCCCCTTCGTAAGTCAGGCTAAATTGCGAACCCTTCCTAACTCGCTGTAACCCGAGGGTGCCAACAAGGTTAGACTGATCGTCAATGCCGGAACCTCCGGAAGTACTGGCGGGATTCGAGTTAGCATAACTTGAGAACTGGACTCCGGTAACTACAAAGCTGCGCACTCCGCCAGCCATGACGGGCGCGAAGACTTCCACTCCAGACAGCGCAGGTCCAGGACCAGGCTCCCCTGATTCTGCCTGATTCTGATCGTTCGAGGTCTCCGTTCCTTGCGGCTCGCCGATGACCGCGCCCGGCTGCGCAGGCGCTCCTTGATTCTGATCGGTTGAGGCTTCCGATTGGTTGGCCCCACCGCTCTGATTGGCGGGAGATTGTGACATTGCCAAAACGGCGCAAAGCAGCTCGAGTGTTACCAGAATCAAACCCCGCCTAAAGTTCATGTGTTTAAAACCAGGTTGGTGTCGGGATGGCTGGGCAAAACTCTTCGAGCGAAGGCTCGATAGAACTCGAACGGCCACAGTGCTATGGAACAACGATCGTGTCCTCCGGTTTCAGCTCAAAGTTTTGCCCAGCCTCTCCCCGAATCGCTTTCTTGTAATTGAACGGATAACGAGTCACTTTTCCGTTCTCCTTCCTCAGAATATAGACTCCCTTTCGGTTAGCGAACTCCGTGAATCCACCTCCCGAGGCGAGGGCCTGAAGAACTGTCATACCTGACGAGAAGGCAACAGGCCCCTGTCGGCCAACCTCCCCCATAAGGAAAATGGGCTTTCTGTGAATCTGAGTAACCACCACCGTCACTTCCGGCTGCTCCAAGTAGTCCTTTAGCTTCGATGCGATCGATTGTGCCAACTGATTTGGTGTTAAACCCGAGGCCTGAACGTCATGGAGAAGCGGCACTGAGATCTTCCCGTCGGGGCGCACCACCACGGGTCCGGAAATATCAGTTTCTTTAAAAACGTTGACGTTTAGCACGTCGTCCAAACCGATGACGTAGTTGGGGTCGTTGGTGGCAGCCTCTTTCGGCGTATCAGAGGGGACCGTACGCTGAGTACCCTGTTGGCCTGGCACCGAAATTGTGATTGCAACCAGTAGAGTTAACAGCCCTGCTATCTTATGATTTCTCAAATGCCCTCCTTCGGTGACGAGCGCGCTGTCGCAACCGTACTCAGCGCTCATTTGAGATTATATCGCCTCACTCTTAATACTTGTATTGGTCGCGTATTGGGCGTAGGGAGTCAAGGTGCTCCGCGGGCTGTGCTGCACTCGGTATCAGTTTCTGCAGCGGCAGCGGGCCGAGTGCAATCCGGCTTTTCAAGAGATCCCCGAGTGGCACAAAGTGAGCGTGGCTCAGCAGTTCGCAAAGGCGCGCCTCCATTCCCTTCAAATTGTAATAGTGGCGAAATTCGGACTTTTTGGTTCCCCTCAGGCGCGGCTGGCCTGGATCGATTTCCCACGGGTGAAAGTACGTCTGCGCTGGTTGGCATTCCTTTTGTCGTATCTGTCTCATCGCCCAGCGCGTATAAAACATCGGAAGGATTCGCAAATACCCACCCCCTCCGACCGGCAGGTTACAGCCCAGCACTCGCACCGTTGTCAACGGGATCTCGTAGATGAACGTCTCGTTCCCCAATTGCCAGCGGAACGGGAAACGAGGAGCTTTGGGCATGCCGTAAAGGTCATGCCGGATCGGAAAGACGCTCGAGTCATACACGAAACCCTCTTCCGCCAGGATTTCGAGCGCCCAGAGGCAGCTCGGCACAATTGAAAAGGTAGGCGCACGATACCCACCGACCTTCTTGCCTGCTGCATCCTCGATGGCTGCCCGGGCTCGGCGAGTGTCCTCTCGAAACTCCTCGGGACTCAAGCGCGAAACACGCCGGTGAAGATGGCTGTGGCATGCTAGCTCATGTCCCGCGCTCAAGATCTCTCTCACAATTTGGGGCTGCCGCTCAGCGACCCAGCCCACAACAAAGAAAGTAGCCGTGGCGCCGAATCGACCCAATAAATCCAGCACCCGACACGTGTTGTCCGCTACCCGGGAGGGGAGCGCGGGCCACATCGCAGGCGTAATCCGGTCTGCGAAAGCCTCGACCTGGTAATAATCTTCGACGTCGACGCTGAGACCGTCAACTGGTTCGAAAGGGGCTGATGTCACAATGGTATTCTGTTCTTGGCGGGCAGGAGTCTTCGGAACAACCACCTCGATCAATTTCCTAGTCTCTACGGTTCCTCAGAGCTGAGAACGCGAGTGGCGGAAGTGTTAAACTGACCAGTTCCGCAGGTGTCAGCTGTGTATGGCATTTCTACGCGATCCCCCGCGGCTGATCGCGCTCTTCCAAAATGTGAGGCGCACATGAGGAATAGGCAGAAGATGCCCGATGAACGGCACAGGTAAATAATGAAGTCACTACTCGTCAGCAGTACGGATTTCCCCCCCCAAACAGGGGGGATTTCCCGGGTTATGGCAGCCCTAGCTTCGGCACTAGGCCCGGACCGAATATGTTGCCTTACAGCAATCTCCCCAGATCGCGGTACCGCCGAAAGTAGCCTGACACCTAGGGTTTATCGCCGTCCAGCAGCGTTTGCGAAGCAGCGTCACATGCAAGCAATCGGGTTCAGCGCTGCGATGATCGAGATCATGTTGCGCGAACGACCGCAGTTGGTTCAGGTCGCGACCGCGTACGATGGCTATGTCGGGCTTTGGCTGCGCCGCTGGTTCAAACTCCCATTCGTAGTGTACGCCCATGGGAACGAAATCCTTGACGCAATCGAGTCAAGCTGGCAGAAGCCAAGGCTAAGCTTGGTACAGGCCGCTCGCGTACTCGCTGTCAGCCGATTCACCGCGCAGTTAGTTCAGAACGCAGGAGTCGAACCTGGCAGAATTGAGATCGTCCACCCCGGGTGCGACATAGATCGGTTTCGCCCGCACAGGCCCAGAACAGACGTAAAGCAGGAGCTGCTAGGAGCCGGATGGAAGGACCCCGTCATGTTGTCTGTCGGGCGCCTTGTAGAGCGCAAGGGGCACGACATGGTGATCAGGGCGCTTCCGAGACTTGTGGAACAATTCCCGAACGTCGCGTACCTCATCGTCGGCCAAGGACCGGCCGCCGCGAAACTGGAAGCGTTGGCCTTCACCTTGGGCGTTCGCGACCGGGTGATTTTTGCTGCGCATATAGCCGACGACCTGTTACCCGAGGCCTACGCGGTCGCCGACGTTTTCGTAATGCCTAGCAGGGAGCGGCTGGAATCAGGTGATGTTGAAGGCTTCGGATTGGTGTTTCTGGAAGCCAATGCGTGTGCCAAACCGGTCGTCGCAGGCCGCTCGGGAGGTGTTGCTGACGCCGTGATCGATGGTCTTACGGGCTTCCTTGTGGATCCCTTAGACCCTGAGGACATTGCCACGGCTATCACCCGCATTTTGAGCTCCCCCGATCTCGCCGCTCGCCTCGGCCAGCAGGGAAGGGATCGAGTCCGTCGAGAGTTTACCTGGTCTCGATTCGCTGAACGTGTCCAGGACATTTCAGCTTCCGTACTGAGAGAACATGCAGCCAAGGGCAAATTCCCAGGGTGACTGCCGCATTCAGATCAGGTCGGGGGCTTGCGGAGGGACCGTCTTGAGGTGTATTCCGGAATCTGGCCGATCACGTGCCCACGGGGCGGCGCACCCAGCCCCGAGGATCAGATACGATCGCGGCGGCACGACGATAAATGTGCACGATCGATTCTGGGGCAAACGTTTTCAAGTAAGCTACCAGAGTTCCGGCACGAAAGTCGAGACCGATCGATCGTCTGTAGGCGCTTCTTGCCTGGCGGCCCCTGAAGGCACAGAAATACTGATAACCAAGGTCGAGTAGCAAAGTCGCGATCTTCGACCTGTACAACGATGCCTCTTTAGGGCTGAATACATTCAGACCACGTTCAAGATTTTCGCTGTGAAGTTGAATTGAACCAGACAAATGTTCAACTAAGTCGGAGCTAATACTGGCCTCTCGTTGGCGATAATAGCTGAGGATCCGATCAACAAAAACAATCTTTCGGTTCCTGACAAGTCGAAGCCAAAAATCTCCATCATCTCCATTGCGCATGTCCTCGCGGAACCACGCCGACTGGGGCCCGAGCAATTCTCTTCGGAACACTGTCGAGGAAATGTGAAGCGGCACGAACTCAAGTGAGGCAAACACGTAAAGGTCATTGCGGGCGATATAAGTGTTGTTCCCCACGCTTTGCAAGTGATCAGCAGCACGAGTGGCGAACAATGTGTTCTGCAAAAAACTGGGCCCTCCGTCCGGTTGCTTCCGGAAAGGTCTGAAATCATGAAAAATAATGTCGATGTCCTCCGACGTGTCAAATGCCGACAGGCTTATTTTGAGCTTGTCAGGGTGATACAGATCGTCTCCGTCCAAGAAGGTAATGTACCGGCCCGTTGCGTGAGATAGCCCGACATTGCGCGACACCCCTGGCTTGCCGGAATGCGGCCGGAAGTAGATACATATTCGCTCATCCTCTCGTGCAAGCCGCTTTGCGATAGTTACACCATCGTCTGAGGATCCGTCATCGACCACGACCATTTCGAGGTCGCGTTCGCTCTGCCCCATGACAGATCTGAGGCACTCCTCGATATATGCTTCACAATTGAAAACGGGGATTATGACAGAAACCTTAGGCATACTGTTGTGCGCACACTTTTGAGACCATTCGCTCGGCCCAATGAGGGTCCTGAGGAAGGCGATCCGGCCTGCAGGGAGGACGGCGACGCCATCGGTTAGCGTCTGGTTGGCTCGGATTTAAGGATGCTTTCGTTGCCCACCGGCGGAACACAAGCGACTGAACCGGGCCGAACGCGGGGGAGCCGACGTGGAAACAATCTCCAAAGCTCTCGAACAGTATGCTCGCCACTGCGGCAGTCCTCCCGAGAATCGAATCGGCCAGAGCCGTGGCTTTGTACAGGATGTTTCACTGGCCGCTTCTTGTTGTACCTGCCTGATTCCTGGGCACATCGAGCATCGCCTCAAGCCTGCGGACCTGCTCCATCACGCTGTCGCGGTTTCTGGAGCGAATGAAGCGAATAGGTGTTCCGGCATAAACACTCCACGGGCCGAATTCGAAGGCCGCCGGCACGAAGCTGAGGGCGCCAATCACTGTGCCCTCGGGAATATGGTTGGTTGGCATGATGACGGAGTTGGAACCCACCGCGCTGTAGTCATCGAGTCTGACGTTGCCACGGATCAAATGGCCTTTTACTTGTTCTAAATCAGGCGGGATTATGGTGACGAGATCATTGACAAAGTCGTCGCTGGTGCACCAAACTTTCACACCGGATGACAGACTACAGAACTGGCCGATTTCGAACTGCATGTCTGCACCGCCTGCTATACTGCAGCCCGACGCGATGTGCGTGCAGCGGCCAATGCGCACTTTCGTCGAAAAGTAGCAGTAGTCGTCGATGATCGAGTCCTCTCCGACGATGAAATGGTCAGGATGGCGGACCCGGATGTTGGGCGAAATGATCGGTTTCATTCTTTTTGAAGGCGCTTGGCAATAGCGAGATCATCCGCTTGCACTACCTTATTCAAGCCCGTGCTCACCTCCCGTCCGTTGAAAAAGGTGCGTCAGTCACGTGGAGCACCAGGGCTGTCTCTTAGCGCAAAACGAGGCTATCCAGAACTCTAGCTTCCGATTCAATGTCCTCATTTTGGACGGAACTCTTGGCAGGCCGCGGTGGCGAAAACAGGCTGCCCCTGCCCCAGAAATTCCAGATGTCCACGAGGATCTGTTGGTCCAGTTCCAGGTTCTTGTAGACGCGGTGCGGGGTGCAAAGGATCAGAATATCACTTTGTTGGATGACCTCATCCAGCGGCAGCAGTGCAGGGTCTCCCTTCACATAGGGATCCGTGGTCAAGACTGCTTTGGCGCGGACCGCCAGAATCTTCTTCAGCTTGTAACTCAGCGAGGAACGGGGATCATCGCTCTCTGCCTTGAACGCCATACCCAGTAGTCCGACCGTCATCTCCTCCAGACGACAGGTCGCGGCAAGTCTGTCCACCATGAATTGCGGCATCCCTTCGTTGAGCAGCATCGCCTGAAAACCAAGGCCAAACTGGTTGCGATAGAAGGTGGCCAGTTGCATCGTGTCTTTAAACAAGCACGGGCCAGCCGCAAAACCAGCCTTGGGAATGTCTTTGGACCTCGGATAATCCCGCTGCATGCCATCCAGAATCCGGTAGTAGTCCAGATTTGCCGCGCTGGCAATCATGTAGAACTGATTGGTTACCGAAAACTGAATATACCGGTAGGCGTTACTGAAAAGCTTTACCAGTTCTGCTTCAATGGGCGCCAGCCGCACGATCTCCGGGGCGATGAGCCTGAACAGTGTAGCGGCATCCTCTTCCGCCTCCGGCGTGGTGCCGCTTACGATCTGAGGAAGGGTCTGCAATTCCTCAATCGCATGGCCTTCCACTATGCGCTCCGGACAAAAGGCGACCTTGAGACGCTTGCCCTTCGACTGCAGATACTTGGCCATGGATTCCGTCACACCTGGATAAACCGTGGAGCGCATAACAATGAGCTGCTTCTCGGAAAGGAACGGCAGCAAAGCGTCAAAGCACCGTGTGATCACCCGAAGGGAAGGTGTCAGGAACTCGTCCACCGGGGTTCCAATTGTGATCACCACAGTCCTCGCAGCGGCCACGTCCTCCGCCCTCGTTGTGAACAACAAGAGGTTTCGGGCCAACGCTTTCTGCAACAACGGCTCGGCACCCTCCTCCATGAACGGCATCCGGCCGCCACGTACGACCTCGATGGCCTTCTCGTTGACGTCGTAGATCAGGACCCGCTGGTTCCTGTTTGCAAACACGATCGACAGTGGCAGGCCAACATGGCCGGCACCTCCGACGACGCAGATATCCACTCGTCGTTCTCTCGTATCCGTTGTTGGTGGTGGAGATCCGCTCATCCTTTTTATCCTCCAAGTCCTGGTCGTGTGGTCGCCCGCTCGCGGTGAATGAGCCCCTTTTTGGTGCTCAATGCCTTCATCCGGCGTCACCATGACCCTGCCCAACCGGCAGCCTCTCGCGCAGCACCGCCAGCAGTAGCACAGCGAGGTGCAGGGCGTGGTCGACCTTCCCTTCCGTCACGTACCGAATCAGTTCAGACGGGCGGCATTGAAACAATCGGATATTTGCCTCCGGAATCACGGCAGGTCGTGTTTGGGTTGCTCGATCCGTGTAAAAACACCAAAGCCGGTTGCCGAGGCGCCCCGTGTCCGGCATCAACTTGCCGAGGAGTTCGAACTCTTGAGCTTCGTGGCCTGTTTCTTCCAATAGTTCCCGTCTTGCCGCTGCCTCCGGTGATTCGCCATCTTCCACATGTCCACTCGGCAGTTCCAACGTTTCAACCCCTACCGCCGGCCGATACTGCCGGACCAGAAGAAGCAGTCCTTCGGTCGTAGTCGCCAGAACCGTCACATAATCACTCGTGCGCACAAAATAGTACGGCGACCCAGAACCATCGATTGCTCTTGCCAGGATATCGAACCACGGCACGGAAAAAACTATCGTGTCATCCATCAGGCCAGACTATCATGACCAGCCGCTAACGCCTGAGGAAGGCGTTCGGGTGTCAACCGATCGGTACCGCCCTCGCAGGGGCGAGCGCCCTGGACATTGTCAGGTACAGGCCGTTTGACCGCGGCTCATGCGGCGAAGATTCACCACAGATCCTCGAGAAAGCTATGGTTGTTTCTTTTGCCGGATGCGGATTGACGCACCGAGGCGGCAGCTTATGCGGCTTCTATTTCGCTCCGCGTCCAGACAGCATCACTTTTACCGTCTCGAAGACTATCGCTACGTCAATGAAAAGAGAGAGATTCTTGATATAGAACAGATCGAACTCC
Source organism: Terriglobia bacterium (assembly GCA_035946735.1). Classification (GTDB taxonomy): domain Bacteria; phylum Acidobacteriota; class Terriglobia; order UBA7540; family UBA7540; genus Gp13-AA77. Next base: position 30,215 of record DASYYZ010000182.1, read on the forward strand.
AACTTTCTTTTCGCCTCTTCGGAGCTCGAACCGTATTTAAATTTTATCTGCGCCCACCCGGTGATGCCGGGCCGAACCGACTGGCGTTCGACAAAAAGGGGGATCTCGTCCTCCAGCAGGGCACAAAAGTGGGGCCGCTCCGGACGCGGCCCCACCAGGCTCATTTCCCCCCGCAGGACGTTAAATAATTGCGGGAGCTCATCCAGGCGATACTTGCGAATGAGGCGTCCCACTCGCGTAACTCGCTCGTCGTCCAGCGCTGCCCACGAGGGTCCGTTGCACTCGGCATCTTGGTACATCGAGCGAAACTTAAGAATGTTAAACGGATTCCCCCGCAAACCCACGCGTTCTTGACGGAACAAAACGGGACTGCCGGTCTCCAGCCAGACAGCGACAGCGATCATGCCCATCAGAGGTAGGGCCAAAGCCAGACCAATAAGTGAGAGGGTGACGTCGCCGACTCGTTTTGCCGCCATCAACAGCGCAGACTTTCGAAAGCCATTGGACAAGATCAGCCAGCTCGGCGACAGGTCATCGAGCGGGATCCTTCCCGTAAACTTCTCGTAAACGGTATGCGCATCCTCGACACAGACTCCTGTAAGTTTAAGTCGGAGCAGCTGCTGCAAGGGAGTATAGCCACGTCGTTCTGCGAACGATAGAACGACACGGTCGACTTTTTCCCTAAGCGCAATTTCTTCCACTTGGTTGACAGCTCCGATGATACCCGGATTCACCAGGGGCTTGCCAACGTTTGCTCCGGTTTCGTCGAGGAAGCCGATGACTTTCAGGTTCAGTTCAGGCCGTCCCAGAACTTCCCGCACAAAACTAATCCCTGCCTTGCCCGTGCCAACAACGAGCACGCGTCGCGGACGGTTTACCAAGTGACCTGCGTGCCTTAATAGGAGGCGGCAACTCAGCAACGAACATACAATCATCGGTACGGCCATCCCCACGACGCCGCGCCCTAGACTAAGCCCAGGTACAGCATAATAAAGACCGGCCATCACCAGACAGGCTGTGGCGGAAGCTTGCAGCAATCGCGTTAGCACTACGCCGCGCTGGCTCGTCGTAGCCAAGTCGTACAATTCGTTGTAGTACAGCGCAATCTGCCAAATCAGGATTACGAGTATGAATCGAGTGACGTTTCCGCTACTCCACAGTTCTTCTGGAGCGGTACTCGACGCGAAAAACCTCACAGCGCTGGCGGACGTCAAACCGAGAGCGATGACGACGCTGTCGGCAGTTACCAGCAAAAGGGTCGAGCTCGAGATTCGCAGTCCGCCGATTTCAATCACGTTTGGAAAGTGCGGCGCTGACCGTTACGCGCAGGCACACCAGGTCTTGCGGTTTCTACGGAACCGACGAGAACAGAACATGGGTGGCGGGCGTCATTCCGACCCGGCACTCGCATCGTCAGGTTGAATTGCTGCCTCCAGGCTACGTTCGTCGCGGTCAATGTGGTGGCTTTGTGGCAAGTAGGGGCTTAAACCGGATCGAAAATTGTACTCTAGTGCGCCGTGCCGACTATTAGAGACGACGCGTGGCCTTCAACGAGAGGTTGAGCTTAACCGGCCATCCACCCGAGCCTGTCACCTTCGTAGTAACCGACCTGAATTGACGTGGTCCGACGGCAGGCCTAGGCCCCGAGGGCATTCTACTGGCCGAACTACTTGGCCAGATACCGCCGAATTGGCGGCCCAAGAACAGCAGTCAGTTTGGTCGGCACAATCCCTCTCCACATTGACGACATAAACACCGCGAACCGGCCCGAGCTATTTATAGTTTGAATTGGCTGCGCCGAAGCACGGCCGGGTTGAGAAATGCAATAGCAGTTATAGACCTCCACACTCGCGCCCCACTTCCTCTTGAACTGATATTGGCCATGGTAACGAACCGAGCCAAGATCGAAGAGGCGCAGACCAGCAGCAATCGACCACTCAATAAGTTCCCAGTGAGCAAGATCGTTGGGTCGCATGGACCAAGTCCTGCAATCGGAGGCCGTAACAAGCGTATGGATTCGTTGGCCCGTCACGACCCCTAAAAGCGCGCCGATCAGATCCGCTTTGTCCATAACCCAGGCTGCGACAACGTTGTCGCCCAGCTCCTCGGCGAGCTTCACGAAGAAGCTTTGAGGATGCGGCGGAACTCCAAGACGCTTCATCGACTTTAGGTACAAAGTGTAGAAGGGATCTTCGACAGCGCGCGACCCCCGGCGAATCTCGGTGGTGAGCCCCGCTCGGCGGGCTCGGTTTACACCCTTGCGAGCTTCATAGGTAAGAGAGCGCAGCCACATGAGCTCCTTCTCATAAAGCTTCAACACGGCATAGCAGTGCAGCGGATGTCTGACGCAAAGGTCTGTTCCAGACATCGCTTCGCATCCGATCCCTCCCCGGATTTCCACAGTTTGGCACCCTTCCTCCTGTGCCAGCTGCATTAACAGCGCAGGGAGTGCTTTCTGCTGCTCTACAACCAGATCGAGTGTCAGCGGCCCACCGTACTCGTTGAACGGCTGCGATACGAGGCGTCCCGGTCCACGCGATACAACTACTGACGGGAACACACCGACTCTTTTCCCTTGGTCCATTATGTTCAGATAGACAGACTTGTAGTCGTACGCCTCCTCGAGTACCCGTTTATAGCCCCAGAGGTGGCAAAACCGACCCTCGGGATGTTGCCTAACGAATTCATCCCAAGCCGTCGCATCCCCAGGCGTTGCGCGAGAGAGGAGGAGATTCGCAACCTGTGCTGGCATATTGGCTGGCGACCAACCACGCTACGATCTGAAAAGCAGACGTAAAGCTATTACGCTACTCGTCGCGGCAGCGCGACGACCCGTTCAACTATGGACACGTCAACTTCCGTTGCGACACATTTCTGCAGGATGTCCACGGAAAGAACAAGCCGGCATGAGTTCTTCTTGCGGACTAACGTTCCCTCTATCCCTTCAAGGGGCCCGGATTTGACTCTGACCCGATCGCCGCACCTCAGAAAAGGATGAGGCTCGACTTGCAGGCAATTCTCAACGAGTCGGCGAACGGCTTCAATTTCCGGCTGCGGAATCACAGCCGGACGACCCGCAACCGTTACAATGGAGCGGAACCCAGCGGTCGTTACAACCTCCAGCCGACGCTCGAGGCCACCCTGAACAAACACGTAACCGGGAAATAGAGGAAGCGTGACCTTCTTGATACGGTCACCCCACTGGTGCATGGCCACGTAAAGCGGCAAGAAGACTTCGAATCCTTTCTCGGAAAGAATGCGTGCCACAACTTTTTCGTGTTGGTGGGCAGTATAGAGAGCATACCACGATTTCGTTTCCTTATCGTTCGTTCCGTTGTAGTTAAGGTGCGACTTTTGGTCCATACAATACAGCTCCGCCCTCTGACTCACAGGAGATGCCTTTTCCAAACCCTTCCCGGTCGAAAACGTTGGCCTACATACTCTGGTCTTCAACCCCAAGGTGAAGACCTTCAACAGTCCGCAGCGCGGACTCTAATGCCTTGACCCGGCCACGAGTGTCTTGGGCCCATCTCGCAGGAATCGAGCACTAGTATGAAACTGAACTGCGATCTCGTAGGGCGACTCCTGCTGGGCCCGCACCACGATCGCTCCGAAATGAATCGTCGTTATTTCGCGGTTACGGTTTACAAAGTGCACGTCTAACCCAAGGCGCGTTCCAACTGCCAACGGTGCCGCCAGCCGAAACCGCGCGCCGAATTCCCCGATATCGCAGAGGTGCCCCTCGCCGGACCAACCAGCTCGAGCGCGCCGCACACTAACCGCGACTAGGCACGAGAGCTGGAATCGCTTGGCACGACGTCTTTCAAGAGACATGTCAGTAACAACTACCTTACCGTGCCTACCCGGCCGATAATGGTACATGATTTTTGCTGTTCTCCAGGACGAAGTCAATCGCCAGAAGTGAGGGTTTTATGCTTGACCCATAAGCATGGCAGGCGCTTTAGCTTGACCAATCTATTGAGCTACGTGAGGAACCCTGGGTTAGGTGGGTTCGTCGCCAGGTATGAGGTAGCCTTTCCGGGCGAGTATTTCGTTAGTTATGTAACTTGATTTAAGCCTCGCGTCAAAGCATAGTTGTTGCCATCAATAGCAAGGAGCTAGTCAGGTAACTGAAGCTATCTACTGATTATCCTTTGATCGAATAAGGGTAGGCCTGTATCGGTTGGGTCGGTGGCGAAGGCACGGGCCACGTCAGAGACAGAACCTGTGGCCGCCTCGAATCAAATGAATTTCCATAACGAAACCCCGAAAGACATGGGCACCCTCAAATGCCTCCCCACTCCACGTCAAGTCAGCCTAGCACGATCCGGCTCTCGGGCTACTGCTTGGCGCGACGAGGCACTAGCCTCTCCCGGCCACCTCTTGCGGCGGCCCACCGGCTGTGACGTTGTTTCCGGTCGCCGACGTTGCTCAGATCGGGTGGCACTCACCGCATCTGTGGAAATGGGTGCGTCTGATTGCGCTATCTCCGGTCCAAATAGCTTCTTATGATCAACCACCTGGAAGTAGTACATCGCCGCCGCAAATCTACCGCCTACTTTGAGCTTCTTATAGATGCTGACAAGATGGGTCTTAACCGTGTGGTCAGATACGCAGAGACGACCTGCGATTTCCTTATTCTGGTAACCTTCGGCAACCAAAGCCAGAACGTCGAACTCACGTCGAGTAAGCCCTGCCTCCGCATCTCCGTCTGACGAGTCCCGTCGGAGAAGTTGACTGATGATTCGGGTAGCGGCCTCATGACTGATCCAGAGCTCTCCGGCTGCGACCGCTCTCAGTGCTCTTTCAAGTACCAGAGGGTCTGATGCCTTCGAGACACAACCTCGAGCCCCCAACCTGATCGCCTGCCCTTCAAACTCTTCATCTCCGCGATGTGTGACAAGCACGGCTTTTGCTGACGGAAGACGCTGGTGAAACAGGGAAACGGTTTCGAGACCGGCCGCCGGATCCAGAGACTCAATTAGCACGATATCTGCATCTAATTCGTCAAACAGTGAAACGGCGGCAGCTGCGTCCTCCAGGTCTGCAACGACACTGATATCCTTTATGGGTAACAGAAGAGCACAAAGCGCTTTTCTGACTAGGGTATAGTCTGCCAATAATATTACTTTCACGAAGACTACCTCCAGCGTCGTCGGTAATATAGCACAAATCGAAGACGGCAACGCACTTTATTCCTTACGGGTTCTAAGACAGGCCGATTTATTGATTTATATATATAAAGGCAGTACAGAAGCCCAGTATTTCGAAACTCGTTCCGAATCACCCCGCCTGTGGGGGACACTCTACCTCCCCGACGCCCTCAGCAGCGATCGGAGAAGCCACAAAACCCTGGCATCGCGCACCCGACGTGCCACCTTTTCCAGGACGAATGGAATGTCGCACCGTGTCAAAGTACGCTCGTAGGTCCAAATCGACGACATAGGTTATGTGTCTCACGATGGCTCCCGAAACACGTCGAATCGCAGCGTTAGGATGACTTCTTCGGCCGGTAGCCAATCGATCCGGTTGGAAATCGGCCTCGAAAATCGGTTACAGGATCAGCTTCAGTGCACCCTAGACCACCCGTTGGCGGACTCTCCCGCCTTCCTTCGGGTCCCCAGCTTCCGTAGCCGTTGGGGTCGATATCGCCACTGCACCCGCTCCTCGCTTCAAACAGATTTCGATGCCCAGCCGCGTGCTTCGAGTTCACCAAAACACGACATCGCGCAACCTTGAGTGGCACGGTAGAGCGTCCGTGCCAGGATGCCCCGCCTTTCGCTTTTACTTCGCTACTAGTCCTGGTGCTAGTTCGGATCGTGCGTTGGTGCCCGCCGGTGCGCGGGCCGCAGTCAAAGAGAAACGCTACCGGCCCGTTTTCATGGGGTTAACGCAGCAGTGCAGAATAGTGCGCAATAAGGCAGATGTCAAAGAAAAAACGGATTCCGAAAACCGTGAGTCAGTGGCTGTCCGTACTCGGGCACACCAAGGTCTCCCCCCTCCTCCCAAACGGTTCAAAACTCTTAGAGCCCGCGAATCCAGCCCCCGTGCGTCGCGCGGGACCCGGTAACGAAAAATTCCGTGGGTCCAGGGGCCGCGGGGTGAAAGCGTACTGGAAGCACTGCGGAAGGGCCACGGACACCCGAACCAGGCGGGCCCAATCTACCAGGCTCAACATGAACGGCAAGCCCTAACCTATTGTAACTTCTGGGCCATTCGGCTCCCAGGCTCCATACATAAAAGAATTAGCCGGTTCGACGTAAGAAACTGGCTGGACCGAGCGTATATACTTTGTGCGTCCAATATAAGGGAGCGACGAATATGCCTTTGACCCAGCCGGATCACGAGTGGAAGAAAGGAAGCGCAGAGCTTCTCGTCCTGTCGTTGCTCGAGGGCCGGCCTCGACACGGCTATGACATCTCCAAAATGATCCAGATCCGATCGGGCGGGGCCTTGTGCTTTCACGTGACCTCGCTCTACCCGCTGCTTCATCGGCTGGAGAAACAAGGGGCGATCGAAGGGGTGTGGGTAGAGAAGGCCGGGCAACGCCGGCGGCGATATTACAGCCTGACCACGGAGGGCAGCAGGCTGCTTCGTTCGAAGCAGAGGAGTTGGAAGGATTTCGTCGCCATCATAAGCCGAATCACAGGAGTCGAGCATGCCTGACTGGAAGAGCCTTATTCGAGAACGGCTTGCACCCTTCAGCCTCGCCGCCGCTGTGGAATCGGATCTCGCGGAGGAACTCGCGCAGCACCTTGAAGATCACTACCGCGAGTTGTGCTGCGGCGGGGCAAGCGAAGAGGAAGCCTATCAGAAGACAATCTCGGAGTTGGCGGACATGGATCCGCTGCGGGGGATGAGCGGAAGGAGTGACCGCATGGCGAAATACGACGCGGTACCGGCCGGCGATGTAAGGCCCGGTAGTTTCATGGAAGATCTCTGGCGGGACCTTCGTTATGCCGTCCGCACCATGCGGAAAAGCCCGACCTTCGTTCTGGTTGTAGTTCTCACGCTGGCCCTCGGGATCGGTGCGAACACCACCGTTTTCACCGTGATCAACACTCTGATCTTGAACCCGCTGCCCGTTCACGATTCCTCAGGGTTGGCCTCCGTCGGCCTGGCCAAAACGGAGAGCGCGTCGAACTCGACCACGCCCTTGCCGATCTCCTACGGCGATCTGAAGGATTATCAATCCCAGAACGGAGTCTTCAGCTCGCTGGCGGGTTACACATCTCCGCACGGTATCACCTTGCAGGCCGACGCCGGTTCGCAGGGGATGTTCGCTGAGTTGGTGACGGGCAACTATTTCTCCGCCTTGGGCCTCAGCCCCGCAAGGGGACGATTCTTTCTGCCGGAAGAGGACGGCGCTCCGGGCGCGCACCCGGTGGCGGTGATGAACTACGGCACTTGGCAGGCGCGCCTCGGTGGTGCGGATGACATCGTCTGCAAGACACTGCGGGTGAATGGAATCGCCGTCACCGTCATCGGAGTCGCTCCGCGTCACTTCATCGGAGTGAATGCCATATTCGGCCCCGACTTGTGGATGCCGGCCGCCATGGCGGAACGTTTGTTGCCGAATGAGATGCAGAATGCGTTCACGGATCGAAGCAAAGCTGTTTTCTTAGGCGTGGGGCGACTCAAGCGCGGAGTCACCCGGGTGCAGGCCCAAGCCAATATGACGGCCGTCGCGGCGGACCTGGCTCGCGAATATCCGGTGGCCGATGAGGGCCACACAGCCCTGGTGCGTCCGATCCGCGACGCCCTCTTTGCCACCGCCGGCGGCTCGTCCGCGACGATTCTGTTTGGCAGCGCCGTGCTGTTGATCGTTGTGGGGATCGTTTTGCTGATCGCATGTTCGAACGTGGCGAACCTGCTGCTCGCGCGCTCAGCGGCCCGGCAACAGGAGATGGCGGTTCGCCTGGCGATGGGAGCAAGCCGCCGGAGACTGGTTCGTCAACTTCTCACCGAGAGCGTGTTGCTTGGACTTCTCGGTGGCGCATTGGGACTGTTCATCAGTTATGCGGGGCTGCGACTCTTGTTCGGAGCCTTACCAGCGACCGCAAACTTTCCGACGCCGAAGCTCGATGCGACCGTGTTTCTTTTTGCACTGATCGTCTCCCTCGCGACTGGCCTCATCTTTGGCATTGTCCCGGCGATCAAAGCCTCACGCGCGAGTCTGGTGCAGACGCTGAAGGAGGAGGCGCGCACAACGGGTAGAAGCCGGAGCAGAATCGCGCTCGCGAGCGCGCTCCTGGTGGGTCAGGTGGCGTTTTCGTTTCTCCTGCTGGTGACGGCATCCTTGTTCCTGCGAAGCATCCAGCGGGCGTACGACATTGACGCGGGCTTCCGGACGTCGCACCTTGCGGTCCTCAATACAAATCCGGGACAGGCCGGGTATGGCAAGGCACAAACTAAAGCATTCTACAAGGAAGTCCGCGAGCGCGTGGCAGCGATGCCAGGCGTTCGGTCCGCATCGTGGTCCTCGAACATGCCGCTCTGGGCACCAACAGTCAGCGGATTGCAGGTGGAAGGCCGGCCAAAGCAGTCGCAAGCAGAGCGAATCGCAACGGTTGTCAACACGGTTGACCTTAACTATTTCGAGACAGCGGGCGTGGCCATCGATAGCGGGCGCGATTTTACGGAGATGGACCACGAGACCTCGACTCCGGTCGCCATCGTTAATGAGAAGCTGGCCCACGATTATTGGTCCGGCGGAGAAGCGTTAGGAAAACGCATTCAGTTGCCGGACGAAAACGAGATGCGCCAGATCGTTGGGATTGCGAGAAACGCCAACTATTCCGCCTGGGGGGAGCCGCCACAACTCTGCGTTTATGAGCCTCTGGAGCAGAATTATTCGGATGGCATGATCTTGTACGTGCGCAGCAAGGGAGCTCCACAAGAGGTCCTGACGCCGGTGCGGCGAGAGATCGGCGTGGCCGGTCCGCAGATTCTGGTTGGCGGCACACTCGCCGGGCGCGAGATCATCGACGCGGGTTTGTTTCAGGCGAGAATGGGCGTGGCCCTGCTGAGTGTGTTCGGTTTGCTGGCGCTCGGGCTCGCCAGCATCGGGCTGTACGGGATCATGGCGTATTCCGTCAATCAGCGCAAACGAGAGATCGGCTTGCGCATGGCGCTGGGCGCGGCTCAGCTTAGCGTGCTCCGATTGATCTTGAAACAGGGAATGTCACTGGTGGTGACGGGCGTGCTAATCGGCTTGACGGCGGCGCTGCTGGCCGGGCGGGTGCTGAGCAGAATGCTGTTCGGTCTGAGGGCAAGCGATCCGATCAGCATCGCAGGAGCAGCGGCAGTGCTCCTGGCAGTCGCGCTTCTGGCGTGTTACCTGCCGGCTCGCCGGGCAAGCCGCGTCGATCCTTTGGTGGCGTTGCGCGAAGGGTAGCGTCAGAAAGATCCAGTGATTTGAAATTATCTTCCTGGGCCTCGTAAAAAGCTTTGTCTGTGGGATCAGATCGCAAGGAAATAAGGGGCGATTCGCTCACTCTTATTCCATCAAGGTAGTGAGTAAGCGGTGAGTTCAAACTGACCCACTACAACCTTTCCCCTCATTCCGCCTTGCTTGACTTCGCCACCAGGGTGAAAACCGCCTCCGCGGGCAGTTCGATTTCGGCGTAGCCGTCCTGCACGGGCACCGTCAGTACTTTCTGGCAATCGAGTTCGCGCGTAGTTTCATAGAGATCCCAGCTTAGGAGTCCCGCGCCGGCCCCGGGGATTTCGATGCGAAAGCGGCTGGGCCCCCCATCTTTTACCCCCACGATCGCCAGCGAATCCACAGAAGGGCCTTGGAAAGCGGACACGGTCAGCCCGGGGGCGTCGGTGGTGGCCGCCACCCTCCGCCAACCCGGCCGTATGAAGTGGTAAAGCTGCCGGGTCGCGTAATAGCTCTTCTTCGGCGAATAGACCTGGCTGGCGCTGGTGAATAGCCCGTAATAGCAGAGCCGCTTCATGCACTCCTCGTAATCGTCAAAGGCGTCGAAATAAAATAAAGCGCCGGCGCCTTGATTGAGCGCTGTCAAGGCGCGCCGGTTGGCGGCCAGTGCGTACTTCCTCCACTGGTTCTCAAAGGTTTTGTCCCGATCGTTCAGGTCTCCATATTCTGTGAGCCAGACGGGAACCTGAGGATACTTGCTGGCTTTCACGCGCTCCGCCTGCGGGCCCACCGAAGTGTCACTGTAGCTGTGAAAGGTGAAGGCTCCCACCTGTGCCATCAACGCGTCGTCTTTCAGGATGGGATCAGTGTAGTCGTTAGTGATGACGGCGTTGTCCGGCGCGGCCAATCGGACGTCACCCAGGCCTTCTCTCTTGAGCCGCTGCGCCACAGCCTCCAGAACTTTCGGAGCCTCGTCAGGGTCGATCCGCGGACCCTCCGGAGGGTAGCAGTCAGTTTCGTTAAAGGGGCTGAAGTAGTCGAAGTCAATGTGCTCGTGATTGCGCGCGTACATCAGCATTGAGACCACTTCTTCGGCGAACTCGTCGTACATGGCGGGACTCAAGTGTCCCTGCCGGTCCGCAGGAACATCCTCGTGGCACACCCGATGTTGCGGTGGCAGCACTTTGTTATCCGTCATCCAGGCCGGCACCGGTCCCATCAAGGCGAGCATGGGACGAATTCCCCGCGAGTTCAGGTAGTGGAGCCCGTTCCAGGTGGCTTCAAAAATCGGATGAGAGTAGCGGTTGTTGTAGTACTCCCAATTCATGACGTTGGGATCGTTGTTGTCGTTGTATTCCTCCCAATTGCTATAGACCAGGTAGGGCACGACGCGGAACATCGTGACCCCGAGATCGTCAATCAGCTTGTCGAACATCGCCCTCTGATCGTTCCGGAAGTAAGGTCCGGTGTAATTGATGCCGAATCCCTGGATCTCCTGGTACTGCTGCTTGGGATTAATCTGGATGCGCGCGCTTGCTTGTTGATCCTGCGCGCGGACCGGCGCCATGATCAAAAACGCCGTCACAACTGCCAACCATACCTCTCGATTCTTCGACATCGTCAACTCCCGGGTTAGAAGATGAGCTTGGCAGCAACCTGACCGATACGTCCTGGGTTTGCCCTGGTCACAAATCCAAAGGCCGAGCTCAGGAAATTTCCCTGCGGCTCCTCGAATTGCGCGTGGTTAAAGGTGTTGAAGAACTCCGCGCGGAATTGGAGCTGCTTTGATTCCGTAAGCTTGAGGTCTTTTGTCAGCGCCATGTCCCAGTTGTTAATGCCAGGTCCGTGGAAGAAGCGGCGACTGGCGGTTCCGAGCCCTCCCAGTGGCTCCGCAGAGAACAAGGCGATATTGAAATAAGGGTTCGTGCCCGTTGCGGGATTGGCTTTTCGTGGGTCGGTCCTTTGCAGATTACCAGGGGTGAAGTTCGGCTCATCAACCGTATTACCGGTAGGGCCCCCGTATGCGGTACCGAGGAGCGAGTTGTCGTCAGGCTCGGTGAGGAACACGGGCAGGCCCGTAGAAAAACGTGTAATGCCGCTGACCGCCCAGCCACTGGCCAGGCGGGACGGAAGACGGAGTTTGTCAAAAGGCAGGCGATACCTGTAACTGGTCACGAAGTTGTTGGTGGCATCGAAAGCGGACAACGCCTTAGTAATCTTATAGTTGAGCGGGTTAATCGCGTCGCCCTGGCCCCCACCCCAACCCGACGCGTTGTCAAGCGACTTGCTGTAGGTATACCCCGCGAGCAGCTCGAGGCGCCCAACGACGTGCCGGAATGAGACCTCCAGGGCGTTGTAATTGGAATTGGCCATGGTATCAAACCAGTCGTTACTGCCAAAAGCCGGACCAAACGGAGCCCGCGTGCTGTTGATGACTCCTCCGCTTACGGGAAAATACGTTCCATTTTCGCCAAAAGGCCCGCAAGTGGGGGTTCCCGGCATCACTTGGCTTGCCTGGCTTACGCTCAGACAGAGAGCGGGATTGCCCGGATTAGCTTCCAAGGACGCGATAAGCCGGTGGCCTTGCGAACCCACGTAACTCAGGCTCAGCAAGGTGGCGAGTCCGAACTGCCGCTGAATAGAAAACTCATATTCCTCGGCGTAGGGAACGCGATTGTGGAGATAGGCCGTCGGCGAACTCGAAATGGGCTCGAAAATGGACCAGTTGATGGAGTTGTCGGGATTTTTGGGCCCGACATTGAGCGGCGGGAGGGGAACAGGGAACCGTTGACCTTCGTTGTTGCCCGTGCCCCGATCGATAAATGGGCTAGCAAAGAGCGGTGGTTCGGGACTTACCCAAAAATTTCCGAAGGGGGCGTCATCACTCGAGTTGATGTTGCCAACGTCTTCGAATGCCGTATAGTAAATCCCAAACCCGGCGCGGACGCTGGTCTTACCAGGCCCCCCCAGCACCTTACCTAAGAATCCTCCCTGGACATCGGGAGCATACGCCAAACCGATGCGAGGGGCGAAATTGTGGTAACGAGTGGGGGCGACCGTGGATGGAACCCCCGGATCTCCGGGGAAATCCCAGCCGACCGGCGCACCCGGATATACCCTCGATTGCTGTCCCGGCACCAGGGCTTGTATTTCGTTATGGGCCTCCCACCAGGGCGAGCTGACTTCCCAGCGCAAGCCGTAATTCAGCGTCAAATTATGCGCGGCCCGCCAACTGTCCTGGGCATACAGAGCGAAATAGCGGTCGCGCGTGTACATGGGCGGTTCCTGGCCTTGGACATACGCGGTGGGCGCCCCGATCAGGAAGTCGGCAAAGTCAACACCTGTCTCTGATCCGCTAAATGAGAACGACCCATTATTGTTGATGTTTTGGAAATAAGTGACCTGGTCGTAATGGAAGCTCCCGCCAAACTTGATCGTGTGAGTGCCCTTCACTTTCGCAAAGTTGTCGAGCGCCTGGTAGGTATTCTCCGGTCGCGTATTTGAGCTATCGGCTCTCCCGATGCTGAAGTTGTTGAAGCCCACAGGCTCAACACCCTGATAGGGTGCAAGCGGCACGATGCCGGATGTGCCCCGGCCCACCACAAAACCCTGGGAACTGAGGGACGGTCCCAACCCGCCCGCAGGTGTGGAAATGACAATGAAGTTTCGCAGATATTGAACCCGGACCTCGTTGACCGAATCGGGGCCGAATGACTTGATGAGGCCCAAGTTGAACAACTGCGTCTTGCCGCGGGAGCTCGCGGCGAATCCGGGAACGCTTGCTCCTCCGTAGGGATTCAGCAAATTGAAGTCGTCCACGGAATAGTAGCCCGACAACATACCGAGCCGGCTGTTGACGTCCAGCCGCACGCTGCCTTTGTCGTCGCGCAAGGTTTGATCGTACGCCGAAGTGGTAAAGAAGTCCGAACCGACGTTGGGAAGTGGAATGTACTGCATCAGTGCCTTGGTGGGAGCAGTAAACGCCGTTTGAGGGACAACCGCATTGGGGAAAACGCAGGCCGTTGAAGCCGTGCACCCGGGCGCGTAGTAGGCCTCGCCGGCTTTTACAGGGTAACCCAGTTCCTGAGACAGCGTTTGCGCCCAGGAAGACCCGCCCACCGTGCCGGTAAGTTGGCTAGCCATGTCGGCCAGATTGCCCGTGCGGTCGGCAACGGAGGGCACCGGGATTACGCCGGTGTCCACTCCCGCCACCAGGCGCGTTCCCTGGTAGTCACTGAAAAAGAACCCCTTGTCATGCCGAATCGGTCCGCCGACCGTGCCTCCAAACTGGTTCTGATGCAAGTCCGCCCGGGCCGGGGAGAAGAAGTTTCGTGAATCCAGATCGGGATTGCGGATAAATTCAAAAGCGTCTCCGTGGAATTGGTTTGTACCTGACTTGGTAATGACGTTGATCAGTCCGCCCGCGTAATTTCCATACTCCGCGTCGCCATTGTTGGTCACAATTCGAAATTCGGCAATGGAATCGAGGTTGGGGATCAGTGCGGCCCCCATTTCGATCGCCGCCTCGTCGTCGCCCCCGTTGACCATGAATCCGTTGGCAGATTCCCGCTGTCCGCTGATGGAAAGATTTCCCGGGTTGAGGCTTCCGGAAACCCCCGGGGGGCCGTTGTAGCCGCCATACTCACCCGATGAAACTGGAACAACGCCGGGCTGCAAAGCGAGCAAGTCGGTGAAACTGCGGCCATTCAAAGGGAGTGTGGTCATTTTGGCGGTGCCGATGATCTCACCCATCTGGGTGTTGGTGGTTTCAACGTGGGCTGCCGTGGCTGATACGCTAACCTCCTGCGTCACCGCGCCCACCTGAAGCGTGGCATCCACCCGCAGAGCGCTGTTAACGTCAACTACTAGAGCCGTTTGCCGGTATTGCTCGAAACCGGTGGCCTTGATTTGGACCTCGTAGTGGCCCGGCGGAAGGGCGGGTAAGGAATAAAACCCAGCCGCATTCGTCTCGGTCGAATTCCGGACGTTGGTCTCAGTATTGACTGCCACCACCGCGGCTCCGGAAACAATGGCCCCGGATGAGTCCGTCACGGTTCCGGAAATACTCCCAGTGACGCTGCCCCAGACAGCTCCTGCGCCAAGCAGCGACGTGAGTATAAGTCCTGCGAGTTTGCGCCTGGCGCTCTTGGCCACCGTCGATTCAACATTCATGTTGCCTCCAAGCCGCTTACAAGCGCGGACGATTCTCACGGCTGACACGTCTCAGCCTAGACCGGGGCCGCGAAAAGTCAAGCGGATTGCGGTGGGAATGGAGCGATTTGTTCAATAGGCTGAACACAAAGGCGACCAGCTTCGGCCGCGGCCGCAAGTCGGGTCTTGGACGGCCTCGCTCGTCCCGAACTGAACGGCTCTACAGGACGCCGTATTTCGTGTACACCTCGCGAAGCGACTTGCCTTCCAGAAGTTCCTTACGGGAAAGGTCTTCCTTATGCACCTTTTCCTGAGCCTGTATCAAGACAGCTTGTTCAACCTCATCGGGCACGACCACGATCCCGTCAAAGTCAGCGAAGATCAGATTGCCAGGCTTCACGAGTACCTCGCCGCAACGGATGGGGACATCGTACGCCATCACTAATCCGCGTCCCATGGAATCGAGGGGCCGTATTCCGCTGTAGTACACCGGGAATCCCATTTCGATGATCCGGTTGCAGTCGCGGATCTGGCTGTCGCATACGCATCCTACTGCGCCGTTTCTCTTGGCGACGTTGCTCATCAGCTCTCCCCAGGGCGCATTGGTGCCGGCGTAGTCGGTTGAATGCACAACCACGTCGCCGGGCCTCAGGGAGTCCAGCGCGTCGATCTCGAGACCGTAAGGGTCATCCTCCCGAACGTAGTCGGCCTCCATCCAACGGATGGTTCGGGCGCGGCCGGCGAAACCGCAGTTCTTGCGATCGGGCAGCAAGGGACGCAAGCGGTGGTGCATGGCCTGGTGGCGATAACCCAGGCTATCCAGGACGTCGCACACCGGCGCGACGTACAGATTTTCTCGGATGAGCTTCGCGATCTCCGCATCGCTACAAGACATAAGAGCCTCTCCCTGCGTGGCTTTTCGACCGGCCGCCACGGGGTGCGAGTCGGCGATAACCTAAAAGTCGGTAAACAGCTCGACTGCACAAATCAAAAAGTGTGCAACTTTTTCACAAATGCGTTCAGAAGAACACAAACAGGCCAATTTTGACCGAAGAATTCGCGTTCAGAAATCAACAAAGTCAGCGAGTCCGCCGAATCCCCTTCCTGTGGCTTTGTGAAAGCAACCCCGCCCGGCAAACCTCCTGCGGTAAGCATTCAGGAAACCACAGAAAACGAAATACTCGCCCATTTCAGAAGCCACAGCCGCGAGGAATCTCGCTCTGAAACTAACGGAACTACGAGATTTCTCGTCGCCCGCGGCTCCTCGAAATGACACCTTGGATAGGTTTTTCAACAAACTGTCAAGCGGGAGGCAGCCCAAATCCAAATCCGCCACTCACAGCGACGGCCGAACCTGTCATGAACGATGCGTCCTCGCTGGCCAGGAACACCGCCAGGCGACCAACCTCTTCAGGCCGCCCTATCCGTCCGAGCGCGTGAAGTTTGCCGGCTGCCGCGCGGGCCTCCGCAGGATTCGGCTGCGCCTCAAAGTATTCCCAGGCAAGCCCCGCATCGATGTATCCCGGAGAAATGCAATTGACCCGAATCCCTTCCCTGCCGTGATCAATTGCCATGGCCTTGGTCAATGCAATAATC
Organism: Terriglobia bacterium; assembly: GCA_035946735.1. GTDB lineage: Bacteria > Acidobacteriota > Terriglobia > UBA7540 > UBA7540 > Gp13-AA77. Next base: position 46,347 of record DASYYZ010000182.1, read on the forward strand.
GCGCCTTTGGTGGCACAATATCCTGCACACATGGGCTCAACAAAAAATCCGTTTACCGAGGCCATGTTGATGATGCTGCCCTTCGTATTCCTCAAATGGGGCAGGAAAAACTTCGAACAGAGAAACACCCCTCCCAGATTGATGGCGATTTCACGGTTCCACTCCTCCACCGTTGTGTCCTCAACGGTTTTGTTGACCTGGATCGCGGCATTGTTGAAAAGCACATCAATCCGCGCGAAGGAATGGAGTGTTTGCTCAACCAGAGACTGCACTGACTCCGCCACCGCCACGTCCGTCTCGACAGCGATTGCCACACCTCCCGCGGTTTCAATCTGCTTGACGGTCTCCTGCGCGCCAGCCAGCCCGATGTCTGCAACGACGACCTGGGCGCCTTCCCGGGCAAACTCCTTGGCGCTGGCACGACCGATGCCGGAGGCGGCTCCAGTAATGACGACCACTCGACCTTCAAGTTTCATGCTGTACCTCGTCCTCGCGAAAAAGGGCGGGGCTTCAGCCCCGCCGGAAAACATCGTCAGTTGAAAGGGGCTTTAGCCCCTGATCGGAGCATGGCTTCAGGGCCCAAAGGCCTCATCTGGTTGACGAGCGGATCGGCGGAGCTGAAGCCCGGCCCTTGCGCCGCGCCTTTTGGTTGCAGCGGAGCCGCGCGTTACGCCCCCGTGCGAACTGCGTATTTGTCCACGGTCTCCGGGTTGATTTCGATCCCCAATCCCGGCTTCGTTGGAACCGCCACCCGACCTTGCACAACTTTGAAAGGCTCCGCCAGGAGTTCGCGGCGGAGCGCCGAGTCGGTCACCGAAAACTCCAGGAAGGCAGAATTCGGAATTGCCGCAATCAGATGCAAACAGGCGGCCACCAGAACGCCGGTTCGAAAGGCGTGCGGAACACACAGGCGGTTGGCCTCGTGGGCCATGTAGGCGATTCGCTTTGCTTCCGAAAGGCCACCCACTCTGGAAATATCGGGCTGGATCACGTCAAGGTGAGCCTCCCAGATCAGCCGCCGAAACGTCCAGCGGCCCACATCCTGTTCTCCGGCGGCAATCCGCAGCGAGGTGGAATCCGAGAGGCGCCGATAGTCCTCAATCGCCTCCGGCGGAAAGGGTTCCTCCATCCAATAAATGCCGAGGCTTTCGAATTGCTTGGCCGCTTGCATGGCCATCTTTAAGGAGTATCCGTGGCCGATGTCGATCATCACCTCAATGTCGCGCCCCGCCGTTTCCTTTGCCGCGACCGCGAGCTCAATATCCCTCCGCACATCTTTGCCCAAGGGTCCGTAGCCAAGCTTCACGGCCGTGAAACCCTGCTCGACATAGCGGCTCACCATTTCGCGAACTTCCGGGGCCGTCTCCGGCATCAACATGCTGGCGTAAGCGCGGACGTCCGGGCAAAAACTGCCTCCCAGCAGCTTGTGAACGGGCTTGCCGACGGCCTTGCCCAGGATGTCCCACAAGGCCATGTCCACGCCGCTCATGGCGTGCATGACCACTCCCAGGCGGCCGTAATAGTTCGTCTTGCGATACATCAGCTCCCAGATCTGCTCGATGTCGAAGGGGTCCATCCCGATCAGGATTTCTCGCAGGCCATAACAAGTGCCATGCGACATTTCGGCGTCGATCACCGCCTTGCCGACTTCCGGGGAAGTATCAACCTCGCCGTAACCGACGATGCCCTCGTCCGTTTCGATGCGGACGAGCAAATCGTCCTGAGTTCCGTCGGCCACCGCTCGCCGCTCGGGGAGGCGTAGGACAATTCCTTCCACATTGGTAATTTTCATGAAACGTCAACCTCGAGAGCGCCTGGCGTTTGCGCCGCACTCACAAATCGCGTCTGGCGAGCACGCCTGGCGGTAGAAAGGCCCATCTCCGCGGAAATGCTTAGAGCAAGCTATTTCGCGCATTTTCATAGGCAGTGACGCCGTAACGCCCGCCGCTGTTTCCATTACGTCAGTCTGATATCGGCTCTGTAGTCCAGTTTGCCTTGGATCCCGAGATTCACGCAGTAAAGCTGGCCGCCAAAATTTCCGGAGACGGCGTCGTACCACTTAGGCATCACCGGCGAGGGCCAGGTCTTACTGGCCGACGTCACAAAAACATCATTTAAGTCGCTCCCGCCGAAAGCCACCGAAGAAATCTGCTTAGCTGGAAAGCTGATTCGGCGCTCCACTTTGCCTTCCGGGTCGTAGCGGACCAGGGAACTCCCATACCACTGGGCCGACCACAGGAACCCTTCGGCGTCGACGGTAAGGCCATCCGGTAATCCTTCGTCTTCCGGAACCTGAACTATCGCATGGCGGTTGCGCAGGTCACCCGTGCGCCGATCATAGTCGTATGCGTAGATCGTCCGGGCCACGGAGTCAGTGAAATACAGAATCGTCTCATCGGGGGAAAAAGCCAAACCGTTGGGCAGATGGAAGCCCTCGTCCGCCACATGCACCGACCCGTCTCTATCGACGCGAATGAGTTTGCCCAATTCATATTCCCGGTTCGGATCATAAAAGTTGGACCCAGCGAAGAAGCGACCTTCCGGGTCGGCAGTGGCATCATTCATCTGGCACTTGGAGTTCGCCACCTGATCGGCGATCAGTCTCAGGCCGTCGGCCCCATCCCACAGCCAGATCCCGCGGCTGTTGGCAATGACAAAGCCACCGGTTCGATTCTGACAGTAGCCGGATATCTCCAGCCCTTGCTTGACAATTTCGTGCTTGTCCGACGCCTGATGATAGCGATAAAACCTCTGGCCCTCGATGTCGGTCCAATAAAGGCATCCGGAATCGGCATCCCACACCGGGCCTTCGCCGCATAGGTCACCGTAGTCCGCTACCACCCTAACTTGATTCATTTCTTGTCCTCTCGTGGCAATTGCCTTCCTCCAAACGAGTGATTGAGACCATTGTGAGCCCGGCTGGAGCTGCCCCTAACGCGTGACATGAACCGGCCGGCAAGTGTAGAATCTGCTTTGAATTTGCCTGGCTGTCAAGGACGTTTCTTTCACGAGTTGAATCGGCGTTCAATGGGTTGAACACTTTCAATTAAGAGTCGAATGTGGTTAACCAAAAGGGCTATTTGCTGCCGTGCGCTGATCGTGTGATCAGCATTCTTGAGTTTCTGGCTCAGACCAAGAGAGGCTTTTCCGTCTCCGAGATCAGCCGGAATCTCGCGCTTCCTAAGAGTTCGACCTTTCTGATTTTGGCTACATTGGTGAGCCGGGGATACCTGCAAAAGAACGTCAGGACGGGCAAATATTACTTCGGCGTCGGCCTGGTAAAGCTCAGTCGGAAGGTACTGGACAATCTGGACTTGCGCGACATCGCTAAACCGTTCCTCCACTCGCTGATGAAGAAAACCGGCCTTACGGTCCACCTCGCCGTCCTGGCAGACCATGAGGCGGTTCTGATTGATCGTGCCTGCCCCCGCGGCCTGAGTGTCGGCGCCGACTGGATTGGACGCACCCTTGACATTAATTGCACCGGAGTTGGCAAGGCTCTGGTAGCTTTCCTTTCCGAGGACCAGTTTAACCAGTTGACCAGGGCGAAGAGTTTTGCCAGACACAATGAGAATACTATCGTGACTTTTCGAGGCCTGAAACGCGAGCTCGCACGGGTCAGAGAACTGGGTTATGCGCTCGACGATGAAGAGGACGAGATTGGCCTGCGGTGCATTGGGACTCCCATTTTTGATGCTGAACATGGGACGGTCGGAGCCGTCAGCGTTGCCGGCACCACGGAAGACATTCCCCTCGAACGTGTCCAGAATCTGGCTTGCACGCTGAAAGAAACCGCCACGGAAATATCCCTGCGCTTTCAATCCGCACGCGTATAAAACCCGCCGCCGGCGCACCGCCCATCGACCGATTCGATGGGCCGCCAAACCGCTTACAACAAGAGCAGTGCCCGTTTTTGTTCAACTTATTGAACAGCGCGCTCCTTTACGGCTGCAATGCCCTTGACGAATTCCGGCGCCAATGTATCCTCAAGGTGTTGATGGGGGAAACTCACTTGCGTGAGTCATCCGTTCCAGAACGACTGCGTGTAAGTCATGGCAACGGCGGGTGTTCACCGTCCTGACTCGGCATCTTCGGCGGCCAAAGTCACCGCTGAGCCGTAGTCGTGGGACGAAGCGGAAAAGAAGGAGGTTAACTATGACGGCCATAACGGGCAGAAGTCAGAGCGAAGCGATAACCCTTCGCCACCTGACGATTCGACTCCAAATTTCGCTGGCTGCACTCGCTTTTATATTGGTTTTCGCCCAGGTTGGTTCGGCAAGTATCGCCGGGAGCATTTCTGGGATCGTGAAGGACCCGAGCGGGGCTGTGATCCCGGCGGCCAGCGTGGTCGCACTGAATACGCGGACAGGGGTTAGGCAAACCACCACCACCGACTCAGACGGTTTCTACTCCTTCCCCGAGCTGCCGATCGGCGATTACACAATTAGCATCGAATCGTCTGGCTTCAGGCCCTACAAGCAAACCGGTCTGGTGATCGACATCAGTACCGCGCTGCGCGTCGATATAACGCTTGAGATTGGCACAGTCTCGCAAGCGGTGACCGTCTCGAGCACCGCCGTGCATGTGGAGACGACAAGTACCCAGCAAGGGGAGGTGATCACCGGGACCCACATGACGAGCCTTCCGCTGAACGGTCGCAGCTACACGGATTTGCTTGCGCTTCAACCCGGGGTCGCCCCACTTGCGTCGGGAGAGTACATTACTTACACCAACTCAGCCACTTCGGTTTCCGGCGGCCTCGACGCGGGAGGGCTTTCCATTAACGGGCAGAGAGAAACAGCTAACGGCTTCACGGTGAATGGAGCTGATGTGAACGAATCCATCTACCAGCAGACCAGCGTCGTTCCTAACCTCGACTCGATTGCGGAGTTTCGCATCCTGACGAGCAACTTTGACGCCGAGTATGGGAATTACAGCGGCGGTCAGATTATGGTGGTTACGAAATCCGGAACCAACCAATTTCACGGGGATGTTTTCGAGTTCCTTCGCAATGACGCTCTGGATTCCCGGAACTTTTTCTCACCCACTCGGGGTTCGTTCAAACAGAACCAATTCGGCGCTACGGTGGGAGGACCAATCCGGCATGATAAGGCTTTCTTCTTTGTCGACTATCAAGGAACCCGCAATGTTATAGGTCAGGACACGGGCAACATTCTGGTGCCTTCGGTGGCTGATCGTGCCGGTGACTTGAGCGACGAAGCGACCCACTTGACTGGAAAGGTCGCAGGCGCTTCTTGGGCGCAGATGCTTTCCCAGGAGTTGGGCTATCCGGTGGCCGCCGCTGAGCCGTATTACACAACGGGATGTAACAGTTCCGCCCAATGTGTCTTCCCGAATGCGACCATATGCCGGTCCGCTTTCTCGCCTCCGGTGAGCCATCTCTTGCAGTACATCCCGATGCCGAATTCAGGCCCGTACTTTACGACCTCGGCTTACAGCGAGACCTTGCGAGACGACAAGGGAGGGGTCCGAGTTGACGGGAGTACCCGTTTCGGAATGCTTTCCGCATACTACATGGTGGACGATTATACGTTGGTAAATCCATACGCCACTTCCAGCCTTCCCGGATTTGCCGACCAGAATGCCGGCCGTGCTCAACTGATCGATCTAAGCGATACGACGTCTTTTGGTGGTTCGGCGTTGAACGAATTTCGCATGAGTTTCACGCGCAACGCCATCTTCGAAAACGAGCCCCTTCCGGGGCAAGGGACCGGTGTGACGCTGAGCTCGCTGGGCTTCGTCGAGGGATTCAACACGTTGGGAATCGGCCCCGAGGCGACACAGTACGAAGGAGTCCCCCCGATAGGTCTCAACGAGTTCGGTTTTGGCGTCAGTGCCAATACCACCAAGCAGTTCGACAACATATTCCAATGGCAAGACAATTACAGCAAGATCATCGGCACGCACACCTTAAAATTTGGCGGAAATTTCCACTACGACCAGGCGGGCTTGCTTTGGCCCAACTTGACGAGTAACGGCAATTTTGGTTTTAACGGCAACGAGACAGGAAATGATTTCGCCGACTTCTTGATCGGGGCCCCGGTATTTTTCGCTCAAGGAGCTCCCAACGGTTTTCCGAATCGTTCCCACTACCTCGGGTTGTACGGTCAGGATAGTTGGCGCGCGAGTCGGAATCTCACCGTCAACTACGGTTTACGTTGGGACGTCAGTCAATTCTGGTACAACCCCAGGAATGAAGTGGACGCGATGATTCCCGGCGAGCAATCGGTGGACCTTCCCGGAGCTCCCACCGGTTTGCTATTTCCGGGCGACCCGGGGGTTCCCAAAACGGTTGCCCCGACGGGCTATCACAACTTCGGTCCGCGGATTGGGCTTGCCTACTCACCCGCCGCGAGCGGCGGAATCCTTAAGCTGATAACCGGCGGGCCAGGCAAGAGCAGCATCCGGCTGGGCTACGGATTGTTCTACACCGCAATCGAAGACCTGAGCGTGCAAGTTCAGACGGACTATCCTTTTGGCTTGTACTACGTCAGTCCCGTTCCCTCGCTTTTCACCACTCCTTACGTCGACCGCGGCACCGGTCATAGCGAAGGCCAGCGTTTCCCCGTGGTCTTTCCCCCGCCGCCGTCGCCGTCGCACCCCAACAACAACGTCAACTGGGCGCAGTTTATACCGATCTCAAGCAATCCCGTCGTATACGGGGGTGATCGGCTTCCTTACAGCGAGGATTACTCTGTCTCGGTACAACGCCAGTTCGGCTCCGATACGCTGGTCAGCTTAGCGTTTGTCGGCGCGCAAGGACACAGATTGCTCACCGGCCTGGAAGCAAATCCGGGCAATCCAACCCTCTGCCTGAGCGTGAGCCAGCCGAATCAAGTAATGCCCGGAACGCCGACCTGCGGGCCCTTCGGGGAAAATGGTGTCTACTACCCCGTCTCTGGAGGGGTCATTAAAGGCACTCGAGGGCCGTTCGGTCCGCTCTTCGCCAGCAACGCATGGTATGACACGATGGGAAATTCGAATTACAATGCGTTCGAAACCTCGGTACGCCACGCTTCCGGGCGAGCCGAATTCCTCGCCAGCTACACGTACAGCAAAGCCATGGACAATGCCTCGGGGCTGGGAGACCAGGTCTACCCGTTCAATTACAAGCTCACCAAGGCGCTTTCCGCCTTCGATACAACGAACAATTTCGTGGTCAGTTACTCCTATACCATGCCTTTCGAGAAGTTGTTCGGGCACGACCGGCTCGCAGGTGGATGGAAGCTTTCGGGGACGACGCGTTTTGCCACCGGATTTCCTGTCACATTGAACGAGCAGGACGATAACTCGCTGTTGGGAACATCAGGTTCCGGCATTGGGGGTGGAGTGGATGTGCCCGATTACACTCAGGGAAACCTGAACTTCGCCAATCCTCGTACTGGGCGTCCTTACTTCAACACGTCATTGTTTTCTCCCGAAGCGCTCGGCCAGTTCGGCACGGCCAATCGCCGCTTCTTTCACGGGCCGGGCCTGAACAATTTTGACATGGCGTTGGTCAAAAACACTCGCCTGACCGAATCGAAGAGTTTAGAATTCCGAGCGGAGTGGTTCAATATCTTTAATCATGCTCAGTTCATGACACCGAATGGGAACATCAACAGCGGAACCTTTGGGCTGGTGACGTCGGCGTATGCGCCTCGCATCGGGCAGTTGGCACTGAAGCTTTACTTCTGATTCCGGCTGGGTTGCCGGGAAGTTCTACCGGCATCCGTATAGGCGCGCTATGGTGGCGGGAGGCTGCAAACATGGATGCCACGCGAATCATGGGCTGGGCACGATTCCTTGTTCCCATTCTTCTTCTAGGATTCAATTGGCTCACCGCCACTCACCTCTTTGGGCAATCCCCGGCAAGGCCGGAGCCGCCTGATTGGTTTTCAGGCGACGCCCACGTCCATCGCGGCATTGGCTGCGGTCGCGCCAATGAAAAAGAGATGCTCACGCCGCGACAGCTTCTGGAAATGATGAAGACGAATAACCTGGCCGTCATTTCTGTGCTCAGCGATATCGGAAATGGTGAAATCAAGGACGCCGCGAAGGATATACCACTCATGACCGGACGGGACGATCCGGTCTCGACTCCCGATCACATCGTGCATTGGGACGCCGAATGGCACTACGATCCTGAAGGCGTCACGTTTGAGCGAAAGGTAATCGGTGGTCACCTGATCCTGCTGGGATTGAGGCAGGGCGGACAGCCGTTCGCTCAGTACACCTATCCGATTTTCGAGTGGGCGAAAGATCGGGGCGCGATTGGCGGTTACGCGCACATGCAGTATTTGCCTTTCGCCTTCTATCCGCCGCCCGACGGCATCCCTCAATCGCTCGACTGCTGCGCACCGCTGGAGTATCCGGTGGAAACGGCGCTAGGAAGCTCGTCGTTCCTGATGGAGGACGTGCATGGAAGCGACTCGGCAATTCAGGCTTATTATCGAATTTTGAATTGCGGGTTCCGGCTCGGTCTGGTGGCGAGCACGGACTATTCCTGCAATTACCTCGAACCCCTCGGAACGCTCTTGACGTACGTGAGAATTCCGGCGGGCAATCTCAGTTACGACAAATGGATCGAAGGCCTCGCCAAGGGGAAAACCGTGGTGTCCCGAAATGCCCACAACGAATTCCTGGACCTTAAGGTGAACGATTCGGCGCAGCCCGGCGACGAGATTCGGTTGGAAGGAAAGGGCCCGGTGCGAGTTCGGGTGGAGTGGACAAGCGTTAAGAAGGCGGTCGGCAGAATTGAGGTGGTCCAGAATGGATCGGTGGTGGCATCCAAGACCGCCGAGGTCGCGCCCGGCTCACCGGCGGTTTTCGAGACTACACTGCGGTTCCCAAAAAGTGGATGGCTCGCCGCCCGGCGGATGGATTGGCAGAACGGACACCAGACTCATACCGGGGCCGTTTACGTGGTGGTGAGAGGGCAGCCCATCCGTGCCAGCGCCCGCGACGCGGAGTTCTACGTCAAGTGGATCGACAACCTGATTCAGAAAACGTCCCCTGGCGGCGCCTGGAGTACGTTTCTCTCCAAGGACCGCGAGGCCGCTCAAGCCCGCTATCGAAAAGCCCGGGCGATATTTGAGGAAAGAGCGCGTGAGGCTCAGAAGCAGGCCGCAGCCAATCCATGAAGGCAAGCGAGAAGCACGCTACAGGCATTCCGTTGTGGAACGGCAAAAGCAGTGACGCTACTGGGCAAACCCGTGGTCGTGCGCGGCTTTTTCAAGGGATCAGAGAATTGAAGAGTGGCCTAACTCGTCGTGAACTCTTGGAGCGAATCGGTCAAACGGTGTTGGCTGCCGGCCTTTCCGCCCTTTCGTTGGACGCGGAACAGGCACCCTTGTTTAACGGCCACAAGGTGATTTTGGACGATCAGAACAAAATCATTCCGTGGTCTACGCCGATCCAGAATGCTTACGACCATTTTCTCCGCTTGCGCTGGGACTTTATCAAGACCAAAGTGCCTAACTGCCCCGGACCGCCCCCACGATCGTCGTATCCGCAGTTCTACTTCTATTGCGCATTCTGGGACAAGGATGGAAGACTTGATCCCGACACCTGGATGAACGATGTGGCAGAGAAAATCCCGAACTGGTTTGAATCGGCGCGCTTGTATTATGCCTATACGGGCGACACTACGGTGATGACCATCGTAAAAAAGCTCATGGACTACACGATTGCTCATGGTACCAGCCCTTCAACCTTCGCCTGGCCGAATTTTCCCTATACGACGACGAACGCTGGAGACATGGAATTCCGCGGGTTTACTGGCGCCAAGAGATTTCTCCTTCATGAGACCCTGGTTGGCTACGCGGGGGATATGGGCCTGGTCTATTACCGCATGTACCTCTACAGCGGTGACAGGACATACCTGACTGCCGCTCTCAATGTGGCGAACAAGCTGGCGCGCGAGGTGCGCACCGGCACTGCCACCCAATCGGTCTGGCCTGACCGGGTGGTGATGGATAGCGGAAAGGTCACGTCGGATTACGGAGCGCACTGGGTGGGCTGTTACATGTTACTCGACCAATTGATTAAGGCGAACCGTGGCGATGTGAAGGCTTACCAGAATGCGCGTGACAAGGCCCGAGACTTTCTCCTGCAGTTTCCGCTAAAGACCGGCTATTGGGCCGACGGACATACCGACAACTCGGATTACGGCAACACGTACAAGAGCAACACGCCTGCCAGCAACTACACTTTGGCGCTATTCGATTATCCCGAATTGGATCCTGACTGGCGGACAGATGTGCCCAAGTTGATCAAGTGGACTGAAGACAATTTTGTTTTTCGTTGCGCCCCCGGGGAGCCGGCGACCGAGTGGGGAGCCAATATCGTGGGGGAGCAGGACGGATTCCTGCCCAAAATGGACTATCAAACCGCGCGCTATGCCGCGCAGTGCGCCCGATGGTATGCGGTTTCGCGGGATGAAACCTACAAGGAAAAAGCCTATCGATGTTTGAATTGGGTGACTTATTGCAATAAGCCAGATGGTGAAGCGTCTGAAAGTCCGGTGAGCAAACATATCTCCAACTGGTGGTCGGACTGCTACGGCGAGTGTCCCAGGATGTTTTACCCAGCGTTTGCGGGGGTTCCCGAATGGGCGCCACCGGACGAAAACCACATTCTCTATTCGGATGCGGTACTTAAGGATGTTTTTTACGCCCCAAAGAGGGTCCAATACACCGCCACCCAGAAGGCAGGAACGGAGTATCTGCGGCTGGCATTTCGCCCAGCCCGCATTACACTTAAAGGCGCCAGGCTCCCTTTACGTTTTGATCTCGATGCCGAGGGCTACACCTTGAGAAGAATCGGAGAAGAAGATTATGCAGTGAATATCAGGAGGACGGAGGTCGGTCAGGTGGTTATCCAGTAAGGTGTGTGTCCTCAAAGATCACGGAATTCCGATTTTCTCTTTTTCATTCGACCCTTCCCACCATATCCGAGGCCAATCATCTTTTTGAGTAGTCTGCCGGCGGTGAAATAGGGTGACGAGGTGACGGAGACATGAGGTTGAAGCGCGCGTTCGGAGTTCTCGCTCTCCTCCTCGCGGCTGGGTTGGCTGGGCCACTTCCTGCCGCGTCTATCGACAATCCTGATCAGCCTAAGAATCTCGCCGGCCTGAGAGAGGCGTTCGTCCACCCGCCTGAAGATGCAAAGATCATGGTGCGCTGGTGGTGGTTCGGACCCGCGGTCACGGACAACGAACTCGAGCGTGAGATGCGGCTGATGAAGGCGGGCGGAATCGGCGGCTTCGAAGTACAGCCTGTGTATCCCCTGGCTCTGGACGATCCCAGTCACGGCTTCGAAAATCATCCTTACCTCTCTGACTCTTTCCTTCACGCCTTGCGTTTCGCTTCCTCGAAAGCTCAGGAACTCGACCTGCGGATGGACCTGACACTCGGCAGCGGTTGGCCTTACGGCGGCCCGAGCGTCGCTGCCGCTCATGCCGCCGGACAACTTCGTCTCGCGACCGCGAGCGTGAAAGCCGGCTTTGGCCTGTATCCATTGCCATCCTTCGAAGCGGGCGAGGAGCTGCTCGCCGTTTTCCTGGCGCAAGGCGAACCCGGCCACGTCGCCGCCGAGACCGCCAGGGAGGTTTCCACTATTGAGGACGGCGCGGTACGAGTGCCAGCCGGTCTCGAAGGGACGCATGTGCTCCTCTTCTTCATCGCCGGCCGGACCGGCCAGACCGTGAAGCGAGCCGCCGTAGGGGCCGAAGGATTCGTGCTCGACCATTACGACCGGGTCGCGGTCGACAGCTATCTCCGCTCGGTCGGCGACCGGCTGATGCAGGCGTTTACCGCGCATCCCCCTCGCGCGATCTTCTGTGACAGCCTGGAGGTGTACGGCTCCGACTGGACTGGAGACTTCTTGCAGGAGTTCCGCAAACGGCGGGGCTACGATCTGAAACCGTACCTGCCCGCGCTCGTCGGCAACATCGGCGCGCAGACGGGCGCGATCCGGCATGATTGGGGCCAGACGCTTACGGAGCTCTTCAACGAACACTTCGTCTCGCCTCTCGAGGACTGGGCGCGGCGGCATCACACGTTATTCCGCGCCCAGCTTTACGGCACCCCGCCGGCCGTGCTCTCCAGCTATGCGGGAATTGATCTGGCGGAGGGCGAAGGCGCGCACTGGAAGAGCTTCGCGCCCACGCGCTGGGCCTCGTCGGCGAGTCATATTTATGGAAGGGTGGTGACCTCGTCCGAGACCTGGACGTGGTTGCACTCGCCCGCTTTTCGCGCCACTCCGCTCGATCTGAAGGCGGAAGCCGACGTTCATTTCCTGGAAGGAATCAACCAGTTTGTCGGGCACGGCTGGCCTTACTCGCCGCCCCAGGCCGGCGAGCCCGGCTGGCGATTCTACGCCGCCGCGGTGCTCAATCAGCACAACCCGTGGTGGCTCGTGATGCCGGACGTCTCGCTCTACTGCCAGCGCGTGAGTTTCATGCTACGCCAGGGAAGACCTGTGAATGACATTGCGCTTTACGTGCCAACCGATGACGCCTGGGCCCACTTCACGCGCGGTCAGGCGTCGGTGAGCGAAGCTTTGGACCACCGGCTCGGTTCCACGCTGATCGCGCGGCTGCTCGAGGCGGGATACGGTTTCGACTTCGTGGACGACGCGGCCGTCAACCGTGTGGCCAGGATCGAAGACGGGGCGTTGGTCTTGAGCGGCAGCCGCTACCGGATTGTTATCCTTCCCGGAGTGGAGCGCATCCCTTTCGAGACGCTACAAAAGCTCGATGCCTTCGCGCATCAAGGCGGCGTTCTTGTGGCCACGCTCCGCGCGCCGGCACTGGCCCCAGGTTTGATGAACGCGGAAACGGAGACACCGCGCATCCGCGAGCTTTCCGGGCGGCTCTTCGAGGGACCTTCCGCGCCCGGCCATCTGGTGAGCGATGTGGATCACGACCTGGCTGCGGCACTCCACACCCTGCACCCTCCGGACGTCAGTTTCTCACCCGCTACGCCCGATGTCGGCTTTGTTCATCGCAGCACCGGCTGGGCGGAAATCTACTTCCTGGCCAACACGGGAAACGAGACACGGCGCGCTGAAGCAACCTTTCGGGTTCAGGGTCTGGAGCCCGAGTGGTGGGATCCGTTCAATGGCAAAATCTATCCAGCCAGCGTCCTCACTCGCACCGCCACGGGGACCACCCTGGCCATCGATCTCGAACCCTACGGATCGCGCATTCTGCTATTCTCCAGGCAACCGCCGTCTCCTCCCAAATCGAAGCCGGGCGCCGCTGCCATGACGCAGAATCTGCCGCAACCGCTGGACCTCAGCACGGGGTGGAAGGTGACTTTTCTGGACGTGAATACCGCGCACCCATTCGAAGCACGTCAGATGGAGGCATCAGGCTCAACAGCGCGTCTGAAAAAATCAGTCACGATGGAGCGCCTGCGCTCCTGGACGGATGACGAGGACACGCGATTCTTTTCCGGCGAAGCCGTGTACGAAAAAACGGTCAGCTTGCCGGCGGGCCTGGTTGGCTCCGGCGCCGATCTTTGGCTCGATTTCGGCGAAGGAACGGCTGTTCGCCCGGCGCCACGTCGAAGCGAAGGGATGCAAACCTGGTTTGAGGGTCCCGTGCGCGAGGCCGCGGTGGTGTATGTAAACGGGCAGCGCGCCGGATCGGTGTGGCATCCTCCTTACGCCGTGAAGCTGACGGGCTTGCTTCGGGCGGGCGCAAACCAATTCCGCGTCGTGGTGGTCAATACCGCGATCAACGAGATGGCTGGCGCAGCTTTGCCCGACTACCGGCTGCTCAACAGCCGCTACGGCGAACGCTTCACGCCGCAGGACATGGAAGGCTTGCAGCCGCTGCCCTCGGGTTTAGTGGGAGATCTTCGTTTGGTGGCCCGTGAATCGCCATCGGCTGACGGGGCCCTTTAGTCATGCGCCAGACTGAATCGGCCAAGCGCGGCCTGGTCTGGCGCGGTGATAGAATCGTCGAGGTCCGAAGCAATCAGGCAGCGGCATGAAGTCACACCTACTGTGCAGGGCCCGGCAGGTTGCAAGATGTCTCCTGCGATGAGTTCGACGTCTGACGGCCACGTCCATGCGCTGGGGCGGTACCTTTTGCGGTCAATGATCGCGGTCCTGCCCGCCTTAACACTCCTGGCTGTCTTTCGGGGTAGCGCTCGAGCTGAGGACACCCAAACCTGCACCGCCACCGAGCCCGCTCACACCTGGATCATTCAGTCTCAAGATCAGAACCGTTCCGTGGACGACCGGCTGAAGTCTTACAAGAGCGCCATTCAGGCTTGCCCGGGCGATGCGCCGCTTTACGCTGCGATCGTGGGCTTGTTGCTGCAGCAGCAGAACCCAGCCGGGGCATTAGAGTGGGCTCATCGCGGACTGAAGGTGGCTCCTTCCGATCCGGACCTCAAGGCCGACGTCGGTGTGGCGCAGCTTGCTGCGGGACGGCCCGAGGAGGCGTTGTCTACCCTAAGGACGGTCGCTCCCTCGGGGCGAAGCTTTTTCTATTTGGGAATGACTTATCGCGCCCTGCGCGATCCCGAGCACGCCCGGGCGGCATTTTCGAACGCGCTGGAAGCCGGATTCGACGATCCCTACCTGCTCTACGTTCTGATCGAGCAGGACCGGGAGGCCGGCGAAAAGCAAGCCGGGCTCGACGACTTCCAGACGTTCTACCGGAAGTACCCGAATTCGCCGTGGCTTCATATGCTTTACGGCGATGCCTACTCCGCCCGACACGACAACGTGCAGGCTGAGGCGGAGTACAAGCAGGCGGCTCAGATCGAGCCACAACTGCCGGTGGTTCATTACCAGTTGGGCTTTCTCGCGTTCGCGCGCGGCGATTATTCGCAGGCGGCCGGCGAGTTCCGGCAGGAAATAACTAGTGACCCCACTTTTGCGAAGGCCTACCTGTATCTTGGGACTACTCTGCGCCGCATGGGGAAAAACGATGAGGCTCTTCCCGTGCTCCAGCAGGCGGTGGCGCGCGATCCCAACTTCCCCCTGGCATACCGAAGCCTGGCAGTTTCTGAAATCGATGCCGGCCAGCTTCCGGCGGCGCTCGAGACTTTGCGCGCGGCGAGCCGTCGCTTTCCGCAGGAGTCTGCGTTTCCGGCCCAAATGTCTTCTTTGTTGAAACGCCTTGGGAGGCTGCAAGAGGCCAAGGACGAGGCGGAGAAAGCGCAGGCGCTGAGCCGCACCAACAACCCCGTCCATGCCGGAGTCAGCGAGGCAGAGTTGCTGGATGAGCCGGCCGGTGCAGGTCAGAAGGACAGCTCAGACCGAGCGGCAGCCAATTCGCTCCCGAGCGCTCAGGGCGGAGGTTCATCGGCGCCGTTGGCAGTCGAAGGCGGGACCGCTGCGATCTCCGGCGGCTCGCCTCCGGCCGCGTCCAGCCAGGAGGTCCAATCCCGAAAGCTCGATCCTTCACTGCTGCCGTTATACGAGTGCCTGGAGCGCTCAGACGCTGCTTGCGCCACCAAGGCCTTGGCCGATATCAAGGGCCCCCCCGGAAGCAGTCCCGATTACCTGGAACTCGAAGCCAAGACGTTCGCGCTCAAACGTCAAAGAGACGCCGCACTAGGGGATATCGCCAAGGCGATCCAATTGGCGCCTCATGAGTACCGCTACATGATGACGCAAGGTGAGATCTTCCAGAGTTTCAACGACCAGCCCTCGGCTATCCGCTGCTTCCTCCAGGCAGATCGATTGCTGCCTCATATCTCCGGAACTTTCTACTTTTTGGGTATGAGCTTCTTCTTTGCTGAGGACTATGCGCGTGCCAAGAAGCACTTTCAGGAGGCTTGGCAGCTCGATCCGAATAACGACCGGGCGGCATTCATGCTGGGTGTCAGCAATCTGATCGACTTCAAGCTGGAGGAAGCCAGACCTTATTTCGAGGCGGCATTGAAGCTAAACCCAAACAACCCTTTTTGCCACCTCCACTACGGAATACTGCTCAGCCGTCTGGGCGACAACGATGGAGCTATTCAGCAGGTGAGGATCGCCGAGAAGCTGGACCCGTCTTACGCCCTGACCCATTTCAATCTGGGCCATCTGTGCAAGGAGACAGGAAGCTACGTCGAAGCGAGGCAAGAACTTGAGACGGCTGTGAAGCTCAAGCCTTCGCTGGCGGCGGCTTATTACCAGTTGGGTTCGGTTTATCACCGCCTGGGGATGGAGGCTGAATCGCGACGGGCTTACCAGAAGTTTGAGGAGGCGAGCCTCGCCGAGAAGCGGGAGGTCGCGAATCCCATGGAATCTGACTTGGTGCCGGCGAATGGAACAACGGAGCAGCGCTAAGCGAGCCGCCACCGGGTACTGGTGAGCGCGGCCGCACAGTCGTTCAAAAGATGAAGATATATAAACCCAGTAACTAATCTCTACCTGATCTCCCCGTTCGCGCAGTTCCTAACCTGGTTATAAGAAATACTTATGAAAACGCTTGACTGGCTACATGAACGGCTGTAAATTATGGCGGTTGCGAGTTTGAGGGTCGGTGTTTCGACACCGGACACCGGGAGATCAGGCGTGCCAAGCGCTTTGTCTTCGGCCTGCGTCTCGTTCCGTGAAAGTCTCCCGCCGTTCCTATCTTCTGCAGGCTTCAGATCACCAATACCTCAACTGCAGACGTTCCCGCCCATATTGATCAGCCTCGGTCCGAGCGGCGTTGAAACGACCCTCGACAAGGGTCGGCAGTTCTCGGCTCGCCGGTTCCAATCAGGAGGCATGAGCCGGACAGCGCCAAGGCCCAGCAAATCGCGCATGTGTGTCACGTTCTCTCTTGTATTCAACTGTTTAGTGGAATGTCGGGCATCGGGTTGGATCACACCAGGAGGTGAAGAATGTCCGTGAAAAGTGCGTGGCGAGTTCCAGTATTGTTCCTGAGTTTACTGCTTTTCGCACCTTCCGTCTGGGCTCAACTTTCCTTGACGGCAACGATCAGCGGAAGCGTGGCCGACACCACTGGTGCGGCCGTGGCCACCGCGAAAGTCACAATCACCAACGAGGGCACCGGTGTCAGCAATGAAACGCAATCGAACACTGACGGCACCTTCGTGATGCCCGGCCTTCCGGTTGGATCTTACAAGGTGACGGTGGCCAAAGAGGGCTTCCAGACCTACGTGGAAGAACACATCGCTCTTCATCCGACGGTCGTCACCACCGTCACGGCCGTGATGAAGGTGGGCCAGGTTTCCACGGAAGTTACCGTTTCGGCCAGTGTCGCACAGGTGCAGACCTCCACGCCGGAAGTTTCCAGTTCCGTTTCCGGGGCCCAGGTTCAGACTCTTCCCCTGAATGGGAGAAACTACCAGAGCCTTTCCGCCCTCATGCCCGGCGTCACCAACACCTCGCCCGATACGGCCCTGAACCAGGGCGGATTCCTGACAGGCAACGTGATGTCGATTAACGGCCAAGGCTTAAGTGGAACCATGTATTATCTCGATGGCATCTGGAACATGAATACGGGCAACATGACCCAGACCACCATCACGCCCAACCCTGATACCGTGGACGAAGTCCGGGTGCTGCAAAACAACTACGGCGTGCAATACAGCCTGATGGGCAGCAATGTGGTTCTGCTCCAGACTAAGAGCGGCACCAGCCAGTTTCATGGAACCGCCTACGAATACTTCCGCAACACCTCCTTGAATGCCCGGAACTTCTTCGCTCCGACGGTACCCACGCTGCAGCAGAACATTTTTGGCTACACCATCGGCGGACCCGTCTACATTCCTCATCACTACAACACCGACAAGTCGAAGACCTTTTTCTTCTGGAGCGAGCAGTGGTCCAAGCAGCATCAGGCCTCGGTGGTTCTGAGCGCGGACCCGACCGCGGAGATGCGCAGCGGATTGTTCACGGAAACCAAACCCCTCATTAATCCCCAGACCGGGCAGCCGTTTCCTCTGGTGAGTCCGAACCAGTACCAGATCCCGTCCAGCATGCTGAACCCGAATTCGCTGGCCCTGTTGAACGCTCTGGCCCCGCTGCCGAACAACCCCAGCGGAGGTTTCAACAACTTCATCAACCTGACTCCGACCATCAACAGCACCCGGGACGATGAGATCCGGGTGGATCACAATTTCAATCAAAAGATCCGGTTAATGGCCGAGTATCTGGACGAGCGTCAGACCAACGGCAACTCGTACGACACTTTCCTGGGCTCCCCCTATACCACCAACAGCAATCCGGTCACGACCCAGAATCAGCTCGCCCAAATTCAGCTCACAGCCACTATCAGCTCCACAATGGTGAACTCCACCAGCGTGGCCATGAACAATTACGTGGTCAGCCTGGCGGCGGCGGGCATCTACCAGCGCAGCCAAGTGTCAGGTTTTAACGAGGTCCTTCCCTTCGAGGGCGGGTTTGGATCCAATCGCCTGCCTCAAATCGGCTTCTCCGGGGGCTGGGCCCCGCTCGGCTGGGCTTTCACCTTGCCCCTCAACCATGCCAGTGACCTTGAAGATACCCTGACCGACGACTGGAGCTGGCTGCGAGGCAATCACTTCATCCAGGCCGGGATGCAGATCGTGTTTGGCACGAAGCGGCAGACGGCCTTCTCAGCCAGCAATGGCCAGTGGGCGTTCAACGGACAATTCACCGGGGACCCGATCGCCGACTATCTGCTGGGCGACGCGCAGAACTTCACTCAAACCAGCACGGAGGCCCGCCCCTACGTTCACTATCCGATCGATTCGCCTTACGTCCAGGACCGATGGAAAGCCACCAAGCGTCTCACCCTAACCGCTGGATTGCGCATCGAATACCTGCCGGCCACCCATGCACAGCACGGCTATATCAGCATCTTCGACCCGGCAAAGTACAATCCCGCCGATGCTCCGATCGTGAACAAGGATGGAAGCGTCACTCCCACGCCGAACTACAATCCCCAGAACGGGCTCATCTTCAATGGCGAGGGGGGTTACCCGCTGAACTTCTCGAATGCGCACGCCTGGGACTGGGCTCCGTCGGTAGGGTTTGCCTGGGACGTGTTCGGTGACGGTAAAACGGCCCTGCGCGGCGGCTACGGGATTACCTACAACCGGGTGCCTACCGGGACCGATTGCAGCTACTTCTGCGGCATCAACTATCCTTTGGTGTCGTCGCTGACGATCGCTCCGGCGCCGTTTCCCAGTCCTTTGGGAGGAAACGTGGCGCCGCCATCCGCCCCTACCCTCGACAGCCAGGACCTGAATCTCCATCCGGCCGCCATGGTCCAGAGTTACAGTTTGAGTGTCGAGCGCCAACTTGGGGCGAACTGGTACACCTCGATGGCCTTTGCCGGTAACACGTCGAATCACGTCGGCGAATACTACAACATTAACCAGCCCATGCGCGATCCCCCCTACGACTACAACCCCATAATTAACACCGGGGTCTTTGCGTACGCCTACGCTCCCTTCCTGGGATACGGTTCCATAACCAGCAACGTCAGTCCCGGCATCATCAGGTGGGACGCTTTGGAGGTCAGCGTCAAACATCCCATGGCCCACGATCTGTTTATGTCATTGGCTTACACGTACCAACACGGGCTCTCCGACCAGCGGGGTACGTCATTCTTTGAGAACAGCAACACCATGCAGGACATCTATCACTCCCGGAACAACTACGGGACCACGAACCTTAACGTGCCCCATATATTTACAGCGAGTCTCATCTGGAATCTCCCCTGGTACAGAAACGCGCACGGCTTTGCGGGCGCGGCGCTCGGCGGCTGGCAGTTCTCCGACATCAGCACCATCCAGTCCGGGTTCGCGCAGGATCCTAACCTGAGCGTTGCGAACCAGGGCCTGGCCACCCGTCCGGATCGCGTCGCCAGCAACATCAATGGAATGAAGACTTTCTCGGAATGGTTCAACACCGCCGCCTTTGCCGCGCCCCCGGCCGGCTACTTCGGCAATGCGGCTCCAGGCTCTATCGTGGGACCCGGGACCGTCAACTTTGACATGGCCCTTGCCAAGGACTTTCACCTGGGCGAACGCGTCGTGATGAACTTTCGCTCGGAATTCTTTAACATTTTCAACCACACCAACTTCAACGGGATCAACACTACCTTTGGCTCCGGCTCACCCGGCTCGCCCGGCTCTTTCGGGTGGGTCACCAGCGCCGCCGACCCACGCATCGTAGAGTTTGCCTTGCGCCTTCAATTCTAGACGTCCTTTGCCTGATCCCGCGCCGCTCGCTCTCCTGAATCACGAAGAGAGCAGCCCTGGAGGACTGAGAGAAAGGGAACCCGATGCATCGCCCAAGCGAGAGGCTGGTCTCAGCGAGCCTGACACTGCTAGTCGTGTTCAGCACAGCCGTGGCACAGAGCCAACGCGACCCTCTCAAGGCTGGATTTGAGAATCCGCCTGAAAGTGCCCGTCCGCGGGTCTGGTGGCACTGGATGAACGGCAACATCACCAAGGAAGGCATCAAGCTGGACCTGGAATGGATGCACCGCGTGGGTCTGGCCGGCTTCCAGAATTTTGATGCGGCGCTGCAAACGCCCAAAGTCGTGGACCATCGTCTGGCCTATATGACGCCAGAGTGGAAAGACGCCTTCAAGTATGCGACGGTGCTCGCCGATCGACTGGGGATGGAAGAAGCGATCGCAGGCTCGCCGGGCTGGAGCGAGTCCGGTGGCCCGTGGGTTCCGGCATCGCAGGGAATGAAGAAATACGTCTGGAGCGAGACGCGAGTGGAAGGCGGCCGGCCGTTCACAGGCACGCTGGCTCATCCGCCATCGAACACCGGGGCCTTTCAGAACTTGGCCATTCGGGACCTTCTCAACGCGCCCGAGGGCTCGAAGCCAGTTCCGCAGTTCTATGCCGATTCCGTGGTCATCGCCTACCGGGCGGCAGCAAGTGATGTGCCGATGGAATCTCTGCACCCGAAGGTGACGGCGAGCGGCGGCTCCATTGACGTGACGATGCTCACCGACGGTGACTTGGAAAAAGCCACCAGGCTGCCCATCCCCGCGGCCGCCGGCGAGAGCGCCTGGATCCAGTATGAATTCGCGGAGCCCCAGACGTTGCGCGCCATTTCTCTCGCAACGAAAAGTGTGAACTTCATTGCCGCGATGCTGGCCGGAATCGGCAACCCGGAGATCTCCCTCCAGGCGAGCGACGACGGGCAGGACTTCCGGTCCGTCGTGATGCTTCCAGCCGGTGGCGCTCCCGAGCATACGGTTTCTTTTGCTCCGATGACCGCGAAGTTCTTCCGCGTCGCTTTCAAGCGCACCCCCGCTCCTCCCTTGCCGGCATGGGCTGCCGGCTTGGACCCTGGTTCCATGGGATTCAAGATCCCCCCGCCTCCCTCCGACTATGAAATTGCCGAGCTGGAGCTGCATCCGGGAGCGCGCGTCAACCGGTTCGAGGACAAGGCCGCCTTCACCTCCCCGCCCGACCTCTATCAGTTCGCGACACCTTCCGTCGCTCCTGCCGACGTCGTGGCCAAGTCTGATGTGGTTGACCTGACGTCGAAGATGCACAAGGACGGCACGCTCGACTGGACGCCGCCCGCCGGCCACTGGGTGGTTCTTCGCTTCGGCTATTCGCTCTTAGGAATCACCAACCACCCGGCAACCGCCGAGGCCACGGGCCTGGAAGTCGACAAGCTTAACCGGGCCTTTGTGAAGAATTACATGGAAACCTACCTGGATAGCTACAAGGAGACGGTGGGCGCGGATTATATGGGCAAGCGTGGCATCCGGTACGTGATCAACGACAGTTGGGAGGCCGGGTCGCAGAATTGGACCGACGACATGATCGCTCAGTTCAAGAAACTGCGCGGCTATGATCCGCTGCCCTGGATGCCGGTCCTCGCGGGGCAGGTGGTGGAAAGCTCCGAAGCCAGCGACCGGTTTTTGTGGGATTTCCGCAAGACCATTGGCGATTTAATTGCGAACGAGCACTACGGCCAGTTGGAGGCCACGCTGCATGAGTGGCACATGGGCCACTATGGCGAATCGCACGAGAGCGGGCGCGCCTTTGTGGCCGATGGCATGGAAGTCAAGAAGTTCAACGAAGTGCCGATGAGCGCCATGTGGACGCAGAGTCCGGGCGTGAACAAGGAGCAATACGGCTACAACGCCGATGATCGGGAATCGGCATCGGTGGCCCATATTTATGGTCAGAACCTGGCCGCGGCCGAGTCGCTGACGGCGGCTGCTGCGCCCTGGGCGTGGTCACCTTCAACCTTGAAACCGACGGCGGACCAGGAATTGCTCAACGGGATTAACCGATTCGTGATTCACGAGTCGGCGCACCAGCCGCTGGTGGGTAAGGCGCCCGGCTTGACGCTCGGGCCCTTCGGGCAATGGTTCAACCGCAACGAAACCTGGGCCGAAGAAGCGGGTCCCTGGGTGGACTACATCGCGCGCAGCAGCTATCTTCTGCAGCAAGGGCACTTCGGCGCCGACCTCGTTTACTTCTACGGCGAAGATTCGAACCTGACCGCGATCTTTGCGGATAAGTCGCCGGATGTGCCGGCGGGCTACGGCTTCGACTATATCAACGCCGACGGGCTGATTCACGAGTTGAGCGTCTCCGATGGCCGCATCACGACCCGGAGCGGCATGAACTACCGCGTGCTGGGGCTCGACGCCTACAGTAAACACATGTCATTGCCCGTGCTACGCGCGATTTACAAGCTGGTGGAGAATGGAGCCGTGGTTGGTGGTCCGAAGCCGGCCGATGATCCCAGTCTCGCCGACGACCAGGCGGAATTCCGCAGGCTGAATGACGAGCTGTTTGGCGACGGCACGGGCGTGCACAAGGTCGGCAAAGGCACCGTCTACGCAGGCCAGAGCCTGGCCGATGTCTTCAACGCCTTGAACGTGACGCCGGACTTCGACTACACCAAACCGGAGAACGAAACGCGCATTCTCTTTGCGCATCGCAAGCTCGGGAACGGCGACCTCTACTTCGTGGACAATCGCAATGACCGCGATGAGACGGTGAAGGCGAGCTTCCGCGTAACCGGCAAGGCGCCGGAACTCTGGCATGCCGAGACGGGCAAGTCAGAACCCGTGTCATACAGAATGGCGAACGGCCGCACGACCGTTCCGCTGCACCTGGAGCCGTGGGGCACAGTGTTCGTAGTCTTCCGCAAGCCAACGAGCGAGACCTCGCGCACACTGCCCAAGCCCACGGAAACGCAAGTGGCGACAATGGATGGTCCGTGGCACGTGAGCTTTCAGCCGGGCCGCGGGGCGCCGTCGTCGATCACTCTCGACGCGCTTTCGTCGTGGTCTGATAACCAGGATGCGGGGGTGAAGTACTTCTCCGGAACCGGCGCCTACACGAAGACGCTCCAGGCGCCCGCGGACTGGTTCAAGAAGGATGCGCATCTGTGGATCGACTTGGGCGATGTGAAGAACCTCGCCGAGGTGACAGTGAACGGAAAATCGCTGGGGATCGTTTGGCATGCGCCCTTCAGGGTGGATGCGACCAGCGCGCTGAAACCGGGCGCGAATGAGGTTACCATCAAGGTCACGAATGCGTGGGTGAATCGACTGATCGGCGATCAGCAACCTGGCGCCACGAAATATACCTTTGCGGACGTGAAGCCATACAAGGCCAACTCGCCGTTGCTGCCCTCGGGGCTCCTTGGTCCGGTGCAGATTTATTCTGTTGCGTTTTCCGGAAGGCGCTAGCCAGACTAAATGGGGTCAGGCGCTTACGTGACGAGTGTCGTCCCACATTCGGACGACAGGTCGGCACAGCTTACGCTCATAGCCGAGCGCGCTCAGGCTGGCCGTGCTCAGCACGAAAAACCTGCCTGCCGCCGGTTCGAGCCCGAGCCAGCGAGCGGCAAACACCCGCAGGAAATGCGCGCTCGAAAAAAGCAGCACATTTCCCTCTACGATGCGAACTCGACCGAGCGCGCGGTCGGCCCGCGCGCCTACCTGGTCCGGCGATTCACCACCCGGGCAGCCGTCGCGGAACAAATCCCAGTCCGGGCGCTCCGCTTCAATCTCGGCTGTCCGGCTACCCTCATATTGGCCGTAGTCCCATTCCACCAGGTCGCGGTCGAGTTCGGCTACAGCCCCGAATCCCGCCAGTTCGCAGGTTCGGGTAGCGCGCTGCAGAGGGCTGGTCAACACTTTCGCGAAATTCAGTCCGGCCAGCCGTTCTCCGAGCGCGCGGGCATTCCGTTCCCCGCGCTCGGTGAGGGGCAGGTCGGTAAGCCCCGTGTGTTGTCCGGTGAGGCTCCACGCCGTTTCCCCATGCCTGGCCAGGTAAACGATCGGAAGTTCATTGCTCATAGCTCGGTCTTCGCGGGGACGAACTCTCTCTCGGTGAAGCAGGCTCAGATTGACATCTGCCCGGCTCGGACAGTCGCAACTGCCGATCGGTCAGATGTCCCGCCCGGGCACAACATCGATTTGCAGTTTGGGATCGGCGGCCGGCACGTAAGTGGCCGAAAGGCCGAGTTCACGCCGCACGATGTTACAGCCTTGTGCAATGGCGCTCGCCTTGTAGAACGCGATCTCGCGATTCGCACCTTGACGGCCGAATCCGCAATCGCTTGACACAATCAAGCGCTCCGGCGGGATACACTTCAGCGCCTTGCGAATCTCGATGGCCACGTCCTCGGGCCGATCGGCTTGGAGCGCGCGATGACTCACGGCGCCGATCGCGATCTTCTTCTTGATGTCGTGCCCACTCGAAAAGAACGGCTCGAACAGCTCAATGTCCTTCTGATTGCGATCTTTCATCTCAAGGGTCCACACGTCACCGCGGCAGCGCTCGAGATAGATCTCGATCGAGTTGGCGTAGCTGGTGTCCTCCATGACCCGCTGCATGTTCGGATTGCCCCAGCAGGTGTGAATCCACAGTTCGACGTCCTCAAGCCCCTCCACTTCGCGATTGAAGGCCTCAATCATGAATCGCACTTCTTCATGATCCTTGCCGTATGTGTTGGCCATGAAGTGAAACGTCGGCTCCTCGATCTGCATGCACTTGCAGCCGGCATCACGCAGCGCCAGCAATTCCTTGTTCATCGCCTCGGCCATGTCCCAGATCACTTCGCGCTTATCCTTGTACTTCGGCGTGTGGATGTCGAGGAAGAGCGCCATCACCTGGGAGCAGCAAGTGCCGAACTTCACGGGCTTCCGCGTCTTGCCCTGCGCGATGCGCCACACCTTGGAATAGTCGAGCGGACGGTGCTCGATCTTGCCGACCACGTGCGGCCAGCGCCAGCCGGTGTAGATCTCGTTCAGTAGAGTGCCGGGCGGATAATGAAGCCAGGGCGCAGTGGTCTGTTCAGGCTGCAGGTGGTCGCCGTCGAATCCGGCCCAGCGCTGCAACGGATAGTGGTGCCAAGCGCGGCCTGCCATGTCTTCATCCACGTGAAGGTCGCCGTGCGTCAAAACGTCAAGCCCGGCGCGCTCCTGGTCACTGATCACCACCGCCATCGCGTCCTGAAACTTCTCGCGAAAACGCACGTCAAGCATGCAGGTGTCGAGCGGACGTCCCCACATGCTCACATCAAACCAGCGAGGACGCGGGAACGATCCGGTGGTGGTGCTGGGCAGAATCAGATTGGCGGTGGCAGTGAACATGGTTTCCTCCAGACGGGCATTCTACTCTGCCTTAGGCTCGTTGAGGAACGATATCGAGCGCCGCCGAGCCCGAGCCCTGTGTCGACAGGAACCCGATCAGAGGATCAATCCCAGATCAAGGATTGTGAAATCTACTGGAGGGTCGTTCCACGGGCGGCCGGCGCTTGCGGATCAGATCCAACAGGCTGCGCGCCGGGCTTGACGACGAACTGGCTGCGTGGATGGTCGCGGACGATGCGCTCCAGGCCCCAGAGGGGAGCTTCGGAGCCTTCGTCTTTCAGGGTCTGGAAGGACTTCGTGTTTGTGCTGGCACAGCGCGGACAGGCAAACAGAGGACGCCCCAGCACCTGGACGGGCGGGCCCGCGAAGTAAAACACGGACTTCACCGTGTCGTGGCCGGTCAGCATCATGCAGTTGTAGCAGACATGCCAGTATCGCCGGTCGATGGCGCGCAGGCGGTCCAGAATCCCCATTATTCCTCCAAGGTGACCTGCTCTCTAAAGTATAGCAGGAACGGGTACTGGTGTCATTTACTTGCAGTCGTCCAGGCCGTTCCGGTGCTTCAGAGCGTTTTCATCTTCATTCGGGCGCTTGTGCGATGATAGGGCACATCCCTTGCCACTCATTTTCCAAATGACACCAGTACCCAAGAACGAGCTTGCGAGCGGGCGAAGCTTCGCAGATTCCTCAAGCATAGGACCCGGCTCCAGGCGCGATTTGGCCCGGCTCAACGGACTACTGAAGGCCCCGGAAGCGGCGTTGATATTAATGCGTCATGCCGGGGATCTTTTGGGGCTCTCCCGTAATCTGGGAGCTTTCGTGATCAAGCACCTTTTGGAGAATCATGCCGCTGCCGTCCGACGAAGTCATCTTAACCAGGCCATAGGGCGACACCTTGGCAGATGCCCAGACATCAGCAGTGCGACCATTGTCTGTGGAGCGGAAGTGCTGAGCGTCAAAAGATCCGGCAGGCACTGTAACGCTCTCGCTTCCCACCATCTCACCCATGCCGTGGCCACCGGCCTGCGTCTCCATCTCGTGTTCGTGTTGCATCCCCATACCCATCATCCCGATGGGCATCTCCATGGGCGGGCGCCCGGGAGTCTGGACGATCATGCGCTTGACGGCTGTGTTTCCGGGTTGAACCAGCATGAGCTGCTTCATCAAAATCTTGCCGCGTTGGCTATCCATGCGCCACTCGAGCCAATAAGCCTCCTGGCCCTCGACGGTCTCCTTGCCCACGACGGCCATGGCAAAGGCTTGGGTCTTGTCGTCCTTCATCGTCATCTGATACTCGCCGCCGGAGCCAACCACAGGCTTGAATTCACCCGGGACGTGCGGGGGACGCATCATGCCTTGCGAAAACGCCGAAATCGCGATGCCCAAAATAGCGGCAGTTGTAAGCACGACGCTGCGAACCGAACTCATCAGGGGAAACCATTGTCTTGCTCCTTCGTTTGAAGCGCATTGCTGTCAGGCCTTGTGACCCAACTCATCCACTTGAATGGCCTCGTCCGGATTTGCCAACGGGAGACCGTCGCCGGAGACCTCCACCAGTATAACCGTGATGTTATCGGCCCCACCGTGATCGTTAGCGGCGTCAATCAGCGAGCGGCCGCACGCACCGAGATCGCTGCCCCCCGCCGCAAGGCCGAGAACCTGCGCCGCGGGAACCATGCTGTACAAGCCGTCGCTTGCAAGCAGCAGCCGATCGCCCTGGCATAGCTGGACGCCCGTCAGCGCCACCTGAAGGTCTTCGGCAGTGCCCATGGCTTGCGTCAGTACACTGCGCCGCGGATCGGCAGATGATTCCGCCGAGGCTTCTACGGCGCCGATTTCGAGGAGGTAGTTCAGGAACGTCTGGTCGCGGGTTAATTGAAGCATCTGTTTGTTGCGAATCAGGTAAGCCCGTGAATCGCCGACCTGGGCCACAAGCAAGTAGCGCTCGTGGAGCAAGGCTGCGGTGGCCGTGGTTCCCATGCCATGGCAGCCGGCGTCAGCTCGACTGGCCTCGAGGATCGAGCGATTGGCTGCTTCAAAAGCCTCATTGATCGCTTCGCACAAATCGCTGCGGTCGACGCTCGGGAGTTGCCGGACAGCCTCAAGAAGACGGCTAGGAAGTTGCTCCGAGCAGATCCGGCTGGCTAATTCTCCGCAAGCTTGGCCTCCCATTCCGTCCGCGACCAGAACGAGCAATCCACGGGCTCCGAGCGTGGTATCGAACGCGAAGGGACCCATCCGGACATCTCCGCTCGAAAGGTCGCAGGCGGCAAGGTTATCCTCATTGTTCCTCCGAATCCGCCCCTGGTCAGTGAACCCGTGTGATGACACTTTGATGCCGGAGACCTGCACCTCAGGCGCGTACGCCGGGATCGAGTCGCCCACAGGACCTTTTCGATCGTTTCCATTCATCGGCTTGTCGGCCAAATGCAAAACCCGGTCAATCTTGCTTACCCAGGCCGCTGTGCGCCACGGTTTATGTGAGGGGGGCAGGCACGATTCGTATCCTCAAGGACTTGTCTCTTGCGACGGTTCTGATATCACACGCCCCCGCCCAGAGCCGTCACGAGCAGCTTTCGAGCAGGCTGGCTCGCAGCTCGGACACGATTTCCCTCGCCACGGCGCGCGCTTGTTCCACTTGCCCGCGCGGGAGCGAAATCGCCGCCACTTTGGCGTGGCCTCCGCCGCTGAAGCGCTCGCAAATGGTGGCCAGATTCACAGTCTTGGGCGTGGAATTCCAGGGGTTGCTTCCAACGGCAATTTTGGTTCGTGTCGGCGAAGCGCTGATGGCTATGTTATACACCGCTTCGGGGAAAAGGAAGTATGGAATGAACTTGTTGAAGCCCTCGAAATTCTGGTCTGCCACGTCGAAAAATAACACACCGTCCGAGAACTCTGCGCGCGAACGGATCAACTCGGTCCAGGCCAGATGCTGTTCGAGCAGCTCATCAAAGGCCCGGCGGATGGGCGGCTCAGCCATGATCTCAGCGAGCGACTTGCTGGCAAGGTGCGGGATCAGACCGGCGACAAAACCGGGAGTGCGCACGCCCTCGATCACCAGCGTCAGCTGGGTGGCGGGATCGCGTAGTTCCACAGCCGTGCGCGCGTCCGGATATTGGGCTCCGTCGATCACGTCCGCCCAACCCACCATCTCATCAAGCTCAGGAGCATGGAAGTTCCAGTTCCGGGCCGCCACGTCGGCAATGAACTTGGTGCAGGAACGAAACGCGGGATTGTAGAACTTGCGACCGCTGCGGTCATGCTCAAAATGCTCGGCGTCCGCGACCGTGAGGAAGGCGCTCTGATGATGGTCAAACCACCAGGTCAGCCGTTCGGAGCTCGAGTATTTGAAATCAAGAATCGCGTTTTCGTCGCCATCGAACATGTCTTCGTCAAACAGCTGTCCCGCTCGATGCACGAGACCCTTATAGACGAACTCGGCCCGTGGGCTCATGCGTGCCTGGTATACGCGCGTAAACAGCGCCGCCGCGCAGGCTCCATCAAAGCACTGATCGTGAAAACAAATGCAAACGCGCATAGTGGGGGAAGCTCGCAGCCCAGCGTCTCGCCGACGGGCCGGCAGGTACCCGGCGCCCGCGGAGCAAGACAGCTAAGGTGCGATATCCCGCCCTGTGTTGTCAAGGGAAACGTGCCCGCCGAGGCCCGCCGTCTTCCGCAGATTTGTCCGTTTTCCATTCAGAGCACTAATCGTATTTCTCGCAACTGAGGGCTTTCGGACTATAACCCATCGCGCGCAACTGGCGGCGGACGCCGTTCACCATCTTCTTGAGGCCGCAAACATAGGCGTGGAAGCTTTGCTTATTGCGAAGATAGCGCTCCACCTGGGTCTGCACGTAGCCGGTATGTCCAATCCAGTTTCTTGCCGGCCGGCTCAGGGTTGGGACAAAGTGGAAATTCGCGTGTTTCGCGGCCAGTTGCTCGAACTCCTCGCGGTAAAGGATATCCGCCTCCTCGCGCACACCGAATATCAGCCAGACCTCCGAATCGCACGATTCCTGAAACAGGTATTGCACCATGGATCGCAATGGGGCGATGCCTGTACCGGTAGCGATAAAAGCCGACACCGGATCGGGCGGCTCACGAAGAACGAACTGCCCGAAGGGTCCGCGGAAATGGACCTGGTCGCCGGGTTTGAGATCAAAGATGGAGGGCGAGACTTGGCCCCCGAGCACGATATTCAGGCAAAGGTCGAATCGGTTGTCCTGGTGCGGAGACGAGGCGATGGAATAAGCGCGCATCAGATTATCGCCATCCACGTTGAAATCGAGTGAGATGTACTGGCCGGGACGAAATTCAAATCGGCTGCCGCTGGCCGTTTCAAATTCAAAGTGCTTGGTGCGATCGTTGGTATACCAAACGTTGCGCAACCACGCCGAGTGGCGCGTGCGGTCGATTACACGGTGGTGTTCAGGTGCAGTGAGCGTGGGCACAGGCTCAATCTTAACGGCAAAAGGGATTTGTGAGCGCCGGAGGCGCCAACGTGTTTAGATGCCTTCCCGCGACTGCTCGATACAGCCCGCCTACGCCGCGAGACCGCGTCAAACGCGAAGCGCGAGGACGTGGAAAGACAAATGGCCGCGATTGCTCGCGGCCATTCGGAGTTTCTGTTTTTATTCGAGGGTCTTGCGCGATCAACGCGAGCCGGGCGCTGAGGCCGCATGCGCTTGCGAACTCGGCTGGTAGGTTCCCGGTACGGCGCGCAGGCTGATTGCGATCCGATTCCAGCTATTGATCTCCACTACCGCCAGCGTGAGGTCAACAATCTCCTTTTCGGAGAACTGCTTTCGAGCGAGTTCATAGACCTCGTCCGGCACATGGCCCTGGCTCACGAGCGTGAGGGCCTCAGTCCATGCCAAAGCTGCGCGCTCGCGGTCGGTGTAAAACGGCGTCTCGCGCCAGGCATCGAGGGCGTACAGGCGCTGTTCGGTTTGGCCCGCGGCCCGCGCGTCTTTGGAATGCATGTCAATGCAGTAGGCGCACCCGTTGATTTGAGAGGAACGCATACGAACCAAGTCCAGCAGCGAGGGCTCAAGCCCGCTCCGGCGGACGTATCGCTGGAGTCCTCCCATTGCCTGGTAAGCCTCGGGTGCCACCTTGGTGACATCAATGCGAGCGGATTGAGTGGTCTTCGCCACTCTGGCGATGTCTTCTGAATGAGTCGTTTCCGGCATAAACTTCTCCTTTCCGATGATCTCTCCACGATTCACTTTGTTAGATGTACGGAAGGAAACGCCGGTTCGGAGAAGAGAGCTTATCTGGGTGCGTTCAATGCAGAAAAATGAAATCGCCGCACTCACCCGTGCAGGCGAGATTGGTTCTGGGGGTTCGTGGTCTCAGCTCATGGGTACAGCCGAGCTAGATCCAAATCCTGTGGAAAGCGTTGGAAAGGAAGATTCTCTGAAACGGCCCTGGGTTCCGTGCTACTGCTTCGCGAGCCAGCCGGGCCACATCCTGAAAGTCAAAATCCCCTGCAAAGAAGGGTGAGTTGTAAATCAAGCCCTGATTCCAGTACGCGATAAGGTACAGCGCCGCCAAGTTCAGGGTCGCGTGTAGGTTTGCATACTTCCTGGTTTTCTTCTCC
>DASYYZ010000182.1:80000-104568 GCA_035946735.1 Terriglobia bacterium
GGCTTGCTCAACTCAATTGTCAAAGAACTAATTGGCTCCGGCTTTGATGCGGAGTTCCCCAAACGGGGGGATTAAAGGCTCAGCCGACGCGGTTAACTATCGGCCGCCTGCCCAGCAAGCAAGTTGTCCTGTGGGCAATTCCAAATCCTAACGGAACTCAAATTCGTTGTCAATGGGTCGCGAAAAAATTTTTAATTTTCTTGCGGACTCGTCCGGGTGATACTGTTCTTCCCGATGAGTGACGATAGCCTAGATCGCGAACAATCGTCAATACTCAATCCGGATTCCTCACCGAATTTGACTCATAATGTTGAACCCCAAATTCTAATTCCCAGCGATCGCCTCGCGGCTCGCATCCGGGAGCTTGGCGCCGACATTGCACGCGATTATCGGGGCCGGCCGCTGCGCCTGATCGGAGTGCTCAAGGGAGCATGGGTCTTCCTCGCGGATTTGATTCGGGCGATCGATCTTGAAGAGGTCACCGTCGACTTCCTGGGCGTGGCCACGTACGGCAATGCCAAGCAGTCTTCGGGCGAGGTGCGCTTCACCAAGGACCTAGACCAGAGTATTGAGGGTATGGAGGTGCTGCTGGTGGAGGATATCCTCGACACGGGCATCACCTTCGATTTTCTCTTAAAGGTCTTGCGCAACCGCAAGCCCAAGAGCGTACGTGCTGTCACCCTGCTTGACAAAGCATCGCGGCGTCTGCGGCCAGTCCACGCCGACTACGTCGGCTTCACAATTCCCGACCACTTCGTGGTTGGGTTTGGTCTGGACTTTGCTCAGAAGTACCGCCAGCTTCCTTACATCGGTGTGCTGAAGAGTAGCTGACCGTCGACAGTCGAGGCTCGAAAAAACAAACCAACACTGGACGAGAGTCCAAGCTCGGGCAGCACGGTCGGGGCTGGCCCGCAAACGCCCCCTCATAACGAAGTCCCTAAGGCTTCCCGTATTTCTCGAGCCACTTCAGCTCTTCGCGGACCTTGATTTTGCCGTGCCAGGGGTTTTTGTCGAGCGAGTGCCCTTCGCCTGGGAACACGAGCAGACTGGACGGCACGCCGCGCGTAAACAGCGCTCGCTCTAGTAGATAATCTTCGCCCACGTAAACACGAATATCGTTTCCGCCCCCGACTACGTGAGTGGGTGTCGTAACCTTGTCGAGCTGCCAGACGGCGGCCTCGGCGTTATAGTTCGCCTGCGCCTGCCACGGGAGTCCGCCAAGAAAGTAGGCATCGTCGAACGTGGTGTCGTCGTTGCCCCAGTTGGCCACGTGCTCCACCGCGCCCGCGCCTGTGACCGCCGCCTTGAAACGGGTGGTCTGCGTGATGAGCCAGTTCGTCATGTAACCCCCGTAGCTGTAGCCACCTACGGCGAGATGAGAGGGATCGGCGATGCCGTCGTGGACCAGCTGATCGACACCCTCCAGGATGTCCTTCCCTGGCCGCGAGACGATGTGCGGAATGATGCCCAGGGCGAAGGCGTCGCCGTACCCAACCGAGCCTCGATAATTAGGCTCGAACACCAGCCAGCCATCGGTCGCGGCAAGCGCGGCCCACTGGTACCAGTCCGCTTCAAAGTGATTCCCGTCAGCGTCCTCGGGGCCGCCGTGGATGAATGTAAACGTGGGCAAGTGCTGGGCTCCGAACCTGCCGGGCGGATAGATCAGCATGCCTTCCACCGCGACCCCGTCATCGGCCTTCCAGCGATAAGGTCGACCTTCTGGCAGCGCGCGAGCGGCGAGGAAAGCATTAAAGGACGTGATCGGGCGGGCCTTATCGATCTGGTCCGGACTCTCGGCAAGATAGACCTCGGTGGGCTGGTCGAGAGAAGAATGGACGAAGGCGATGCGCGGCGAGTGCGCAGCGGCGTCGAGCGATTCATAGGTTCCCGGCCACCCGGAGCGCGGCGACATCTCCGAGTCCGGCAGGCCCTGAACGTAAGGCTGCACCTCAGTACCCTTGCGTCCGACGAGCATCAGACCGCCGCTAGAGAGCACTGCATAATCGGTCAGAGCCCCTTCGAACTTCGCCCCCCAGCGCTTGTGGACCGGCGCTCCACTTGTGTTCGCCGCGTCCGGTAGATCGACGGAGTAGACGCGTCGCTGCGCGTCCTCATACTCGCCCTCCACCGAACCGTTGAGAACGGAAAAAAACACGCACCGGCTATCGGGTGACCAGCCCGGATTCTCGTAGATGGCCTGTGCGTGACTCAACCGGTGCACCGCGCCCGAGGGTAAATCGACCAGTTCGATGTTATAGGCCTCTAGCGCTTCCTGCCGCTCAGAACGGGAGTCCGTCGTGAACGCAAGGTAACGGCCGTCCGGCGAGGCGACGAGCTTTTTCACGCGCCACGGCGTGTTTGCTACAGTCTGGGGCTGGTTCGCAGGCTGAGCGGCGGCAAGTTTGGCCAGAGTTGCGGCTACCTCGGCGCGACACAACACGTCACCGCGCTCCGATTCGCGGAACTGAACTACGTCCTTCCAATCTTTTTTGTAAGCCTCGTCCTGAGCGGAGGTCCAGGGAGTGCGCGTCGCAAAATAGATCAGGCGAGAGTCGGCCGACCAGGCAAAGGCATGCACCTCCTCCTTGCCGTGCGTGATGGGAAAGCCCTCGCCGCCGCCGGCAGCGATCACCCAGACCTGGCTCACGCCCTTGTCGCTCTCCGCCTCACCTTCGTGCTCGTCGGAGGACTCGTCCGGCCCTTGTGCCTTGCCTTCAGGCTCGATGGGCGCGCCGGCCCGATCCGAAAGGAACGCGATCCAGCGCCCATCGGGGGACCATTGCGGGCTGGAGTCGTGCCCGCTGTTGGTCAATGGAATCAGGGAGCCCTTTCCGCCCATCTCCTTGTAGAGCCAAAGGTCGCTCCGGAAGCGGTTTTGCTGCCAGTCGGCGCGCCCGGTCTCGACGACCACCGCATCACCGTCCGGGGCGATGCGCACGGCGTTGATGGAAACAGAGTTGAAGAAGTCGTCGAGCGTCAGCGGCGGCTTCTCGGCGGCGAGGGATAAAGAGGCAGGCGCGAAGGAAAAGAGCGTAAGGGTCCAAAATGCCAGGGTGATCCTGGCGGGGATCGAATCGGAAGTTGTCATGGCTTGCAGTTTATCCGAAGCGAGCCCGAAGCCTCAGAAAGCCCGAACCGCCCGAATCAACAGGAGCACCGGGCAGAGCTTAGCGCATCGACGCCCGAAGCTTAAATTACGAGCCCCTAAGCGCAAACCTACCCGCCCGGCGCGTCGTCATTTAAGCCTGCATTCTCGGTGTGAGACTGACCCCGGCACGGCAGGCCGGATATGACGCTGTCGAACAGAGCAATGGTCCGTCATTAGCGCGCTTAATCTGTCACCGCAGGCGTCAGAAGCTTCACAACCCGCATAAACACTGGGTTGAGGTGTGACGCTTGCGGCGCCCGGAAAAAAGAGCTTCGGACGCGCTTTGGGTTTAGATTTGTTCGACTATCACGTACAAGTTGTACGTTCCCTGCCCGTTTGTTACAGCACCTAACTGAATAGGTGTTCCAGCAACGTCCTCGATGAGGAGCTGACCGGACTCCGATTCAGCAGTACCATTTTCGTTGCCGGAAAGCACTATTTGAGCCTGGTACGAGGCAAAATCGTCCGTGTAGTATCCAGTCAGTGTCGGCGTGTCTGGGTTGCTCGCTGTGTCGTAGTACACCGAAATGCGGTAGGTCCCGCCCTTTGCCGGAGTAAACAGCGTTGTGACTGGAATGTTGCCCGTCTGATTCTTGAACGCGCGTCGGGCGACAATTATCGGACCCGTCGGCACACTCTCGGTCGAATACATTGCAACGGCAGAAAGACACAGCGTAGCTGCACAAATCATACCGGCCAGTTTTTTCATATTCATTCCTCCTTGAGTTTTGAATCAAGGGCCAAAAGAGGTCTTTCCTGAAACCAGGACTCACGCCGCCAGCCTGGCCAAGGTGGACCGGCCTTTCGGCGGCGTTACAGCTTTTGATTCACGGGGCTGAGGCCTGACGTTGGCCAGGCATAATCCTTGAACTCACCGCTGTAGTCGAATCCCCCGAGCGGGATGGGCTTCTCCGCGCTGACAGGAAGGCCCGCCCCCCGCACGGCGGCGAGCACCTCAGCCTCGTGGATTCGCGAGGCGTCGTACTCAATCACCAGATGCTGGTCCTGGAAATCGACCCCGCGGATGCCGTAGATCGTGGAAAGCGAGCTGGTTCGTTCGATTTCCTCCGTGGTGAGCTCGCGGCTCAGGCGATAGCGCGTGTTCAAGAAGGTCATAGTGGAACTCCAGGGCACGAGCATAGCATAGACAGAAACCATGGGTCATGGGTCGGGAGGACAACAGGAGAGCCCACGCTGCCGGCCGATTGCTGACGGCTCTCCGGTTCCGTGCCATGATATTGCACCATGCCTGAATTGCCGGACATCGCCGTGTATATTGAGGCGCTGGAACGACGTATTCTCCGGCGGAAGCTCGAGCGCGTGCGCCTGTCGAGCCCTTTCCTGCTGCGCACCGTGACGCCGGCGATTCCGGAACTGGAAGGGAGAAGCGTTCAGCACTTGCGTCGAATCGGAAAACGCATCGCGGTCGGTTTCGAGCAGGACTACTGGCTGGTGCTGCACTTGATGATTGCCGGACGCTTGCACTGGCGCGACAACAGCTCGCGCGACGCAGGGTCACGCGTGAAAAAACTCGCGCCACGCAAGGAGCTGGCGGCGTTCGATTTTGATTCGGGCAGCCTGGCGCTCACCGAGGCCGGATCGAAGAAGCGAGCCTCGCTCCATGTCGTGCAAGGCGTCGAAGCGTTTCGGGACTTTGACCCGGGGGGCCTCGAGGCGCTTGAGGCAAGCCTCGATGAGTTCGCGGCGCGCCTCACTTTCGAGAACCACACCCTCAAGCGCGCCCTCACCGATCCGCATCTTCTGAGCGGCATCGGCAACGCCTATTCCGACGAGATCCTGCATGCGGCGAGATTGTCGCCCGCGGCGCTCACTGGGCGCCTGAACGGCGAGGAGATCGCGCGCCTTTATGAAGCCACCCGCGCCACGCTCCGGGAATGGACCGCCAGGCTGCGAGAAGAAGCACGAGGCGGTTTCCCCGAGAAGGTAACGGCGTTTCGCAAAGGCATGGCCGTCCACGGCCGCTATGGCCAGCCTTGCCCGCACTGCGGCGCCAAGGTGCAACGCATCCGGTACGCCGACAACGAGACCAATTACTGCCCGCGCTGCCAGACGGGCGGGAAGCTGCTGGCGGACCGGTCGCTTTCGCGGCTGCTCAAGCGGGACTGGCCGCGCACGCTCGAAGAGTTAGAGGCATTGAAAAGAAAATAGGCCTTCGACCGAGACTCGGAGGCGACACGATGGCCCACAGCCCGCGAAGCGGGCGAAAGACGGCTCACGCGGAATCCTCCACGTACGTCCCACGACTTACTGGAGCGTTGTGGCGCGGCTGAAAAAGCCCGCCCTGACGAGGCCCGACGAATCGTTTTCAACAAACCCTAGGCTAGGCTTGTTGACCACAGTGTCTCTGGCCGCCGCCCTTTGTCACCTCTCAGGCACGAAAACGAGCGCGACGGGCGACGGGACCTCCAGCACTTGTCCGGTGGGCTTCAACGTGCCGGTCCGGGGATCAATTTCGAACACCACGATGTTGTCAGAATCCTGATTGGCGGCAAGCAGATAGCGGCCGGTAGGATCGATGGCAAAGTTGCGGGGCGTCTTGCCCAGGGTGGGAGCGTGCTCGAACGGCTTCAGGGTATGACGGCCGGGATCGATGGCAAACACCACAATACTGTCCTCGCCGCGGTTCGAGGTGTAGAGGAACCTGCCCGAGCGGCCCAAGGCGATTTCGGCGGCTGAGTTTTCGCCCGTGAATCCGGGCGGCAACGTAGGCACGGTCGTGATCTCGCTCAAGGCGCCGGCCGCCTTGTCATAGGAGAACACCGTAACGCTTGCTTTGACTTCGT
Source organism: Terriglobia bacterium (assembly GCA_035946735.1). Taxonomy (GTDB): domain Bacteria; phylum Acidobacteriota; class Terriglobia; order UBA7540; family UBA7540; genus Gp13-AA77. The sequence goes on from DASYYZ010000182.1 coordinate 85,953, forward strand.
TGAGCAGGTAAACAAAATTCCCGGTGGCGTCAAAGACGAAATGGCGGGGGCCGAGCCCGGGCATGACGCTGGCGGAAGGCGGATCGTTGGGAGCGAGTGAGCCGTCGGCAGCGTCGAAATGGTAAACCAGCAGCTTGTCGAGTCCAAGGTCGGCGGCGAGCGCGAAGCGGTTGTCCGGGGAAACGGCAATGTCGTGCGCGTGCGGACCCTCCTGGCGCTGAACGTCCACGCTATGCCCCGTATGCTGAACGAATGCCGAAGCCTTCCCGATGCGCCCGCCGTCAGCAATCGCAAATACCGCAACGCTCCCGCTCGAATAGTTGGCCACCAGAACGTACTTTCCGGTCCGATCCAGCGACACAAAGCAAGGACCGGTGCCTCCGCTCGGCACCGTGTTCAGCAACTTCAGGCGGCCGTTGGGGCGATCGATCGAGAAGGCGCTCACCGCGCCGCTCTTCTCCTCCGGTTGGCCGGGGTAGGTCTCCGTCTCGTTCACGGCGTAAAGAAAACGCCGGCTCGGATCGACGGCGAGGAATGAAGGATTCTCCGTTTCGGCCGCCAGCGGGTCAGGACCGAGCGGCGTCAGGCGCCCCGACCGGAAACGGTAGACGTAGATGCCTTTGCTGCCGCGAACGGTGTACGTGCCGGCGTACACCAGGTACGAGGCCGCGTCCATCGCGCGCCTCTTGTGCGCCTTGGGGCCGGTGCCGGTAAATGCGAGCGGAGTTGTCGAGATCAGAATGAGCGCTGCCATGCAGTTCCAATTCAGGATTCGCATGGCAGCTATCAAATCGCAATCTGGCGAGGAACGCAAGGGGCTACCACACCGGACCTAAGAGGGGTGAATCCCGGCTCCGGCGGAGCAGGGCTTTCGGCTCCCACACTTGACACGCGAGACATGGTACTTTACGATAAAGATGTAGTCTAATCGACTGGAACAGCAACAGTTAGAGCGATCATGAGCGACCGGCAGGAGAAACTTGAACGAAGGCAGCTCGAGGTACTGGCGAGCGTGGTCCGGCGCTATGTGGCCAGCGGCACGCCGGTAGGCTCGAAGAGCGTAGCCGAGGACTTCCATGACAGCCTGAGCTCCGCCACCATTCGCAGCATCATGGCGGAACTCGAGGCCGGAGGCTACCTGCAGCAGCCCTATACGTCCGCGGGCCGCATTCCTACCGACAAAGCTTACCGCCTCTACGTGGACCGGGTGGCCGGCGGCGCCAGCATCCATCCGGACGTGGCGCGCTACATCCAGGAAGCGCTGGGAGTGGAGGGCATTGAGCCGGATCAATTGATGAGCCGGACTTCGCACCTGCTGTCGGAGTTGTCGCGAAACGTCGGTCTGGTGCTGGCTCCGGCGCTCAGCGAGAAGCTGCTCGAGCACGTGAAGTTCGTGGCATTGCCTGAGCGCAGGGTGCTGGTGGTGATCGTCTCCCGCCCCGAGGTGGTCGAGAACCAGGTGATCCGCCTCGAGAGAGAAATACCCCAGAATGAGCTCGATCGCGCCGCGGACTATCTGAACGCCGAATTTCGAGGCTGGTCGCTGCGAACCATCCGGATGGAGGTCTTCAAGCGCATGGAAGAGATGCGGGCCACCTACGAAACCATCCTGACGCGGGTGGCGCGGCTGTTCGAGGAAGCCGCCATCGGCCAGCAGGAGTCCGGCGCGCTCTTCATGGACGGCACCGTCAAGATTCTGGAGCAGCCGGAATTCCTGGACGCGAGCCGCATCCGGCAACTGGTGGAGACCTTGGAGCAAAAGGCGAGGCTGGTGGAGATTCTGACGGTTTGCATCGAAAACTCCTCGAGTCCCCGCGCGACGATTCTGATTGGACGTGAGAATCCGGCCGCCGAGATGCAGCCGTACACACTGATCGTGGCGCCCTATTCCTATCGCAACCGGACGGTGGGCGCTGTGGGCGTGGTGGGCCCGACGCGCATGGAGTACGACCGCGCGATTCAAGCGGTGGAATATATCGCCAATCTCACCAGCAGGCTGCTCAGCGTCAATTGAGTTCGCAAGCGCGTCTCAGGCTGTGGTCCTGCGCCTGCGGGCCTTGTACCGGGTTTTCAGCAGTCGCATCCAATACAAGTATGGGTGCGGCAGGCGCATCTGCCGTCTCCTCGCGGCGAACTCGATATACAATGAGGATCGACCAAAATGAAGACTGAGAATGACAGCGCAACGCGAGCGGCGGGCCGGGCTCAGAACCCGCCGGCCGCCGCGGATTCGGCGGTCGAGAATTCGGGGGGCGTTCAGGCGGCCAAGCCGGCGGGCGACTTACCGGAGGACCTGGCCGGAGCCTACCGCAGGCTCCTCGCCGAAAAGGAGGAGCTTTACGATCGGCTTTTGCGCAAACAGGCGGAGTTCGATAATTTTCGCAAGCGCACCGAGCGTGAAAAGGAAGACCTCCTGAAGCACGCCTCGGCGGACTTGATTCGGGCGCTTCTACCGGCCCTTGACAGCTTCGAGCGCGCCCTCAAGCATCGCAATCCGAAGGTGCCGGCTGAGTTCTACAAGGGCGTGGAGCTGATTCATGGCGAACTCGCGGACGTATTACGCAAGGCAGGTCTCGACCCGTTGGAAACTGTGGGGGCGACTTTCGACCCCAACTTCCATCAGGCGGTTGAGACCATCGAGTCCGCCGAGCATCGCCACCACGAAATCGTCGAAGAGCTGCAGCGGGGTTACAGGCTCAAGCAACGGCTGCTGCGGCCTGCGGTGGTTAAGGTGGCGGTGGCGCCGAGCTCGGGTGATCAAGCCGAGAAGGTGAAACGCGGAGATTCCGATTGAGGTCGGTTTATGGGCGCGCTGTGACCACGCGGGACCTCCTACTGCAACGGATTGAGGACCACTAGATTTGCCCATCGAGATGAGCCAAAAGCGCGATTACTATGAAGTACTAGGCGTGCCGCGAGAAGTAGCTGAAGCCGATCTGAAAAGCGCCTACCGCAAGCTTGCGCTGCAATACCACCCGGACCGCAACCCCGATAAGAACGACGAAGCCACGGAGAAGTTCAAAGAGATCACGGAAGCTTACGGGGTGCTGGCCGATCCTCAAAAGAGAGCGGCTTATGACCGGTACGGTCACGCCGGAGTTTCCGGAGCCGCAGGACAATCCTGGCCGGACGTGTCGTCCACCATCTTTGCCGATTTCGAAGACCTGTTCGGCGAGTTCTTTGGAGGGGTTTTCGGCCGCGAAACGCGGTCGCGCAATCGCGTGCAAAGAGGCGCAGACCTGCGCTACGAGATGGAGATCGCTTTTGAGGAAGCGGCTCAGGGCCTCGAAACCAAGATCAAGATCCCGCGCTGGGAAACCTGCTCGGAATGCGGGGGTCGCGGGGGCAAACGAGGCAGCCAGCCCGCCGCCTGTACGGTCTGCCACGGCCGGGGTCAATTGCGCCATCAGCAGGGCCTGTTCACGGTAAGCCGGACGTGCCCGGAATGCCAGGGTTTCGGCCAGGTGATCCGCGACCGCTGCCCGGAATGTCACGGCGAGGGCCGCCTGCGCCAGGAGAAGATCCTTGGGATCAAGATTCCAGCCGGCGTCGAGGATGGAATGAAGTTGCGCGTGAGCGGCGAGGGCGAGGGAGGGGTTTTTGGCGGACCGCCCGGTGATCTTTACGTCGTTCTCAAGGTTCGCGAGCACGCCTATTTCGAACGCAACGGCAGCGACCTCTACTGCACGGTTCCGGTGAGCGTGGCTCAGGCTGCGCTCGGTACCGAGATCAAGGTGCCCACTTTACGAGCGCCGGAGAGGCTCCGCATCCCCGAGGGCACGCAATCGGGATCCGTCTTCAGGATGCGGGGGTCCGGCATGCCGCGCGTGGAGAGCAGTGGCCGCGGGGACCTCTACGTTCGTGTGCAGGTGGTGACTCCCACCCGCCTCTCGCGAGAGCAACGGCATCTGCTGGAGTCACTCGGCGCGAGCTCGCGGGTGGACAACAAGCCGCTCGCCCGGAGAGCCCAGGAGAACGTGAAGGACAGCTTCGCCTAGACCGGTTCTTCGCGCCGTTGGAACATCGGATGACCTAATGAAGATTGCAAAATACAGTGACTTCATTCTCTGTAGCGCCCCTCTATGAGCGGCGAAAGACGCCGGTCGCAGACCGGCGCTACAGCAGCGGTCGACACTCTATTTTGCGATGCTCCAATAGCCTACAGACTAGGGTTCCGATGGCCTCTGGCCCTGTGTTCGGATGGTCCTGTGAACGCCGCTGAGTGACAATCCGGCTTGGTGCGCGTCTTATGGCATCAGTGAGGTGTGTGGGAGGGTATGGAGGACGGTCAGGTCTCTAGTCTTCAACAGCGGACGGAAGGGTTGCCCATGCGGCGGCGAAGCTTCTTTGAGGCACGCTACTGGCTGCGCGACCTGATTCTGTCTCTGCTGCTGGCCTTCCTGGTGATCGTTTTCCTCTATCAGCCGGTGCAGGTAGAAGGCACCAGCATGATGCCCCGGCTCTACGATCACGAGCGGATCTTCATCAACAAATTTCTCTACCGGTTTGAGCCCATCCAGCGCGGCGACATCGTAGTCTTCCGTTACCCGCTTGACCCTTCGAAATCCTACATTAAGCGCGTTATCGGACTACCCGGGGAATGGGTCAGCATTCAACAGGGGGTGGTCTTGATCAACGGCAGGCCCCTCGCCGAGACCTATGTGCCTCCAAGCTATCTCGACCACGATAGCTACCCGGCCGTCCACGTTGAACCCGGCCGCTATTATGTACTCGGCGATCATCGCGAATCCTCGAACGATAGCCGGGTGTGGGGGACGGTGGACCACGATTTCATCTACGGCAAAGCCGCCTTTGTTTACTGGCCGCTCGATCAGTTGGGAACGCTGCAGTAAAAGCACTCATCCGTTTTCGGTGATCAGTTTTTCAGTTTCACTCTCAACCTGATCGGACCGCCTCCGTCCCACTCGATCGATTGCCATAGTGTGTAAGAATGAGGGCTGGCACTCGATTCGAGATACACTAAGAACTGACCCTTGAGAACCAGGAACTGGAAGGGCGAAACTGCATGCAAGCTACCCTTGTCTTAGAAGACGGCCGCGTGTTTCGAGGACGCGGTGACGGCGCTCCTGGCGAACGCTGCGGCGAGGTGGTTTTTAATACTTCGCTGACCGGCTATCAGGAAGTGCTGACCGATCCCTCCTACGCAGGGCAGATCGTTATTCTCACTTACCCTCACATCGGGAATTACGGCACCAACGCGCTCGACAGTGAGTCGGCTCATCCGTACGCCGAAGGGCTGGTGGTGCGCGAACTGAGCCAACTTGCCAGCAGTTGGCGATCCACCGGGGGCGCTCCGGGATTTCTGGCTGACTTCGGTGTGCCGGTGATCTCCGAGATCGACACGCGAGCTCTCGTGCGGCACTTGCGGCTGCACGGGGCCATGCGTGGCATTATCTCAACTGTGGACAGCGATCCGGAAAGTCTGGCGGCCAAGGCGAAGGCGTCGCCAAGCATGGTCGGACTCGATCTCGCCAGCCGCGTCAGCACTGCTAACCCTTATGAGTGGAAGGAACCTTCGGCAGCGATCTTCGGCGAGTTTGTCAACGGACATCCGCAGGTCCGCTTTCACGTGGTGGCCTACGATTACGGAATCAAGCGCAACATCCTGCGGCGTTTAGTCGACATCGGCGCGCGCGTAACGGTGGTGCCCGCGGCAACCTCGGCTGAGGATGTGCTCAATCTGAAGCCGGACGGTGTTTTTCTATCGAATGGGCCTGGTGATCCGGAGCCCGTGGAGTACGCTGCCAAGGCTGTACGCGAGCTCGTGGGCCGCGTGCCGGTTTTCGGCATCTGCCTGGGTCATCAGATTGTGGGTCTGGCGCTTGGCGGGCGCACTTACAAGCTGAAATTTGGACACCACGGCGGCAATCACCCGGTGATGAATCTGGAGACGCAGAGAGTAGAGATTACCTCGCAGAATCATGGTTTTGCGGTCGATCCAGACTCACTTAAGTCAAGTGAGGTGACCCTCACCCATATGAATCTGAACGATGAGACGCTGGAAGGCCTGCGCCATCGTTCCCTGCCCCTCTTTAGCGTGCAGTATCATCCCGAAGCCTCGCCGGGTCCCCATGATGCCGCGTACTTATTTGAACAGTTCTCGAAAATGATGGAGGAGCACCGGGGATCGAAGGCGGCGTGAGATTGCATGGAGTTTACTGAGTTTCTTAAAGAAGCGGCCTTGAAGGGCGAGGTTGTAAACCTCTTGTTTGAAGAGCGCCTGTTCAGTCTGGTTGGAATCCTCCAGAAGATCGCGGGACCGCTGGCGGCAGCGAATATTCCTTATGAAGTGATCGGCGGATTGGCCGTTCTAATCCACGTAGAAGAGGCGGACGCGGTGCATTCCATTCTGACGCGGGACGTGGACATCCTGATCAGCCGTCCCGATCTCGACCGGGTTATTGCGGTCGCAGAATCGGGAGGCTTCCGGTTTCGACACGCAGCCGGTTTTGACATGCTCCTCTACGGCGACAAGGCCGCGAATGCGATCCATCTGCTTTTCAGCGGCGAAAAAGTGAAGGCCAGTCAGGCAACGCCGAATCCACCCTTGGCGCCCGAGCGCAAGGTGATTCAAGGGCAGGAGGTCTCAATCATTCCAGTCGCCGACCTGGTGCGTATGAAGTTGAGCGCCAACCGTGACAAGGATCGCGTTCACATCCGCAGTCTGGACGCTGCGGGTCTGATCACGCCGCAAGTCGCGCGTGAGCTGCCGGAGCCGTTGCGGGCACGATTGACGCAAGTGCGGGCGACGGAGTAAGCATCAGCCACGGACGGTTCGAGAGCGACGTCAGCGGTTGAGCAGGAGGCAAAATGGCGGCAACGAAGACGGCGTTGACCTGGGAAGAATTTCTGGCGGCCGGCAAACCTGGCCAGCGGTGGGAGTACGTGGACGGGGAGGTGCAGTCCATGTCTCCTACTGGATTCGAGCATGGAAAGATTATCCATCTGATTAGCGGCGCACTACGGTCATGGGAAAGCTCGGTGGAAGGCTGGGTCTGCGTCGGCGCCGATGTTGCCTTCACGATGGCCTCGGGTGACTGGCTCTGTCCCGACGCGGCGGTGGTACGGCGTGATCGGTTGCCAACGGGCCCTCTAAGAGGGCCCGCACCTTGTCCGCCTGATGTCGCCTTTGAAGTGATCTCGCCGAGCGATACGTGGGAGAATATCCAGGCAAAGCGCCGGATTTACCGGCAGAACAGAGTGGTCCAGGTCTGGGTTGACCCGTTGGAGCAGCAGGTCGAGGTTATCAGCCCGAAACATGGAGCGCGCACGTTCGAAGCGGGTGTGACCGCAGTGCTTGAGGAACTGCCAGGGTTCCAGTTGAACCTGTTCAGTTCCACCTGACAGCGAGACGACGTAAGTAAGACGGGTAGCGCAGACCTCGCGCTTTTTGAGGTCTGCGGTTTCTCTTCGGCGTCGCGCAAAAACTGGAAAGCTTCAAAAGGGCCAAAGTATACGCCACCACGAACGGATACTCACGAATGCAATTTGACCCCAAGCTGACGCTTGACGGGCTGATGACCCTCATCGGCGGTGCGCTAGCCTTCGCGGCCGTCATGGTGCAAACTGTGGCGTCGTCGCGCGGGCTGCAGAAGCAACTGGATGCCGAGAGCTAGCACTGGCGGAGAATGCTCAAAGACGAAAGAAGGCTGTGGCGACGGCCTTGGTCTTCGAAATAGAGCAGTTCTACATTCGTCACGTGAATCAGAGAGCCGATCTCTTTAAGAGTTGGGAAGAGATAAAGAAGCATCCGAGATCCGTGGAGATTTTCCACGTTGTTGTCGGCAAACCGTTTGTGGTCTATGAGTCCTTGGCGGGCGAGATCGGCGGCTTCGACCCGATGATAGCCAAAGCCGTGATTCTGAGCTATGGTTCGATGGCAGTGCTCTTAGATCTGATGAAGGCTTACGAGCAAATCCACACCAGCGGCGAGGACTTGGCGCATATAGAGCAGATGCGGACAAAAATACGGGAGCAAGTGAACCAAACGCTGGCTTTCATGGTCCTCGCCTGCAAGGCATTAAGCGCCCTCAGCGGCACAGATTTCGCAACTCTCGTGATCGCTAAAGAAACAGCGCCCCTGCCCTGCGCCAGCTGAGAGGAGAATACTTTGGCACCTGGACCCGTTCAGTTTCAAACGCATCGGCTGCCCACTGCTGGCCTGAGAACGCCGTTTTCTCGGAAAAATCGAATTTAGGGTGGAGGGCGTTCCTTTGACGGCGATGAGCGAGAGCGCTGCGAGCGGGTTAACATTCGAATATGAGTGGCTGCCGGTTCTGACCGAAGAGGGAAAGCCCTATCTCTTTCCCGGAAAAGTGACGAGCCATCTCGCGAGGAATTACGCTGGCCCTGCAGTCTATCGATGGGCTGTGTGGGATTCGTCCTCGCGTCTCGTCGCTGTCTATTTAGGTGAAGCCGAAGAATTCCCGCGCCGCCTTCGGAGCTACTTGAGGCCGGGTCGGCGGCAGAAAACCAGTATCAGGGTGAAGCAATTCTTGGAGAAACAGCTCGTCTCAGGCTCTCGGGCAGAACTCTCTCTTCTGCGCTTTCGACCGTTTCGGATCAATGGCTGCGATTTCAGAATGCCCGACCTTCGGTGGCCAGCCGTGCGCAAAATGATCGAGAACCTGCTGTTATTCCTGGACAGGAATAAAGGCGCGCAAGTTCTAAATCGGGCACTTAGCGACAAGCCGACACCGGAAGAGTTGCGCTCAATCATGAAGTATTTGAAAACCCTAAGCAGTGATGAGAGGAGTAAGTTACTAAAACACGCAGAATCGAGTTAGCTGCCAGCAGTGCGCGATGGTCTCGCATTTGGAAGGCGCAAATACTGGCATTGTCTGGACCAAATCATCACTTTCAACTTTGAACTGGCTTTCGACTGCATTCATGCCAAAACGAACTGATCTCCGCAAAATCCTGATTATCGGCTCCGGCCCCATCGTCATCGGCCAGGCCTGCGAATTCGACTATTCGGGCGCCCAGGCTTGCAAAGCGCTGCGCGCCGAAGGATACGAAGTGGTGCTGGTGAACTCGAATCCCGCCACCATCATGACCGACCCCGAGTTCGCCCATCGCACTTACGTTGAGCCGCTTACGCTGGAGTATCTCGAGGCCATCATCGCGCGCGAGCGTCCGGACGCGGTACTGCCCACCGTGGGCGGTCAGACAGCGCTCAATCTCGCGATCGAGCTTGCGGAAGCCGGAGTGCTCGACCGTTATGGCGCAGCGCTCATCGGCGCTTCGTTCAAAGCCATCAAGATTGCCGAAGACCGGTTGCTGTTCAAAGAGGCTATGCGCGAGATCGGCCTCGAAGTGGCCGGCAGCTCGGTGGTGAAGAACGAGCAGGAGGCGAAAGAGGCAGCCGAAAAGCTCGGCTTTCCGCTCATCATCCGGCCGTCGTTTACGCTGGGCGGCAGCGGGGCGGGAATCGCTTACAACGCTCAGGAATTTGAAGACGTGGTTCGCTGGGGGCTGCAGGCAAGCCCGGTGCATGAAGTTCTGGTGGAAGAGTCCGTGCTGGGCTGGAAGGAATTCGAGCTCGAGGTGATGCGCGACGCCGCCGACAATGCGGTCGTAATCTGCTCCATCGAGAACTTCGATCCCATGGGCGTGCACACCGGCGACTCCATCACCGTGGCTCCGGTCCAGACACTCACGGACAAAGAGTACCAGCGCATGCGCGACGCCGCCTTCGCGGTGATCCGGAAGGTAGGCGTGGAGACTGGCGGCTCCAACATTCAATTCGCCGTTCATCCCGAAAACGGACGCATGATCGTAATCGAGATGAATCCGCGGGTTTCGCGGAGCTCGGCCCTGGCCTCGAAAGCCACCGGGTTCCCGATTGCCAAAATCGCCGCCCGCCTGGCCGTAGGCTACACGTTGAATGAGATTCCCAACGACATCACGCAGAAGACGCCGTCCTGCTTCGAGCCCACCATCGATTACGTCGTGGTGAAGATTCCCAAGTGGGCGCAGGAGAAGTTTCCCGACTCCGACCACACCCTGGGACCGCAGATGAAATCCGTGGGCGAGGTGATGGCCATCGGGCGCACCTTTAAGGAAGCTCTGATGAAAGGCGTGCGCTCGCTTGAGACCGGCCGCAAGACGCCCAAACCGCCCACCGATCCGGACGACCTCAAACGGCGCCTCACGATGCCCCATCCGGAGCGCTTATGGGACTTGTTTTTTGCCCTCTCCACCGGCCACAGCGTGGACTCGCTCGCCGAGATTACCAAGATTGATCCCTGGTTCCTGGCGCAAATGCAGCAGATCGTCGAGCTGCAGGGCGAGCTCAAAGGTTACACGGCAGATTCGGTGCCTTCGGCCTTGCTTCGCCGTGCCAAACAGTTTGGCCTCGCCGATCTCTACCTGGCCGAGCTTTGGAGTACCACGGGCGAGGAAATGCTCCGGCAGCGCGCCAGCCGCAGTGTGAGACCCGTCTTTAAGCGCGTGGATACCTGCGCCGCCGAATTCGAGTCCTTCACGCCATATCTCTATTCGAGCTACGAGGAGGAAGACGAGGCCGAGCCCACCAGCCGCCCCAAGATTATGATCCTGGGCAGCGGACCGAACCGGATCGGTCAAGGCATCGAATTCGATTACTGCTGCTGCCACGCCGCTTTCGCGCTCAAAGAAGAGGGGTTCGAGACGATCATGGTGAATTGCAACCCTGAGACCGTCTCCACCGATTACGACACCGCTGACCGCCTCTACTTTGAACCGCTGACGTTCGAGGACGTCATGGCGATCGTTCACACCGAGAAGCCTGGCGGAGTAATCGTCCAGTTCGGCGGGCAGACGCCCTTGAATCTTGCCCGCCAGCTCAAGGCGGCCGGCGTCCCGATCATCGGAACTTCGCCCGAATCGATCGAAATGGCCGAGGACCGTAAGCGATTCGGAGCGCTGCTCGGCCGCCTTGGCATTCCCCAGCCGGAAAACGGCATCGCCATGAACGTGGAGGAAGCCGTCGCGGTGGCCAGCGAGATAGGCTATCCGGTTCTGGTGCGCCCATCGTTTGTGCTGGGCGGCCGCGCCATGGTGATCGCCTATGATGAAGATACGCTGGTGGAATATGTCCGCCGCGCGGAGGACCTGCATCAAGCGCTTCCGATCCTGGTGGATCGGTTTCTGGAAGCCGCCACCGAGGTGGACGTAGACGCTCTGGCTGACGGTGAAGACGTGGTGATCGCCGGCATCATGGAGCACATCGAGGAGGCTGGCATTCACTCCGGCGACAGCTCCTGCTGCCTGCCGGTTTTCGAAGTCTCCGAAAGCGAGCGCCAGACGTTGCGGGAATACACCGTGCGGCTGGCGCGGGAGCTCCAGGTTGTCGGCCTGATGAACGCGCAGTATGCCATCCAGAACGGTAAGGTCTACGTGCTGGAAGTGAATCCGCGGGCGTCGCGGACGGTTCCCTACGTGAGCAAAGCGACCGGAGTGCCGCTCGCCAAGGTGGCGGCGCGGCTGATGGCGGGCCGCAAGCTGCGTGAATTCGGGCTCCAAGATGAATTGCCGGTGCACCACCACTTCGTGAAATCTCCCGTTTTCCCATTCATCAAACTGCCCGGAGCGGACACCATCCTGGGTCCCGAGATGAAGTCCACCGGAGAGGTGATGGGCACGGCGTCAAGCTTCGGACTGGCTTTCGCCAAGGCCCAACTCGCCGCCGGCCACCGCATTCCCGCCGAAGGACGCGTGTTTGTCTCCGTCAATGACCATGACAAGCCTCACGCCGTGCCCATCGCGCGCGATCTGTTGAGCCTCGGCTTCAAGCTGGTGGCAACGCGCGGCACGGCAGAATACCTGCGCAGCGCCGGCGTCACCGTGGAGAGGGTGAACAAGATCAATGAGGGCCGTCCCAACGTCGCCGATCTGATCAAAAGCTCGAAAATCGATCTGATCGTCAACACGCCGCTCGGCCGGGCGTCCCACCTGGATGAGCGCTCGATTCGAAGAGCCGCGATCCAACACAGCATCACGTGTATCACCACGCTTTCGGCCGCGGTCGCGGCCGTGCAGGGCATTCGCGCGCAACGCCAGGGCGGGATCCAGGTGGAATGTCTGCAGGAATTGCATCGGATGAAGGCCGAAATCGAACGCTGAAATAGGAGCGACGATTGATTCGTTGTTATTCGAGAGGGTGTGGATCGTGAACAGCGGAAATCAAAGTACAATCACCAATCGTCATTCAGTCGACCGCTTGCACGGCATCATCCCCCCCATGGTCACTCCCTTCAACCGTGAGGGCGACCTTGACGAAGAGGCTTTCCTTGCCAATCTGGAGCGCTACACCGGAATTGGGCTCGCCGGAGTAATGGTGGCGGGGACCACGGGTGAAGCTCCGTTCCTGACGGCTGCGGAGAGGCTCCAGCTCACGGAGGTCGCGCGCCGCAGCGTCAAGCGGGACGAACTCGTGATAACGGGTACGGGCCTCGAAAGCACTCGGGAGACGATTCTGCTCAGTCGCGAAGCCGCGGCGCGCGGGGCCGACATCCTGTTGGTGGTCACACCGGGCTACTACAAGTCGAAGATGGATGGTCCGGCGCTTCTGGCCCATTACCGCGCCGTGGCCGATGCGGTTCCGCGCCCGGTCCTCATCTATTCCATTCCGCAGTGCACGGGAGTACAGATCCCGGTCAAAACCCTCGTCTCTCTCTCCCGCCATCCCAACATCGCAGGGCTCAAAGAGAGCTCCGGTGATCTCACGTACATGCGTACTGTTCTGCGCTCAGTGCGGCCTGGATTCAGGGTATTCTCGGGCTCCCTCAAAATTCTTCCTGACGTTCTTCGCGCCGGCGGCGCCGGCGGCATCGTGGGACAGGCTGATTTCGCGCCCGAGCTCTGCGTAGCTTTTTACGAGGCCTTCCGTCAAAACCGTCGCAAACTGGCCGGTGAACTGTTTGCCAGGCTCCTGCCCCTGGCCACTGGGATCAACCTGAAATACGGAGCCCCTGCCGTGAAGGCCGCGATGGATATTGCGGGGTTTCGCGGCGGCGAGCCTCGCAGTCCCTTGCTTCCGGTAAACGCACGAGCCCGTCGCGAGATTACCCGTACCCTCAAAACCGCCAAATCCGGACTCGCGCTTTAACCTTTCATTGTGCAGAGCCATCTAATGCTAGGCTGGTGGTGAAGTGGGCCGTGATGCGCTTGTGGAGTAAGCAGCAAACAACCCTATGGAATCTCACTGTATTCCCTATTCGCGCCTTCCTGAGACCACCGGCATCCTTCGCGATTACATTGATCATTTTGATCGAGTGGCAACGTTCTATGGCAGCGGCAGCCCCTTTGAACCAGATTCCTACCGCCAATTAGCGGAGTCTCTGCGATACGTTCCGGAAACCCGCGCCGCGCTTGCCCGGATTTTACTGCGCCAGAACCGTGACTTCGGGGCCAGCGAACAGACGCTCGCCAGCCTGGATCGCTTTGCCCGGCCCGAAACCGTGGCCGTGGTTAGCGGACAGCAGGTTGGGCTCTTCTCCGGCCCGGCCTTTACGCTATATAAGGCGCTCACCGCGGTACGTCTGGCGCATCATCTCTCTAATCAGGGTGTTTCCTCCGTGCCCGTCTTCTGGCTGGCAACCGAGGATCATGATCTCGAAGAAGTGGCTGCGACCACGCTCCTCGACGACGATTACCAGCCCGTTCCGCTTGGCGATGCCGGAACGCGGTCCGCCCCGCAATCCTCCGTAGGCTATGTCCGCCTCAGCGAATCCGTGGCCGAGACTTTGACCCGTTTGGAGTCAGTACTCCCGGAGGGCGCAACGCGTAAGCAATTGCTTGGCGATCTCCGCACCGCCTACCAGCCCGGCGCGCCTTGGGGAGAGGCTTTTGGCCGGCTGATGGCGCGTTTGCTCGGACGCTTCGGAGTGATCCTGATTGATGCTCTCGACCCCGAACTTCACCGCCTGGCGCGCCCGCTATTCGAGCGCGCAATTAGCGACGCCCGCGCCCTCAACGCCCGCTTGCAGGAGCGAGCGCGCGCGCTGGTCGACGCCGGATATCACGCTCAAGTCCACGTAGGCCCGGAATCCAGCCTTTTATTCATCGAGCAGGACGGCAACCGCCGGGCGCTGCGCCTCACCGGAACGGCTGGAGAGTTCAACGTGGAAGCGGGCTCCTCCATCAGCGCGGAAGATGTCCGCCATTTAGCGGATTCAAGGCCTGAAGCAATTACGCCCAACGCCCTCTTCCGGCCGGTGGTCCAGGACGCCCTTCTTCCAACGATCGCCTACATCGCCGGTCCTGCCGAGCTCGCTTATCACGCCCAGAGCGCGGTCCTCTATCCCGCCTTCGGGCGGCAGCAGCCTGTCATCTTTCCGCGCGCATCGTTTACCCTGGTCGACCCGCGCACAGGCCGTCTGCTCGACAAATACGAAATCAGCGTAGATGATGTGTGGCAGGGACCGGCCCACTTAGCCGAGAGGATCGCTGCCTTGAGCCTCTCACCCGGTTGGCAGGACCGGCTTGAACGGGATGAACGCGAGATCGCGCTGGTTCTAGAACGATTGCAGAGCGAAGTCCGGGCTATCGACCCGACCTTGCTCGATGCCGTCGAGCACACGCGCCAAAGCATTGCTGGTCAAATCGAGAAATTGAAGGGTAAGATCACGCGGTCAGCATTTGCAGGTTCAGAAGTACTGGGCCGGCACCAGCAGGCGCTGGAAAGCTTCTTCCTGCCCGGAGGACATCTTCAGGAGCGCAGCATCAGTGGCATCTATTTTCTGGGCCGGGCAGGATACGGTGTTCTCGACGAGCTGTTGGCGCGCATCCCGACAGATTCTGCGTGTCATCACGTACTGCCGTTTCGCTATGCTCTTCCTTGATCCGCACGCGCGTTTCGTTGCACCGTCCATCCTTAATTACCTCACCAGACCGCCAACCGGGCTTGACGCCGTCGCGTAGAGCTTCCTCGGCATGCGGCCCGCCAGGTACGCCTGCCGGCCCGCCAGGACCGCATGCTTCATGGCTTCAGCCATCAGCACCGGGTCCTGCGCGGCGGCGATGCCCGTGTTCATCAACACAGCGTCAGCGCCGAGTTCCATCGCGATAGCAGCATCGGACGCAGTGCCCACGCCGGCATCGAGAATCAGAGGAACCTCCGTAATCCGCTCGCGCAGGATGCGAAGATTGGCCAGG
This sequence comes from Terriglobia bacterium, assembly GCA_035946735.1. Classification (GTDB taxonomy): domain Bacteria; phylum Acidobacteriota; class Terriglobia; order UBA7540; family UBA7540; genus Gp13-AA77. Next base: position 101,112 of record DASYYZ010000182.1, read on the forward strand.
TTCTGAATGCCCATGCCGGACCCGATCGGCGCACCGAGCGGCATCACCGCAGCAGCGCCGGCGTCGATCAACCGTCGCGCGGTGACGAGGTCGTCATTCGTGTAAGGCAGGACGACAAAGCCCTCCCGCACCAGCGATTCGGTCGCACGCAGCAACTCGAAGTTATCGGGGAAAAGCGTTTTCTCGTCCCCAATCACTTCCACTTTCACCCAGTTGGACAGTCCGACCTCGCGCCCGAGCCGCGCCGCCCGGATCGCCTCGTCCGCGGTATAACAGCCGGCCGTGTTGGGCAGAATGAAGTGGCGGTCGCGATCGATGTAGTCCAGCAGCGATTCCTTACTGCTGTCCGTCAGATTCACACGCCGCACGGCCACCGTCACAATCTCCGCTCCCGACGCCTCAAGCGCCCGCGCGGTCTCCTGAAAGCTCCGATACTTGCCCGTCCCCACAATCAACCGCGAGCGGAATTCGCGTCCCGCAATCAAGAGTACGTCGCTCATTGGAGTCTCCTTGAATCAATTGTAGCCAGCGCAGCACGCACCATCAAACCCCCCGGCCTTCGGTCGCAGCGGCTCAGCGTCATTGCTGCGCGGGCCACTCGAGGGCATTGGCTTTGCCGTCCGGCGTCAACTCGAGGCCGGGCCCGTAGAGGCCTCGATATTCCCGGCGCCACCACTCGCCCGTGGTGCGCTTCTGCTGCAGGGTCGTGAACCAATACTGCCACTCCACGGCTCTCACTCGCTTCGGCGGAACGGGTCCAAAGGGATTTCCGTCGAACAAGCTGATCACCGCGGGATCATTCCGCAACAGCAGCACTTCAGTTCGCACCACCCACGGATACTGGCGCCACGCGCCGAGCGAGGCGAACCACAGATTCCAGTCAAATCGCGGTTGATAAGGCGCGAAGAAGCGCGGCGGGTGGTCGAGACGCTGCGGCTTGTACCGGAAAGGATAAGCGATCCAGTTCTTACCATCGTTGCTTCCCTGAAACTCGATCTCATAGCGCGCCGTGGTCATGACCGCAAAGAGGCCATACTGATCCGCAATTCGGAACGGCTCCAGGGCTGTCACCGGTCCGAGTGGGAGAGGCAAGGCCGGCGCCAGCATCATCACGAGCTCGCCGGCCGTAGCGTAGAAGATCCAGATCAGAATGACGGCCACCGCTACAGTTGACGCCCGGCGGCGCAGCGACACCAGACCGCCGCGCGCGTGCATGGCATCGGCTGCGGATGCCGTGGCACTCGCGCCGACCGCGCCGAGATCGGCCGCGGACGGGTCGATTCCGGCACGGAGCCGCGGCATGGCCGTCAGTCCCAAGCGAGGATTGATCCAGCTCAACGCGTGCAGAAGAAAGTGATCGTCGAGCAGCAGGATGCCTAGCGAGAGTACAAGATGGTTCAGAAAGGCCAGATTTGCGGTAAGAATGATGCCGAGCTGAAAAGGAGTCACGATGAAGAACAGGGCCAATCGCACTCGCCGCGGGGCGAACATGAGCCAGACGAGGCCGAGCTCAATCACGAGCGTGGCGAGCGTGATGGCGGCTTGAAAGCCGTGCGGAAGATGCTGCGCGTACCACCCGATCCAGTCCGGCAGCGGGCCGTTCTGGTAGTACTGATCAAGGGCCGTCAGATTACGCCACTGGGGATCGTGGCTCGCGAGCTTGACCAGTCCGGATTCGAAATAGATCCGAAACCATAGCCACAGCAGCATGAAAACCGTCGCGCGCGAGGGAGGATGATCCCGCCCCAGGCGCGGCCGTAACCCGGGAGGTGCGGCAAAAAGGCTCAGAAAAGCCGCCGACAGCAGCATACCGTCCGACTGGTACTGGGCAAAATCCTGGCCCACGGCTACAAAGGAAAGATAGGCCAGAAAGCACGCCGCGATGCTGGCGCGCGGCCACACATTCAGGATGAGAAGGATCGAAGCTACGAGTCCGACCAGCCAGAGGGACGCCAAGGCGCTCGAGCCGCTGCCAAACCAAAGCAAGGTGGGCGCGTACCAGAAGCGCGAAGCGCCAAGCTGCTCGGCGACCTGTTGCAGATAGTCCCGGGCTGGCAGAATGCCTTCAGGTCCCACGAGCCCCTGAATCTGAAAGGCAAGACTGTAGAACGCGGAGAAAAAGATCAGGCCAAGCGCGCGCAGCCAGAGCCATCGGGGCCACAGTTTCCCCGGATCATTAGGTCCGGGCCCGAAAAGCCAGTCCGTGATGGAAGGACGGCCAAAGGGCATGATGCTGGTAGTATCGGCCGCTGAAAAGGTGGGGTCGCTGATCAGTCGTTCACTGAATGCCCGAGAATATCGTATCTTCGGGCATGTCCGTGTAGCTCTCGAAGTGAAGTCTGTAGCCGTCCGGGTCCGACAGGGACGTCACCCACATTCCGTTCCCAACAAAGGGCCTCGATGCCTGGACCCCACGCGCAGTGACCTCGCGGTAGATGGTCAAGGCGTTTTTCGCAGATGAAACAGATCGACACACCCTCGCCCAGCTTTCCTTCGGGCAGCCACGAATCGCGTCCTTCTCTTGGGAATCCCTGCAGCATCAGGGCCGCTTCCCCGTGCCGGAGCCAGCACCAGCGTAGCTTGCCCTCGTCAATCTATTTTTTGGTCATCTCGAAGCCCAGCCCGTTGACGTACTAGCGCACCGATTCTTCGATGTTCGAAACGCCGAAAAAGGCACTGCCTGCTTGACGCTTCGTTCGTCTTGGCTTCTGCGCTCATGGCGTGATATATCCCTCGTTCCCGGCACCGTAACGTGACTCCACCGCGCGGGTCCCAATTTCACTACTTTCCGGAGCGGAGCTGCTGCTGCAGCCGGTCACGCGCTTCGGCTTGGTTTCCCGCCAGCTCCGGACCATAGATCGGATCGGGACAAAGGCTGAGAATCTGTTGGAAGAGCACTCGCGCTTCAGCTTTGCGCCCAACGGCCAGATAATCGTCGCCCAGGTAGAGCAGGGCAAAGGAATCCTGCGGGTAGCGCTTCAAGCAATCTTTCAGCAATTCGATGGAGCGCTGCTTGTCCCCACCCTTGAAAAAAGGGGCGCGGTAATAAATCCGGGCCAGAGTTCGCTCGCCGGCGGCCTGCTCGTAGTCCGGGTCAAGGCGCACCACGGTTTCCATCTCCCGGCGGACGGGGTCCAGCAACTGCAGCCCCTTGAACCATCCTTCAGCTTCGGCCAGCAGGCCGTTATTGGCCCCCAGCCAGAAGTGGCCCTCCACTCTGCTGGGTTGAAGCGCCACAGCTCGACGGCCAGCATCAACGCCTGCCTGGAAGGCCGCAACTTGCCCCTTTTGATTCTTTGAATCAAGGTCGCCGCCCACATGAGCTTCCGTCCTGGCGATCCGCCACCAGGCCTCATAGTCGTTCGGATTGTCGGAGACAGCCTGACGCAGCAGGCCCAACGCCTGGTCGAGGTTGGACGGGTTCGAGCGCCCAAGGTAGTAATCGTCGGCCATGGCG